>NZ_JAVRGC010000001.1:0-868567 GCF_031846005.1 Halomonas sp. LES1
CCGTAGTGCCGTTGTAGGAGCCGGATTTATCCGGCGATGGTGTTTGGCGGTGCCATATCAATCGCGCGATAAATCGTGCTCCTACGATGTTGCCGCCGTAGTGCCGTTGTAGGAGCCGGATTTATCCTGCGATGGTGTTTGGCGGTGCCATATCAATCGCGCGATAAATCGTGCTCCTACGATGTTGCCGCCGTAGTGCCGTTGTAGGAGCCGGATTTATCCGGCGATGGTGTTGGTGGCGGTGCCATATCAATCGCGCGATAAATCGCGCTCCTACAACGTTGCCGCCGTAGTGTCATTGTAGGAGCCGGATTTATCCCGCGATCAGGTGCCCTTATAGCCAAATGGCGTTCCAATAGGGATAGTCGCCAATGTTGTCAACCAGACCAGCACGCAGAGGGTTGGCGACGATGTAGCGCGCGACTCGCCGCAGGTCTTCCTCTTTTCTCAGAGCGTGATCATGGAAGCCGCGTTGCCATATGGGGATGCCGACCTCCCAGGAAACGCGGCTCTTGTACTTGCGCACTGCTTCGGAAAGGTTGGTATGTAGCTCCAGAAGCCAGTGAATGTGGTCTGGCATGACGACGAAGGATAGGGTTTCTGCACTGGCCAGTACGGTATGGTGGTAGAGGTTGCGTGACGCGATGGCCGCATGGCCATAGGTATGAAACCAGGGTTGCCGGTGACGGGTAACAATGGTGACAAGATAGTAATGGCCGGGTAGGGATACACGCCCCTTACGAAGCGAATGGCCATGTGGTTTGTCCATGACGATTACCCAACAATGACAGGTTACCGGTCAATATAGAGTCGGCGATGAAGCTGTGCCAGGTGGTTTGGTTTTGGTTAACGCTGGTCAATCGCTGACGTCCAGATCGCCGACATGTCGGACCACCGATAAATCGGGCTCTTACGAGGGGCTGTGGTTACTCCGTGGCTGGAATCGCCCGATAAATCGGGCTCCTACGACGTTGCCGCCGAAGTACCATTGTAGGAGCCGGATTTATCCGGCGATGGTGTTGGCAATCGCCGACGATCAGATCGCCTGATAAATCGAGCTCCTACGAGGTGGCAGCTGCAGTGACCTATCAATCGCGCGATAAATCGCGCTCCTACGACGTTGCTGCGACAGTTATACCGCCATGGCACTGGCTAGGGCGCTCAAGGTCTGGTCGATCTGTTCGTGAGTGTGCTCGCAGCTGAGGAAGAAACGCAGCCTGGCGCTCTTCTCCGGTACTGCGGGGTGGAGGATAGGTTGGACGTTGATGCCGCGCTCGAACAGGTCGTGGGAGAGCCTGGCGGCGAGGGGGGAGCTGCCGACTATCACCGGGATTACCGCGGCGCCGATGCTGTGGCCGGTGTCGAACCCCATCTCTCGAGCCTGCTCCAGAAAGTAGCGCGAGATGTCATGCAGGGCCTGGACCCGTTCGGGTTCCTGCTGCATCAGCTGCAGGGCGGTGAGCGATGGAGCGGCGACCTGGGCGGGCATGCCGACGCTATACAGAAACCCCGGTGCCAGGTAGCGCAGGGTCTCCACCAGGGCGGTGCAGCCGGCGATATAGCCGCCGCAGCCGGCCAGGCTCTTGCTCATGGTGCCCATCCAGATATCCACCTCTTCGGCGGGCAGGTCGAAGTGCTCGCGCAGGCCGAGGGCGTGATCGCCCAGCACCCCGAATGAGTGGGCCTCATCGACCATCAACCAGGCCTGGTGGCGGCGCTTGAGTTCGATAAAGCGCGGCAGGTCCGGCACATCGCCATCCATGCTGTAGAGCCCTTCGATCACGATCAGCACACGCTCGAACTGGCCGCGATACCGGGTGAGCATTGCATCCAGCGCCGCGGCGTCATTGTGGGGGAAGGGGATTCGCTTGGCCCCGGAGAGCTGGGCCCCCACCAGTGAGCTGTTGTGAATGTACTCATCATGGAGCACCAGGTCCCGGGGGCCCAGCAGATAGCCGAGGGTGGAGACGTTGGTGGCATGCCCGCTGACGAAGGCGACGGCGTCTTCCACACCGTAGGCGGCGGCGATGGCCTGCTCCAGCTCGCGGTGGATCGGACGCTCACCGGATACCACCCGGCTGGCCGAGACCGAGCTGCCGTAGCGCTCCAGGGCCTGCTGGCCGGCGCGATTGACCCGAGGATCGCCGGAGAACCCCAGGTAGTTGTAGCTTGCGAAGTTGATGACCTCGCGGCCATCGATGGTCGAGGTGGCCCCGGCGTTGCCCTCATGCACCTTGAAGAAGGGGTCCGTCAGGCCGAGCCGGCGGGCCCCTTCGCGCAGCATGCTGATCTGCAAGTAACCGGGGTGCGCATCGAAGCGGGTAAAGCGCTCCGGCACGCTGCCGGCCGTGCCAGCCCCGGGTTGTGCTCCCCGTTCCGTCGACAAGGGCGCCCCCGCCTTGTCACGCGGGCGCTGGCGCTTGCGGGCCTGGGCCAGCAGTTGGTTCTTGAGGTCGACACGACGTTGGCTCATGGCTGGACTCCCTCGATCTGCCTGGCATCCTGGCCGAGCTCCGCGGCGCCATGCTGGCTGGTCAGTGTCGCGAACCGGTCGCTTTCGTCCGGCTCCTCCTCGTCACCGCCGTGCTGCAGCTTCTGGATCAGCACGCCGGCCAGCTTGTCGATGGTCGAGGCTTCGCTCAGCACCATCACCGGTACATTGATACCGATACGTGACTCGATGGCAGTCATCAGCTCGACCCCCATCAGCGAGTCGAAGCCCATCTCGTAGACCGAGCGCTGGGTATCGATCTTCTCCTCATCGATCAGCAGGATGGCGGCGAGCTCGGCGCGCAGCAGGTCGATCACCGCCGTGTGCAGCTCCTTGGGGCTCAGCGTGGCGAAGAGCTCCGCGAGATTGTCGCCGTTGTCATCGTTATGGCCATCATCATCGGCCTGGCGGGCGATCTCGTTGAAACGCGGGCTCTGGGCGGTAGGCAGGAAGCGCGCCAGGGCCGACCAGTCGAGCTCCAGCACGCCCAGGCTGGGGCCGCCGAGCTGCTCGTCCCGGCCCAGCAGCAGTTGCCCCATCACCCGGAGGGCGTCATCGGAGCGCAGTGCCGCGCCACCCAGTCGCTCCTGCAGGGCGTCGCGGGTGCGGGTGTTGCGGGCCAGGAAGCCCACATCCTCGATGGCCCCCCAGCGCAGGCAGGTGGCGGGCAGGCCCTGGTGGCGACGCGCCGCCGCCAGCGCCTCGAGCCAGTGGTTGGCGGCCACATAGCTGGCCTGGCCCGGGTTGCCGAACAGGGTGGTGGCCGAGGAGTACATGACGAAGAAGTCCAGATCGGCGCCGCGGGTCAGGGCATCCAGATGGCGGGCGCCGTCGATCTTGGGGGCCAGCACCCGGCGGATGCGCGCCTCGTCCAGGTTCCGAATCAGGCCATCGTCGATTACCGTGGCGGCATGCACGACGCCACGCAGGGGGGGAAGCGTGGCACGGCACTCGCCGAGCAGCGCCTCCAGCGCCTGGCGGTCGGTGATATCGCAGGCTGCGGCCACCACCTCGACCCCCATGGCCTCGAGCTCGGCGACGCCGGCCCGGGCCTCGTCACTGGACGCACCGCTGCGCCCCACCAGTACCAGGTGACGGGCGCCGTTTTTCGCAAGCCACTGGGCGGTCTTCAGGCCGAAACCGCCCAGGCCACCGGTGATCAGGTAGCTGGCCTCGGCCGGTAGGCTGAGGCCAGCCCCCGGCTTGTGTCGGAGTTCCGCGGGAGCCTGGGCCTGTTCGTGGGTGACCACCACCTTGCCGATCTGGCGTGCCTGCTGCATATAGCGGAAGGCCTCGACTACCTGCTGGCTTGCAAAGGCGGTATAGGGCAGCGGGGTGAGGGTGCCGTCCTGGAACAGTGCCATCATCTCGCCGAATAGCTGGCCGGTGAGCTCGGGGAGCTCCTTCATCAGCTGATCGGAGTCGATACCGAAGTAGCTGAGGTTGTTGCGGAACGGGCGTAGCCCGATATGGGTGTTCTCGTAGAAGTCGCGCTTGCCAAGCTCGAGGAAGCGGCCGAATGGGCGCAGGGCGCGCAGGTTCTGGTTGATCGCCTCGCCGGCCAGGGAGTTGAGCACCACATCGACGCCCCGGCCCTCGGTTACCTCGAGAATCTCCTCGCCGAAGGTCAGCGAGCGAGAATCGTAGAGGTGCTCGACTCCCAGCAGGCGCAGGAAGTCACGCTTCTCGTCGCTGCCGACACTGGCGTGGATCTCCGCCCCAAGCCACTGCGCGACCTGGATGGCGGCGATGCCGACCCCACCGGCGGCGCCGTGGATCAGGATCTTCTCACCCGGGGCCAGTCGCGCCAGGTGCTTCAGCGCGTAGTAGACCGTAAAGAAGGTGGTCGGGATGGTGGCCGCCGCGGCGAAGCTCACGCCCTCGGGCACCGGTGCCACGGCCTGGCGACTGGCGACCAACCGATCGCTGAAGCTGGCGGGGCCGAAGCCTACCACCGCATCGCCCACCGCGAGATCCTCCACCCCGTCGCCCACCCCGTCGCCCACGGCGGCGACCACGCCGGAGAACTCCAGGCCCAGGGTGGGGCCGGCGAAGCCGTTCTCGATCGCCTCGTCCGAGAGCAGGCCGAGGGTGTACATGACGTCGCGGAAGTTGAGGCCGGTGGCCTGGACGTCGATCTCCACCTCGCCGGGGCCCGGCAGGGGCAGCGCTATCGGCGTCCAGCGCAGGTGGCGAAGCTGGCCAGGCAGTTCGAAGCCCAGGGTCATCGCCTGGCGTTCGTTCGGTTGCGGTTCGGCAGCGGCAGTCGGAGCCGGCACGGTGCGCAGCCGGGTGGCGAAGCGTTGGCCATCGCCGTCGAGCACGATCTCGGTCTCGGCATCGGGGGCGGTCAGCTCGTCGAGCAGCGCCTCGATCACGGCGTCGTCGAGCTCCCCTGAGGGGAGGTCGAGCAGGCGCACAGCGTAGCCGGTCGACTCGTTGGCCAGGGAGCGACTGAAGCCCCAGAGGGCGGCGTCCAGATTGGGGATTACCTCCGAATTCGCCACCGGATGGTTGTAGGAGCGCGATTCGGCGACAGGATCGGGGGAGGTGCCCAGATCATTGTAGGAGCGCGATTTATCGCGCGATTCGGTGCCGCCGGGTGATTGCGTGGCCTCCGCTGATCGCCGAGATGTCGGACCACCGGTAAGTTGGGCTCCTGAATCCAATCGCCCGATAAATCGGGCTCCTACGGGGGGCGCTAATCGCCGGTTCAACCCTTGCCACATGGGGGCGACGCCGCGGGTGATCAGCCATAGGCTGGCTTGCTCGCCGAGGGGCTCGAGGCACTTGGCCCACTGCATGGCGTGCTCGCAGCGCTGCTCTCCCTGTCGTAGATCGATGATCGTGACGGGTCGCCCTTCGCCATTCTCGATGGGGTCGACGGCAGCAGTGACCCGGGCCTGGTGGCCGCGGGCGGCCAAACCGGCGGCCAGACGCTCGGCTAGAGAGTGACCAGTGTCGTCGGCGATCAGCTGGTAGCTGACCGTCTCGACGCTTTCCCCAAGGGTAGAGCCCAAGTCCTGCTGAGGGTCCTGATGCCATTGAGCATGGACCAGGTAGGCGCCGCGCTCGTCGTCTTCCAGCGGGATCTGTTCGATATTGCCGGCGCCGAGGGCTGCGAGTTCGGCGATAACGTCGTCGCGTTCCATGGCCTGCAGCAGGACGCCTTCGTCCTCGAGGCCAGGGGTGGCCAGCAGGATGTCGAGCCAGGCGCTGGGCTGGGTGCCGACTACCAGCAGCTGGGCACCGGGGGCCAGGCGCTGGGCCGTGGCCTGCAGCAGGCGACGGTTGCGCTCGCAGTGACCGGGCTCGAGGCTGACCAGGGCCAGCTGGGCCTGCGGTCCTCGCGCGGCGGCGCCGTCCAGGCGCTCGATATCGATCAGCGGGAAGCGCTGCTGCAGCTGCTCTACCTGGTGCCAGGCCTGCTCGCCCACGCCGAGGATGGCGTAATCGCAGCGGTCGGGGTCGAGCAGATCGCAGAGTCGCTCCCCCAGCGCCGGTGCGGCGGCACCGGCCTCGAGCAGGCGCAGGCGTTGGCCGTTGGGCAGCCCCTCGAGAACCGAGGGCAGCGCCTGGCGCAGGGCTCCGGCGATCGCCTGCCAGCCGGCGGCCCCCGGTAACTGGCGCGTCAGGTTCGCCAGGACATCGGCGTTGAGGCCCAGGTCCTCGGCCGTGACTCGGCCCTCCAGCAGCGCCGCGAGGTGCAGGCCGAAGCGCCCCAGGCGCTGTACCGGCGCGAAGTGGTCGGGATAGTCGCGCACCAGCAGCTGCCAGATGGCCTCGGGAGCGACCGCTTCCTCGTCGTCCATTAGCGTCCAGCCATGCTCGTCAGCCTCGAGGTGGCCAGCGGCCTGGAGGTGGGCGAGTATTTGGTCGAGCAGCCGGCGGCCATCGAGATGGGTGCGCGTGAGCTCGCGATAGCGCGCCTGGGAGAGGGTGTTTTCAGTAGTCGCCAGTCGGCGCAGGGCCTGGGCGGCGAAGGCGTCGGCCAGGCTGTCGAGCAGTGGGTCGACCTCGTTGGCGTAGCGGCGGCCGGTCAGGCGCGTGAAGTCGTCGAGCAGGCTCGGCATGGCGGCATACAGGGCGCCGAGGTCGAGGGCATCGACGCTGCTGTGGCGCGGCGCCGGGGTCAGCGCCACATCCAGATAGCTGAAGCGCTGGTGGTGCTGGCGACGCAGGCGAATCGCCTTGAAGCGCGTCTCGCTGAGCACTGCCACGGCCTGTCCGTCGGCATCGAAGAGTTCGAAGTCGGCGGTGAAGGAGTGTGGCGCGTGCTTGAGCATGCGCGCATGGGCCAGCGTCGGCACGCCGGCATCGGTGAGCAGCTGGAGGCGGCCGACGCGCACCGGCACGAAGGCCATGCCGTCGCCGTCGACTCCCTGTCGGCGAGCCTCCTCGGCCAGCAGCGGAATAAACAGCTGGAAGGCGCTGTCGAGGATGCCTGGGTGCAGGTTCAGGGGCTCGAGGGTGTCGCGAACCGCGGCGGGCGGTTCGATGGCGCCGAGGATGCTGTCACCCTCGACCCAGGCCCGGGAGATCGCCTGGAAGGCGGGGCCGTAGTGCAGCCCGAGCCGTTCGGCCTCGGCGAGATGCTCGGCCAGGTGGATATCGGGCTCGCGAGTGGGCAGAGGCGGGGCCTGGCGGCGCAGCAGAAAGCCACGGCTCTGCTCCATGACGCGGGCCACGGCATTGAGCTGCCACTCGCCCTCGCCCAGTGGTTCGCGAGAGCGAATCTCGAGGCGGCCATCCTTGGGGGCGAGGTGCAGGCGCATGCGGCGGCCATGCTGGCTGTCGAGCAGCAGGGGAGCGTGGATCTCGAGCTCCTCGAGGTCCAGGAGGTCGACATCACGCCAGTGGAGGGCGGCGGCCAGGGCGAGTTCGACGAAGCCGGCGCCGGGGAACACCGCACCTTCACCCACCACATGGTCGGCCAGCCAGGGCAGGCGGCCGGTATCGAGCTGGCTCTCCCAGGTATGGTCCTGCTGCGCCAGGCGGTAGCCGAGCAGCGGATGTTCGTAGTCGCGCTCGAGCAGCTTCTGACCCTCGGCGGTGCCGGTGAGCCAGTAGCGTTCACGCTGCCAGGGGTAGCGGGGCAGCTCGACGAACTGGCCGGCGACCGGGAACCAGCGGGTGTCGTCCTGGGGCATGCCGCTGAGCAGTGCCTGGCCGATGGTCCGGGTCATGCATGCAGCGCCAGGCTTCTCGCGCTCCAGGGTAGCGAGCACTTGGCCGTCGCTCTCGCGGTCACGTAGGGCATCGCTCAGGTAGCGACGCAGAATGGGGTGGGCGCCGATCTCGATGAAGAGGCGGGTGCCGTCGTCGATCATGGCCTTGATGGCGTCGTCGAAGCGCACCGGCTGGCGAATATTGTGCCACCAGTAGTCGGCACCCAGCTCGCGACCGGTCAGGCGCTCACCGGTAACCGTGGAGATATAGGGGAGCGTCTCCTCGCGGGGGGTGATAGCCCTGAGCGAGTCGATCACCCCGGCCTCGATGGGGTCCATGGACGGGCTATGGAAGGCGTAATCCAGCGGCAGACGCTTGGCGAAGGTGCCGGCATCGGTCAGGGCCTGCTCGAGGCGCGTCAGGGCGGCCGGGTCGCCGGCCAGGGTGACGCCCCGTGAGCTGTTGATACCTGCCAGGTGCACCCCCGGGTAGTCGCCGGTGGCGAGCCACTCGTTGATCTCCACCTCGCTCAGCGCCACGGCGCTCATCTCGCCCTGGCCCCGGGTCTTGCCCTGGTGGTGGCTGCGGAAGTAGATGACCTTGACCGCATCCTCAAGGCTGAGGGCGCCACAGGCCCAGGCGGCGGCGACCTCACCCACGCTATGGCCCGCCACGGCGGCTGGCGCGATGCCATGGTGGCGCAATAGTCGGGTGAGGCCGACCTGCACGGCGAAGAGCGTTGGCTGGGCGATCTCGGTCTGAGCCAGGCGCTCCTCTGCATTAGGCCCCTCCCCACTACCACCCTCACCGGTGCGCCCCCCTTCGTTGCGCCCCTCGAGCTCGGCGCGCAGCGAGAAGTCGCCATAGCGCTGAAAGAGAGCATCCACCTCATCCACGGCGACGGCGAAGATGGTCGAGCCTGCCAGCAGGTCGGCGCCCATGCGCGCCCACTGGCAGCCGTTGCCGGCATAGATGAAGCCGGGTGCGCTGGGGTCGACCAGGCGTTGCCCCAGGGTGACCTCGGCGGGATCCTCCCGGTCAGGGTCGGCGAAGGTGGAAAGCAGGCGGGCGGCCTCGGCCTTGCTGTCGGCAAACAGCAGGGCGCCATCCCGATGGTGCTCGCGATGGTGGTGCAGGCTGTGGGCGATATCGTAGAGGTCGGCGTCGCTCTCCTGGAGCCAGGCGGCGAGGTCGCCGGCCATGGCACGAAGGGCGGGCTCGCCGCGCGCCGAGAGGCGCAGCGGCAAGGCACCGCGCGGCTCGGTGGCGCCATGAGGCCGGGTAGCGTCGTGAGGCTCGGTGGCGGACGCAGGCTGCGGCGCACTCTCCAGGATAACGTGGGCGTTGGCACCGCCGAAGCCGAAGGAGTTGACGCCGATCACCAGGCGGCCCTCGGGCTTCAAGGGGTGGGCCTCAGTCACGACCTCGAGATTCCACTCATCGAACTTAATGTTGGGGTTCAGCTTGCGGATGCCGATGGTCGCGGGCACCTCGCGGTGCTGCAGGCTGTAGAGCGCCTTGGCCAGGCCGGCCACACCGGAGGCGGTCTCCAGGTGGCCGACATTGCTCTTCACCGAGCCGATGGGCAGCGGTGTCTTGCGGTGCTTGGCCAGGGCCTCGCCGATGGCACGGGTCTCGATGGGGTCGCCCACCGCGGTGCCGGTGCCGTGAGCCTCCAGGTAGTCGATCTCGTCGGGTGAGATGCCGGCCTGGGCGTAAGCCTGGCGCATCAGTGCCACCTGGGCGCTGGGGTTGGGAACGGTCAGCCCTGACTTGTGACCATCGGTGTTGACCGACGAGCCCGCCACCATGGCGAGGATGTGGTCGCCATCGGCCATCGCCTTGTCGTAATCCTTGAGCAGGAAGAGTCCGGCCCCTTCGGAGCGCACATAGCCGTTGCCGTCCGCGTCGAACACCTGGCAGCGCCCGGTGGCGGAGAGCATGCTCGCCTTGGAGAAGATGATGAAACCGTAGGGGTGCAGGTGCAGGCTGATGCCGCCGGCGAGCGCCATATCGGTTTCGCCGGAGCGGATCGCCTGGCAGGCCTGGTGAAAGGCAACCAGTGACGAGGAGCAGGCGGTATCCAGCGACATGCTCGGTCCATGCAGGTCGAACACGTAGGAGAGTCGGTTGGAGGCGATGCTCGAGGTATTGCCGGTGGCGGTGGAGGCGTCGATGGCCGCCATGTCATCGGCGATGCGATAGGCATAGTCCATGCTGGCGATGCCCACGAAGACCCCGCACTGGCTGCCGCGCAGAGTGGAGGGCACCACGCCGGCGCTCTCCATGGCCTCCCAGGCCAGCTCCAGCAACATGCGCTGCTGGGGATCCATGCTGGTGGCCTCGCGCGGAGAGATGCCGAAGAATTCGGCATCGAAGCCGCTGATATCTCCCAGGCTGCCGGCGGAAAAGGTCACGCTGGTACCGGGGTGGCGGCGGTCGGGGTGCTGGTAGGCCTCATGGCTCCAGCGATCCTCGGCGACGTGGGTCACCAGGTCCTTCTCGGCTTGCAGATCACGCCAGAACGTTTCGGATGTGGTACCCGGGAAACGGTGGGCAGCGCCGATAATGGCAACACGTCGAGTCATGCTTGCTCCTGCGAGTGGCGCCAAGGCGCCACGCTTGTGTCCTTGGGGGTGTTATTTACGACGTCCTGTCGACTGGGTGAGCAGGGTTGAGTGTGTTCAACAATCTGTTGAAGCAGTTCAACACCCAGTTCAGCGACGTGACGCTGAAGAGGGCACCGTGGTGGCTGGGATCGCTGCGTCGACCAGATCAGGTAGTCCGTGGTGCCTGCTGGATCGCCGAGGTGGTCATAGGCCTTGTCCATGATGGGCACATGGTCACCGTACCAGCACAGCAGGCCACCTCGCGTCTCCTGAGCCAGGCGCTGGCTCACGGCGCCCAGCATGGCGTCCGCATTGCCTAGGTGGCGCAGGTAGACCGCCAGATCGTCGAGTCGTGCGCGCTCGCTGTCGCAGTCGAAGTCTCGCGCCAGGCGTTTCCAGTCCTCCTTCCTGGGCGGCTCCAGATTCAGCGGGCCATGATTCTCCATGGTGATGACAAGGATGAAAAGTGGCTGGTCGTCGGCGGTGTCGAGGAGTCGGCGCACGCGCTCGGTTAGTGCCGCATCGCCGATATACTGACCATCCTTCTCACAATCATCAAAATCACCGATATCCAGAAACTCATCGATGCCAAGCGCCGGCAGTACGCGATCACGCTGGTAGAAGCTGGCGGGGTAGGGATGTATGGCCACGCAGCGATAGCCCCACTGCTTGACCGCACGTAGCAGGTTGGGGGGCGGCTGGAGCGAGAAGCGGGCATAGGGGCTGAACTGGTGAATCCCCAGTCCTTCTGGTGTCAGGCCACTGAGAAAGGCGGCCTCCGTGCGAACCGTATTGGCGCCCCAGGCGGGCACCGTCAGTGGACCATGGGAGAGGCTCGTGGCCTTTAGTCGGTCCCAGTGGGGGAGCACGTCCGGGCAGACGGCATCGCTCCAGCGACGCGGGTCGAAGAATGACTCGCTCTGCACCGCCACCACATGGGGCAATCCCTCGCGATTGACGGCGGGTGCGTTGCGAAACGCTTTCGGCGATCGCCGCTCGTCCAGGGGTTGCTTGAGCCGGCGCGCATAGCTCCATAGATAGGCGTAGAGCCCCAGCGCGACCAGGTCCTCGGCGGGCCGCAGGGTAATCGCTGGCAGACGCCGCAACCCGGCCACCAGCAGGCCAACACCCGCCACCGTCAGTGTGGCGACGGAGAGCAGGGCGGCCCTGGTCCCCACGTCGTCGAGCCACCAGGGCTCGAGCCACAGGAAGGCGGCGATGGCGAAGGCCCCGGCCAGGCTTGCGCCGATCGCCAGCCCGATGCCGAAGAAGGGCACGTAGAGGCGCGGGTGACGCATGGCGTCGATGAAGTAGGCGAAGTCCTGCGCCAGAAAGGGTTCCTTGAGCGAGTGCCACTTCACGTGGTGGCTCTGCAGCAGCACCAACTGGAGAGAGAGGATAAAGGCGGTGGCAAACCAGGGGCGCTGCACCACCAGCAGAAAGGCGGCATACAGCAGGCACCAGGTGCCGAGATGCACCAGCAGGGTCGCCGGTGGGCGTTGCCAGCATGGCGTGACCCTAGGGCGCACCAGACCCTCCAGCAGGAGGCTGGCCCCACCGCCCAGCGTAAAGGCGAGCAGCAGGGCCGTCATGGCTTAACCCCGTAGCCGAACCAGCCCACCAGACGCTGGGCGAGGCCGGCGGGGAGCACGGCCAGACACCAGGTGCCGAAGGCCAGCGGGAAAGGAAAGCTGATGCGGGCGCGATTGCGCTGGACGCCGCGCCGAATGACGCGGGCCGCCCGCTCGGCCGACCATAACCAGGGCTTGGGGCCCGGCATGCCATGGGCCATGGCCGAGGCGACATAGCCCGGCATGACCACGGTAACCCCCACCCCATGGGGGGCCAGCCAGCCGCGCAGGGCTTCCCCATAGGCCTTGATGCCTGCCTTGCTGGCACTGTAGCTGGGAGTGGCCGGTAGCCCATGCCAGGCCGCCAGCGAACTGATGAAGACGATCTGACCGCTGCCCCGCGCCTGCATGCGTGGCGCGAGCTCCTGCGCGATACGCATGGGCACCCGTAGATTGAGCGTCATCAGCCGGCTGGCGGCGTCAACCCCCTCTCCGTTGCCGTCTGGCTGGTGACTGATATTGATACCGGCGGCCAGGATGACCAGGTCCGGCAGGCGAGCGTCCCTGAGCGTTTCCAGCCAGCGGAGCAGGGCGTCGGTGTCGGTCAGGTCGTGAGGCGACAGGGTGACCTCGGCCCCCAGGGCGAGGCATCGTCCGGCGAGCGCTTCCAGCGCTTGACGGTTGCGTCCGTTGAGCATCAGCTCGACGCCGGGTTCGGCATAGGCCAGGGCCAGAGCACCGCCGATGGCGCCGCTGGCACCGGTAATCAGGATCAGGCGGCGTTCGACAAGCATGACAACCACGATTCCAGAGTGGAGTGTTCGGCTTCCAGCTGCGGCAGGGCATGGGTGATGGCCAGCTCGATGCCCTGCCGACAGTAGAAGCCGCCATTGATCTGGGCGCAGTGCAACAGGGTGGTAAGAAAGGCCTGAAGCAGTGCTCTGTCCGGGGGCGTTGCCTGCGTCCAGAACTTGTCCAGTGAGCCCGCGTGGGTTAGCCCCGGCAGGGCGTAGATCGGGTCGCTAAGGGTCAGCGTGGGGCAGCCATTCTCCAGGGCGACCAGCCCCGAGGTGCTGTTGACGGTGACCATGCCGGCCGCCTTTTTGAGCAGCAGGTTGAGATCACCAGTCTCCAGATAGTGGATTCTCCCAGTCAGCCCCAGCTCGGCCTCCAGGCGGTTCAGGGGGGCGGCATAGTCGACCAGCCCCATGTCCAGTGGGTGGTTCTTGACCACCAGCCGTGCCTCTGGCACGGCGTGAGCGGCGAAGGAGCGCAGGGTGGTGTCGATGACCTGGCGCATATCCTTGAACGGTGAATGGTCGCGGATCTGGGCGTCGCCATTGAGCTGCAGGGCCAGCACAAAGTAGGGGGCATGCCCCGTGGCGAGCTGTTGAATGCAGGCGCTATCACGCCGGTGGCACCGTGTTATGCGTAGCCTGGTGAAGCGCTTGATATAGCCCAGATATTCACGCGGGGCCGTGACCGGGGCGTGGTTGCGATAGGCGGGAAAGGTCAGCGGGTTGACCAGCCCGGCGAGATGATAGGCGACGTCATGCATGGCACGTACCCGAAAGCGCGTGCGAAACCGGCTCGTCGCCGGCGCCGGGTCGAGCCTTGGGGCGACCTGCCGATACCAGGCGGGGTCTCTGGGCAGCAGCGAGTGTGCATTGACCCCTTCGCGCTCCAGGGTGACCCAGAAGGGGCGCAGGTAGCCCTCCTCGAACACATGGTTGCGAACGCCCCGGGAGCGAGCCACGGCGATGGCCGGGCGATGCACCGGGCGGCGGTCGCCGAACATCACCTGGTCGGTGATAGCGTATCGCTGGTAGAGGTCGGCCAGGAAGGTCGGCAGTTGTTCCAGGCGACCGCGAAAGTGGTGCTGGGTCAGTCCTCGGCGGTAGAGGCGATCCCCCGCATTGAAATTGACCACATGCACCCGATGCCCACGCGCGCCTAGCCGCTCGCCGAGCCGACGAAAAAACGGCGTGCAGGGGCCTTGCAACAGTAGAAAGGATCGTCCTTGGTCGCGCATCTAGTGTCGTCCGATGAAGTGGTTACGGTACCAGCGATAGAGGCGGTGGGGCAGTGGCGGCGCGCCGGTGGTGCGTCGCTGCTGTTCCAGCAGGCCGACGACCGTTTCGACGTTGACGAGCCGGCGCGTGCGTGGCTCGACATAGGTGGGGTAGCGAATCAGGCAGCCGGCCACCAACTCATCCAGGGTAAGCCGGCGGGTCCGCCTCGGGCAGGTTGGCCCGCGATGCCGAGTCAGCCCCCAACCCGCATAGAACGGCACTCCCCATGTCGTCACCGGGCACCCGCGCAGCAATGCCTCGAAACCAGCCAGTGAGCTCATGGTATGAAGTTCATCGACTCGATCGAGTAGTGCCGTAATACTTATGTCTGTCAGAAGGCAATCATACAGCTGTTTTGCCTGGGCATCGAGTTGTCCAACGCGGGCGCCGCTCACGACATCAGGATGCGGTTTGTAGAGGAGATAAGCATCGGGGTGGGCATCCCGCACGCGGCGAATCAGCTCGGCGTTGGTGGCTATGTTGGGAGCGCCGAGGCGTACCGAGGCGTCGCTCTCCACCTGGCCCACAATAAGCAGAATATGCTTGTCCCGGGGAAGCGACAGCCCGTGATCCTGGTCGCCAACGTTATACTTGCTCAGCCCCAGGGCAACGATTCGCTCACGCAGGCGTCTGGCTCGCGCTAGTAGGTGGACCGAGAACTCGCTCTCCTCGAGCAGTGTCTCCAGGTCGCTGGGGCGGCTAGGGTCGTAGTGGATGCCACTGCCATCGATCACCAGCGATAGCGGCCGTACCAGGTCCACCCCGAGACCGACTGAGCGGATGAAGCCATCCTCCATTCGCCATGGCCTCGGCAGCGCTTGATGCCGGGCCAGTTTCTGGTGTGTCTGACGGTCGCTCGACCACACCAGCAGGTGCTCCCAGGGTGCTGGGTCGGCGTGGGAGACGCTCCTGGCGTGGCGCAGGCTGGCGCACCCTCCGAGGAAGTCACCAACGAAGCCCCGCTTCCACGATGAGAAGCCAATACCTATCCACTCGCCCGCCAGTTGCGCTTGCCGTCGGCGCTGGTCGGCAATCAGGTCGATGGTGGCTTCAAGCGTCGATGGTTCACCGGTATAGGGGTTGGCGTAGCGGCAGTAGCGCAGGTAGGCCGCAGCGAAGAGCTGCTCCAGGGTGCGAGACTGGCCTCGCCGTTCGCAGCCGAGACGGTCGTCGGTCACGCCCCAGCCGGCATAGAAGGGCATGCCATGACAGACGACCCGGCGGCCGGCCAGCAAGGCCTCGAAGCCGAGCTGGCTGGTGACGACGTGAACGCAGTCGACCGCGTCGAGCAGCTCCCATGGGTTGAGGTCGTCGCCCAGCAGCTGGCAGCGCGGGTGCTTGCGGGCCGCCTCCAGCAGGTGCCCCCGCTTTTTTTCTGCAATCACATCGGGGTGCACCTTGACCAGGATGTCGGCCTGTGGATGCTCATCGAGGGCAACCTGCAGCATGGTCTCGAAAGTGGCCGCATCGGCGAGTCCGAACTCGATGGAGGCGTCGCCGGCGGTTTGATCGACCACTAGGACCCTCGGTCGATCGGCGGGCGGCAGTGGTTGAAGTGGAGCATGGTTGTACTTGGTCAGGCGGTAGTGGCGCAGTAGCGCCATGCAGTAGCGGGCTCGCCCCAGTTCTTCTGCATCGAATGGGGCCTCGAGAATAAGATTCTCGAGATCCGACGGCCGGGTGGCGTCGTAGTAGATACCGGCATGATCGACCACCAGGCTATGCGGTTGATGGCCGCTGACGCCGAGCCCCCAGGAGCGCAGAAAGCCATCCTCCAGAGACACATAGGGAATCCCTCGGCGCGCCGCGAACTGTCGGGCCTTCCGGCTAGTTGGCTTCAGCCCCCAGCCCAGCACGGCATCCGGCCGTTGCCAGGGTCGCAGCCTGGAAAAGCGTTGAAATTCGCCGAGACAGGCAGGGAGAATAGCGAGTCGACGAATGCCAGGCGTGGCACAGGCGGCGGTTAGGGGAGGCATCCTGCTACGTGCTCCATGCTGTAACGATGGGGGCGCATTGTACGCGATTCCCCTGGCGCTGGCTGACGATGATCGCCGTGTGGGGTAGTCTGGGCGTCAATATAGTCATCCCAGAGGGAGTACCGATGAGCGAGCTGAGAACGACCCTGGTGCAGTGTGATCTGCGCTGGGAGGATCCGACGGCCAATTGCCGGATGCTGGAGGAGACGCTTGGCGATCTCGGGGGGGATGACACCGACCTGATCGTTCTGCCGGAGATGTTTGCGACGGGCTTCACCATGAACTCTCGCGAGATGGCCGAGCCCATGGGTGAGAGTGCCACCGTGGCCTGGCTAAGGGAGCAGGCGTGGCAGCGGGGCTGCGTGGTCACCGGTAGCGTGGCGGTGGTCGACAATGGCGACTACTACAACCGGCTGGTGTGGGCGCGTCCCGATGGCTCCTACGCCACCTATGACAAGCGCCACCTGTTTCGCATGGCCGGCGAGCACGAGCGTTATGCCATGGGGCACGAGCGCGTGATCGTCGAGCTCAAAGGCTTCCGGATTCTGCTCAGCGTCTGCTATGACCTGCGCTTCCCGGTCTGGCTGCGGCAGCAGCCGGGCGCTGACGAACACTTCGAGTATGACGCCCTGCTGTGTGTGGCCAACTGGCCGGCACCCCGGCGCCACCCCTGGCGTGTGCTACTGCAGGCGCGGGCCATCGAGAACCTCTGTCCGGTGATCGGGGTGAATCGTGTCGGCGAGGATGCCAAGGGGCTGCCCTACAGTGGTGACTCCATGCTGATCGATGCCAAGGGCGAGGCGCTGATCGACGAACCCGAGGGCACTTCCTTTGTGAAGACCGCCACGCTCTCCCTGGAGGAGCTGCAGCGATTCCGCGACAAGTTTCCCGCCTGGCGCGATGCCGACCACTTCCGCCTGTCGGATGGGGTGGGCTGCTGATGCGTCTCGACCGCTTTATCTGTGAATCCACCGAGCTGACCCGCAGCCTGGCCAAGAAGGCGATGCATCGCGGCGAGGTCTGCGTCGACGGCGAGGTCATCAAGAACCCGGCCACCCAGGTGAACGAGGCGAGTCGCGTGACTCTCCAGGGCGAGCCGCTGGTGCTGGTGGGCCTGCGCTATGTGATGTTGCACAAGCCGGCCGGCGTCGAGTGTACCGCACGACGCACGCTCTATCCGCGCGCCATCGACCTGATCGATCTGCCGATGCTCGACCGTCTGCAGACGGTGGGGCGCCTGGATGTCGATACCACCGGTCTGGTGCTGCTGACCGACGACGGTCAGTGGTCGCACCGGGTCACCTCGCCCAAGCGGCGCTGCGGCAAGGTCTATCGGGTAACGCTCGACGAGCCTCTCGAGGGGAGTCGGCTCGATGATGCCGTTCGCGACTTCGCGGAGGGGGTCGTGCTCGAGGGTGAGGAGAAGCCGACCCGGCCCGCCGAGCTCTCGATGCGCGAGCCGCGCGTCGCCGAACTGGTCCTCTACGAGGGCAAGTATCATCAGGTGAAGCGGATGTTTGCGGCCATCGGCAATCACGTCGTGGCTCTGCACCGTGAATCGGTCGGTCCGCTGGCCCTGGGCGAGCTGGCCGAAGGCGAGTGGCGCGAACTCTCTCCAGAGGAAGTTGCCACCTTCTAGCCAGAAGCGATCGATGGCGATGAGTCGAGCGTCACCGCACTCCAGGTGGCGCTGCGATTGCGCCCCCCGTATTTCGCCTGATAAAGGGCCTTGTCGGCGAGTCCCAGCAGAGCGATGGGCTCACGTGCATGACAGGGGTAGGTCGCCACCCCGCATGATAGGGTAATCGTTGGCAGCGCCATCTCGGCGTATCGCATTCTCAGCTGCCGAACGCTCTCGACCAGCGCTTGAGCACGCGCTTCGGCACTTTCGGTGGTAGCGCCCGGCAGTAGGGCCACGAACTCCTCGCCTCCCAATCGGCACACCACATCGGCATGGCGAAAATGATCCTTCAGGAGCTCGGCCACCGACATCAGCACGCTGTCTCCTGCGGCATGCCCATATCGATCGTTGACCTGCTTGAAGTGATCCAGGTCGATCATGATCAATGACAGTGGCGTCCCCTCACGGTCGGCGCGCGTGGCCTCGTGCTGCATCAGCTCATCGAAGTAGCGGCGATTCTTGAGCCCGGTCAGTGGGTCTTCATAGGAGAACTCCTCGAGCTTGCGCACCAGATGGTCGAGCTCGACGGTACGCGTGCGCACCTGCTCCTCCAGGTGGTGATGGAGCCGGGTAAGTTGGTGTTGGGTACGTCGATAGTCCCATAGCGACACGCCGACGATGGTAAGTGAAAAGACCAGCAAGCCCAGGCTGACGGGCACCTGGCGCCACGCTAGAAGGCCGTGGGCAACGGCCATATCCGCCAGCAGCAGGCCCGCCATGATCGCGAAGCTGCCGATGATCCAACGCTGTTCACCCTTCAGGCGGCGGAAATCCCAGGCGGAAACCGCAAGCATCAAGGGCAGGGTGATCGCCAGCATCAGATCGAAGGGTGGATAGGTGCTGGCGATGGTCACCAGACCCAACTGGCTGAGCCCTACCGCACCGAGCAGATAAGCTAGATGCAGGCGCCAGAGAGCCTGAACGCAGCGTTGCGGAACCCCTGTCATCCAGTGCGTGAGTAGCATCCCGATCCCCACTGGCAGGATGAAGTACCCGGCAGCCGCCAGGCCGTCCCAAATTAATGGTCGGTTCACAAGCAGCTGGCTGGCTTGTGTCTCGGCAAAGATCATGGTGCTGGCAGCCAGTGAGAAAAGCGCCACCGCTCCTAGGCTGTGGCGCTGGGTGCCTACAAGGGCAAAGCAGCCGGCGAGCAGGGCAACGAGCAACGAGAAGGCGCTGATCACCACATCGGTCCAGGAACGCTTCATGACCAATGTCAGCAGGTCAAGACGATCCAGAACCATCGCTTCTCCCCAGAGGCCGATATCGGTGTAGTCGGAGAACACCCTGATATGTAGGGGCTTGCCGGCAAAGTCGTCCGGCAGCTCGATCATATGCCAGGGCCACCCCGCAAACTCGCCGCGGCCCCGAGCGTCAAACTCGCCGTACTGATACAGCGGCTTTCCATCAAGGTAGAACTGGGCAATCAGGTCGATGCTGTAGATGTATAGGACGGGGTCTCGCCACTCCCCTGCGGGGAGCACCGTTCGTAGCCACAGGATTTCGTGATTCTGGCGGTCGGGAGGGTTGGAGGGGAAGTCGATGGCCTGCCAGCCGGCCTCCCCGGTTTCGTTTAGCCAGGCGAGAGACTCTGAGGGATCCACGGGCGAGTCGCCCCAGCGCCACTCCCACCCGGCGATCGGCTGTGATGGCGACGCAGTGGCGACGGGTGTCGCCAGCAAACACAACAGGCTCAGCAGCAGGGCTAGGCAGGGGCGCATGGGGCACCGCTTGAAAACGGGACAACGCCGATTATAGACCGGACTTCGGGTTGCGCCCCCATCGACTCAAACGGGGAGAATCAACGCAAGGTTGGTCATGTCTGTCGGCTCGCCGCGGCCACCAGGGCGCGGGTATAGTCGCTGCGTGGCCGTTCGAGCACCTCCAGGCAGTCGCCCTGCTCCACGACCTCGCCCTCCTTGAGTACCAGGATGCGGTGCGCCATGGCGCGTACCACCGCCAGGTCGTGACTGATAAACAGATAGCTGATGCCGCGTCGCGCCTGGAGGTCGCGCAGCAGCGCCACCAGCTGTTTCTGCACGGTGCGATCCAGGGCCGAGGTGGGCTCGTCGAGCACCAGCAGTGCCGGTTCGAGGATGATCGCCCTGGCCACGGCGATACGCTGGCGCTGGCCCCCCGAGAATTCATGGGGGTAGCGGTCGGCGCACGCCTCGGGCAGCCCCACCTCGCGCAGGGTGTCGGCCACGCGGCGGCGGACTTCCCCCTCCTCGAGCTCCGGGTGGTGGAAGCGCAGCCCCTCGCTGACGATATCGGCGACCGGCAGTCGAGGGGAGAGCGAGCCGTAGGGGTCCTGGAAGACGATCTGCACCCGCTGGCGCATGCGCCGCAGGGCGCCGCCGGAGAGACCGTCCAGGCGGGTGCCATCGAGATGGATCTCGCCGTGACTCTGCACCAGGCGCAGCAGCGCCATGGCAAGCGTGGTCTTGCCGGAGCCGGACTCGCCGACGATGCCCAGGGTCTCGCCATGACCGAGCCGCAGCGACAGGGGTTTTACCGCCTCGAAGGCCGGCGGGCGCTTCATCAGCAGCTTCTTGGGGCGCTGGAAGCTTACCCCGAGACGCTCTGCCTTCAGCAGCGGCGTCGTCGAGGCGACCGCCACGGGGCGGCCGTCGGGCTCGGCCTCCAGCAGGGTCCGGGTGTAGGCGCTGCGGGGCGAGGTAAAGACCCGCTCCACCGTCCCCGTCTCCTGTTCGCGGCCCTGGTAGAGCACGCACACCCGGTCGGCGTGCCGACGCACCAGGTTCAGATCATGGGTGATAAACAGCATGCCCATGCCGTGCTGGTCACGCAGCTCGGCGAGCAGGGCGAGGATCTCCTGCTGCACGGTGACATCGAGTGCCGTCGTGGGCTCATCGGCGATCAGCAGCTCCGGCCCATTGGCGATGGCCATGGCGATCATGACCCGCTGGCGCTGGCCGCCGGAGAGCTGGTGGGGCCAGGCGTCGGCCAGCTCCGCGGCGCGGGGCAGCTGCACCTGCTCCAGCAGTTCGATGACCCTGGCCCTGGCCCCCTTGCCGGAGAGCCCCTGGTGCAGGCGCAGGGTCTCGCCGATCTGCTTGCCGACGGTATGCAGCGGATTGAGCGAGGTCATCGGCTCCTGAAAGATGAAGCCCACCCGGCCGCCGCGAAGGCCCTGCCAGTCACGGGCGCGCAGGCGGGCGAGATCGGTATCGCCCAGCCAGCGGCCGCCGGTCACGCGGGCGTTGCCCGGCAGCAGGCCCATGGTGCCCAGCGCCGACACCGACTTGCCGGACCCCGATTCGCCGACCAGAGCCAGGGTCTCCCCACGCCCGACGCTGAGGGTCAGGCGCTCCACCACGCTGACGCCGTCGAAGGCGATGGAGAGGTCCTCGAGACGCAACAGGTCAGGCATCGGCGGGACTCCTCTCGATGGCCGGGGCGGGGGCAGCATGCTGGATATGCCGGGGGTCGAAGGCATCACGCAGACCCTCGCCGATAAATACCAGCAGCGAGAGCATCAACGACAGGCTGACGAAGGCGGTGATGCCGAGCCAGGGGGCATGCAGGTTGTTCTTGCCCTGGGCGACCAGCTCGCCAAGCGAGGGTGAGCCCGGCGGCAGGCCGAAGCCCAGGAAGTCCAGGGCGGTGAGGGTGGTGATGGCGCCGGTAAACAGGAAGGGGATAAAGGTCAGGGTGGCGACCATGGCGTTGGGTAGCACATGCCGCCACATGATCAGCCTCGGCGTCAGCCCCATGGCGCGCGCTGCCCGCACATACTCGAGGTTGCGGGCGCGCAGGAACTCGGCGCGCACCACGTCGACCAGGCCGAGCCAGGAGAACAGCAGCATGATGCCGAGCAGCCACCAGAAGCCGGGCTGCACGAAGCTGGCCAGGATGATCAGCAGGAATAGCACCGGCAGGCCCTGCCAGATCTCGGTGAAGCGCTGGCCGATCAGGTCGGTCTTGCCACCGAAGTAGCCCTGGATGCCGCCGACCAGCACACCCAAGGCGAGGGAGCCGGCGGTCAGCACCAGGGCGAAGGCCACCGAGAGTCGGAAACCATAGATCACCCGGGCCAGTACATCACGCCCCTGGTCGTCGGTGCCCAGCCAGTGGCGAGCATCGGGGGGGGCCGGCGAGGGGCGCATCATCTGCATGTCCAGGGTCTGGTACGAGAAGGGCACCGGCGGCCACAGCGCCCAACCGTGCGTCGCGATCTGCTCGCGCACGAAGGGGTCGTGATAATCGGTGGTGGTCGGCAGGAAGCCATCGAACTCGGTCTCGGGGTAGTCGATCAGCAGTGGTACATACCACTCCCCCTGATACTGCATCACCAGGGGCTTG
Organism: Halomonas sp. LES1; assembly: GCF_031846005.1. Taxonomy (NCBI): domain Bacteria; kingdom Pseudomonadati; phylum Pseudomonadota; class Gammaproteobacteria; order Oceanospirillales; family Halomonadaceae; genus Halomonas; species Halomonas sp. LES1. The sequence goes on from NZ_JAVRGC010000001.1 coordinate 21,896, forward strand.
TCGTTGGCGATCAGTTCGGCGGCGAGGCTCACCACGAACAGGGCGCCGAAGATCCAGAGCGAGACCCAGGCACGGCGATTGGCCCGGAACACCCCGAAACGGCGCCGCGTGATGGGGGAGAAGCGCCCCGCCAGCTTGGTAAAGGCAGAGACCATCGGCTCAGGACTCCCGTGTCTCGAAGTCGATGCGGGGATCGACCCATACATAGGTGAGGTCAGAGACCAGCTTGAGAAGCAGGCCGATCAGCGTATAGAGGAACAGGGTGCCGAAGATCACCGGGTAGTCGCGCTGCATCACCGCCTCGAAGCCGAGCAGCCCGAGCCCCTCCAGAGAGAAGATCACCTCGATCAGCAGCGACCCGGTGAAGAAGATCGAGATCAGCGCGCCGGGGAGGCCGGCGATGATGATCAGCATGGCGTTGCGGAAGACATGGCCGTAGAGCACGCGCTGGTCGCTGGCCCCCTTGGCGCGAGCGGTCAGCACATACTGCTTGTGAATCTCGTCCAGGAAGCTGTTCTTGGTGAGCATGGTCAGGGTGGCGAAGCTGCCGATGGTCATGGCGATCACCGGCAGGGTGATGTGCCAGACATAGTCCTTGATCTTGCCCCAGGCCGAGAGGTCATCGAAGTTCGGGGAGGTGAGGCCGCGCAGGGGGAAGAGGTCCCAGTAGCTGCCGCCGGCGAACAGCACGATCAGCAGGATGGCGAACAGGAAGCCGGGTATGGCATAGCCGACGATGACCAGCCCCGAGGTCCAGACATCGAAGCGCGAACCGTGGTGCAGGGCCTTGCGAATCCCCAGCGGAATCGAGATCAGATAGACCAGCAGGGTGGTCCATAGCCCCAGCGATACCGACACCGGCAGACGCTCGATCATCAGTTCGATGACCGGTCGGTCGCGAAAGAAGCTGACCCCGAAGTCGAGGGTGGCGTAATCCGCCAGCATGCCGATGAAGCGCTCGTGGGCGGGCTGATCGAAGCCGAACTGGGCCTCTAGCTGTTCGATAAAGCGTGGGTCGATGCCTCTCGCACCCCGGGACTCATCCTGCACCACCACTTCGCCACCGCCGGTGTCGAGACGCGTGCTGGACAGGCTGTCGACTCCCTCGAGGCGGGCGAGCATCTGGTCGATGGGGCCGCCGGGGGCGGCCTGCACGATGATGAAGTTGAGCAGCATGATGCCGAGCAGGGTCGGAATCATCAGCAGCAGGCGGCGCAGGATATAACGGCTCACGTTTGCGGCCCTCGTGTTCGCAGTCCTCGTGCCCGCCACCCTTGTGGGTGGCGGGCCCTGCCAATCATCGACATGCTCCTAGTCTCCCTGCTTGCGCTGTTCGAGTCGCGCGGCGCGCTCGGGGTCCACCCACCAGGCCTCGAGATCCATGCCGTACCGGGGCGAGGGCTCGGGCCAGCCGAACTTGTCCCATACCGCCAGCCGGGTTTCGCCGGAGTGGTAGTGGGGAATGACGATAAAGTGGTGGCGCAGTACCCGGTCGAGGGCCCGGGTGAGGGTGTTGAGGGTCTCGCGGCTGTCGGCGCGAATCAGCTGCTCGACCAGGTCGTCGACGACCGGGTTCGCCAGCCCCATCAGGTTACGGCTCTGGGGCCTCTGGGCATAATCGCTGGTCCAGAACTCCCGCTGCTCGTTGCCGGGGTTGTTGGACTGGGGGAACTGGCCGACCACCAGGTCGAAGTCAAAGCTGCGTAGCCGGTTCAGATACTGGTTGATATCGACGATGCGAATGGTGCCACGGATCCCCAGGCGTGCCATATTGCGCAGCATCGGCTGGACCACCCGCTCCATGCCGCTGTCGTAGAGCAGCACCTCCAGCGCCAGCGGTTCCTCCGTCTCGGCATCGACCAGGCCGCCGTTGCGCACCCTGTAGCCCGCGTCCCGCAGCAGCGTGAGGGCGAGGCGTAGCCGCTCGCGCAGCGCCTCAGGATGCTTCATGGGCAGCGGCTCGCTGAAGACATCCTCGGGGAGCTGGTCTCGCCAGGGCGTGAGCACCTCGAGTTCGGCCTCGCTCGGCAGCCCCGTGGCGGCCATCTCGGAGTTCTGGAAGAAGCTCTCGGTGCGTCGATAGGCATCGTAGAAGATATTGGCGTTGAGCCAGGGGAAGTCGAAGGTCAATGCCAGGGCCTCGCGGACCCTGGGGTCCTGAAACTTCTCCTGGCGCAGATTGTAGATAAAGGCCTGCATCCGTGCCGGCTGGCCGTCGGGCACGCGGAGTTTCCTGACCAGCCCGTTGTTGAAGGCCGGGAAGTCGTAACCGGTGGCCCAGGTGGCGGCGCGCGCATCGACACGATAGTCCAGCACGCCGGCCTTGAAGGCCTCCCAGGCGATGTCCCGGTCGCGGTAGTAGTCGTAGACCAGGCGGCCGATATTGTGGCGGCCACGCTTCACCGGCAGATCGCGCGCCCAGTAGTCTTCCACGCGCTTATAGACGATGCGCCTTCCGGGGTCGACCTCGGCGATGCGATAGGGTCCGGAGCCGGGGTGTCGCTCCAGGGTCGGCGAGCCGAAGTCGCGGCCTTCCCAGTAGTGCCTGGGCAGGATCGGCAACTGGCCGACGATCAGCGGCAGCTCCCGGGAGTGGGTGGAGGCGAACTCGAAGCGCACCGTGTCATCGTCCAGGGCGGTCACGCTCTCGACGTCGGCGTAGTAGGCCCCGTAGAAGGGGTTGCCCTGCTCGGTGAGCAGTTCGAAGCTGAAGACGACGTCCCTGGCCGTCAGGGGCTCGCCGTCGTGGAAGCGCGCCTCGGGGCGCAGGTCGAACTCGATCCACTCCCGGTCGGGGTCCAGCCGGATGCCTTCGGCCAGCAGGCCGTAGAGCGAGAAGGGCTCGTCGGGGTTGCCTTCGAGCAGGGTGTCGTAGATGCGCGATACCCCGGCGGCGGGGGTGCCGCGAATGATAAAGGGGTTGGTGGAGTCAAAACTGCCCCCCACGGCGGCCTGGGTCAGGCTGCCCCCCTTGGGCGCTTCGGGGTTGACGTAGGGAAAGTGCGCAAAGCCTTCGGGGAGTGCCGGCTCACCGTAGAGCGAAAGTCCGTGCACGGTGGGAACTCTGTCATCGTTCGTCGCCGGGGCCTTCGGGTCGTGTGCGGCTTGGGCGCTGGCCTGAGATACGAAGAGGCCGATAAGTGTAAGCAGCAAGAGGCGTGAGGCGGCTAGGCAGCGGCGTGATGGTGTAGGCATTCAGACATCCCGTGTCGACGGTAACGCCGGCTGGCGCCGGCGTCGTTGCCTGATAAGGTGTCAGTCTCGAGCGTGAAAGACAATACCCATGCCGTGCTTAACGCGAGGCGAGGCTGCGGGTGGGAAGCTCAAGCGTCTGCCCCGGGCGAATCAGGTTGCCCGAGAGGCCGTTGGCCTGGCGCAGCTCGGCGACGCTGATGCCCTGGAGGGCGGCGATCTCGGCCAGGGTGTCGCCACGCTGCACCAGGTAGCGGGAGTCCTGGGTGCCGCCTGGCGCCGCGGGAGTGTCGAGGCGTGCCAGCATGGCGTCGGCGCGCGCGGCGGGCACCAGCAGCACTCGATCATTGCCGGGGAGAACGGTGCCGCCGGTTACCCCCGGGTTGAGCTCGGCGATCGTGCCCTTCGAGACACCGGCGAGGCGGGCGGCCTCGTCCAGGCGCAGTGGGCGCTCAACGGGGATCTTGGCGAAGGCCGGGGCATGCTCGATGGCGGGGAGGGTGACCTGGTACTCCTCGGGCGAAGCGATGATGGCGGCAATGGCCTTGAGCTTGGGCACGTAGTTCATGGTTTCGCGAGGCAGCGAGAGACCCCAGTAGTCGCCGCTCTTGCCCTGGGCGAGAGCCCGGCGGCGTGCCTTGTTGACGGTCCCGGCCCCGGCGTTATAGGCCGCCAGGGAGAGCTCGAGATCGCCCTCGTACCACTGGTCGGCCTGGTATTCGATATAGTCGAGGGCGGCGTAGGTCGAGGCCACCACATCCAGACGCCCGTCATAGCCGCGCTGCCGGCTCAAGCCCAGGGAGTCACCGGTGCGTGGCATGAACTGCCAGAGGCCGGCGGCACCGCGATGGGAGCGCGCGCTCGGATCGAAGGAGCTTTCGATAAACGGAATCAGGGCGATTTCACCGGGCAGGCCACGCTCCTCGACCTTCTGGATGATCCAGGCCAGCCAGGGGCGTGCACGCTCGGTGATTTCGGCGATATTGTGCGGAGACTGGCGATAGTGGTCGATCCAGGCCTGCACGCGTGGCTCGTCCAGTTCGTCCTGCCACTGGAAGCTGTCGCGCAGCTGGCTCCAGGCGTCACGGGGCTCAACCGCCAGTTCGTCCCAGAAGTGCTGGGACGTGAGGACCGGGGATGGAGTAAAGGTGGCGTGCTGCGCCGCTCGGGCGCCACGGCTCTGGTCGAACGTCGCGGCCTGGATCTGGGCGCCGGCGCTCATCAAGGCCCCGAGCAGGGCCGCGCTGCTGGCGAAGGCGAAGAGCCGGCGGCGAGTGGTGTAGTAGGTCATCCGGTCGTGTTCCTCCAGGGCGCGTCAGGGCCTCCGGCAGTGTCGGAAGGCATCAGGCGTCCACGGATCGAGTTCAGAAGTTGTCTTTCCAGGCGCGCAGGGTGGCGAAGGTCGCCTCGTCGCTGTCGACGTCGCCATGGGCCGAGCTGGCCTGGCGTACGCCGGCATCCGCCACGCGCAGGAAGGGGTTGATGCGTTTCTCGCGGGCCAGGGAGGTGGGCAGTGTCGGGCGCTCAAGCTCCCTGGCACGCTGGCACTCTTCCATGGCCTGGACCACGTCCGAATTGTGGGGGTCGGCGGCCAACGCAAAGCGCAGGTTGGCCTGAGTATATTCATGGGCGGCGAAGATCAGGGTGTCATCGGGCAGGGCCGCAAGCTTCTGCAGCGAGGCGTGCATCTGTGCCGGTGTACCTTCGAAGAGGCGACCACAGCCGGCGCTGAACAGGGCATCGCCGCCGAACAGCAGCGGCGGGATACCGGCCGTGAAGAACGCGATATGATCCAGGGTATGGCCGGGCACCGCGATCACCTCGAACAGCCGTCCCATGACGCGAACCTCATCGCCCTCGGTCACCCTGGTGTCGATGCCGTCGATGGCATCGTTGTCGGGGCCGATCACCCGCGGGGAGTAGCGCTCGATCAGCTCGGGCAAGCCACCGGTGTGGTCCGGGTGATGATGGGTGATCAGCACCGTCGAGAGGGTCAGCGACTCGCGTTCGAGCAGCTCGATGACAGGGGCGGCATCGCCGGGATCCACCACGCAGACATCGGGGGTCGTGTCCTGACGCAGAAGCCAGATATAGTTATCGCTAAACGCGGGAATCGGTGTCACGCTCAACATGGGCTGAGTGTCCTGAATGGGCATGAACGGTTCGCAAAATCCGCTCAATATGAAGAGTAGGGAGGGGCATGTCAACCGACAGGGGAGCCCAGCGGCTGGCGGCACTGTTTCGTGAAGGCCAGCGCTTCTGGGCCACGCCGCCAGGCGAGGCCGTACGGCGTGCCGAAAGAGCCTGCCTCGGGCCGGTCTGTGAGCGGCTCTTCGGTATGCACAGTCTCGAGCTGGGGTTCGGCAGTGTGCTGGCCGACATGTGTCCGGTACGCCACCCCATGCAGTGGGCACCGACCCGAGAGCTGGCCCAGGGGGCGTCGACGCTGGTCTGCTCACCCGACGCGCTGCCACTCCCCGATGGCAGTCTCCACCTGGTGGTCGTCCACCATCTGCTCGAGGTGGCCCCCGACCCGCATCACATGCTGCAGGAGGCCGCACGCATCACCGCCGATGAGGGGCGGCTCATTCTCTTCGGCTGGATGCCACTCTCAACGATAGCGCTGGGGCGGCTGTCGCCCGGGCGTCGCCAACGGCTGCCCTGGCGGGGTCAGTGGCGTTCTCCCGCTCGTCTGCGCGACTGGCTGGCGTTTGTCGACTTCGAGATCGAGCGGGTAGACTACTGCGCTTTTCAACTGCCTGGACGACTGCCCCGCAACTCCTTCTTCGAGACGCTGGGGCGCCGCCACAATCTGCCCCTGGGCGATAGTTACATGATCCAGGCCCAGCGCCGTCCGCAGCTGATCGAGACCCGCAGTAGCGGGTTGCGCTTTACCGCTCCCCTGGGAGGGGCGGCGTTCGGCACCGCCCGCCTGGAGCCCGACCAGGCCGCGGCTCGACAGGGGGCGGCCCACGAAAGAAGGATGACAGAGATTGAGTGATTCAGAGGCCGGCGGCTCCCCGTCGGTGACGATCTATACCGATGGCGCCTGCCGTGGCAACCCGGGACCCGGTGGCTGGGGGGCGTTGCTGATCAGCGGACCCCATGAGAAAACGCTGAATGGCTACGAGGCGCGCACGACCAATAATCGCATGGAGCTGATGGCGGCGATCATGGCACTGCGCGAGCTCAAGCGCTCCTGTCGCGTGGCGCTATGGACCGATTCCGAGTATCTGCGCCGCGGTATCACCGAGTGGATCCATGGCTGGGTCAAGCGGGGCTGGAAGACGGCCGGTCGACAGCCGGTCAAGAATGCCGAGCTGTGGAAGGAGCTGCTCGAGGAGACCCACCGCCACGAGATCGAGTGGCACTGGGTCAAGGGGCATAGCGGTCATCCGGGGAACGAGCGCGCCGATGCGCTTGCCAATGAGGCCATCGACAGCCACCGCCAGCAGACGTGAGGGAGATGTGATGCGGCAGATAATTCTGGACACCGAGACCACGGGCATCGACCCCCGGGAAGGCCACCGCCTGATCGAGATCGGCGCGGTGGAGATGGTCAATCGCCGCCTGACCGGGCGCACCTACCACCAGTTCATCAACCCCGAGCGCGAGATCGAGGAGGAGGCGATCTCGGTGCATGGCATCACCAATGAACGGGTTGCCGGTGAGCCCCTGTTCGCGGAGATCGCGGATGAGTTCTGGGCCTTTATCGAGGGTGGCGAGCTGGTCATCCATAACGCTCCCTTCGATGTGGGGTTTATCGACCATGAGCTGGCCATGCTCAATGACTCGCGCGGCGAGCCACGGCTGGGGCCGGTAGCGGAGCATTGTCGCATTCTCGATACCCTGCAGCTGGCACGCGACAAGCATCCAGGCCAGCGCAACAACCTGGATGCGCTGTGCAAGCGCTACGAGATCGATAACGGTCACCGGGTCCTCCATGGCGCCCTGCTTGATGCCGAGATACTCGCCGAGGTCTATCTGGCGATGACCGGTGGCCAGACCGCCCTGCTTCTGGACGCCTCCATGAGTGCGGAGGGGGGCAGAAAGGCCGGCATCCAGCATCGCCCCGTATCGGTAGCGGCGGGTCAGCTGCGCGTGTCGACGCCAAGCGACCAGGAGCTGGCCGCCCATCGCAAGAAGCTGACAAGCATCCGCGAGGCGGCAGGCGAGTGCCTGTGGGATGGCGTGGAAGGGATTCCACACTGATGCTGCGCCGCGAACTCCCCCTCGAGGCGCGAGAAGGCCATGTGATTCGGCTTGCCGAAGGGCGCATCGCGCCGGCGCCCGACGGCGGGGTCCTGCAGCCGATCATGCCCTGGACGGAGCAGATGCAGCCGCTGGGCTATTGGCATGACGTGCCGGTGGCGCTCTCACTCGAGGCCGAGGCGGGCGATGACTGGCCAGGCGGGCGTGAGTGGCTGTCGCGGTTGCCGGAGTCGCGCTTCGGGCTGGTCTCGACCTCGCTGCAGGTGGCCGCCTGGCTACGCAACCACCGCTTCTGCGGCCGATGCGGCGCACCGGCGGCGCGCCTCGACGCCGAGTTTGCGATGCATTGCCACGGCTGCGGGCACCGCAACTACCCTCGTATCTCGCCCTGCATCATCACCCTGGTGACGCATGGGGAGTCGCTGTTGCTGGCGCGCAGCCCGCGTTTTCCACCACGGCGTTACTCGACCCTGGCAGGCTTTATCGAACCCGGGGAGTCGGCAGAGGAGGCGGTGCGCCGCGAGATCTTCGAGGAGGTGGGGGTGAGCGTAGGCAGGATTCGCTACTTCCGCAGCCAGGCCTGGCCGTTTCCCCACGCCCTGATGCTCGGCTTCTTTGCCGAGGCGGCCAGTCGACGCATCCGCATCGATGGCGTGGAGATCGCCGATGCCGCCTGGTTCTCTCCTCGCCAGCTACCTCAGCTACCTCCGCTCTACTCGATCTCACGGGCCCTGATCGAGACACATCTGGCCGAGGTGGCGGCCCGTTAGGTATGCCCAGATAAGGCGAGGGGAAACCGATATCAGGGCTATTTGCAGATAGCTTGGCACCTCGATATTCGGGGCTGATCTGGCGACAAGCGCCGGACCGACGAGGAGGCGCTGTGAATACTTCCCTGTACGCTACCTCGGCCGTCCCTGGTCCTCGGATCTCCTTCTCGGCTTGTCCCCAGCGACCCTTGGTTTCGGGGTGTAACCCGCATTGCGCCTTCAGTGGGCCCGGCTGGGACGGGGTGTTGCGGTTATTCGCCGGGAAACAGGCTGGTCAGCTTGGTGGCCAGCATGATGTTGCCGGTGGCCTTGAGCTTGCCGGTCATGAAGGCCGTCATGCCGTTGACCTCGCCGGTCATCAGGCCCTTGAGTGTCGCGGTGCTCATGGTCAAGCTGACGGACGGGTCGTCGTGCTCCCCCTGCTCAACGCTCAGCGACTCATTCTGGATGACTAGGTAGTGGCTCTCGGCATCGTCGAAATGGAACTGGAAGACCTCATCCATGCCGCTGGCGGCCTGGGGGTCGAAGCGAGACGTCAGGGTGTCGAGGGTAGACTGGCTCATGGGAGACTCCTGGGGTTGGGTGGGGGATGGCGTGAGCGTATTTCAAACAACTGTTTAGATCAAGCGGGCCTGGGCTGCTGTCGTGTGCAGCACTGTTGTCATGCCTGTTGTCATGCACAGGGCGCCGGGCCCCTAGGGAGGCATTGATGGGAGAGTGGCTGGCGGACGTCGGACTGTTTCTGGTCCAGTTGCTGAGCGTGGTGCTGGTGGTCGGGCTCGCTGTCGCGGTGGTGGCCAGGCTGCGCCAGGAGGCGGGCAGCGACTCACGGCTCAAGCTCGTGGAACTCAATCGGGGGCGTGACGAAAGGAAGCGGCGATTGCGGCTGGCGGCCAGCGAGCCGGGGGCTCGCAAGCGCCTGCTCAAGGCCTTTCGTCGCGAGGACAAGCAGCAGGCCAAGGCCGGCAAGTCCCATAAGCGTGAGGGAGGGGAGAGCCGGTCGACGGTCTGGCTGATCGACTTCCATGGGGATATTCGAGCCAGCGGGACCGACCGCTTCGCCGAAGAGATTTCGGCGGTCATCGCGGCAGCCGAGTCGGGAGACGAGGTGGTGGTGCGCCTGGAGTCCGCGGGTGGCCTGGTGCATGCCTATGGTCTGGCTGCCGCCGAGCTCGACCGCCTGCGTGATGCGGGGCTGGCCACGACGGTCTGTATCGACAAGGTGGCCGCCAGCGGTGGTTACCTCATGGCGTGTGGGGCGGACAGGGTGCGGGCGGCGCCGCTGGCGGTGGTGGGTTCGGTCGGTGTGGTGGCCCAGGTGCCCAATGTGCACCGCCTGCTCAAGCGCCACGATATCGATGTCGAGGTTCTGACCGCCGGGCGCTACAAGCGCACCCTGACAGTGCTTGGCGAGAATACCGAGGAGGGGCGCGAGAAGTTCATCGATGATCTGGAGAGGACCCACGAGCTGTTCAAGCGCCATGTGGCAAAGCGTCGGCCCGGGCTCGATATCGAGGCGATCGCCACCGGCGAGATCTGGTACGGCAGCGAGGCCCTCGACAGGGGGCTGGTCGATGCTCTGGGTACCAGCGAGGCCTATCTGGTCGAGCGCATGCAGGAGTCCAGGGTCATACGGGTCAAGCTGGAGCCGTCACGCCGGCTCGGCGAAAGGCTCGGTGCGGCGGTATCCGCGGGAGTGGAGCAGGCGCTGCTGCGCGGTGCCCAGGCGCTGGATGCTAGTCGCTGGCAGAAGCACTGAGCCTGGCGCCTGCGTCGCCCTCCTGGTTGGAGGTCTGGCCTTCGGCCCGGAGGGCTTGATATGACGCCCTCGCTCGTCAGCCGTCCGCCAGGCCAAGGTTGACGAGGGTGGCGATGATCGACCTGACGCTGTCGCCCTGCAGCGAGTAGTAGATGGTCTGTGAGCTGCGGCGGGTCGATACCAGCTCCTCCCGACGCAGTATGGCCAGGTGTTGCGATAGGGCCGACTGGCTCAGTGCCAGATGTCCGTTGAGCTCGGTCACCGACATCTCGCCCGTGTCGAGCAGGCAGAGGATGCGAAGGCGGTTGTCGTTGGCCATCGCCTTGAGCAGGGCGGTGGCGCGATCAATGGCGCCGCTCCCCCCTTCGATGAGTCGTGCTGCCTCGCGGCTGGGAGTCTTCATGGCATGTCCCCGCGCTGCGCGTGAGTGGAGGGGTCGTATGCGACGCTATCGAGCGCCGCGACGGTATATCATGCTTTGCTCAAGCATAGCGTAAATCCTGTTGTCTGTGGGCCTCGAGGCGGTGGTTTTTTCATGGAGCCCGCCTCACTACAGTTGTTGACAATAAAGCATCAAGATCTGCTTCTTTCGTCGAAACTTAGCCTATCGTATGAGGGAGCCCGGGGATCTGTGCTTTACAGTGTCAACAATTACATGCACTGGACCGTGACAGGATCGCCATGAGCAACCACTCGATGAACAGCTACGCCAATGAGTTTCGTCGTTCGATAGATCACCCTGAAACCTTCTGGGCCGAGCAGGCGCGCCGCATCCCCTGGTTCAAGGAGCCTGAGAGGATCCTCGAGTATGATGAGGCCAACCATGCCCGCTGGTTCGGCGACGGCGAGCTGAATATTGCGTATGCCGCTCTCGACTATCATGTCGAGCAGGGCAGGGGGGAGCAGCCTGCCCTGCTGTGGGACTCCCCGGTGACCGACAGCAAGCGCACCTTGAACTATCGAGAGATGCGCGATCAGGTGGCGCGGTTTGCCGGTGCGCTGAAGGCGATGGGGGTCGAGAAGGGCGACCGGGTGGTGATCTACATGCCCATGGTGCCCGAGGCTCTGGTCGCCATGTATGCCTGTGCCAGGCTCGGCGCGGTGCACTCGGTCGTGTTCGGTGGCTTCGCCCCCCACGAGCTGGCGGTGCGCATCGAAGATGCCGCCCCCAAGGTGGTCGTCGCCGCCTCCTGTGGCGTCGAGGTCGGCAAGGTTCTGCCCTACAAGCCGATCGTCGACGCGGCCATCGCGCAGAGTGCCCATAAGCCGGATGCCTGTGTGATCTTCCAGCGCGAGCAGCATCTCGCCGAGCTGGGTGAGCGCGACCATGACTGGGCGACGCTGGTCGAGACATCGACGCCCGCCGAGTGTGTGCCGGTGAAGGGCACGGACCCTCTCTATGTCCTCTACACCTCGGGTACCACGGGCAAGCCCAAGGGGGTGGTGCGCGATACCGGCGGCTATGCGGTCGCGCTGACCTACTCCATGGACGTCATCTATGACGTGGCGCCGGGCGAGGTGTTCTTCTCGGCCTCGGATGTGGGCTGGGTGGTCGGTCACTCCTACATCGTGTATGCGCCGCTGCTGCGCGGGGCGACCACCGTCGTCTACGAGGGCAAGCCGGTGAAGACGCCGGATGCCGGAGCGTTCTGGCGGATCATCGAGGAGTATGGGGTGAAGAGCTTCTTCACCGCGCCGACGGCCTTCCGTGCCGTCAAGAAGGAGGACCCGGACGGCAAGCTGCTGGCACAGTACGATATCTCGAGTCTCAAGGCGCTGTTCCTGGCGGGGGAGCGCCTCGACCCGCCGACCTTCCACTGGCTGGATGACCTGCTCGACGTGCCGGTCATCGATCACTGGTGGCAGACCGAGAGCGGCTGGCCCATCGCCGCCAACCTCCATGGCCTCGAGCCCATGCCCACCAAGGCGGGCAGTGCCACCGTGCCGGTGCCCGGTTTCAACGTGCAGATCCTCGACCGCGAGGGGGAGTCCATGGCGCCCATGGCCCAGGGTAGCGTGGTGATCAAGCAGCCCCTGCCGCCGGGCTGTCTGACGGGGGTGTGGGGAGATCCTCAGCGTTTCCACTCGGCCTATATGGCAGCTTTTCCGGGGTGCTATCTGACCGGGGATGGCGGCTATATCGATGAGGACGGCTATCTGTTCATCATGGGGCGCACCGATGATGTCATCAATGTGGCCGGTCACCGCCTCTCCACCGGCGAGATGGAGGAGGTCGTTGGCGACCATCCTGCCGTGGCCGAGTGTGCCGTCATCGGTGTCCATGACGCGCTCAAGGGGCAGTTGCCGGTGGGGCTGGTCATCCCCAAGGATGGCTTCGATGGGCGGGAGGTGGAGCTGGAGAAGGAGCTGATCGTCCTGGTGCGGGAGAAGATCGGGCCGATCGCCTGCTTCAAGCAGGTGCTGGTGGTGGATCGCCTGCCCAAGACGCGCTCCGGCAAGATCCTGCGCAAGCTGTTGCGCAACATTGCCGATGGCAAGGAGTACTCGGTGCCTTCCACCATCGATGACCCGGCGAGTCTCGAGGAGATTCACGAGGCCATGCAGGCCCATGACGTCGGTGCCGCCAGCGAGGCGCACCAGGTCTAGGCGCCGCGCTGGGTGACATCATGATGTGATCGCACGCCGCCCCATTGGGCGGCGTGCGGCGTTTCGGGCGGGCGCCCTCCACCCTGCTAGTGTCATCTGCGCTGGCCCTGGCGTCGCGCATGGCCAGTCGGCCCCCCACGCCGTATAATGCGCCCGCGCCGCGTCGCTACCGACGCAATCCTGCACGAGGGTTCCCTCACCCCTCCCCAAAAAAGGATTCACGATGTTCGTGCTCTCTTCACTACAGTATCGTCGCTGCCTGGCGTTGCTGGTTACCTTCCATATCGCCGTTATCGCCGCCAGCAACTATCTGGTGCAGTTGCCATTCATGGTGTTCGGCCTACATACCACCTGGGGCGCCATCAGCTTTCCCTTTATCTTCCTGGCGACCGACCTGACCGTGCGTCTGTTTGGCAAGGGGGCGGCCCGGGCGATCATCATGCGGGTGATGTTTCCGGCGCTGATGGTCTCCTATGTCGTGTCGGTGGTGTTTCCACGTGGCAGCTTTGCGGGAGTGGAAGCGCTGGGCGAGTGGGACCTGTTCGTGGCGCGCATTGCCTTGGCCAGCTTCATGGCCTATGTGCTGGGTCAGTTGCTCGATGTTCACGTCTTCGATCGCCTGCGTCGACTGCGCGCCTGGTGGGTGGCACCCGCGATCTCCACGGTACTGGGCAATCTGGCCGATACCCTGGCCTTCTTCTCGATTGCCTTCCACAACAGTTCCGACGCCTTTATGGCAGCCAACTGGCTGGAGATCGCCCTGGTCGACTATGCGGTCAAGCTACTGATCAGCGTGGTGTTCTTCCTGCCTCTCTATGGCGTGCTGCTGGCCTGGCTCAGCCGTCGCCTGGTGAGCGTCACCGGGGGCGAGGATGTGGCGCCTGAAGTGGCGCGCGCCCGTTACTGATTTTCGGTTTTTGCGAACCCCTATTACCCGAACTCGGTTTTCCGAACCCTGCTTCACGAACCACAGCACGAGGACCCTACCATGTCGATCGAGCTCAACTACCTGGATACCGGCGGCGATGGCACGCCACTGGTGGTGATCCACGGCCTGTTCGGCAGTGCCGATAACTGGCGCTCCCATATCAAGGCCTGGGAGGAGCGTCATCGGGTGGTGGCGGTGGATTTGCGCAACCACGGTCGCTCCCCGCATGTGGAGGGCATGGGTTACACGGCAATGGCCGACGATATTCTGGCTCTGCTCGATAGCCTGTCGATCTCCCGTGCCCACCTTCTCGGACACTCCATGGGGGGAAAGGTGGCCATCACCCTGGCGCGTCGGGCCCCGGAGCGGGTCGCGTCGCTGATCATCGGGGATATCGCGCCGGTGGCCTATGGGCATGATCACGACAGTGTCATGGCGGGACTGCGCCGTGTGAAGGAGGGTCGCCCCGCGAATCGCCGCGAAGCCGATGCGCTGCTGGCGGAGCATGTGAAGGAGAGGGCGGTGCGCCTGTTCCTGGCCACCAATCTGGTGCGTGGTGAAGACGAGGGGCTGGCGCTACGCCTCGGGCTGGACGAGATTCAGTCGGACTATGAGTCGATCATGGCCGAGCCGGCGGGTAGCGAGCCCTTCACCGGGCCCACCCTGGTGCTGCGAGGCAGTGCCTCTCACTATGTCGCCGACGAGCACCTCCCGGCACTGCGCAAGGTGCTGCCGGAGGCACAGCTGGTGACGCTGGACGCCGGGCATTGGCTGCATGCCGAACAGCCCGAGGCATTTCGTGGCGCCATCGACAGCTTTATCGACGCGCTGTAGCGCTCTTGACCCAGACACTATCTCTGGAGGCTACCCAGCACCCGGGTCCACTGCCAGTCTCTCCAGCGGGCTGATCGTATCGATCAGCCCGTTTTCATGCAGGTAGGCCTCGACACGGCGATAGCGCCCGCTGTCCAGCGCCGCCGGCTGGGCGCTCATGCGCAGCAGGGTGGCGTTCCAGCTCGCCCGGTTCACGGAGGTGTCCAGCGTCGGCTCCTGTTCGATCAGGGCCTCCCAGGCCGCGTCGGGGTGCTCGATCATCCAGAGGGTGGTCTCTCGCAGGATGTCGAGCAGCTCGTTGATCGGCTCTCGCAAGCGCGGTAACTGGTCGCGGTGGGCCACGAGTATCAGGCCGTCATGGTGGGGAATCCCGTACTCCTCGACCTTGAGCAGTCGGTTTGCCACGCCTCGGTTCGCCAGCTGGCGAGGCAGTGTCAGGCGCAGGGGGGTCACCAGCCCGTCCAGGGCCTGCTCGGTCATGGCGGTGGCCAGGGCGAAGCCGGTCTCGACAAGCTGGACCTCATCGGTAGCGATGCCCTGGGGGTCGACAAGGGCCGGCAGGAGGATATCTCGGGCCACGTCGGTCGCGTGCCCGAGGCTGAGGCCGGCGAAGCTCTCCGGCCCCTCGACATCGGCGGACTCGCGCGTCACCACGCCGGTCAGCGGGGTGTCGACCAGCGTTGCGACGCGGAGGGGGGCCTTGCCACGGTCGACCTGCAGATGCAGTTGCAGCTGGTGGGTGAGTGCCAGGTCGATGAGCCTAGCATCGAGAAGGCGAAGCGGTGCGCCGGGGTCGGCCGGTGTTCGAATCTCCAACTCGAGGCCTTCGCGCTGGGGTAGCCCGTTGCTCGCCGCCAGGATCAGGGCGGCGTGGTGCAGGCTGGGGTACCAGTCGAGCATGATGGTCAACGACTCCAGCGGCGGCGGCGCCAACGGCTCGGGGGGCGCATGGATGACGCTGGGGACCGGCATGACAGGTTCGCCGGGCTCCGACTCGCCGATGGAGGGGGCCTGCTCGGGCTCGAGCCCCTCGGTGGTCTGCGGAGCCGGCTTCGGCAGGGCCTCGATGACCGGCACCATCACATCACCCTCCAGGGTCAGGGGAGCGGGTGGTGCCTCCAGGCCCTCCTCTGCCCAGGTCGTGGCGGGCGCCAGCGTCTGGAGTGCCAGCAGGCCGAGGGCGAGACATAGGCGACGCCAGGAGAGGGGGGCTGGGTGCTTGGGCATTCATGGGCTCCGCGGCTGAAGAGGTGTGCGGCCGCCGGCAAGTGTATCTTCAACGCCGGCCGACTCGCCAGTTGCCATCCAGGTGAGCCGCCCACGGCTGTCGCACGGTTTCCGGGCACATGCAATAATGTTTGTCCTGCCCTTGAGAGGATGCCATGGACGTCATCAATACCCTGTTCTTCTTCACCGGGCTGCTGATCGCCCTGAGCGTGCTAGGTAGCCGAGTCTCCTCACTGATTGGCCTTCCTCTACTGTTGATCTTTCTTGGTCTGGGCATGCTGGCCGGCGAGGAGGGGGTGCTCGGGATCGAGTTCGATAACTATCCCCTGGCCTTTCTGATCAGCCATCTGGCCCTGGCCATGATTCTCCTCGATGGCGGACTACGGACACGCCTGAAGACCTTCCGCGTCGCCTTCAAGCCGGCCCTGACCCTGGCGTCTGCCGGTGTCTTTATCACCGGGGGGCTGGTCGGCCTGTTTGCCATGTGGATATTCGACCTTGGCCTGGCCGAGGGCCTGCTGGTGGGGGCCATCGTGGGTTCGACCGATGCGGCCGCGGTGTTCTCGATGCTCAGCGGGCGAGGGCTGAATCTCAACGAGCGGGTCGGGGCGACCCTTGAGATCGAGTCCGGCACCAACGACCCCATGGCGATCTTCCTGACCCTGGTCCTGGTGGAGATCCTGGTCGGCGACATCGGTGGGCCCATGGAGACAGGGCTGATGCTGATCCAGCAGTTCGGCCTCGGCCTGGTGATTGGCGTGGGGGCCGGCTGGTTAAGCGGCCGCCTGCTGCGCTGGGTCGATCTGGCACCCGGGCTCTACTCCCTGCTCGCCCTGTCGCTGGGGTTCTGTATCTTCGGCCTGACCAGCTTTCTCGGAGGCAGCGGCTTCCTGGCGATCTATCTGGCCGGCCTGATGATCGGCAACCAGAAGGGGCGCCACCTCAACTACATCCTGCCGGTTCATGATGGCCTGGCCTGGCTCAGCCAGATAGGGCTCTTCCTGGTGCTGGGGCTGCTGGTATCGCCATCGGACCTGCTGCACTATGCGCTGCCTGCGACCCTGGTGGGGCTGATGCTGATCTTCGTGGCGCGCCCCCTGGCGGTACTGGTCTCGCTCAAGCCCTTCTTCAAGTTTCGCTGGCGCGAACTCGGCTTCATCTCCTGGGTCGGCCTGCGTGGGGCCGTGCCGATCGTGCTGGCGATCTTCCCGGTAATCGGTGGCGTGGAGGGGGCGGCGCTCTACTTCAACGTGGCCTTCGCGGTGGTACTGTTATCCCTGCTGCTGCAGGGCGGCACGCTGTCGCTGATGGCGCGCTGGACTCGGGTGTTGATACCGACGCCGGTCAGCCCCAACCATCGCGGCCCTCTGGGGATTCTGCCCGAGAATGATTACGAGATGTTCGTCTACCGGGTCGAGAACGAGGATCTTGCCGATGTCCCCATTCGCCTGCTGCGCTTTCCCTCCGGCGCCCTGATCTCGGCCCTCTTTCGCGAGCACGCCATGCTGCACCCCAAGGGGAGTACGCGATTGCAGCTGGAGGATGTGCTTTGCGTGATCGGTCGCAGCGAGGATCTGCCGGCGCTGAACCGGCTCTTCAATGGAGAGGCCAAGCTCAAGCAGGAGCGCGCCTTCTTCGGCACGTTTACCTTCGAAGGGGGGGCCAGGATGCAGGATATCGCCGATGCCTACGGGCTGACCCTGAGCCCCGGTGAGCGGGAGATGAGCCTCAGCGAGTTTGTCTCGTTGCGTGTCGGTGGCCACCCGGTGGTCGGCGATGATGTGGACTGGCATGGTATCCACTGGGTGGTCAGCGAGATGGATGGCAACCGCGTCACCCGGGTTGGTCTGCGGCTTTACTAGCCATCACCGATATATCCGCTAAGGCATTGATCGCAATTGGCTCTTGACCTGAGGGAGAAAGCTGGTAATATTCACCGCCGTAAGCCGGAGGGATGGCAGAGTGGTTGAATGCACCGGTCTTGAAAACCGGCGTAGGTGAGAGCCTACCCAGGGTTCGAATCCCTGTCCCTCCGCCACTACACTAGAAAAAGCCACTGTTCTCAGTGGCTTTTTCTTTTTTTAAGCTTCTCTCCTGGCTTCTACCACGGCCCATGCCATAGCATCCTTTCCTCGAGGCGACCCGAATGGCATTGAAAGCCACGATTTACAAGGCACGGCTGCAGATTGCCGATCTGGACCGCCACTACTACGGCGACCATGTGCTCACCCTGGCTCGACACCCCTCGGAGACCGACGAGCGCATGATGCTGCGCGTGCTGGCCTTTGCCCGACATGCCCATGACGATCTCGCCTTCGGTCGCGGTGTCAGCACCGACAATGAGCCCGATCTCTGGGTGCGGAGCCTGACCGACGAGATCGAGCTCTGGATTCAGCTGGGGCAGCCGGATGAGCGCGAGATACGTCGTGCTTGCGGCCGCGCCCGCCAGGTAGTGCTCTATACCTACAGCGGCCAGGGAGCCGGGATCTGGTGGGAGCAGCTCGGCAGCAAGCTGGCCAACCTGGGCAATCTCTCCGTCTATGACATCTCGCCGGAGACCATGGCCGCGCTTGGGCAGTTGGCGGAGCGAGGCATGGAGTTCAATATCACCATCCAGGATGGCGCCATCTGGCTGGCCAATGCCGAGACGGCGGTAGAGGTTGGCGTCGAGGTGCGCCAGGAAGCCGGCACGCGTCGATAGTCGGCAGACCGTGCCGGGCAGCTGGCCCGTCAGTCGGTTCGCTGGCAAGGCCCCCTTGCGAGCAGGGGGCGGAGCTCGCAGAGTAGGGGGAGGCCCGCTGCTGAGAGACACTTCATGTCGACGCCTGACACCTTGCCCCGCCCGACACTCGCGGTTGCCGCTGCCGTGATCCGCAACGAGCGGATCCTGATGGTTCGCCGCGCCCATGCCCCGAATGCCGGGCGGCTGGCTCTGCCCGGGGGTAAGGTGGAGCCTGGTGAGACGCTGAAGGTCGCCGCCGAACGTGAGCTGCACGAAGAAACCGGGTTGCTGGCGAGAGCGGGTGAGGTGCTTGCCGCCATCGATGTGCTCGACCATGACCCCATGGGTCATCTACGCTCACATCATGTGGTTGTCGTGCTGCGCATGGCGTGGCAGGGCGGTGAGGAGGCTGCGGCAAGCGACGCCAGGGAGCTGGTCTGGCTCGATCGGGACGCGCTGGAAAGGGCGGGGCCCGATGTCTGCAGCAGCGCGGCCAGGGTCGCTGGCGCGCTGTTGGCGGCATGAGGTCAGCAGAAACAGCCTTGAGGTCCCGTGCATCAGGCTCTTGCGCGAGGAACTTCCAGCCGGCATGCTAGTCGATTGGCAAGATCAACTGACGTTAGGGAGCACAGGATCAATGGCCTACCAAGAGTCACAGATTAGCCGCCAGCAGAGTCAGGTGGGAGTCAGCAATACCAGCAAGGTATTGCGCAACACCTATGGCCTGCTGGCCATGACGCTGCTCTTCTCCGCCGTGACGGCGGGTGCCGCCATGGCGATGGGTATCGAGCGCATGAACATTCTGGTGTTCTTCATCGGTGCCTATGGACTGATGTTCCTGGTCCACAAGACGGCAAACTCCGCGATGGGTCTGCTGACTACTTTCGCCTTCACCGGCTTTATGGGCTTCACCCTGGGGCCGATCCTCAACGCCTACCTGGCGATGCCCAACGGCGCCGCCCTGGTGATGAATGCCCTGGCGATGACCGGGCTGACCTTCATCGGTCTCTCCGCCGTGGCGCTGATCACCAAGAAGGACTTCAGCTTCCTGGGCAACTTCATGATGGCGGGTGCCATCGTGCTGGTGCTGGCCATGGTCGCCGGGCTGTTCTTCCAGATCCCCGCGCTGATGCTGATGGTATCCGCCGGCTTCGTGCTGTTCTCCTCCGCGGCGATCCTCTACCAGACCAGTGAGATCGTTCATCGCGCCGGTGAGACCAACTATATCCTGGCCACCATCACGCTCTATGTGTCGATCTACAACCTCTTCGTCAGCCTGCTCTCCCTGCTGGGCATCATGAGCAGCGACTGACAGCGCGAGTCACGCGAGACAGGGCTGGCCCCGCTTCGGCGGGGCCAGTCTGTTTGCTGGCCAGTTTCAGGAGTCTCCGGATGCGCTACGCCATCCTTCTACTCGATGCGCCTTACACCAGCCAGGCATCCCACTCCGCCTTGCGTTTTACCCGCGCGCTGCTGGCGCGGGGGCATGACGTCGAAGGAGTGTTCTTCTACCATGACGGCGTGCATAACGCGGCCAGGCTTGCCGCACCGCCACAGGATGAGCCACATCTGGTCGATGCCTGGGCCGAGCTGTCGCGGGAGCACGGCGTGCCCCTTCAGGTCTGCATTGCCGCCGCCCTGAGGCGTGGCCTGCTCGACGAACAGGAGGCCGCACGGCATGGCAAGGAGGGGGCCAGCGTTGCGCCACCCTTCGAGCTGACCGGGCTGGGGCAGCTCGTCGACCTGGGCCTGCGCTGCGATCGCCTGATCACCTTTGGTCCCTGAGGAGAGTTTCCGATGCAAGATACAGCATCTCCGGCCGAGCTGATGGTGATCCTGCGCCATGCCCCCCATGGATCCAGCTGGCTGAAGGAGGGGCTCGATGTCGCCCTGGTCGCTGCGGCCTTCGATCGGCGAGTCACGCTGCTGTTCATGGGGGAGGGCATCACGGCGCTGCTCGAGGGACAACAGCCAGGCCCGCTGGGGCAGAAGGGCACGGCCCCGACTCTGGCCATGCTCGAGATGTATGACATCGACGATCTGCTGGTGGAGCAGCGGGGCATGGATGAGCTGGGTTTGACCAGCGACCAGCTGATGCTCCCTGTCAGGGGGGTGGGTGACACCGAGATCTCTCGCCTGGTGGCATCCCATGCCCTGGTACTGAATTTCTGACGAGGCACTCCATGTTGCTGCATACCCTGAACAGGCCCCCGACATCCCAGGTTCTTGCCCAGGCATTGGCGGGAATGGGACCGGATGACAAGCTGCTGTTGATCGAAGATGGCGTCATCGGTGCCTTGCCGGCACACCGGGAGCGCTTCGACCGGGTGGCGGGGCGCCTCTATGCCCTGCAGGAAGACCTCGAGTCCCGTGGACTTCTTTCGCTCCGTGACGAAGCGGTGCGGGTTGTCGACGTCGGTGGCTTCATCTCCATGACCGAAACGTGCGAGCGCACGGTGAGCTGGTACTGATGGCAAGTACAGAGATATACCGTTATCTACCCGTCAATGATCAGGATATCCCGCTCGATCCCGAAGGCTATCTGGTCAATATGAACGAGTGGTCGACTGACGTCTGTGAGCGACTCGCGGAGGAAGAGGGCATCGCCCTGACCGTAGACCACTGGGAGGTCATCCACGTGCTGCGGGACTTTTACGACCGCTTCGAACAGGCGCCGGCGATGCGTCCACTGGTAAAGGCCGTCGGCCAGGCCCTGGGGCCCGACAAGGGACGCTCGATCTACCTGATGAAACTGTTTCCGGGCAGCCCCGCCAAGGTAGGCGCTCGCCTGGCAGGGTTGCCCAAGCCCGCCAACTGCCTATGAGGCCGTCATGAACTTCCTTGCCCATGCCTGGCTCGCCCGCGGTGGAGGCGACGATTTTCTGTATGGCAATCTGATCGCCGATGGCGTGAAGGGGAACGACCTGGAGGCCTGGTCCACCGAGGTGGCGCGAGGAATTCGTCACCATCGTCGTGTCGATGCCTTCGTGGATCGTCACGGGGTAACCCGAGATATCCTGGCGTGCTCGCCACGCTCTGGCAGGCGCTATATGGGCATCGCCCTGGATCTGGTCTGGGATCACTTTGTGGCCCTGGGCCTTGAAGATTCGGAGGGTGAGGAGTCGTCGGTCGTGTCACGCAGCTATCGGTTGCTGAACCGCCGCTCGGCACCCTCACGGCTGGCACCGATGGTGCCCGTGCTGGTGGAACAGGACTGGCTGCGCCGCTATGCCGACTTTAGCTTCACCTGCCGCGCCATCCGTGGCATCGGTCAGCGCCTCTCGGGACCCAATCGGCTCGCGGAGCTGGTGCCCTGGCTGGAAGCCGAATATCCCAGGCTGGGTGAAGGGTTCCAGCGCCTCTGGCCCGATGTGCGCGAAGCGCTGGAAGTCACGCCTGATGATACTAGTCGGTCATGAGCCACAGGCAGGTGATAGACTCTCCGGGGGAGATCGAGGTCTGCGCGGGAATGACCGCCAGGGCATCGGCCTCGATGCAGGAGGAGAGGATGGCCGAGTTCTGGTCGGCAAAGGCCTCGGCATGTACGCCCCGATCATCGAAGCGTAGCTTCACACGCATATAGTGCGCGCGAGGCCCTGTCCGGGTCGCAAAGCCACTGCGCGCCGGTATTTCGGGCAGCGTGGCCAGGGCCGGGCAGCCCAGCATGCGGCCTATCAGGGGCCTCAGGAACAGCCAGGTCCCGACGAAGCTTGAGACCGGGTTGCCGGGAAGTCCCACGAAGCGTGCCTCACCATCCCCGTTGCCGCGGCCGATTCTGCCCAGGGCCAGCGGTTTTCCCGGACGAATCGCCAGCCGCCACATGTCCAGCTCCCCCAGCGCTTCCACCGCCGCCTTGACGTGATCCTCCTCGCCGACGCTGACACCTCCTGTGGTCACCACGATGTCGGCCTGGCCGGCGGCCTCGGCGAGCATGCGGCGGGTAGTGGTGGGGTCGTCGGGAATCGATGCCATCGAGACGACCGTCGCCCCGAAGCGCTCCAGCAGGCGGCGCAGCATGGGGCGATTGGAGTTATAGAGCTGTCCCGGCCCCAGTGGGGTGCCGGGATCGACGATCTCGTCGCCGGTGGAGAGCAGCGCGACGCGTGGTCGCCGGCGGACCTCCACCTCGGTGATGCCCTGGCCGGCGAGATGGCCCAGGGCGGCGGCTTCCAGGCGACGGCCGGCCTCCAGCAGGACCGAGCCCGAGGCAACGTCTCGGCCCCGTCGACGGACGTTGTCACCCTGCGGGATATCGCCGGGAAGAGTGGCGACGCCATCGGCTACCTCGACACGCTCCTGCATCACGACGCAGTCGGCGCCCGGCGGAATCTCTCCGCCGGTGAAGATCCGTGCGCAGCTACCGGGCGCCAGTGGCTGCACCGGCGTCCCGGCGGCGATGCGCTGGCGAATGGGCAGTGCCTGGCCGGCATCGCCATGGTGCAGCGCATAGCCATCCATGGCGCTATTGTCGAAGGAGGGCACATCGAGTCGCGCCGTGACGTCATTGGCCAGCACACGACCGGCGGCCTCCTCGCATGCCACGCGCTGGGTCTCGAGCACTCCCACATCCTTTAGCAGCGCCTCGAGTGCCGCCGCCACCGGCTTCAGCTTGCTGCTCCCTGCGCTACTCATGCTGGCCTCGCTCGGGAATCACCAGGTTGGCCTGAAGGTATAAGGAGTTGCATGGCTTGTGCGGATTGATGGTCATCTCAGTCATGCTGACCCCGCTCGGGAATCACGAGATTGGCAAAGTTGCAAGGCTTGTGACGGCTATCGAGCTGCTCGGCCAGGATGCCGTCCCAGGCGGTGCGGCAGGCACCGGTGGAGCCGGGCAGGCAGAAGATGACGGTCCCGTTGGCGAGTCCGGCCAGACAGCGGCTCTGCACGGTGGAACTGCCGATCTCCTGCCAGCTCAGTTGCCGGAACAGTTCACCAAACCCCTCGATGCGTTTATCCATCAGCACCGAGACCGCTTCCGGTGTGGAGTCGCGTCCGGTAAAGCCGGTTCCCCCGGTGGTCAGCACGACCTGAATATCCGGATCGGCGATCCAGGCCGCCACGACGGCGCGAATCTGATAGATGTCATCGCGGACGATATGTTTGTCGGCCAGGCGGTGCCCCGTGCGCTCGAGTCGTTCGACCAGTGCCTGCCCGCTGCGGTCGGACTCTTCGGTGCGTGTATCGGAGACCGTCAATACGGCGACGGAGAGGGGAATCATCGGCTCAGCCATTCTGGGATGACTCCTCGTTGCCCTGTTTGCTGGCCTGTTTGCGCGCCTGTTGAGCCTGGAAGGCGGCCTGCTGTTCGGGCGTGGCGTCCTGCTGATACTTTTCCTTCCATTCGCCATAGGGCATGCCGTAGATATACTCGCGTGCCGTTTCGTAGTCGAGTTCGGCACCGCGCTCCTCGGCGGCGCCCACCAGCCACTTCGACAGGCAGTTGCGGCAGAAGTCGGCAAGGATCATCAGATCGATATTCTGCACCTCCTTGTGCTCGTCGAGGTGGCGCAGAAGGTGGCGAAACGCCGCGGCCTCGAGCTCGGTACGGGTTGTTTCGTCGAGATGTTGCATAAGACGCTCTCCTCTGTGCGGTTTTCGTCCAGCATAACAAAAAGACACCGCCCGAGGGCGGTGTCGATGGTTGAGGGGTGAGTGGCTCACGGGGAGCTCTGGGCGGGTCCCTCGGCGGTGTCATCCTTGCCACGCGAGGCGATCTGCTCCTCGGGGATCGACTCTCCCTTCACCTCTTCGTACCAGAGGTTGTGGTGCTCCTTGGCCCAGGTCTCGTCGACATAGCCGGTGGTCATGCCCTCCAGGGAACCCTCGGTGCCGATGGTGCCGATATAGATATGCCCGAAGGCCACGGCGGTCAGGCCCAGGGCACCCACCGCATGGATCAGGTTGGCCCACTGCATGGTGTCCCGTGCCTGTCCATAGTTGGGGAAGTCGAGCACCAGGCCGCTGATGATCACCACAATGCCGGCGGTCGCCAGCAGCCAGTACCAGGCCTTCTCGCCGGCATTGGCGAAACCGGCATCGGGGTGCTCATTGCCGATCATGCCGCCGCCTTTGCGGAACCACTCGAGGTCATGCTTCTTCGGCAGGTTGTGCACGAACAGCTTGGCCAGCAGCACAATCAACAGGATGCCGAAGAGGGGCCCCAGGTAGTTGTGCAGTAGCTTGGAGGCCGACACCATGGCGCCCCAGATACCGGCCCCGAACAGCGGGTAGAACACATGCTTGCCGTAGAGCAGCGTGACGCCGGTCAGTGCCAGCAGGATAAACAGTGTTGCCACACTCCAGTGTAGCGCCCGCTCGAGCGCACTCCAGCGCAGCAGCTTGTTGCCCGTGCGTGGCTCCTCCAGTCGCTTGCGACCGGCGAGCAGGTAGAAGATGACGATCATCACCAGCATGCCGCCCATGACGATCAGGCCATAGGGCGATACCCAGCGATTACGCCACTGGCGCCAGGTCTCGCCGCTGGCATTGACCAGGTTATAGGTGGAGTCGAAGCGACTGTCGCGATAGTAGGCATCGACCTCGCCACTGCGAACCTGCCGCCAGGTGTCGGCATCCAGGGCGGGCACGGCGGTCGCCGCCTCCGCCTGGGGGTCCGACTGAGCCTCGGCGACCTGGGTCAGTGCCAGGCCAACGATCAGCAACAGTGCCATGAGAGGCAGTCGCCATAGCGACCGCCAATGGATGGTGTGACTCATGACATCACCTCCTCAGCCCTGGCGTGCGGCGTCGTAAGCGAGAGAGTCAGCCATGGAAACATCAGGCTGGCCCGCCCTGGTCTGCTGCCCTTCTCGGCGTTGGTTACCGGACCAGCCCCCATCGGGGTGGCCGCGACGCACGACCCGCTGGCGGAAGATATCCGCCACTTCCTGGGCATCACCGGCCAGCAGGGCCTTGGTGGAACACATTTCGGCGCACAGCGGCAGCTTGCCCTCCTCGATACGGTTGGCACCGTACTTCTGGAACTCCTCCTCCTTGGTCTCCGCCGGGCCGCCGGCACAGAAGGTGCACTTGTCCATCTTGCCGCGCTCGCCGAAGGCGTTCTGCTGGGGGAACTGCGGGGCGCCGAAGGGGCAGGCATAGAGGCAGTAACCGCAGCCGATGCAGAGGTCCTTGTCGTGGAGCACGATGCCATCATCGGTCTTGTAGAAGCAGTCCGTGGGGCAGACCGCCATGCAGGGGGCATCGTCACAGTGCATGCAGGCGACCGAGATCGAGACCTCCTCGGGCTGTCCGTCGTTGAGTGTCACGACACGACGGCGCTGGATCCCCCAATCGGTTTCGTTGGCGTTCTTGCAGGCGGTGACGCAACCGTTGCACTCGATGCAGCGCTCCGCGTCACACATAAACTTCATCTGGGCCATGATAATCTCCTTGGCGCGGAGTGGAACCTGGCCACTCCGCGTTTCATGTCAGGCGTCAGGCGCGCTCGATGCGGCACAGGGTGCACTTGGTTTCTTGCATCTGGGTCACCGAGTCGTAGCCGTAGGTCGTGGCGGTGTTGGCCGCTTCGCCCTGCACGTAGGGGGCCGATCCCTCCGGATAGCGGTCATGCAGATTCTCGCCCTGGAACTTGCCACCGAAGTGGAAGGGCATGAACACGACCTCACGCGCCACGCGCGGAGTGACCAGCGCCTTGACCTTGACGCGCCCACCCTCGGCGCCTTCTACCCAGACATCCTCGCCCTCGGCGATGCCCAGGTCGTTCGCCAGTGCCGGGTTGATCTCGACGAACATCTCCTGCTGCAGCTCGGCCAGCCACGACATGGAGCGCGTCTCCTCGCCACCGCCTTCGTACTCCACCAGGCGACCCGAGGTCAGGATGATCGGATACCTGTCGGTGACATCCTTCTCCTGAATGCTGCGATAGAGAGTCGGCAGGCGGTAGTGGGAGTCGACGTCATCCCAGGTGGGGTAGTCCTTCACCAGGTCACGGCGGCTGGTGTAGAGCGGCTCGCGGTGCTTGGGAATGGGGTCTGGGAAGGTCCAGACATTACAGCGCGCCTTGGCGTTGCCGAAGGGGGCGCACTCGTGGGCGATCGCCACGCGCTGAATGCCGCCGGAGAGGTCGGTCTTCCAGTTCTTGCCCTCGGCTTCGGCCTTCTCCTCGTCCGTCAGGTCGTCCCACCAGCCAAGATCCTTGAGCATCTGGGCGGTGAACTCCGGATAGCCATCCTCCAGCTCGGACCCCCGGCTGTATGAACCGTCGGAGAGGATGTTCTCACCATCACGCTCGATGCCGAAGCGGGCGCGGAAGGTCAGGCCGCCCTCGGAGACCTTCTTGCTGGTGTCATAGAGGATCGGTGTGCCGGGGTGACCCATCTCCGCCGTTCCCCAGCACGGCCATGGCAGGCCGTAGTAGTCGCCATCGGCGGGACCACCCTGGGCCTTGAGGTCACTGAAACTGAAGGTGTGCCAGTTCTTCTGGTGCTGCTTGAGTCGCTCGGGGCTCTGGCCGGTATAGCCCACCGTCCACATGCCGGCGTTGAACTCGCGAGTGATGTCCTCGATAAGCGGTTCGGTGCCATTCACCGTGATGTTCTTGAAGAGCTCCTCGGCGAAGCCCAGCTTGCGCGAGAGCAGGTACATGATCTCGTGGTCAGGCTTGGATTCGAACAGTGGATCGATGACCTTGTCGCGCCACTGCAGCGAGCGGTTGGTGGCGGTGACACTCCCGGTGGTCTCGAACTGAGTGGCCGCCGGCAGCAGGTAGACACCGTCCTGCCGCCCATGCATGACGCCCGCCACGGTGGGGTAGGGGTCGACGATGACCATCATCTCCAGCTGCTGCATGGCCTTCTGCATCTCGGGCCCGCGGGTCTGGGAGTTGACCGCATGCCCCCAGTAGAACATCGCCTTCAGCTGGGTGCGCTGGGAGATATTCTCGTCATCTTCCAGTACGCCATCGATCCAGCGCGATACCGTGATGCCGTTGGTGTGCATGGGCTTGCCATCGGCGTACTCGGTCTGGTCGAAGCGGCTCTTCAGCCACTCGTAGTCGAGATCCCAGACGCGGGCCCAGTGCTTCCAGGCCCCCTCGGAAAGGCCATAGTAGCCGGGCAGTGAGTGGGACATCAGCCCCAGGTCCGTGGCGCCCTGGACGTTGTCGTGGCCGCGGAAGATATTGGCGCCACCGCCGGACTTTCCGACGTTGCCGAGTGCCAGCTCCAGAATGCAGTAGGCGCGGGTGTTGTTGTTGCCGGTGGTGTGCTGGGTTCCCCCCATGCACCAGACGATACAGCCGGGACGGTTTTCGGCGAGTCGGCGAGCGGTGTCATACATCTGCGCCTCGGGCACGCCGGTGATGCGCTCTACCTCCTCGGGAGAGAAGTTGGCGACTTCGGCGCGTACCTCGTCCATGGCATAGACGCGCTGCTCGATATATTCGCGGTCCTCCCAGCCGTTGGCGAAGATGTGCCACAGCAGGCCCCAGATAAAGGCGACGTCGGAGCCAGGGCGAATGCGCACGAACTTGTTGGCCTTGGCGGCAGTCCGCGTGAAGCGCGGGTCGACGACGATGATCTCGCAGTTGCTCTTTTCCTTGGCCAGCAGGATGTGCTGCATGGCGACCGGATGCGCTTCGCTGGGGTTGGAACCGATAAACATGATCGACTTGCTGTTCTGAATATCGTTGAGCGAGTTGGTCATCGCTCCATAGCCCCAGGTGTTGGCTACCCCGGCCACCGTGGTGGAGTGACAGATGCGCGCCTGGTGATCGGTATTGTTGGTACCGGCTAGGGCGGCGAACTTGCGCATCAGGTAGGCCTGTTCGTTACTGAACTTGGCCGAACCCAGCCAGTAGATGCTGTCGGGACCATGCTGGTCGGTGAGTTCCAGTACCTTGCTGCCGATCTCCTCGATGGCATCATCCCAGCTCAGGCGCTGCCATTCGCCGCCCACCAGCTTCATGGGGTACTTGAGGCGGCGGGTGGAGTGACCGTGCTGGCGGAGCGAGGCCCCCTTGGCACAGTGAGCACCACGGTTGATGGGGTGGTCGAATGCCGGCTCCTGCTTGGTCCAGACGCCCTCCTGGACCTCGGCATAGACACCACAGCCCACGGAGCAGTGGGAGCAGACGGTACGCCGGGTTTCCACCGGGGCGTTGGAAACCGCGGTCTTCTCGGCGGCCTCGGCACGCCGCATCATCGGAGTTCCCATGAAGCCGGCGGCCGCGAGGCCACCGGTGGTCGCACCGCTTCGCTTGAGGAACTGGCGACGGGAAATGCCCAGGCCCTGAGGCTGCTGGGACGGTGCCTTACGAGTCAGACGCATGACATTTCTCTCCTTGCTGGCAGCCGTCAATCACGCAGGGTGGCGTAGAAGGCGCGGATATGGGGCGTTTCGCGATAGTGGGTATCGGCCTTTTCAGGAGCGGCCTTCTGCTCGTCTTCAGCCTGAACCAGGGTCACATGGCCCACTGCAGCAGCAGTCCCCGCCGCGGCGGTACCCACACCGAGTGCCTTCAGGAAGCGCCTACGTTCGGGGTTGCTTGTCGCACGCATGGTCTTCTCCTCTCTCATGCTCAATTCTTCTTCTCGCCATATTCTTAATGGCCAACAGCTAACATCGATCAGGTGCTGGGGGGTCGGTCAGGGCTCGATGATTCTGACCGGGGAGCGCTCCGCCTCTGCCGCCAGCTGGCTGTGCTCCTCGGTGATGAAGGCCTTGCCCAGCTCTCCCGTTCGAGCATAGAAGAGCGTATCGACCCTAGCCAGGTCGTCGAGGCAACGCTCCGCCCACGGAGCGAGGTGTGACATGAAGAACCCCCCGGCTTCCGGTGACTGCTCCTCGACCAGCATGGCCATCACCTCGAGCATGGCGGCCAGATGATCCTCGGGGTCATGACTGGTGTCACGCCGCGTGAAGCCCAGTCGTCGCAGGTCCTCGCGCAGTGCGACCAGCGCCTGTTCCATCAGCTCGCCGTGGCGATACCACGAGGCATAGGGAGTGATCTCTCCCTGGATCACGCCCACCAGATGGCGGAAGTGGGCGCGCTCCAGCTCTTCCGGACTGGCGGCAGCCGCCGCCTGTGCCAGGGCCATCAGGGCCGAGACGACGGGGTCCTGGTGCGCCTCGATGCCGTCATCCGACTGGTGTTCGGCCAGCCAGGCAAGCAGAGGCGCGTCGGCGGGTTCGCGTATCAGGCGAGCCAGGAGTCGATAGAGATCGGCGCGCAGCGCGTCCTGCTCCATCGCCACCTCATCCTCCCTGGCCGGCACTGACGATTCCATTTCCCGAGTCATGGCGTCATACCTTGAGTTGTGATTCCGGGTCGCGGGCCATGGACTGCCACACATCCTTGACGCGGCAGTCCTCGCACATCTCGAGACGCGCGGCGGCATCACCGGCAAAGTAGGGGTGGTCGGCCAGTTTCGCCTTGATAGTGGCGATGGTGGCGGCGGTCGCGAAGGGCTTGTCACAGCGAATGCAGCAGAAGGGCGCTTCCTCGTGACGCACCTGGCGCTCGGTGCGACTGGCATCGGCCAGGAAGCCCGGCAGCAGGCGAATGGCATCCTCGGGACAGGCCTCGACGCACAGGCCACACTGCACGCAGTCGGCCTCGCGATAGCTGAGCAATGGCGTCTGATCGCCGGTGGCCAGGGCCGGGGTGGGGCAGTTGCTGACGCAGGCAAAGCAGAGCGTGCAGGCGTCGCGATTCACCTCCAGGCCGCCATAAGCCGACCCCGCCGGCATGGAATGGCGTCGACCGCTGGTCTCGCCCAGGGCCGTCAGGCGTGCCAGCACTGCCTCGAAGCGCTCGCGCTTGCCATCCCCCGAGAGCACAAGAGGCTCCTCGCCGAGAGGCAGTCGCTCCGGCAGGGCGTCGCGGGCGGCACTGTCGCCGCGCTGAATGCGACGAATCCGCCCCGGGTCATGGCCCAGGGCCTCCAGCATCACCCGGGCCTGGGCGACCTGGTCGTCGACAAAGGCGCTCAGCGTGGCCGGCAGATCGGCATGTATCTGGACCCGTACCTCGGCGGCACCGGCGGCCAGGGCGGTGAGCCACTGGTCGTGCCCGGCATTGCCCAACTCCTCCAGCGGTACATCGAGCAGGTGGCCCGCCGGGGCATCGGCCTCACCCTCCAGGTCTGCGGCCTCGACGAAGCGCATCACCGGTGCCTTGCCGCCGGCCTGGCGATAGGCGTCCAGCCAGCTGATGAGGGCCTCCTGCTGGCGAGCGGGTTCGGGCAGGCGGAACTGGATGGCGCCGGTCGGGCAGGCGCTGGAGCAGCTGCCGACACCCTGGCAGAGGTAGGGGTCGATCTCGATTCGCGACTCGATGCGCCCCTTGTGGCTGGAGATGGCATCAGCGGGGCAGACCTCGAGGCAACGCGTACACCCCACATTGCCGGAGGCGGAGTGGGCGCAGAGGTCGGCGTTGATCTGGAAGTAGCGTGGCTTGTCGAACTCCCCGACCAGCTCGGCAAACTCGCTCAGTGCGACGTCAGATGCTGGATCCTGGAGGGAGAGGTGCCGGTAGCCGGGAGGGAGGAGCTCGAGCTCCAGCACGGGGGAGCGCCCCAGGTCGAGGATCAGGTCGGCGTGTCGATGGCCGAGCAACGCCAGTGCGAGATCAAGAGGGGCGTCCGGGCCATGCAGGCCGATGCTGAACCGCCCGAGATAGCCCTCGATACGCAGCTGGCTACGCTGGGTGGGCGTCAGCGTCCGGCAGGGCAGCTGGCGGGTGCTCGCAAGCAGCGTCTCGAGCTGCGCCTCGTCGAGCCCGGCATCATCGGCACTCGGCTCGGTGATCAGCAGTGCGATGGCGGCAAGGCCACTACGCTGCAGGCGTGTCGCGGCCTGACGCACGCTGATCTCGTCGCCGAGGAGCAGGGCATGCCCGGCACTTTCATAGGTGACGCTGGCCGGCGTCAGGTTGACCGGCCAGGAAACACGCTGTCTCGCCATCTCGCGGGCGCTGCGGTTGGCCGCATCGTCCACGGTGATGGCGTCAATGGCCACGGTTTTGGCATCAATGGATGGTGTCATGCAGCCTCACGGTCGTAGTGTCGCGTTTATTTTTATTTTAGGAAATATAAAAATATCACATTTAGATAAGCTTATTATCGCCGTCTGTCGTCTCTTCGTCTAATGGACTCTGCGCCGACTCCTTATGGTGCGACAAGTCCTCGGCGTCGTCGTCTCGCTGAGCAGTGTATGGCGGCTCGACAGGCCGTGACGCTTGGGTATCGCAATCGACATCATCGGC
This sequence comes from Halomonas sp. LES1, assembly GCF_031846005.1. Lineage (NCBI taxonomy): Bacteria > Pseudomonadati > Pseudomonadota > Gammaproteobacteria > Oceanospirillales > Halomonadaceae > Halomonas > Halomonas sp. LES1. The sequence goes on from NZ_JAVRGC010000001.1 coordinate 53,375, forward strand.
CGCGTGCTGCGCCTCCTGTGGGGTCTCCTCGAGGGCCTCTTCACTGGGGCGAGTCCAGCGGCGCAGCTGCTCGGCCATGTCCCGAGCGAGCGGCTTGAGCACTTCATTATAGTTCTCGTCGTAGTCGTCGAGGCCGTCGCGCACCCCGTAGTTGCCGGCCGACCAGAGACGGCGCAGCGCCCGTCGGCGCAGCTGACGGCTGATCCCCTGCTGCAGGTAGGCTGAGAAGTCGGCCTCGGCCGGGAGGGTGTCGGGGTCCGGCAGTGTGTGATCGAGGCTGCCCGGCGTAGGCGGCTCGGCTTCTCGCGTCATCCCCTCCTGGTGGTCACTCGGCTGGTTGTCACCGGGGGGCGCGTGAGTGGCGTGAGTGTCTGGCTCGTCCAGGGGCGCGCCATCGGGCAGTGGCGTTGCCATCTCCGACTCTTCACCCAGCTTGCGGCGCGACCAGCGCTCGAAACGGCTCATGGCGTGATCTCCCGGGCGCGTCCCGCGCCCTTGTGTTTCTTCTTGCGTCCCTCTGGCGGCGCCTCGCCGTGGCGGGCCAGGTAGGCTTCAATCCAGGCCTGAATCGCCAGGGGCATCGCCACCTCCAGCACTTCCTGCTCACCATCCATCCAGCTGCCGGCGACGTCCTGGCTGGCGGTGATCGCCGACGGGACGGGAGGCTCGCCGGCGTCGCCGCCGCGCACGAAGAGTCGCGGCGTCTCGGAGGTGAGATTGAAACGGTAGGCGGCACGCTCGGTCATGGTGAGCTGCAGCGTCAGCGTCCAGGGTCCGCCGTCGCCGAGGGTCAGCTCACGGATAGAGTAGCGCCGTGAGACGAAGCCCTTGATACGGGTTGTCTGCTCATCCAGCGCGAGACTTACGGTGCGGCGATTGGAGAAGGCTGTCATGGGGAAAGAATTCTCGAACGTGGGTGGCTATCTACATTGAAGACTTTCCGTATCGGGAATGCCATCATGGCGTGTCTACAGTTTGCCGGGAGCTCGTAACGGATGCCACCGATCAGTCTTAGCCGCGCCCGCCTGCCCGCCACCCTGGAGATCGAGGTACTCGATGAGTATGGCGATCACCGTCGCCAGGCGATTGCCGCCGAGCGTCCTCTGACCCTCTATCTCAACAAGCGAGAGATCGTCACCCTGATGACCCTGGGGGCAGACCCCGAGGCGCTGGTGGCGGGCTATCTGCGCAATCAGGGATTGATAGAGCGTCGCGAGGACCTGGTGGCGGTGCATGTCGACTGGGAGGTGGAGGCCGCGGCGGTGGTCACGCGCCACCTTCCCGAGGATCTCGATGAGCGGCTCGGGCATCGCACCGTGACCACCGGATGTGGCCAGGGTACGGTCTTCGGTCGGCTGCTGGACGCCGTGCCCCAGCAGCCTCTTTCCGTCGAGCCGGTTCGCCAGTCGGTCCTCTATGCACTACTCGAGAATCTGGGGGCCTATAACGAGACCTACCGCAGCGCCGGAGCGGTGCATGGTTGTGCACTCTGCCGGCAGTCCGAGGTGCTCGACTTCGTGGAGGACGTGGGGCGTCACAATGCGGTGGATACCCTGGCGGGGCGTCAATGGCTGGGAGAGGGGGCTATCGAAGCGTCGGATATCTTCTATACCACCGGTCGCCTGACCTCGGAGATGGTGATCAAGGTGGCCCAGATGGGCATCGGGGTGCTGGTATCGCGCTCGGGGGTGACCCAGAAGGGCGTGGAGCTGGCGGAGCGGTTCGGCGTCATGCTGATCGCCCGCGCCAAGGGGCGCCACTTCCAGGCGATCCATGCTCACTGGCGCCTCGAGCTCGATGCCGTCCCCGCCAGGCGCCCGGGGGACAAGCGACGCGAGAAGGCCTGATCAGGCGGCCTCACCGCGGGTACAGACCGATAGCACCACGGCATCCTGCTCGCTGGTAGAGACCAGCGCATGGCCCATGGCGCTGTCGAAATAGATGCTGTCGCCGCTCTCCAGGCGTAGCGGTTCGTAGAACTCCGAGTAGAGCAGGATCTCGCCCTCCAGCACCATCAGAAACTCCTCGCCGTCATGGCGCACCCACTCGCTGAAGTCCTCGAAGGCGCGTGCCCGCACGATGGTCTTGAAGGGAATCATGCGCTTCAGTGCCAGCTCGCAGCTCAGCAGCTCATGTTCATAGGTGGGTGTCGGGTGCAGGTCGCCCTGGCCACGGCGAGTCAGGTCGCGGCGCCCCATAGTGCGAGTCTGCTGGCGTGGCGGGGAGAGAAGCTGGGGCAGGTCGATGTCCAGCCCGCCGATCAGCTTCTGAACCGCGGTGAAGGTCGGCGAGATCTGGTCATTCTCGATCTTCGACAGGGTGGAGCGGGCAAGCCCCGTGCGCTGGCTGACATCCTCCAGCGTCCACTGGTTAGAGAGACGTATCTCGCGGAGACGCTCGCCGAGGCGCAGCGGTTCCACGAAGGGCTTGCGCCCGGAGGCGATGCGCAGGGCGGCATCCTGGTCGGTGGTATCTGGCATGCTCTTTTGTTCACTATAGGAAACAGATTTTCCTCAGCTTACCACAGCGCCACCGGGTGTCGGCTATCTGCGGTTGCTTTCAACCGCAAGCGTGCTCGGGTCATCGTCATCACCCTCACCGAAAGGCAGCCCGAGGAGTGCCTTGACGTGGGCGTCGACGCTGCGTCCCAGTGATGCCAGGTGATAACCCCCTTCGAGTACCGATACCAGGCGGCCGTCGGCATAGAGCTCGGCAATTTCCAATGCCATCCGTGTGACCCAGTGGAAGTCTTCATCCTCCAGGCAGAGCTCGGCCATATCATCCTCGCGATGGGCGTCGAAGCCTGAGGAGAGCAGCACCAGATCGGGCTTGAAACGATGCAGGGCGGGTAGCCAGTCATCCTCGATGGCCTGGCGAAAGCCAGCACTGGCGGTGCCGGCGGAGAGCGGCGTGTTGACCACGTTCTGCCACTCGCTACGCAGGTAGCGCCAGGGGTAGAAGGGGAACTGGAAACTGGTGCAGACCAGTACCTCGGGATCATCCTTGAAGATGTCGATGGTGCCATTGCACTGGTGGACATCGAAGTCGAGGATGGCGATGCGCCGCGCACCGTATTTCTCGCGGGCATAGGCGGCGCCCACCGCGATGTTGTTATAGAAACAGAACCCCATGGCGTCGGTGGCTTCGGCATGGTGGCCGGGCGGGCGCACCGCACAGAAGACGTTGTCGGACTGGCGACGAAACACCTGATCGACACCGCGGAGCACCGCACCGGCGGCGACGCGCGCCGCCTTGAGGCTGTCAGGGTTCATCATGGTGTCACTGTCCAGGGTGACGATGCCAGTCTCCGGCACGCACTTGTCCAGGGCGCGAAGGTGGCGCACGGGATGAACCAGGGCGAGCTCCTCCTCGGTCGCCGGGCGCGCCTCGGTCTGCATGGTCTGCTGCAGGGTTCCCGTCAGGGAGAGGCGAGCGCGAATCGCCTCGAGTCTCAGGGGACTTTCCGGGTGCTCAGGCCCCATATGGTGAAGCTGGCAGTCGGGATGCGTGATATATCCGGTAATCATGTGGCTCTCCATGCAGACCCGGCTCACTTTACTTGTCTCGAGCCCTTGCCAGACAGTGTCAATAGGTCGTACACAGTAGGCAGTTACTTCAAGCGCCATGCGCCAACTGCCGGGAGATCTCAGTGAGTACCCGTTTCCTTCACCACTTCTTCGAACCCGGTACCATCGCCGTGATCGGTGCCTCGGAAAAGCCGGGATCCCTGGGGGGGATCGTCATCCGCAACCTTCTCGAGGGGGAGTATCCCGGCGCCATCTGGGCGGTGAACCCCAAGGGCTACAGCAGCGTACACGGTCAACCGGGCTTCTCCCGGGTGTCTCAGCTTCCCGAGGTGCCCGACCTGGCGGTGATCTGTTCCCCGATCGAGACGGTGCCGGGGCGTATCGCCAGGCTGGGAAGCTTCGGCTGTCGTGCCGCCCTGGTGCTTTCCGGCGGCTCACACCTCGACGAGGAGCGCGACGGCAAGGCCTCGATTCGCAGCCGAATGCTGGATGCCGCCCGTGCCTCGGGCATCCGCGTGCTGGGCCCCGAGTGCATGGGCCTGATCGTTCCCGGCCGCCGACTCAACGCCTCCTATGCCAGCCAGACCATCAAGCGGGGCAAGGTCGCCTACCTGGGGCAGTCGGGCATGCTGGGCACGGCGATGATCGACTGGGCGGCGGGGCGTGGGGTGGGCTTTTCTCACCTGATCACCCTGGGGGACAGCGTCGATGTGATGCTTCCCGACCTGCTCGACTACATCAACCAGTACTCGCCCAGCCAGGCCATCCTGCTGCATCTCGAGAAGGTGATGGATGCCCAACACTTCATGACGGCGTTGCGCGATGCGTCGCGCAATCGCCTGGTGCTGGCCATCAAGAGCGGGCGGACCCGCCAGTCCGACCTGACGGAGCTGCCGCCGACCCCGGGAATCGCCAATCGCGACCAGATCTTCGATGCCGCCTTCTCGCGTGCCGGCGTGGTTAGGGTCCATGACTCCGACGAGCTGTTCGACGCCCTGATGACCCTGTCGCGGATGAAGCCCCTGCGCGGGGATCGCCTGGCGATCGTCTCTAACGGTCTGGGTCCGGCGATGCTGGCCATCGACAAGTTGATCACCGCCGGTGGCAAGCTGGCGGACTTCACCGAGGAGACGCGTCGAACCCTGCGCAGTGGTGGCCTGGATATCAGCAAGCCCGGCGAGAATCCCGTCGACCTGGGGGGCAACGCCACCCCGGAGATGATGGTGGATGCCCTGGAAGTGGTGGCGGGAGATCCCAACGTCGATGCGGTGCTGGTGGTACATGCACCCACTCGGCTAGCGCCTTCCAGGGTCACCGCCCAGGCGCTGGTGGCCAATCGCAAACGCTTTCGGCGTAACCTGCTGACCAGCTTCATGGGGCTGGAGGAGGCCTTTTCCGCACGGCACGAGTGTAACCTGGCGGGCATTCCTACCTACGTCTCTCCCGAACAGGCGATCAAGGCCTTCATGCACATGGTGGACTATCAGCGTGTGCAGTCACTGCTGCAGGAGACGCCTCCCAGCCTGCCATTTTCCACGAATCGCGAGATTCGGATGCGGTGCCGCAAGCTGATCGAGTCGGTCAAGGCCGAAGGGCGAGAGACCCTGACGCACTCCGAGGCCGCTCAGGTGCTCGAGGCCTACGGCATTCCTGTGGCGGCCAGCCGCTATGTGAGGACGGCAGAAGAGGGCGCCCTGGCAGCACAAGCCCTGGGTGGCAGCATGGCGTTGAAGGTGGTCCATGAGGGTAACTGTCGGCCATTTCGGTACCGCAAGCACCCACACCGCCTCTCGGCGGGGCTGCTTCAGGACCTGAAGACGCCGCAGCAGGTGGCGGAGGGCATCGAGCTGCTGCGAGAGAAGGTCGCCGAGAACTATCCCGCCTTCGAGGTTCGCGAGTACTGCCTGCAGCCGATGCAGCGGGGCAAGCACTCCATGCAGGTGTGTGCGGGAATTACCCGCGACCCGATATTCGGCCCCGTGGTGGTATTCGGGATCGGCGGATACAAGGTCAATATCCTGGCCGATCGTCAGGTCGCCCTGCCGCCGCTCAATATGCGGCTGGCCGAGGACCTGGTGGAGCACACCCATGTCGCACGTCTGATCCACGAGCACTCGAGCGACCCCGAACGTGATATCGATCAGCTATGCCAGCTACTGGTCAAGTTGTCGCAGATGGCCACCGACCTTCTCGAGCTGCGGGGGCTGGAGATCAATCCGCTGCTGCTCAATCGAGATGGCGTGGTCGCGGTAGACTTCGCCATGGACCTGGGGCGCCCGGCTCGCTTCGCGATCATGCCCTATCCCGAGGAGCTTCGAGAGTGGACCACGCTGAACAATGGCTGGGAGGTCGAGGTCCGTCCGATCCGGGCAGAGGATGCCCCGCTGATTACCAGCTTCCATGACAAGCTCTCGGAAGAGAGCATTCGATTCCGTTACTTCCATAACAAGGCCGACCTGACCCAGCGTGACCTGTCGATGCTCTCGCATATCAACTACGACCGACAGATGGCCTTTATCGCCGAGCACCTGCTGGAAGATGGTCGCAAGGAGATGCTGGGCGTGGTCCGGGTCTGGAACGACCCCGACAACATTCGTACCGAGTTTTCCGTCATCATTCGCGATGATCTGCAGGGTCTGGGGATCGGCAGCCTGCTGATGAACAAGATGATCAACTACTGCAGGAGTGTCGGTACGCTGGAGATGATCGGCAAGATCATGGTCGACAACCACCCCATGCGGGCGCTGATGAAGCACCTGGGCTTCAAGCAGCGCTACAACATGGAGGAGCAGGTGGTGGATGCCGTCCTGCGCCTCAACGAGCCCGAGAGTGAGTGGCAACGCCACCGCCTGGAGAGCCTGTCGGACTGAGGGGCGGTCGGACTGGGGACGGATAGTGATGCCCCGTCCAGTGGGACGGGGCTGCCAGGCTCGAGCAGCACCTTTACATGAAACGTGAATGGGGCGGGTCTAGGGTGCCAGACGGAAGTGATGCCAGGCACCGTCACGCTGCTCGTAGCGGATGCGGTCATGCAGGCGACTGGGCTGACCCTGCCAGAACTCGATCATTTCGGGGATGACGCGATAGCCACCCCAGTGGACCGGACGGTTAATCTCCTGGCCCTCATAGGCCTGCTCGAATCGGCTCTTGCGCTCCTCGATCCAGCCACGGTCGGGAATCACCACGCTCTGGGTCGCGATCCAGGCCCCCAGCTGGCTGGCCCGCGGGCGGCTGGCAAAGTACTCGTTGGACTCCTGCTCGCTGACCTGCTCGACGTTTCCCTCGATGCGCACCTGGCGAGACAGCGACGGCCACCAGAATGTCAGGGCGGCCCGGGGCACGTTGGTCAGCTCGCTGCCCTTGTGACTGTGGTAGTTGGTGTAGAAGACGAAGCCGTTAGCGTCGACTCCCTTGAGCAGCACCACGCGTGCATGGGGACGCCCCTGGCTGTCCACCGTGGCCAGCGTCATGGCATTTCCATCGAGGCCCTCACTCTCCAGCGCCAGGGTCAACCACTCCTCGAACAGCGGCATGGGGTCATCGGTCGCCTGCGACTCGTCGAGCTGTCCACCCTCGTAGTCACGGCGGATATCGGAAATGTTGCGTGTCATGGTGATTGTTTCTCCTGGAAGCTGATGTGCATGGTCGCCGCTTCGCTGGCGCAGCTCAACCGTTGTTTTTGATCGTAGTCAGGATTCCTGGCACTTGGCAGGGGGAATAGAGTGGCGCCCTTATACCATCCAGCCAAGCTGTACCATCGCCATATAGGCCCCGGTACCACCGATGATCGATAGTAACGCGTTGCGCCGCCATAGATGCAGCAGGGCGACGATCAGCGAGGCTATGATCATTGGCCAGCCGTTGGCACCGGCATTGAGGTGACCGTCGAGGAGCGGACGGAAGTCACGCAAGGCATAGATCACCAGAATCATCATCACCGTGGGTGGCAGGTAGCGCCCGAGGTGCAGGATAAGGGGGTGGTCAGCATGTCGCGCGAGGGCCACGAAGGGGGTGACCCGGGTGGCGAAGGTCGCCAGCGCACAGACGGCGATAAATATCAGCAGGGCCGGGGTGGTCATGGGCGGGTCTCCTGATGGCGGCCGAGTGAGTAGTGGAACAGCAGGATGAGGCTGGCCGCGCCGATGGCGCTCAACAGCAGATGGCGGTCAGGTACCAGCCATATCCCGGCAAGCCCGGTCAGCAGGGCGATGGCAAAGGGTAGCCAGCGACGCAGCCGGCGCGCCTGCTCGAGGGTGAGCACGATAAACAGTGCCGTCAGGGCAAACTCGATCCCCTGGCTATTGAAGGTCAGCGTGGTACCCGCCAACACCCCGGCGATGGAGCCGAGCACCCACCAGGCCTGGTTGAGCAGGCAGATGCGGAAGGCCAGGGCATGATCATGGCCATGTGCGGCGGCGGGCAGGGTGGTGATCAGCGAATAGGTCTCGTCGGTCAGGGCAAAGATCATGTAGGGCTTGCGCCAGCCGGCACCCTGATAACGCTTGAGCAGTGATAGCCCATAGAAGAGGTGGCGGGAGTTGAGCATCAGCGTGGCCACCGCCAGCTCCATCAGTCCGGCGCCGGCGGCAAGCAGTGCCACGGCGAGAAACTGGCCAGCGCCGGCATAGATGATCAGTGACATCAGTACCGCCGCCCACCAGGGCACGCCGACTTCCACGGCCAGGATGCCATAGGCGGCACCCAGCGGCAGATAGCCGAACATGACCGGCAGTGTGAGCTTCCCGGCTTCCTTCCAGGCGTGAGGTGGCGACACGGTGATAAACTCCCTTGCTGCTGATGGATGGCGGTGAATGACGACAGTCATATTAAGGTAGATCCACCGGCTTGACAGCTTTTTGCAAGAAATTCGACTAATGTTGGCAAGGAGGCGAGATGACACGACTAAAGGTCTGGGATATTCCTGTACGGCTCTTCCATTGGTCTCTGGTGGTCCTGGTGGGGCTATCCTTCTACACCATGAAGACGGAAGGGGCCCCCTTCGTCTTTCCCATCGAGATTCATGCCCGGGCGGGCTATCTGCTGGTGGGGCTTCTGCTGTTTCGTTGGCTCTGGGGCCTGTGGGGCAGCCCCCATGCGCGCTTTACGAGCTTTTTATACCCACCGGGCCGCATGCTCGATTACGGCCGGCGTCTGCTGCGTGGCAAACCTCCTCACTATGCCGGCCACAACCCGCTGGGGGGCGCCATGGTGCTGCTCATGCTGATATCGCTGACGTTTCAGGCGGCAAGTGGTCTGTTTCTGACCGACGATATCTTCTTCGATGCACCACTCCACGGCTGGGCAAGCAGCGGGATCGTCAAGTCCCTCGCCTCGCTTCACTCCCTGAATGCCGACCTGCTGGTGGTGTTGATCGCCGCGCATCTGATGGCGCTGCTGCTCCATCGTTTCAAGGGGGAGCGGCTGGTGAGTGCCATGATCACCGGTCGCAAGGCATTCGATGGCCGTCCGGAGGATGAGCCGGCGGAGGGATTGAAGCCGAGATTCAGGAACGACAGGATCGCGATTCTCCCCCTGGCGCTGGTGGTGCTCGCGCTCTCTTCCTTGCCCGTTATCTGGCTCTGGAGCGCCTGATCGGCGGTATCCTGTAAAAAGCCACGGGGCGGCCTGAGGGCCGCCCCGTGGGTCCGATACTTTTTACGAGCTACACTTCGCTATCTCCGCGGCAGGTGGTCTCACTCGGCACGGTAATCGTCGTGGCATCCCTTGCAGCTCTTGCCGACGGCACCGACCTGGGCGCGTAGAGCGCTGAACGCCTCACCATCCTCCACCATCTGGGCCAGGGTGGCAGCTTCCCGCTCGAAGGTCTGCTGACGCTCCTCGAAGCCTGCCCAGTCGTCGCCGATCTTGGCCAGAGCGCCGGTCTCGATACCGTGGCCGTCACCCCTCAGGGTGCCTTCCATAAAGCCTTCCCAGGGCAGGTGGGCAACGGCGGCCAGGTTGTTCGCACGCGTGGCAAATGCCTCCTCGTCATACTCCATATCGCCCTTGGCCATGGCACCCATGGGGCCCATCTGCCAGCCCATCACGCTGAGGGCGGATTGGCGATAGTGGATGGCGTCTTCGGGCTCGGCGGCCTGAGCGACGATTGGCAGCGCCAGGGCAGCCGAGAGGCCAAGGGCGAGCAGCGGGCGAAACATTACGGTCATCACGAGCTCCTTTCGTTTTTTTCGATTCGTGTTTCTGATGCGGGTGGGATTATCGGCCGATTGGCTCGATATACACCACCCCGGCAAGGCTAGCATGGAAGAGGCTCAGTTGCCGTGGTCTGTGGCGCGTGACTGGCGACTGCGAAAGCGCGCATAGCCGGTGCATCCGGCGAACAGCGCCAGGGAGACGAGCGCCTCCAGTGAGCCGCGTAGCCCCTGGCCTGGCAGCGTGGCGACCATGACCCCCTGGGCAAAGTAGAGCAGGCTGACGAAGGCCAGCCAGGCATGACCGCGGGGGCGCCTGCCGATCAGGGATGGCAGGAAGAGCACCAGGGGGAGCACGAAGGCAACGATAGGCACCAGCGGGCCGCTGTCGCCATCGACCTGCAGGCCGCGGTAGACCATCAGTGCCACCAGCAGGGCGTAGCTGCCCAGCACCAGTCGGCGCATCCTTGCAGTCAACAGATCGAGGCCCTTGGCATTTTCCAGGCGTTCCAGTGCGCTCCTCATGAGCGCTTCTCCCGCAACGGGGCCAATGCCAGGGCGAGACGCGCCAGCCGGCGCCCCTGGGCCTGGGCCAGGTTGCGCTCATGTTCATCGAGGGGCTGGTCGCTGCGTTTTCCGGCAAGGTGGCTGGCCCCATACGGGGTACCGCCGCGGGTCGTTTCCATCAGTTCGGTCTCGCTATAGGGCAGCCCGGCATAGACCATGCCGTGGTGAAGCAGGGGCACCAGCATCGTCAACAGGGTCGCTTCCTGGCCCCCGTGCAGGCTCGAGGTGGAAGTGAAGGCGGTCGCCGGCTTGTCGATCAGAGCGCCGCCTAGCCACAGCTCGCTGGTGCCATCCAGGAAGTACTTGAGGGGGGCCGCCATATTGCCGAAGCGTGTGGGGCTGCCGATGGCCAGGCCGGCACAGTGGCGCAGGTCGTCCAGAGAGACATAGACTGCCCCTTCGGCGGGAATTTCGGGATCCACCGCCTCACAGGTAGGGGATATCGGTGGCACGGTGCGCAGCCGCGCCTCGATGCCGCGCAGGGACTCCACGCCGGCGGCCAGGCGCTCGGCCATGGCGCGGGTGGCACCATGGCGGGAGTAGTAGAGGATCAGCACATAGGGCAGGGAAGCGCTCATCAGGGCTCCTGAGACTCGGGGAAAGGGGGAGGCATCAATCGAGCAGGGCGAGAATGTCCTCGGGTGGGCGCCCGATGATGGCACGCTCGCCATCGTCGGCAATCGGTCGCTCCATAAGCCGCGGGTGAGCGATGATCGCCTGAACCACCTGCTCCGGGTCACGGGCGTCGGCGGCCAGGCCCTGCCACTCGCTCTCCCTGGTGCGCACCAGGCGCTCGATACCGCCCTCCAGGCGATCGATCAGCGCGCGAAGCTCGGCTTCACTCAGCGGCTCGTCAAGATAGCGACGAATCGTCACCGGAGTACCCTTTTCTTCGAGCAGGGCGAGGGCCTGGCGTGATTTCGAGCAGCGGGGGTTATGCAATAGCGTCAGCATGCAAGGATTTCCTGGTCTTGGTGTGCAAGCGCCGCCATTGTAGGCTGCCCCGTGAGGCGATCTCAATCGAGCTGGATCGGCTAGCCTCATCGATCCTCACTCCTCGGGAGCTCGAGAGGGCATATGGCGCTCGATGGCACCGAGTGCCGTCATGATCACCAACGCCAGACCGGCGACCAGGGCCGCCAGGGTGAAGTTATGCACGCCGGCGGCGATGCCGATGGCTCCGGCAAGCCAGATCGATGCGCCAGTGGTAATGCCCTGCACGTCGGTACCGCTGCGGATGATGCTGCCGGCGCCAAGGAACCCGATGCCGCCGATGACTCCCTCGACGATGCGGGTGGGGTCGATACGTGCCGATGGGTCCCCCTCGGCGGTGGCAAACAGGATCTGGAGTCCCACTATCAGGAATGCCGCTGCCCCCAAGGCGACCAGCATATGAGAGCGCAATCCTGCCGGCTTGCCGCGTATTTCCCGCTCAAGCCCCAGCACCATGGCCAACCCCGCGGCCACCCCAAGACGGGTCAACATATCGAGCAGGGCGATTTCCTCGTTCATGTTGTCACTCCAGTGGGCGACCGACGAAGGGGGGGATCAATTCAAAAGAGCACTGATAGACCAATATAGCCTCGAATAATGCCCGCAGCCGTTGGGGCCTTCGGTTATGGTGTCTCCGGCAGGCGTCGATAGACCCAGGCCTCGCTGCCGTCGGCGAGTGTGTGGCGCACCCGCTCGTAGCGAATGCCCAGGCGCTCGTAGCGGTCGAGCCGGGCAAGCGCCTCGGCATCGACGGTCAATACCTCTCCAGGCACGCGCTCGTCGGGGGCCGGCTCCAGGTCGAGTCCGGTCCGTCGCCAGCCTTCGAGGTAGGCTGGGCGGGTCTCGACCTCATCACCGATCACGATCCAGCGCACCACGGGCACGCGCAGGGTGCCATAGACATACACCGCGTGAGGTCCCTCGGCGATGGGCTCGAGGTGCACGGGGCGTTCATAGAAAAAGGGGCTGAGCAGGGTCAGCCATAACCAGCCTCCCACCATGAATGGGAGGCCGAGGAGGGTCGTGGTCAGCAGGAGGCGAGGGCGCATGGGCAGATACGATACCCATGGTGACAGCAGAAAGACAACGGGGGTCAGGCAAAGGCGGCCAGGGAGAGTTCGTCGCGGTCTGACTCAGGAGCCTGACTGCGCAGCCGAAACAGCGGTTCGGGCTGATCCACCCCGGGCTGATAGGCGCGGCTGAAGACATGCAGGTTGCGCAGGGCATCGTCCAGCCACTGGTCTTCACGCAGCGAGAAGCCATCGAATCCGCAACGGCGCATATAGAAGAGCTGGTCGACCAGCACATCCCCGATGGCGCGTATCTCGCCACGATAGTCATGGCGTTCGCGAAGCAGGCGAGCCAGGCTGTAGCCGCGCCCATCGGTGAACCTGGGGAAGTCGATGGCCACCAGGGGGGCCTCGGCGAGGCGAGCGGCCAGGGCCTGGTCGAGCTCGGTATCGGCTGCCAGCCAGGGGGCATGCAGATCGCAACGCCCCTCCTCGAGCCATTGGGCCAGGGGCACAATGCAGGGCGTGTCGGTCGTGGCCTGGTCCTCGCGGATCAGCTGCCAACCATCGGTGGCCGGCTGGTCTCGGAAGAGATAGGGGCGCCGGGCGGCAGACAGAGGGGCGGTGTGGGGGGCATGATCAGGCATAGACACGCTCCTTGAAGGGTTTGATTCCGATACGACGGTAGGTATCGAGAAAGGTCTCGTCATCGTTGCGCTCACCGACATAGACCTTGAGCAGGGTATCGATGACGTCGGGTACCGCGTCGCGGCCGAAGGAGGGGCCGAGAATCTTGCCCAGCGATGCCGCATTGCCCTGGGTGCCGCCCAGCGAGATCTGGTACCACTCCTCGCCCTTCTTGTCGACGCCGAGGATGCCGATATGACCGACATGGTGATGGCCGCAGGCGTTCATGCACCCGGAGATATTGAGGTCGAGCGGCCCCAGGTCATAGAGGAAGTCCAAATCCTCGAAGCGCTCCTGGATGGCCTGGGCCACCGGGATCGACTTGGCGTTGGCCAGGGCGCAGTAGTCTCCTCCGGGGCAGCAGATCAAGTCCGCCAGGGTGCCCACCGTGGGGTTGGCCATGCCGAGGGTTTCCAGCTCGCGCCACAGCGCTTCCAGACGATCCATGGGCACGTCGGTAAGCACCAGGTTCTGTTCATGGGTGACGCGTATCTCGCCGAAGCTGTATTCGTCGGCGAGGTCAGCCACCTGGTGCATCTGCTTCCAGGTGACGTCGCCAGGGGAGTGCTCGCGCCGTTTCAGGGAGAGGGTTACCGCCTTGTAACCGGGTACCTTGTGGGCGTGGACGTTATTGGTCATGAAGCGGCCGAAGGCGCGCTCCCTGCTGCGTAACGCCTCGATCTCGGCAATGACCTTCGCCGAGACGGGGCGGCGCTCGGGGTCCGCGAAATGGGAGGCCATCCGCTCGAGGCTCTCCCGGGTCAGGGTCTGGGGGCCATCCTTCAGGTGTGCCCACTCCTCGTCGACACGCCGCCGAAACTCCTCGACGCCCAGCGCCTTGACCAGGATCTTGATACGCGCCTTGAACTTGTTGTCACGGCGGCCAAACAGGTTATAGACCCGGACCAGTGCCTCGAGATAGGTCAGCAGATGTTGCCAGGGGAGGTCGTCACGGACCACCTCGCCGATCATCGGCGTGCGGCCCAGGCCACCGCCGGCCAACACCCTGACCCGCACCTCGCCCTGGGCATCTCGCCACAGCCGCAGGCCGACATCGTGAACCTGAATCGCGGCGCGGTCCTCACTGGCACCGGTCACGGCGATCTTGAACTTGCGTGGCAGATAGGCGAATTCCGGGTGGAAGGTCGACCATTGGCGAATCAGCTCGCACCAGGGGCGCGGATCGACCTCCTCATCCTCGGCCACCCCCGCGAACTGATCGGTGGTGGTGTTGCGGATATCATTGCCGCTGGTCTGAATGGCATGCATCTGCACGCTGGCAAGCTCCGCCAGCATGTCCGGCACGCTCTCCAGTCTTGGCCAGTTGAGCTGCAGATTGGTACGGGTGGTAAAGTGGCCATAGCCGCGGTCGTAGTCACGCGCCAGGTCGCCCAGCTTGCGCAGCTGGTAGGAAGCGAGCATCCCGTAGGGGATGGCGATGCGCAGCATCGGGGCATAGCGCTGAATATACAGGCCGTTCTGCACACGCAGCGGCAGGAACTCCTCTTCGCTCAGGCGCCCGGCCAGGTAACGCTCCATCTGGTCGCGAAACTGGGCCACGCGTTCGTTAACGAGAGTCTGGTCGTAGGAATCGTAGCGGTACATTCAGCCATCCTGCAGCGATGAAAGTGGCAGTGCATGGACTGTACGATACGCGCGACTTCTTATTGTTTAAAAGAATAAATAGGCATAGTTTTTATACTTAAAGTAATTAGGCTCGACCTCGAAACTTCCTCCGTCCCCCTTCATACCACGAGCCGCTGCCAGCGTCGGCGTTGCCAGATCCCCGCAAACCACAGGGAGTTGAGAGAACGATAGGCGAGCTGTACCCACCAGATGCCGACCAGCCCCTGCTCGAACCAGACGCCTACCAGCCAGGCCAGCGGCAGGAAGAGCAGCCACTGCAGCGACAGGGTCGTGGTCATCACCGTGCGATTGGCCCCGGCCCCGAGCAGCGCCTGGGCAAGAACCAGTGCCGCGGCATCGAGCACGATCATCAGCGCCGTCAGCCGCAGCGGCAGGCGCGCCAGATCCACCAGAGTCGGGTCGTGCAGGAACAGGCCCAGGACGGCGTCGGGAAACAGCACCATGGGCAACGCGATAAGGGCCAGGCAGAGCCAGGCGAGGTACACCACCTCCCATCCCCAGCGGTGGGCGTCGGCCAGTTCATCGCGTCCCAGCGCCTGGCCTACCAGGCTCATGGCCGCCATGCCCAACCCGACACCGGGCAGGATCATCAGCAGCGACAGATTGACCAGCACATGCCCCACCGCCACGCTGGCGGTGTTGACCTGGCCCAGTATCCAGAACAGTACCGCGTAGCCGGCCGCAAACCACAGCTGCTGGAAGGAGTGAGGCCCGGCCAGGCGCAGGGTGGTAAGCAGGGTGAGGCGGTGCGGTAGTGCCGCCAGCAGGCCACCGGGCCTGGCATGACGCAGGCTGGCAAAGGCCCAGATGGCCGCTCCGACGAACAGCGACAGGGTAGTGCCGGCCCCGGCGCCGGCGGCGCCCATGGCCGGTAGCCCCAGGTATCCGAAGATCAGCCCCAGGCTCGCGACCACATTGATGGCGTGCATCACCAGAATGATGCGCAGGTAGAGGCCGGTCCGCTGGATGCCGTTCCAGTAGCCGCGGAAGCAGAAGATCATGGCCACGGCGGCAAGCGACAGGACCCGCCAGCGGAAATAGGCTACCGCCTCGGCATTGACCGCGGGGGCCTGATTGATCAGCGCCATCAGCGTCGGCGCCTGCCACAGGCAGAGCAGGGTGATCGGCAGTGATAACACGGTGGCGATCATCAGGCCGGCATTGAGGGGCATGGCGAGTCGTGTCCAGGCCTGCTCGCCATGGCGTCGTGCGGTCTGGGCCTGCACCCCCGAGGAGAGTCCGAACACCAGGGCGGTGACCATGAACATCACGTAGCCGCCGATCCCCACCCCCGCCAGCGGCACCTCGCCCAGCGAGCCGACCATGGCGGCATCGATCAGATTGATCAGGCTCTGGGAGAGCATGCCGGCGATGATCGGCAGGGAGAGGCGCAGGATGGTACGACGACGTGTGGCGTGAAGCAGCATGGTGATCCGCGATAGGAGAGGGGGTGGGCCGCCTGACTGGCGGCCCACCGTGAATCAGGCGGGGTCGTAGGAGAGCACCGGCATGAGCCAGCGCTCCATCTCCTCGAGACCCATGCCCTTGCGGCTGGCCAGGCTTTCCACCTGTTCACGGGTAATCTTGCCGGTGGAGAAGTATTTCGACTGCGGATGCGAGAAGTACCACCCCGCCACGGCGGCGGCGGGCCACATGGCGAAGTTCTCGGTCAGGGTGAGGCCGGACTGCTCGGTGGCGTCCAGCAGCCTGAACAGGGTCGGCTTCTCGGTATGGTCGGGGCACGCCGGATAGCCCGGTGCCGGGCGGATGCCCTGATACCTTTCGGCGATAAGGGCATCGTTGTCCAACGCCTCATCGGGTACATAGCCCCAGAACTCCTTGCGCACCCGTTCATGAAGGCGTTCGGCAAAGGCCTCGGCCAGGCGGTCGGTAAGCGACTGCACCAGGATGGCATTGTAGTCATCACCGGCCGCCTTGTACTGCTCGGCGAGCTCCTCGACACCGTGGCCCGTGGTCACGGCGAAGCCGCCGATCCAGTCCGCTTTGCCACTCTCCCGTGGGGCCACGAAATCGGCCAGGCTGTAGCAGACACCGTCGCGGTTCTTGGTGGTCTGCTGACGGATATGGTGAAGCCGTTCGATCACCTCGTTGCGGGAGTCGTCGGCGTACACCTCGATGGTATCGTCGTCGACGCTGTTGGCGGGCCAGATGCCGATCACGCCACGCGCTGCTACCAGCTTCTCGTCGATCAGCTTGCGCAACATGGCCTGGGCGTCGCGGAACAGGCTGCGCGCCGCCTCGCCGACCTTGGCGTCGTCGAGAATCTTCGGGTACTTCCCGGCAAGCTGCCAGCTCATGAAGAAGGGGGTCCAGTCGATGCGCTCGACCAGTTCATCGAGATCATAGCCATCGAAGGTCAGTGTGCCGGTCATGGCCGGCTGCGGCGGGGTATAGCCGTTCCAGTCGATCTTGAACTTGCGCTGACGAGCCTGCTCATAGGTCAGGTCTGCCCCCTTGGGGCGCCGCTTGGCGTTACGTTCGCGCACGCTCTCGTATTCGCTGCGGATCTCGGCAATGTATTCGGGTTTCATTTCCGGCGACAGCAGCCTGGAGGCGACGCCCACCGCACGGGAGGCGTCCGGCACATAGATCACCGGGTGTTCGTAGCCGGGATCCACCTTGACCGCGGTATGCGCCTTGGATGTCGTGGCGCCACCGATCAGCAACGGCAGTTCAAAGCCCTGGCGCTGCATCTCCTTGGCCACGCCGACCATCTCATCCAGCGACGGCGTGATCAGTCCCGAGAGGCCGATGATGTCGGCGTTTTCATCCCGAGCCGTCTGCAGGATCTTCTCCGCCGGCACCATCACCCCCAGGTCGACGACGTCGTAGTTGTTGCACTGCAGGACGACGCCGACGATATTCTTGCCGATGTCATGAACATCGCCCTTCACGGTCGCCATGACGATCTTGCCCTTGGCCTGGGTCGTTTCGTCCTTCTCCGCTTCGATATAGGGCAGCAGGTGCGCCACCGCCTGCTTCATCACTCGTGCGGACTTGACCACCTGGGGCAGGAACATCTTGCCGGCGCCGAACAGGTCACCGACCACGTTCATGCCATCCATCAACGGCCCCTCGATGACCTCGATAGGGCGGTCGAACTGTTGGCGCGCCTCTTCGGTGTCCTCGATGATGTAGGCGGTCACCCCCTTGACCAGCGCATGCTCGATGCGCTTCGCGACCTCCCAGCCACGCCACTCCAGGTCTTCCTTCCTGTCCGCACCACTGCCGTCGCCCTTGTACTTCTCGGCCAGGTCGAGCAGTCGCTCGGTCGCATCATCGCGCCGATTGAGCACGACATCCTCCACCGCATCGCGCAGTTCGGCATCCAGGTCATCGTATACCCCCAGCTGACCGGCATTGACGATGCCCATGGAGAGCCCGGCGCGAATGGCGTGATAGAGGAATACCGAGTGGATCGCCTCGCGCACCACGTTGTTGCCGCGAAAGGAGAACGAGACATTGGAGACGCCGCCGGAAACCTGAGCGTGGGGCAGGTGCTTGCGGATCCATTCGGTCGCCTGAATGAAGTCGACGGCGTAGTTGTTGTGCTCCTCGATCCCGGTGGCAATGGCGAAGATGTTGGGGTCGAAGATGATGTCTTCGGGAGGAAAGCCGATCTCGTCGACCAGCAGGCGATAGGCGCGCTCGCTGATCTCGGTCTTGCGCGCAAGGGTATCGGCCTGGCCGACCTCGTCAAAGGCCATGACAACCACGGCGGCGCCATGGCGGCGACAGACGGTGGCGTGCCGACGAAACTCCTCCTCCCCCTCCTTGAGCGATATGGAGTTGACGATCGCCTTGCCCTGGATGCACTTGAGGCCGGCCTCGATGATCTCCCACTTCGAGGAGTCGATCATGATCGGCACCCGGGAGATGTCCGGCTCGCCGGCGATCAGGTTCAGGAAGCGCACCATGGCTTCCTGGGAGTCCAGCATCCCCTCGTCCATGTTGATGTCGATGACCTGGGCGCCATTCTCCACCTGCTCCAGGGCGACCTCGAGGGCGGTGGTGTAGTCCTCCTCCTTGATCAGGCGCTTGAAGCGCGCCGAACCGGTCACGTTGGTGCGCTCGCCGACGTTGACGAACAGCGAGTCGGGCCCGATGTTGAAGGGTTCGAGGCCGGAGAGACGACACTTCTTGGGGATGTCCGGCAGGCGGCGCGGCGGCATGCCCTGGATGGCGCGATGGATGGCGGCGATATGCTCGGGCGTGGAGCCGCAGCAGCCACCGAGGATATTGACCAGGCCGCTGGCGGCAAACTCCGCCACGATGGCCGCCATCTCCTCGGGTGACTGGTCATATTCGCCGAACTCGTTGGGCAGGCCGGCATTGGGGTGCGCCGAGACATAGGTGTCGGCCTTGCTCGACAGCTCCTCGACGTAGGGGCGCAGCTCCTCGGCGCCCAGCGCGCAGTTCAAGCCCACCGACAGCGGCCTGGCGTGGCGTACCGAGTTCCAGAAGGCCTCGGTGGTCTGCCCCGACAGCGTGCGCCCCGAGGCATCGGTGATGGTGCCGGAGATCATCACCGGCAGGCGCTCGCCGCGTGACTCGAAGAGCTCCTCCAGGGCGTAGATCGCCGCCTTGGCATTGAGGGTATCGAAGATGGTCTCGATCATGATCAGATCGGCTCCGCCTTCGATCAGCGCCTCGGCGGCTTCCCGGTAGTTTTCGCGAAGCTCATCGAAGGTGACGTTTCGCTTGGCCGGATCGTTGACATCCGGGGAGAGCGAGGCGGTTCGGGAGGTGGGGCCAAGCACGCCCGCGACATAGCGTGGGGTGCCGGTCTCGGCAGCCACCGCATCGCAGACCTCGCGAGCCAGCCTGGCCGCCTCACGGTTGATCTCGGGTACCTGTGCCTCCATGCCATAGTCCGCTTGAGACAGGCGAGTGCTGTTGAAGGTGTTGGTCTCGACGATATCGGCGCCGGCCTCGAGGTACTCGCGGTGGATGCGTGACACCAGGTCCGGGCAGGTCAGTACCAGCAGATCATTGTTGCCCTTGAGGTCCGAGGGCCAGTCGGCAAAGCGCTCCCCACGGAAGTCCTCCTCGGAGAGGCCGGCGTTCTGGAGCATGGTGCCCATGCCTCCATCGAGCATCAGGATGCGCTCGGTGAGACATTCGATCAGGGTGGCGGTCTGGGCAGTAGGAGCGGCGGCCATGGTGTGAGTCTGTCTCCAGCGAGGGTGTCCGATATTCATGACCGCCGTTGTGCCTCGGGGCATCTTCTGTGTCGCGGCCGTTGTCAAGCCGGACATGGTAGCAAACTGCTCGCCGCGGGGGCAGGTGGGTGTTTAAAACCCACCAAATCACTCGGGATTGTTTCGCCGCGCCCCGTGTCTTACCATTAGCGTCATCACATTACCCGGTACGCGGCGACCTCGCCGCTGCCGCGCACCGACAGCGGGAAATAGCATGAGCGAACCGATCCAGATTACCGAAAGTGCCCAGGACTACCTCGCCGAGCTGCTCGAGAAGCAGAACGTCGAAGGGATCGCAGTACGCATCTTCATCACTCAGCCAGGCACCCCCTATGCCGAAACCTGTCTGGCCTACTGCCGCCCCGGTGAAGAGGAGCCTACCGACGAGAAGCTGGAGCTGCCCAAGCTGGGTGTCTTCCTGGACAAGAACAGCCTGCCGTTCCTCGAGGAGGCGGTCGTCGATTTCAACGCCGATCGCATGGGGGGGCAGCTGACCATCAAGGCGCCCAACGCCAAGATGCCCAAGGTCAATGCCGACAGTCCCCTCGCCGATCGCGTCAACTACGTGCTCTACAGCGAGATCAACCCCGGCCTGGCGGCCCACGGCGGTGAGATCAAGCTGATCGAGCTGACCGACGAGAACGTGGCGATACTGGCCTTCGGTGGTGGCTGCCAGGGCTGTGCCGCGGTCGACCTGACGCTCAAGGATGGTGTCGAGCGCACCCTGCTGGAGCGCATCCCGGAGCTGGGTGGCATCCGCGACGTGACCGACCATAGCGACACCACCAACGCCTACTACCGTTAAGCGGCCTCGCGCCGCACGGCTTACCTGGCGTCACAAGAAGGGCTCCGCCGAAAGGTGGGGCCCTTCTTTTGTTATGGGTTATGGGCAGATAAGGCGGCCTCAGGGGCTGTCGTCAGGCGGGGCGCCTTCTTCCCTGCTTTCATCGGCCGACTGAGCCGAGGCGTCATCCTCTTCCGGGGCGGCCTTCGGCGTCTGCCACAGGCAGCGATAGAGCTGCTGCTCCAGGTTTCTCACGCGCTCTGCCTGCTCCTCCAGATGACGCTTCTGCTCGTCGATGCGTGCCTGCAGCAGTGACTGCTCATGCTGGCGGGTCTCGGCCAGCGCCTCCGCCTGGCGGCGGGCCAAGTCCACATCGCGATGGTGCTTCTCCTCATTGGCAAGCCTTGCGCGCACCTCCTGAAGCAGCGACTCCTGACGCTCGAGGCGCTTCTCCAGTTGTTCTTCTCTTCCCGCCGCCGCCTTCTCACTGGCCAGTCGCTCCTGGCGGGCCTGGTCGAGCAGAGTCATCAGGCGTGTCTCGGCGCTTTCGTGGCGCTGCTCCTCCTGGGCCAGCTTCTCGCGGTGGGCCTCCTCGCACGCCTGCATGGCCTGCTGGTGCTCCTGTGCCATGCGGCTAGCCTCGTCTCGATGGCGTTGCAGCAGCGACTCCGCTTCGGCCAGGCGCGTGGAGGCGCGGTTCTCGGCCGCCTTCAGCGCCTCACATCGCGCCTGGCTCGTTGCCAGCTCAGCGCTGAGCGCCTCCAGGCGCTGCTCGGTGCCGGACAGGTGGCTGGCCAGGGCCGCTTCACGCTGCCTGGCATCGTCCGCCTGTCGACGAGTGTCTGCCACCGACTCCTGCGCCTCTTCCACCCTGCGATCCGCCTCCTCGCGGTAGTGGCGTAGCGCCTCGTTGGCACTCTCCTGGGCCTGGCGCCAGAGCCCCTCGGCCAGCTCCTGAAGGGCGGCCGGCATGCCGCGGGGTGGAGGAACGTCGCGGTTCTCCTCGCGCTGCTGCCGCCAGTTGCGCAGATGATCGCTGATCGTGGTGAAGCTGCCGGTCCCCAGTATCTCGCGAATCTTCTGCACGCTGGGCGCATCGCCACGGGTCAGCAGCTCGTCGATGGCTCGTTGTACGTCTTCGTAGGTCACGCCGATGCGCGCCATGAGGCTCTCCTTGTGCCACCCCTTTGGATCGATATGCGGCGCAGCATAGCGGTATTCAGGGGGAATTGAAAGATAATTACATTATACGTAATACGTAAAATACGTTATGAAAAAGGAAATAAAAGCAAGATTACGCGGCTTATCTTGATTTTTCTTATTAGTTCAGGGGATACTGGCCTGGGGCTATCGTAGATAGCTCGGTAGCTCGGGGCTGATCTGGCGACAAACCTGCGAGGAGGCGCTGTAAATACCTCCCTGTACGCTTCCTCGGCCTTCCCTGGTCCTCGGACCTCCTCTTCGGCTTGTCCCCAGCGCCCCGAGGTTCGGTAACTGCGATAGCCCTGGATACTGGCCAGCAAGGAGCAAGGAGGGGGTGTTGGGGCATCAATCGAAAGACGCCATCGTGGTGGAGGGGTCGCCGCTGCGGCCGGCCACAGGGCCTGTGCCGGCCATGGCGGAGCAGGGCGGCTATATCGCCGCGCGCAGTGATGCCGAGGCGGTGGGCGAATGGTTGGCGGAGTACCGGGCCAGCCCCAGGACTCAGCGCGCTTATCGTCGCGAGGCCGAGCGGCTGCTGTTATGGCTCGCCGAACGGAACATGACCCTCGACCAGGTGCGACGGGACCATCTGGAGGCCTTCGAGGCCTTCCTTGCCGATCCTCAGCCGAGATCGCGCTGGGTCGGGCCGCCGCGTCCGCGTCACGCCGATGACTGGCGACCATTTCGTGGGCCGCTCGCGCCGGCCAGCCGTCGCCAGAGCCTGGTGATCCTGCAGGGCATGTATGCCTGGCTGGTGGAAGCGGGGTGGGTGGGCCACAACCCCTTCCGACTGATGCGTGACAAGCGGCGGCGGCTCGATAACCGCCGGGCCGGTATCGAGCGCTATCTGGAGGCGCCGCTGTGGGAGTGGTTCTGGGGCTGGTTGAACGGCGCGAACGGGCCGGCGAAGGAGGAGGGAACGTCATCCCGCGAGCGCTACGAAGGGGCTCGTCGACGCTTTATCTTCGGCTTCGCCTACCTGCTGGCACCGCGTATCGCCGAGATGCGTGCCGCCCGCATGGGGGATTTCCAGCAGCGCGAGGGGCGCTGGTGGTGGAGCGTGATAGGCAAGGGGGGCAAGCTCGCCAGCATTCCCGTACCACCCGACATGCTCTCGCTGTTGAAGGAGTGGCGAGAGGTTCTGGGGCTGAGTCCGGAGCCCCAGCCGGATGAGGCGACGCCACTGCTGCGAGCCCTGGATGGCAAGCGGGGCATCGGCGACAACCGCCTCTATCGGCTGATCAGGCAGGCCTTTGCTCAGGCCGCGGACGACCTGGAGGCAGTAGAGGAGGAGGGCGCTCGTGGCTGGGTGCTACGCCTGCGTCAGGCCACCCCCCACTGGTTGCGCCATACGGCGCTGACCCATCAGGCTCAGGCCGGGGTCGAGCTGCGCTACCTGGCGGCCACGGCACGCCACTCGCGGCTGGACACCACCGCCCACTATCTGCACGCAGAGGATGAGGCCTGGCACCGACAGCAGTCTCGCCACGGGCTGGCCGAAAGAGGCGAGGGGCAAGCCGGGGCGGACGCCGCGGGGGAGGAGCCGGTATAATCATCCCATTCACCAACAGGAGGCCCCATGACGATTGACGCCACCGCCGAGCAGACCCAGAAGGAACTGATCGAGGAGTTCGAGCTGTTCGACAACTGGATGGATCGCTACCAGTACATCATTGATATGGGCAAGGCGCTGCCCGAGTTTCCCGAGGAGTGGAAGCGCGACGAGCTCAAGATTCAGGGCTGCCAGTCCAATGTCTGGATGCGCCACGAGTGTCGCGACGGGGTCGTGCACTTCGACGCCATCTCCGATGCCGCCATCGTCTCCGGGCTGATTGCCGTGCTGATGCGCATCTACAACGATCGGCCCGCCGCGGAGATCCGCGATACCTCACCGCACTTTCTCGGTGATCTGGGGCTCGACAAGCACCTGTCGCCCACGCGCAGCAATGGCCTCAACGCCATGCTCAAGCGCATCTACGAGGTGGCGGAGCAGGAGGCCGCCTGAGGCCGGGCGGCTCAGGAGGCCGGGCCGTCACGCTCCGCTGGGCGGTCCGACGCGCGGGGACGGAAGTTCTCGTCGAGCTCGGGGTCCTCGCGGCACAGCGCCTCGCTGGGGCCACCCGGTACCGGGTCGATACCGCCTTCACAGCCAGGGTGGCAGCGAGCGATGCGGCGGGCGGCCATCAGCCCGCCCCTGAAGGAGCCATGCACGCGAATCGCCTCCACGGCATAGCGGGAGCAGCTGGGCCAGTAGCGGCACCGCGGCCCGAGCAGGGGGCTCAACGTGACCTGGTAGAGCCTGACCAGCCCGATCAACAGCCAGGCCGTGGCCTGGCGCAGCCGTCGTGCCAGGTTGGCCAGCCAGCCGGCCTGGCTGTGCATCAGGACTTGCCGTAGAGCGTGGCGGGGTCGATCAGCGGGGCGGTGGTGATGCGCGCCGTTTCCGTTTCGAGCGCCACATAGAAGCAGCTACGGCGCCCGCTGTGGCAGGCGGGACCCGTCTGGTCCACCTGCAGCAGCAGGGTGTCTCCGTCACAGTCGAGCGCGGCCCCCCTCAGGTGCTGCTGCTGGCCGGAGCTCTCGCCCTTGCGCCACAGCTTGCCACGCGAGCGCGACCAGTAGCAGACCCGGCCGGTACGCAGGGTCTCCATGAGGGCCTCACGGTTCATCCAGGCCATCATCAGCACCTCGCCGCTATCGTGCTGCTGGGCGATGGCAGGAATCAGGCCATCGTCGTTGAACCCGATGGATTCGAGCACGGGTGTGAGGTCGTGCTGGCTGTCGGCGGGTGCCCGCTCGAGCGCCTTGAAGATATCGGACATCGCAATTCTCCGCAGAAAGGTTCAATCGCCGGTATCGCCGCAGGCATCGCAGCGTCCCAGCAATTCGATCGTCTGTCGCTCCACCCGGAAGCCCAGCTGCTGGGCGCAGTCGGCGAGCTGGGCATTGACGTCCTCCAGGTGCAGCTCCTCGACTCGACCGCAGAGGCGGCAGATCAGCAGCTGGAAGCCGTGCGAATGTTCCGGGCAGGGACAGGCAACATAGGCATTGAGCGACTCGATACGATGCACCAGGCCCTGGTCGATCAGAAACTCCAGGGCACGGTATACCGTGGGTGGCCGGGCCGAGGCGTGCTCGGCGGCCAGGCGGTCGAGGAGGTCATAGGCCTTGAGGGCGCCGGACGCCTCGGCAATCATCTCGAGCACGCGGCGGCGTATCGGCGTGAAGCGCGCCCCGCGCTGTTGGCACTGCCGCTCCGCCTGGAGCAGCAGGTTTCGGGAATCAGTCATGGCACCCGTCGGCTGTCGAAGTTGGCGACATTCTACGCGGGTGGGCGAGGGCGGGCCACCGAGCCTCAGGCCTCGGCGCTGGCCTCAAGCTCGCTTTGACGGGCGAAATGGTGGCGCGCGAAGTCCACCCGCGCCTGGGCAGCCACTCCCTCCGGTTGCTTCTCGACCAGGTCGAGGCGACGCCTCAACCCTTCGCCGTTGGCCATCTGTATCGCCAGCCCGGGCCGGGCGTTGAGCTCCAGCAGCATGGGGCCCTGATCGCGATCGAGCACCATGTCGGTACCCAGATAGCCGAGCCCGGTCATCTCATAGCAACCGGCGGCCAGCAGCAGCAGGGTAGGCCAGTCGGGAATGGTCAGGCTGGCCAGTTCATGACCGGTGTCGGGATGGTCGTGACGCGTGCGATCGAACTGAACCCCTCGGATGGCGGTGCCGGAGGCGATATCGAGCCCCACGCCTACCGCACCCTGGTGAAGGTTGGCCTTGCCGTCCGAGGCAGCGGTGGAGAGGCGCATCATCGCCATGACCGGGTAGCCCTTGAACACGATGACCCGGATATCCGGCACCCCCTCGTAGGTGTACTCGGAGAGGCTTTCATCAAAGTTGATCAGTGCTTCGATCAGCGCCACATCCGGCGCGCCGCCCAGGGAGTAGAGTCCGGAGAGGATATTGGAGACGTGTCGCTCGACATCCGACAGGCTCATGCGTACGCCGCTGGGCTTGATATAGTCTCCCCCCTCGACCCGCTCCACCACCAGGATACCCTTGCCACCGCTGCCCTTGGCGGGCTTGATCACGAATCCCTGCTGGCCGGCAAGCAGCTCACCGATATGCTTGACGCCGAACTGGGTGGTGACGGTGCCGATCAGTGCCGGCGTGGTGATACCGAAGCGTTCGGCGAGCAGCTTGGTCTGCAGCTTGTCATCCACCAGCGGATAGAGACGGCGATTGTTATAGCGTCCGATATAGCGGATGTTGCGGCGATTCATGCCGATGATGCCCTTGGCGCGCAGCTTGCCGGGTGTCGTCCATTCACGCATGACTCTCAATCCTCGGTGACCGGCTTGAAGCGGCGTAGCTCCAGCAGGCGATACCCGGTGTAGTTGCCGATCATCAGGATCAGCGCCATCAGGATCAGCTGGACCCCCAGGAAGTTGAAGGTGATATGGCGTACCCAGGGGTTGTTCATGGCCAGAAACGCCAGAACCGCGGTGAACAGGCTGCCACCGCCCTGGATCAACACCTCCTTCGGACCCTCCTCCTCCCACAGGATCGACATACGCTCGATGGTCCAGGAGAGAATGATCATCGGGAAGAAGGTGATGGTCAGGCCGGCATTGAGCCCGAAGCGGTAGGCGAGCACCGAGAACACGGAAATGATGCCGATTACCGTGATAATCACCGCCGTTACCCGCGCCACCAGCAACAGGTTGAGGTACGACAGGTAGCTGCGGATCACCAGGCCGACGGCGACCACCAGCAAGAAGCCGATCAGGCCGGTGGCCAGGCTCGTCTGGATAAAGGCCAGGGCGATCAGCACCGGCATGAAGGTGCCCGAGGTCTTGATCCCCACCAGCAGTCGGAGCAGCACCACCACCAGCGCGCCGATCGGAATCAGCAGGATCGTCTGGAACAGTGCCTGCTCCTCGAGCGGCAGGCTGTGAATGGAGAAGTTGAGCAGGGTGTCCTCGGCGAGCTGGTTGCGAACCGCCGCGGCGGCCGGCTGATTGCGAACCAGCATCGAGAAGCTGACCCTCGAGTTGCTCCCTCCCTGAACCTCGAGCACCGCCTGGCCGTTGCCCTCCCAGATCAACAGGTTGTCGGGACGTCCCTGGGCACCGGTTGCCGGGTCGAAGAGCGCCCAGCGCTTGCCATCAAACACCTGGACCCAGCTGGTGAGTGACTGGCGTCGCCGTCCATCCTCGAGCAGCAGGCCGCTGACCTCCCGGGCCGGCACGCCGGCCTGGTTGAGCAGCCGGACGAGGAGGGGCGTACGCTCGAACTGGGTCAGCAGCAGGCGGGCATTCTCGCCCTGGCGCTCCTCGTTGAAGTCATGCAGCAGCTCGCGGGCGAAGGTGAAGGGATCCGCACTGCGGCCCCAGGCGCGCTCGATCATCTGGGTGGCGGCCGTATCATAGGGCCGCTCCCAGACAATATCGCGGCGTGGCGGCGGGTTATCCAGTCGAGGAGGGCGGCTGTCCGGCGCCACCAGGACCTGGGCGGTGTAGTAGAGCTGCTGGGAGCCGGTGGCCTCTCGGATCGACCACTGGGCGCGCCTGCCGCCATCCTCTTCCACGAAGGAGAGGCCGTAGCCGGGCGAGGCCGTATGCTCGGTAAGCAGTCGAAAGCCCTCCTGAGTCGAGGGGAGCGCCATGTCCACCAGAACCGGATCGCCCAGTGCCGTGAAATTGACCTGAGCTTCCACTTCCCACACCTGGCGCTGCTCACCCGGCGTCCAGGGTACCTCGAGCTGATAGTGGCGATGCAGGGTCATGGCGATGCCGGCCAGCAACAGAACGCCAACCAGCAGATAGAAAGGCAGTCGTGACATGGGGCTTCCTTGGCAGAGGGCGACGGATGCGCGCCTCAGTGCGTTTCGTTGTCGAGGTCGGCGTCATTCTCGTGGCGCTCGGCTTCCGATGCCGGGCGCCCGCCGGGAAATTCGGGGCGCGGGTGAAGGTACCGCTCGGCCACATCGATGACGGCGATATCCAGCAGGAAGCGCCTGCCCAGCAGGGCCGGAAAGTCGAGATGAGTGCGATCACTCAGCGTGAACTCTACCGGCTCACGGATCGACCCCAGGGTCATCATCAGGGTCACCACCGGCCGTGACTCCTCACCGGTTGCCTGGATGATGCGTACACGGCGCTCGATGGGAGCTTCGATCCACTCATCCCGTACCGCCTCGACGACAACGTCGTCGTCTGCCAGGCCCAGCTTGAAGCGGACCCAGTTTTCGCCGTCACGCTCGAATCGGGTGATCTCCCGGGCGGAGAGCGACGAGGTATTGGCGCCGGAGTCGATACGCGCCTTGAGGTAGGTGCCGACATCGGGCAATCCGATCCATTCGCTGCTGCCAAGGACAGCCTTGTTGCCGATCCCCAGTTCATCGGCCGCGCACTCGCGTCTGACGACCACTGGGCCGGAGTCATTGTCATCGAGCCGATCCAGGCGACCGTTCATGCCGCGCAACAGCGAACCGACCTCGCGCACATCGCCGATCAGGAGGTCCTGGCGACTGGCAACAGACGATAGCTCGGTATCCAGCCGGGTGTTGTCGCAACTGGCAAGCAGCGTCTCTTCCAGCGCATTCATGCGCTGATGAAAGTCGGTCGAGGACAGGGTGGGCGGTGGCGTCGGCTTTTCCGTCAGCGCGACACAACCGGAAAGCACGATGGCGGACGCTGCGAGCGTCGCACTCAGCAGAGGATGGGGCATGGGGAAGGACACTTCCTTTGGATAGTCTGGCGATGATAAGGAGTCGCCGAGGATCTTGTCCAACCTGGAGGCATCTTGCCAGGCTGAAACGCATGGGTATCAAGAGGCTTGCGAGAGCTTCGTATCACTCAATTTAACATAATATACATTATGCGAAGTTTCTGGCGCCAGCTTGCTAGGTCCTGTTTCTGCCGCCAACTCTTATGCAGCAGCCGACCATCCACTTGCTCGAGATTTACCTCCAAACTCCTTGATTTTTCTTGATGTCATGCTGTTTCGTCTGCTTGTGTCCGTCTTCTGTCTGGCCAATTTTCCAGTAGCTGGAAACATAGAATTGGGACTTCGGAATATCATACCTTTGCCGGATAAAGTGTCGTATGGCCCGCATGCTGCTGAACTCGCAAGCGGCCCATACCGACGGCGTTCCGGGTAACCGAGGCAGGGATTGAAGTTTCTCGAGCAGCGTGAGCCCCCTAGGGTCCGGCTCGGGGCTGATCACCCAGTGCAATTCAATGTTTTCCGGATGCCTCAAGGGTTGAATATCGGATTCGTGGCGAACCTCGATCACCGCGTAACCGTATGCATCCTCCGGCAGTTCCTCCAGGTTGACACTCAGCGCAGGCAAGGCCGTCATGTCACCGGCCAGCAGATACCCGTCGCCCTCCTGACTGATCAACTTTCTGCCACCCGGTCCGGCGACCAGGATGCGATCACCGGGCTGGGCGCTGCTGGCCCATGCAGACGCCGGCCCCTGCTGTGCATGCATGGCAAAATCAACGTCAATCTCCTCGGGACGTTGATGCCGTATGGTATAGGTCCGCATCAGCGGCCGTTCGTCCTTCCCTCGGGGAAACATCAGCTTGATATAGGCGCTCTGCTGGTTTCGTGGGAACTCCCGCAGGCTCTCGCCTCCGAGGGTTATCCGCAGCATGTTCCTGGTAAGCCACGAACGGCGAAGCACGCTGAGTTCTCGTGCCTGGGGTCTAACCAAGATCTGACTCCTGTTTCGCTTCAATCACGTCCCACATTTTCTCGCCACAACATGGTGTTCGGCGAGTTGTCGCGCCTTTTTCAGGCCTGCTTCAGACAGGGCTACTACAGCACTCTTTTGAGCGTATCGTCGCGCTGGACGAAATGGTGGAACAGCGCCATGGCGATATGCCCGATGATGAGGACGGTCAGGGCCCAGGCCAGCGGCGAATGCAGGCTGCCGAGGCTCGCCGCCCAGGGGACCTCCTCACCTTCCGCGAAGATCTCCATCCCGAAGGCAGTCACGCCGTAGCCGCCGCCCAGCATTACCAGCATGCCGGTGATCGGCATCAGCAGCATGCCGGCGAAGAGCAGGCCATGCCCCGCCTTGACCAGCCTGGCGGTGGCCGGGTTCTGGGCCGGACGATGACGACGTTGTGACACCACCCACGCCAGGCGCAGCACGATCAATACCAGCAGCAGGCTGCCGATGGAGACATGCCAGGGCACCAGGGTCTGCCCCACCCAGTGCTCGCCCTCGGCGATACGGTCCCCGAACTTGAGCAGCTGCCACCCGATCAGTACGGTCATCAGCCAGTGGAAGGTCTTGCTGACGCTTCCGTAACGCACTTTTGAATCCTTGATCATCGATAGCTCCTTCATTGGTCTAGACAAGTTTCGATGTAGAAAAGGTGGCCGAGGGGCATGGCCGCGTCAGTCGAAGCGGAAGGCCGATAGCTGCGCCTTGAGCACCTGTTCCGAATTGATCTTTTAGCCCCTGTCCTCCCTTGCAGCGCCGGCGGCGCCCAACAGCGGGATCAGATGCTCTTCATCGCCCGGTGGGTGGCATTGATAGGCATGGGGAGCCTGCGTCCAGTCGCTCAGGGCGGCGTGGCGACGATCCGTTTCGGCCGCCACGGCCCGGGCCAACCCGTCATCGAAGGCCTCGGAAGGCGCGGTATTGCGCGAATCCCCGTAGCCGCGCATGTTGTGAAAGCTCATGCCGTTGCCGACGATCAGCACGCCCTCGTCGCGTAGCGAAGCGAGCACCTCCCCCGCGGCCAAGTGCGCGGCGGGATCGAGATCCTCCCGCAGCGATAGCTGCATGAAGAAGCACGGGCCAGCGCCGTGGGGAATGAACAGCGTTGGCTGAGGAGACGACTCGGGAGACGAGATACAGGTGTAGATCATGATGGCGCCCTCCGGCCTGCGGGCCGGTGTATGCGAACGGATCTCACTATAACTTCGTTGCAAAAATAGGAGAACATGCCATTCTTACCCAACACCTTTAACTGATAGTGTTAAATCGATGCTGGATCGTTTTACGGGAATGCGGGTCTTCACCCAGGCCGCCACTCATGGCAGCCTGTCGGCGGCAGGCCGCGCGCTAGGCATGTCCCCGGCCATGGCCACCAAGCATGTCGATGCCCTGGAGGCCCGGCTAGGGGTCAAGTTGCTGCATCGCACCACCCGGCGGCTCACGCTGACCGACGCCGGTCGCGATTATCTCGAGGCGTGTCAGCGTATCCTGCAGGAACTCGATGAGACGGAGTCGGAAGTGGCGGCCCAGCGAATCGAGGTGGTCGGGCGGCTGCGGATGAATGTGCCGCTCTCCTTCGGGACGCGCTTCATCGCCCCACTGCTGCCGGCCTTCAGTCGCCGTTATCCGCAGGTGGAGGTCGAGCTGGGCCTGAGCGATGCCCAACACGACCTGATGCAAGAGGGGTGGGATCTGGCGCTACGCATCGGCCATCTCGCCGACAGCTCGCTCAAGGCGCGACGGCTGGGGGACTGTACGCTGCGGGTCTGTGCCGCGCCGGACTATCTGGAACGCCATGGCACGCCACGTGGCGTCAACGAGCTTGCCGGGCACAACTGCCTGAGTTATACCCTGTCGCCCTCCCAGAAAGATGGCACCTGGCGCTTCGGGCGTAAGGGGGATATTCAGGTACCCGTGCACAGCAATCTGAGGGCCAACAACGGCGACGCGCTGTTGGCGGCGGCACTGCGGGGACAGGGTGTGATCTATCAGCCGAGTTTCATCGTCGACGACGCCCTTGCACGTGGTGAGCTGGTTGCCCTCGAGCTCGACCAGCCCACCCTCGACCCCGGGGGGATACATGTGCTGCTCCCCCCCGACCGACGCCCTCCGGCCAAGGTCAGGGCGATGATCGACTATCTGGTTGAGGCCCTACTTCCCTGATGAAGCAGGGACACTGCCTGTCTCAGGGGCAGAGTGCGCACTTGTGAGGACGCTTGCAGCATCCGGAGTCCAACCGGAAAACGCTACCTGAAGCTCCCGCTGAATGCCTTGGAAGGCACCACCTGGGAGTGAAAGCGTCGCGACAATCGGAAAGGGCTCCAACATCACAGCAGCTTTGGATTATCAACCTACCTCGCTGAACTGAGGTTCGAGAACGTTTCGAGGCTTCCGCTCGGTTGACAGGCTACGCAGCCAGTGCCCAGTGCATACACGGAGGCCAGTAATCGGACTCGCTGGACGCTGTTAGCTGTTATTCTTCCTCGAGTGCACTTTCCTTTCCAAGCTCGCTTGAGGGAACGATGGCAGACAAAACTCAACCACTCGCACGATAGGTAGTGAACATGACCACGAAGAGAGTCGTACTGCATGCCTCCACCGCCGAGAGCCTCTCTCGAGCGCGTCGCAATGTGCAAAACTTACTGGCTTCCAGACCAAACACAGAGGTCCTGATCGTCGCCAATGCTGGCGCCGTGAGCGCTGCACTTGAAACGTTGGGCGATCACACCGACCAATATCTACGCTTGTGGCGCAATTCGCTGATTGCTCAAGGGCTAACCAACGATAAAGGTATCGAGGAAATCGAGGCTGCCGTCGTGACCCTTATGGAGCTCCAGACCATCGGCTGGGCTTATATCCACGCCTAATTCACGAACTCGAGAGCGCATAACGGTTGGTTGCAACAAGCAAAACCCTCGCCGCAGAACCACTCATTTATCACCATGGAGCTAGCACCCCGGGCTATCCATCATCGAGGGTGAGTCGCCCCAAGTTTCAGGGGCTGGCCTTTTTCCTCGCCTGGGGGGTTCTTAATCAAGAGCGGCATCGGCGATGCTCGCGAAATCCTGCTCGAGCTCTTCGGCGGCCTGTGCCAGTTTCTCGCCACCCTCTTCCATGTAAGGCTCATAGACATGGGAAGGCAGCTTATAGGACAAGGTAGCGGTACCGTCCGGTGCCTCGGTCACATACATGCGAATGGGCGCTTCGATCATCGCCGCCGTCGAAAGCCTGAGAATGCGTACCGCATACTCGTTATTGAACAGACCGATGACGCGATTGCCCGGTATCTCGATCCCCCGATCCGCCGCCGCCTGGGTCGGGCCGGCCTCGGTAACGACGCCAAGTCCGCTGTCCTTGGCGGCGGTTTTTACCGCCTCCACAAGCGCCTGATAGCTCTTGTCGCTATCATGCACTGCCCACCCTTCACGAGGGCTTACCGTAGGAATATCCTGCGCCATAGCGATATGGAGAGGGGCAATCAACATACCGCCAAGCAGGATAGAAGCAGCAAGTTTGCGCATGACGAGACTCCTTGTCGGATCACATTTCAGCAACATCAAAAAACTCGACCAAGCCGATTCTCTTCTTATAAGTTAGCCTATAAATCGTTTTCTCTCTACGAGTCAGAAAGGGGTGCGCTGTAGTGGTCATGCGTGGCTTCATCGACCAGCCCACGACCTGACACGAGAACAAGTCGATGACCACCGACAAGTAGAGCCAGTCCTCGTGTCAGAGCCGAGGCACACCGCGATAGGACCTAGAAGGGTAGAACCGATCATGACGTATCGGCTCTTGCTGATTGAGATCATGGTTGTGATCAATCAACAGGATGCACCACCCTTCCTGCCTTCACCCGTACACCAGAAATCACCATGGCTCCGAGATCGCTCAGATGGGTTTCTTGTCATCGGCCGGTGCGTAGGAGCCATCTTCCCGGTGAACTTCGTTGCCGGTCAGCCCTGGCGTGAAGACACAAGCCAGGTGCATGGTCTTGGTGGCGCGCAGCAGATGTTCGTCGTGCTGGTCGAGGATATAGATGTCGCCCGGCTTGATCGGCCAGATCTTGCCATCGGCCAGGGTCTCGACCTCGCCTTCACCCTCGATGCAGTAGACCGCCTCGAAGTGGTGCTTGTAGTGAATATGGGTCTCGGTACCCTCGTAAATACGGGTAATGTGGAACGAGCAGTTACCACCATCGTCGGCCAGTGACAGCCGGGTGCTGTCCCAGTTGCCATTCTCCGCCTTGACCAGACGATCCGTCTTGCGGCACTCCTCGAGATTACGAACGATCATGGGTTCTCTCCTTGAATTTCGCTGCTTGTCAGGGGTTGTTCTCCGCACCCGGAAGGAAGCGGCAGAAACTGTATCGAGCGAGCCGACACGGCGGCTCGCTCGCATCACACGACTCGGGCTATCAGCTTAGCGCCTGTTTGGCACTCTGCTCGAGAATATCCAGACCCTTCTGCAGGTCCTCGTCGGAAATCGTCAGCGGGCAGAGGCATTTGACCACCTCGCCGTCCTGGCCGCTGGTCTCGATGACGAGCCCGTTCTCGAATGCCTGGTGGGTGATCTTGTCGGCGATCTCGCCGCTGCCCACATCGATGCCACGCATCAGGCCACGCCCACGCTCGGAGGCCTCGATCCCTTGCTCGCTGATCCAGGCGGCAATCTTGGCGAAACGCTCGGAGACGACCTCCCCCTTGCGCTGCACCTCCTTGGCGAAGCTATCGTCGGACCAGTAGTTCTCGATCGCGGCGGCGGCCGTGGTGAAGGCCAGCGCGAAGCCTCGGAAGGTACCGTTGTACTGACCCGGCTTCCAGACATCCAGCTCGGGGCGCATCAGGACCTGGGAGAACGGCAGGCCAAGCCCCGAAAGCGATTTGGAGTTGGTCACGATATCCGGCACGACACCGGCGTGCTCGAAGCTGAAGAACTTGCCGGTACGTCCGCAGCCCGCCTGGATGTCGTCGATGATCAGCAGGATGTCATGGGCGCGGCAGATCTGTTCGAGACGCTTGAGCCAGTCGAGGCCGCAGGCATTGATGCCGCCCTCCCCCTGCACGGTCTCGACAATGACCCCGGCCGGCACATCAAGGCCTCCGGACTTGTCGCTCAGCAGCTTCTCGAAGTAGTCCAGGGTGTCGGCACCATCGCCCAGGTAGCCGTCATAGGGCATGAAGGAGGCCCCCACGGTGGGGACGCCGCCGGTGGCCTCGCGGAACTTGCGGTTACCGGTGGTGGCGAGTGCCCCCATGGTCACGCCGTGGAAGCCATTGGTGAAGGTCACGATGTTGTGACGCTGCTTGGCGTTGCGTGCCAGGCGAATGGCCGCCTCGACGGCGTTGGTGCCGGTGGGCCCGGGGAACTGCACCTTGTAGTCGAGGCCCCGCGGCTTGAGGATGATCTCATCGAGGGCCTGGAGGTAGCGGCGCTTGGCGGCGGTGAAGAAGTCCAGGCCGTGGATGATATTGTCTTCGGCCAGGTAGTCGAGCAGGGCCTGCTTGATCTTGGAGTTGTTGTGCCCGTAGTTCAGGGTGCCGGCACCGGCCAGAAAGTCGATGTACTCGCGACCCTCTTCGTCGGTCAGGCGGGCGTTCTTCGCCTTGGTGAAAACCACCGGGAACGAGCGCGAGTAGGTACGAACGTCGGATTCCATGCGTTCTAGGATCTGGGTCTGCATCGTAGACCTCCTGTGTAGCGGAATGATGGAGTGTGACGAGTGCGAGGCGCAAGTGCGTCCTCGCATGCAAGCGGAAAGAGACGAGCGTCAGAGACGGTCTGTCTGAAAGGGGCCGATCCGGACCAGGTTCTCGGGGTCATGTTCGCCACCAAGCTGGTCGGTAGAGAAGTATTCACGGCTGTTCAGCGGCACCTGCCAACGGTCGGCCAGGCGGCGAAACAGTCCCCAGGAGGCCTGATTGTCGGGAGTAATGGTGGTCTCGAGATGATGGACCTCGGCAAGCTCGGGTCGGCTCATTATCGCCTCGACCAGGCGGCGGGCCAGACCGGTGCCACGTGCCTTCTCACCGACGGCGACCTGCCAGAGGAAATAGGTATCCGGGGCGTTGCTCTTCACATATCCCGACACGAAACCGACGATCTCGCCCTCCTCGTCCGTGGCTACCGCACAGGTGTCACGAAACTGGGTGGCCAGCAGCAGATAGGCGTAGGCAGAGTTCACGTCGAGGGGCGGGCAGGATTTGACCAGTTCGTAGATTCCCCAGCCATCATCGGGGTTGGGCTTGCGGATAAACAGGTCACTGGCTTCAGCATCGACCACCTCGTCGGCAACGGTGGGGCGTGCAAGGTCGGCTGAAGGTGTGAAGGGTTCGGTCAATGTCATCATTGGCGGTGTTCGCTTCGGCGATGTCGGCAGGAAGTATACCAACCGTTCGGCAAATCTCAAATTTGCGATTATTTTATCGGGCAGTATCCATAATAAAAAATTATGTGGCACGATAAGCAACCCCTACACATGACCACCACGCGGTATGCCGATTAAGGGTCACTACCATCATCAGGAGCCCTGATAGCGACCGACCGCTTCTGCCCATACCTCCAGTCTAGACCAGCCTGACGGCGCCGGCCTCAACGAAAAGGGCCGCCCGAAGGCGGCCCTGATTAACCGTCTTAGCGCCGTGTCGGCGTGCGCATGGTGACGAACTCCTCGGCGCCGGTGGGGTGAATGCCCACGGTAGCGTCGAACTCGGCCTTGGTCAGGCCCGCCTTGACGGCGATGGCGATGCCCTGGATCACTTCGCCCGCCTCCTCGCCCACCATGTGCGCACCGACCACCACGTCGCTGGCATCATCGATGATCAGCTTCATCAGGCAGCGCTCGCTGCTGCCCGAGAGGGTATGCTTCATGGGGCGGAAGTTGGCGGTGTAGACACGAATCTCGCCACACTGCTCGCGAGCCTGCTCCTCGGAGAGGCCGACGGTGCCGATATTGGGGTGACAGAACACCGCCGTGGGGATGTGGCGGTAGTCCAGTGGTGCGGCAGGCGGCGTCTCCTCGAAGTGGCAACGCACCAGATGCATCGCCTCGGCGAGTGCCACCGGCGTCAGCTCCGGCCCACCGATGACATCACCCAGGGCGAGTATCGAAGGCACCGACGTCTCGAATCGCTCGTTGACTCGGATATGGCCGCTGTCATCCAGCGCCACCCCCAGGACATCCAGCCCCAGCCCCTCCAGGTGTGGTCGCCGACCGGTGGCGGCGAGCACCGCATCCACCTCCAGGGTCTGGCCATCGGTCAGGGTTACCCGCAGGCCCTCCTCGCTCTTGTCGATTCGCTCGATGTTGGTCTCGAAGTGAAGCTGTACGCCCCGCTCGGCCATCTGGTCACGGGTGAATTCGCGCACCTCTTGGTCGAAGCCACGCAGGAACAGCTCCCCTCGATAGATCAGGTGGGTCTCGCTGCCCAGGCCATTGAAGATACTGGCGAACTCTACCGCGATATAGCCGCCTCCCAGCACCAGAAAGCGCTTCGGAAACTCTGCCAGGTCGAAGATATCGTTCGAGTTGAGCGCCAGATCGCTACCGGGGAACTCAGGTACCCAGGGCCAGCCCCCAACGGCGACCAGAATCTTCTCGGCGCTGTGGATCTCATCGCCCACCGCGACATGATGGGCGTCGAGCACCCGAGCACGGCCGTTGATCAGGCTCACTCCCGCCCCATCGAGCAGCCGGGCGTAGATGCCGTTCAGACGCTTGATCTCGCCGATCTTGTTATCCCGCAGCGTCGGCCAATCGAAGCGTGGCGGTTCGGGAAGATGCCAACCGAAGCCCCCGGCATCCTCGAAGGCGTCATGGAAGTGGGCGGCATAGGAGTAAAGCTTCTTGGGTACACAGCCCACATTGACGCAGGTGCCGCCGAGATAGCGGTCCTCCGCGACGGCGACCCGGGCGCCGGCGGCGGCCGCGGTACGCGCCGCCCGCACACCGCCGGAGCCGGCGCCGATCACGAAGAGGTCCCAGTCATGGGTGGTGGAGTCGAGTTCGGACACGATGCTGCTCCCTGTCGTGGGCACTGGGCCCTGGATTCAATACGTCGATGATAGCAGCCATGGGGGCGTGACGGCATGGCGCGGACGCCCGGGTGACGACACGTTTCTTTGTTGACCGCCATGCCGGAGAGGAGTAAAAAAACGCCACCCTACGACGCCCACCTGCCTTGAGGTCATCTCATGAGAAAGGAAATTGAGTCCCTGCTGGAGAACAACCGTGCCTGGGCCGACAAGGTCAACCGGAATGACCCCGACTTTTTTACCCGATTATCGAACCAGCAGAATCCCGACTATCTCTGGATCGGCTGTTCGGACAGCCGAGTCCCCGCCAACCAGATCATCGACCTTCCCCCCGGCGAGGTCTTCGTCCATCGCAACGTCGCCAACCTGATCCACCATAACGACCTCAATGCGCTGTCGGTGCTCCAGTACGCCGTCGATGTCCTCCAGGTGCGCCATATCATGGTCGTGGGTCATTATGGCTGCGGTGGTATCCGTGCAGCCATCGAGGGTGGCGACAACGGCATGGTCGACAACTGGCTGCACTCGGTGCGTGAGCTCTATTATCAGCACCGTGACGAGCTGGAGCCGCTCTCGCCGGACGAGCGGGTGAACCGCATGTGCGAGCTCAACGCCTGCTCACAGGTACAGCGCCTGAGTCGTACCAAGATCATCCAGCATGCCTGGCAGCGTGGTCAGCAGGTCTGGATTCACGGCTGGGTCTATGGGCTGTCCGACGGTCGGGTCAAGGATCTCGACTGCACCATCGCCGGCCTGGAAGAGGCGGCCGACCTCTATCGGATCAAGAGTGCCACCCCGGTGGGCTGATTCCTGAACGGATGTCTGAACAGGGACTCCGAACAAGGCCAGTGCCGTCGCCAGGAGGCGGCGGCCCGCATATTCTACTTTCGTATAAAACAAGAGTGGTCAATTCATCCAGCGCATGACGCCACTCGGAATTTCGATTGTACCCCACCCCGTCGGGTCTCTATGTTGAGGTGTGCAACAGCCGTGTGCGGTGATCGCGCACCAACAACAATCCTTGTAAAGGGAACCCGACATGATGTTCAAGCGCACCCTTCTGGCTGCCGTCGTTGGCGCCACCATGACCGGCGCCGCCATGTTGCCCGCCGTTGCCAGCGCCGAGACCACTCTGCGCATG
Source organism: Halomonas sp. LES1 (assembly GCF_031846005.1). Lineage (NCBI taxonomy): Bacteria > Pseudomonadati > Pseudomonadota > Gammaproteobacteria > Oceanospirillales > Halomonadaceae > Halomonas > Halomonas sp. LES1. The sequence continues at coordinate 92,076 of NZ_JAVRGC010000001.1, forward strand.
GCCTATGATGCGGACCCGGTCTCGCTGGATATTCACGAGCAGCTCTCCGGTGGCATCCTGCAACTCTCGCACATGACACACGACCCGCTGGTTCGCTGGACCAAGGATCTCGAGTTCGAGCCACGCCTGGCCACGGAGTGGGAGCAGGTGGACGACACCACCATGCGCATGAGCCTGCGTGACGGGGTCGAGTTCCACAGCGGCAATGCCTTCTCCGCCGAGGATGTGGTGTGGACCGTGGAGCGTCTCAAGCGAAGCCCCGACTTCAAGGCGATCTTCACTCCCATCGAGAGTGTCACGGCCATCGACGAGACCACCGTCGAGTTCAAGACCGCCGAGCCCTACCCGCTGCTGCTCAATCTCGCCACCTACATCTTTCCGATGGATAGCGAGTTCTACTCCGGCAACGATGACGATGGCGACCCCAAGGACGAGATCGTCAAGAACGGCAACTCCTTCGCCTCCTCGAACCTCTCCGGCACCGGCCCCTACACGGTCGTCGAGCATCGCAAGGGCACCCGCATGGAGTTCGCCCGCAATCCCGATTACTGGGATAGCGACTCCCCGGGCAATGTCGACACCATCGTGTTGACCCCGATCAGCGAAAACGCCACCCGAGTGGCCGCCCTGCTCTCCGGCGACGTCGACTTCATCGCCCCGGTACCGCCCAATGATCTCGAGCGCGTGCGCGAGAGCGACGATGTCCAGCTGGTCACCCTCTCCGGCACCCGCATCATCTTCTTCCATATGAATCAGGAGCGTGTCGAGGCCTTCCAGGATCCGAAGGTTCGTCAGGCCTTTGCCTATGCCGTCAACCAGGACGCCATCGCCGACCGCCTGATGAAGGGCTTTGCCACTCCCGCAGCCCAGTTCTCCCCCGAGGGGTATGCCGGCCATATCGACTCGTTGGAGCGTCGCTACGATCTGGAGAAGGCCAAGGCCCTGATGGAGGAAGCCGGCTACGCCGATGGCTTCGAGATCACCATGATGGCACCCAACAACCGCTACGTGAACGATGCCAAGATCGCCCAGGCCGTGGCCACCATGCTGGCGCGCATCAATGTCGACGTGGACCTCAAGACCCTGCCCAAGGCGCAGTACTGGGGCGAGTTTGATGACCGCGCCGCCGACATGATGCTGATCGGCTGGCACTCCGATACCGAGGATAGCGCCAACTTCCACGAGTACCTGACCGCCTGCCCGGATGCCGACACCGGTGCCGGCCAGTACAACGCCGGCAACTACTGCAACCCGGAGCTCGACAAGCTGGTGGCCGAGGCCAATCTCGAGGTCGACCTCGAGAAACGCGCCGAGATGCTGAAGCAGGTCGAGCAGACCCTCTACGACGAGGCCGCCGTCGTGCCCCTGCACTGGCAGGATCTGGCCTGGGCCTCGGCAGCCAACGTGGATATCGAGCCGGTGCTCAACGTGATGAACTTCCCCTACCTCGGGGACCTGGTCATCGACGAGGACTAGTGATCCCGATGCCGGCCCGGCGGGCCGGCATCGCCCTGGTCATTCCCCCCAACCAACGAGCAACGGCCTCCGTCCGCGAGACCGTTGCTACCTGTATGCCCACAGGACACCTTCATGATCGCCTTTCTGATCAAGCGCCTCTTCCATGCGCTGCTGGTGATGTTCGTCATCAGCCTTATCGCCTTCTCCATTCAGGACAACCTCGGCGACCCCATTCAGCAGATGGTCGGCCAGTCGGTGCCCGAGAGCGAGCGCGAGATCCTGCGCGAGGAGCTGGGGCTCAACGACCCCTTCCTGGTCCAGTATCTGCGCTTCGCCAGGAATGCCGTTCAGCTGGACTTCGGCTACTCCTACATCTTCAACGAGCCGACCACCGACGTGGTACTGCGTCACCTGCCCGCTACGCTTGAGCTGGTGGCGGCGACCACCCTGCTGATCGTGCTGCTGTCGGTTCCCATCGGGGTCTACAGCGCCATCAAGCCGCGCGCCTGGCTGTCGCGATTCTTCATGGGGGCCTCAATCGTCGGTATCTCCATACCGGTCTTTCTCACCGCCATCGTGCTGATCCAGCTGTTCTCCATCGGCGTCAGCTGGTCCCCCTTCCCCGGGGAGACGGGCTGGGGCAGCTGGCTCAACGGCCTGGCCTCCACCGAGGGCGGGATGCCCGCCTACGGCCGCGGTGACCCGGTGCATGTCGTCGGCACCTGGTACACCAACTTCGCCTCCACCGAGAGCCTCGTCTACCTGGTGCTGCCGGCCATCTCGCTGGCATCGATCATGCTGCCGCTGTTTATTCGCCTGATTCGCGCCGAGATGCTCGAGGTTCTGCAGTCGGAGTACGTGAAGTTCGCCCGGGCCAAGGGAATCAGCCTGCGGCGTATCTACTTCCTGCATGCGCTCAAGAACACCATGCTGCCGGTGATCACCGTGGGGGGCGTGCAGATCGGCACCCTGGTGGCCTACACCATCCTGACCGAGACCGTGTTCCAGTGGCCCGGCATGGGGCTGATGTTCCTCAATGCCATCAACCGTTCGGATATTCCGCTGATCATCACCTACCTGATGATCGTGGGCCTGATCTTCGTGATCACCAATACGCTGGTCGACCTGATCTATGGCCTGGTCAACCCCACCGTCAAGCTCACAGGGAAGCCCGCATGACCACCCAGACTTCTCCCCAGCAAGCCCCGCCCCTGCCAAGCCGCTGGGAGCGCCTGCGCGACTCCTACCTGCTCTATAGCTTCAAGCGCGACCCGATCGCCCAGCTCAGCCTGCTGGTCTTCGTCGTCTTCGTGGCCTGCGCCGTGCTGGCGCCGTGGCTGGCACCGATGAACCCCTATGACCTGGCGCAGATCGATATCCTGGCCTCGGAGCTGCCACCCTTCTGGATCGATGGCAGCGATCCCGCCTATGTGATGGGCACCGATGCCCAGGGGCGCGACCTGCTCTCCACCATCCTGTATGGCGCCCGGGTGTCGCTGATCATCGGCTTCGGTGCCGTGGCGCTACAGGCCCTGCTGGGCGTGGTATTCGGCCTGCTGGCCGGCTACCTGGGCGGGCGTATCGATGCCTTCCTGATGCGGCTGGCCGATATCCAGCTCTCCTTCTCCACCCTGATGGTGGCCATCGTGGTGGGTGCCCTGGTCAAGGCGATCTTCGGCAGCGCCACCTTCAGCACCTACGCCGTTCCCCTGCTGGTGCTGATCATCGGCCTGGCCGAATGGCCACAGTATGCCCGCACGGTCCGTGCCTCGGTGCTCGCGGAGAAGGGCAAGGAGTACGTGGACGCTGCCCGCACCATGGGGCTGCCCAGCCGGCGCATCATGTTCCGCCATATCCTGCCCAACACCCTGTCGCCGATCTTCGTCATCTCCACGGTACAGGTGGCCAATGCCATCATCTCCGAGGCCGCCCTCTCCTTCCTGGGACTGGGCATGCCGGAGACCCACCCGTCGCTGGGTTCGCTGATCAAGTCGGGCTTCGACTACATCCAGTCGGGTTCCTGGTGGATCACCCTGATTCCGGGTGCCGTGCTGGTCGTCCTGGTACTGGTGATCAACCTGCTCGGCGATTGGCTGCGCGATGTGCTCAACCCTCGCCTCTACAAGGGCTGATGACGCCTACGGAGTTTCCATGTCACTTCTCGAAGTCAACCAACTCGACGTGCGCTTCGCCCTGCGCCGGGGCGATGTCAAGGCCCTGCGCGACGTCAGCTTCACACTCGACCGGGGCGAGCGGCTGGGCATCGTCGGTGAATCCGGCGCCGGCAAGTCGGTGGCGGCGTTCAGCCTGCTCAACCTGATCGCCAAGCCCGGTTATATCGCCGGCGGCAGCATCCGCTTCGACGGTCAGGAGCTGATCGGGATGCGCGACCGCCATCTGCGCCAGATCCGCGGCAACCGCATCTCGATGATCTTCCAGGACCCTATGATGACGCTCAATCCGGTGCTCTCGATCGGCGAGCAGATGGTCGAGTGTCTCAAGGCGCATCGTCGCATCGGGCGTCGCGAGGCGCGGGCCATCGCCCTGCGCAAGCTCGAACAGGTGCATATCCCCTCGCCGGAGGCGCGTCTGGATCAGTACCCCCATGAGCTCTCGGGCGGCATGCGACAGCGGGTGATCATCGCCATCGCCCTGCTGCTCGACCCCGATATCATCATCGCCGACGAGCCCACCACGGCGCTGGACGTCACCATCCAGGCCGAGATCATGGATCTGCTGCTGGAGCTGTGTGAAAAGCACAATGTCGGTCTGATCCTGATCACGCACGACCTCGGCGTGGTCAGCCAGGTGACTCAACGCATGCTGGTGATGTACGCCGGTCGCGTGATCGAGCAGGGGCCGACCCGCGAGATCATCAATGATCCGCAGCATCCCTATACCCAGGGGCTGATGAATGCCCTGCCCCAGATGGCCACACCGGGCAGCCGCCTCAACCAGATTCCCGGCAGCATGCCGTCACTGGACAATCTGCCCAGCGGCTGCGCCTTTCATCCCCGCTGCGGCTTCACGCAACGCCCGGATGGCAGCGAACGCACGGCCTGCCGCAGCGAGGTGCCCGGATTCGTCGCCTCCGGCAACTGCCAGGCGGCCTGTCATATGGTGGCCGAGATGCAGGACCAGGAGCGCATTCCGGCACAGGAGACGTCTCGATGACCGATACCCTATCCGCCCCCCGTCCGGAGGCGAGTCATTCCCGCGCCGACAACGCGCAGCCGCTGCTCGAGATTCGTGGCCTGGAGAAGCGCTTCTCGCTCTCCGGCGACTTCCTCGAGCAGCTCAAGTTCAAGGGTGGCAGGCTCGTGCGCGAGCAGGAGCATGTCCACGCCATCAACGGCGTCGACCTGGAGATCCAGCGCGGCGAGGCCCTCTGCGTGGTCGGCGAGTCGGGCTGTGGCAAGTCCACGGTGGCACGTACCGTGATGGGGCTGCTGCACCCCTCGGCGGGTGAGATCCGCTACGCCGGCGAGCGCATCGACGACCTCTCGACCCAGGCGCTGATGCCCTATCGGCGGCGCATGCAGATGATCTTCCAGAACCCCTATGCGTCGCTCAATCCGCGCATGACCATCCAGCAGACCCTGGAGGAGCCGATTCGGCTGCACCACCCCGACTGGAGTCGCCAGCGGGTCCGCGACCAGGTCGACGAGGTCATGGCATCGGTAGGCATCGCCGCGGACTGGGGCAAGCGCTACGGCCATGAGTTCTCCGGTGGCCAGCGTCAACGCATCGCCATCGCCCGGGCCCTGGCCGTGGACCCCGAGTTTATCGTCGCCGATGAGCCGATCTCCGCCCTCGACGTCTCCATCCAGGCCCAGGTGCTCAACCTGCTGATGGATGCGCGGCGCGATCGCAACCTCACCTACCTGTTCATCACCCATGATCTCGCCGTGGTCGAGCATTTCGGTACCCGGGTGGCGGTAATGTATCTGGGCCGGGTGTGTGAAGTGGCTCCGACGGCGACGCTGTTTGCCACCCCGCGCCACCCCTATACCCAGGCGCTGATGTCGGCGATTCCCCGCCTGGAGGATGAGCGGCCGCAGCATATCCGTCTGGAGGGCGAGGTGCCCACTCCGGTACATCTGCCCTCGGGGTGCGTCTTCCACGCCCGCTGTCCGCACGCCAATGCGCGCTGCCGTGAGGAGATCCCCAGGCTGATCGCCCGCGATGACGGCAGCCAGGTCGCCTGTCATGGGGTCGAGGAGGGGCGAATCGACTGAGCCCCCGGGGCATCTGGCATAATGCCCTTTTGGCTCGTCGACGGGAGATGACATGGAGCTGCGCTGGCTCGAGGACTTCATGGCGCTGGCGCGAACGCGACACTTCTCGCGGGCCGCCGAGCAGCAGAACGTTACCCAACCGACGTTCTCCCGCCGTATCAAGCTGCTCGAGGAGGAGATGGGCACCGTACTGGTCAACCGCCAGACGCTGCCCCTCTCCCTGACCCCGGCCGGGGAGGAGTTCCTGGCGCTATGCCATGATGTCACGCAGCGGGTGGCCGAGAGCCGGCGGCGCCTGGCACATCTCGCCGACCAGCACGCCGGGCGCATTCGCCTGGCGGCCCCCCAGAGCCTGTTGAGCCACTTCCTGCCTGCCTGGCTTGGCCAGTGGCCGGCGCCCCCGCCCATCACACCCGACCTGCGCGCCACCGGCTGGCTGGTCGATGACTTCTTTCGCGCCCTGGCCCGGGATGAGTGCGACCTGGTGCTGTGTTTCTGGCCGTGCTCGCCCTGTGGCATCGAGCCCGATACCCAGGACTATCTCTCCTGGCGGCTCGCCGGCGAGCGAATGGTCCCGCTCTCCCTGCCGGAGCCGGGCGGAGAGCCACGCTTCTCCCTGGAGGGGGCCTCGAGCCTGCCGCTGATCGCCTACCACCCCCGCGGGCTGACCGATGCCGCGATTCGCGCCCATCTCGCCCGATTCGACGACACCCCCGACTTCCGCATCCTCAACGAGAGCATCCAGAGCAGCAATATCCGTGAGCTGGTCTCACTGGGTTATGGCCTGGGCTGGCTACCCGAATCCAGCGTGCGGGATGAACTGGCCCAGGGAGCCCTGGTGCCGGCGGGCGGTGAGCGCTGGCAGGTACCCATGGACATTGTGCTGTTCCGGCGTGCCGACAATCAGCAGCCAGCGGTAACGGCGCTATGGGATGAGCTCGTTTCTGATCGCCCCATCGATTGAGTGGGGCCTCTTCAACCGACGGGGCTCAACCGATGGGGCAGCTGACCCCGGTGCCGCGGAGTCCGCAGTAGCCGTCGGGATGCTTGTGCAGATACTGCTGGTGCTCCTCCTCGGCGTAGTAGAAGGCCGTGAGAGGCGTGATCTCGGTGGTGATGCTCCCCCCGCCGGCTCCGGAGAGCGCCTGCTGATAGGCATCGCGGGTCTGCAGTGCAAGCGCCTGCTGTGACTCGTTGGTCGTCAGGATGATAGAGCGGTACTGAGGTCCGATATCGTTGCCCTGGCGATTTCCCTGGGTGGGGTCATGGGCCTCCCAGAACTGTTGCAGCAGCTGCTCGAGGCCGATCTCGGCCGGGTCGAAGATCACCCGAACCACCTCCGCATGGCCGGTGAGTCCGCTGCAGCACTCCGCGTAGGTAGGGTTGGGCGTCACGCCGCCGGCATAGCCCACGGCGGTGACATGGACGCCTGGCAGTTGCCAGAACAGCCGTTCGGCTCCCCAGAAGCAGCCCAGACCCAGCACGATCTGCTGCAGCCGGTCGGGAAATGGCGGCAGCATGGAGCGGCCATTGGCCGCATGCACACCGCCGATGGCGAGGGGTGTGTCGCGCCCGGGCAGGGCCCTGGAGGGATCCAGCGTCATGGTACGTCTCTCCTAGTTGTCATCGAGAATCCTCGGGTTGCCGGAACGGCTGAAGGTGTAGATCAGATCCACCGCCTGGCTCGCACCGGAGACCGCCTCCAGGTAGAGGCTGCGCCAGATGTTGTAGCGCAGGGTAAGTTCGGCGATCGGCGAGAAGACCCCGACACCGTAGCGCACCTCTAGGTCGTCGGTCAGCTGGCCGCTGAGGGTCACCTGGCTATCCTCGCCGCTGCCCGCCGTATCCAGGGTCAGGTCCGAGACACCGAAGGCCTTGCCGATGCCGCCCACCGCGCCACCGGCCTGCCCCACGGCGAGCCCCACCAGTGCCGAGGTCAGCGCGCCATCGGTGTCGCTATCGTTGGGCGCTCGTCCACGTAACAGATAGGAGAGTGCACTCGCCTCGTCCATGGAGGGCTCCGAGAATACCGCAAGCTGAGGCGATGCGGCGCTGCCGGTCACGCGCAGGCCAGCCACCACGCCGTCCTGAGTGGCATCGGGGTTGCGCACCGCCTCGAAGTTGAGCAGCGGCTGCCCGGGCGGGCCGCTGAACAGCAGCTGACCCTCGCGGATCAGCAGGTCCTGCCCATAGGCACGGAAGCGGCCATCCACCAGATTGACATCGCCGAAGAGCTGTACCGGCCCATCCTGCTGACGCACTTCCAGGGTGCCGGAAAGACCGGATTCGAGCCCGTAGGCGGAGAGTTTCATATCCGGCCCCAGGCGCAGGTCGATCTGCACATCTAGGGCCATGCCGGCAGCGGCCATGGCCTCGGCGGTATCCTCTCCAGTGGCGGCTTCTGCGGTGACACTCTCGGCCTCACGCCGGGCCCGCTCTTCATCCTCGCGCGTGATGATCACCTCATCGGGACTGGGGGCAACCGCCGAGGGGGGCAGCTTGCCGACCTCCAGGCGAGCCCAGGGCACCTGGACGTCGCCACGCACCTGCAGCAGGGTCGGTCGCGCGCGAATCTCAAGGTCCGGGGCGATACGCAGCTGCCCGAACTCCGGCAGTACCGCCAGCACCGGCTGGTCGACGCCACGCAGCGACAGGTCGGCGCGCCACTGCTCCGGCGATGGCCAGGCGGCATTGCCGTCGATATTCAGGCGCCCCTCCTTGGCGGCAATGTAGCCGTCGATGGTGGCCGCCGTGCCGTTGAGGTCGATGCTAAGCTCACCATCACGCACCTCCACCGGCACATCGGCCCCGCTGGCCTTGAGCCCGGCCAGGGCGATGCGTCCACGCATCTCGGGCGCCTCGAGGCGGCCTGCCATGTCGACATTACCGGTGAGCCTGCCCTCCAGGGTCTCCATGCCGGTAACCAGATCACGATAGGGCGACAGACGCAGCTCATCGAGAGAGAGCCGGCCCGTGAGGCGCCCTTCGTCGACGGGGTCGTCGACCCGCGCCGTCAGTGCCAGGCCACCGGCCTGGGCGAGATTGAGATCGAGGGTCAGCTCGGCGGCCTGGTCGTCGGCACTGATTTCGCCTTCGAGGCGTGCCTCCGGCAGAGACCAGGGCTGGCCGTAGGCGTCCTGGCCATCCAGCGCCAGTCGGCTCTGCAGGCTGCCCTCCGCCCTCCAGCTGCCATCGGCGCCCCAGCCCGCATCGAGATCCAGCTCGGTATTGCCCCGGGCCGCCCAGCCCTGTGGCAGGAAGGAGTCGAGGAGTGCCATGGGTACCTCAGCGAGCCTGAGGCGCAGTTCGCCACCCTCTGGAGAGGTTTCCAGGGGCTCCACCAGGCACAGGCTGCCGCCCTGTTGCCGAACCAGGCAGAAAGGTTGTACGCGGGCACTCCCCTGATCGAGGTTGGCGGTGAACACCGCGGGGTCGACAAGGCGCAGGTCACCCTGCTCGGCATCGACCTCGAGTCGGGACAGCTGACCTGCATAGCGGCCTCGGGCCCGGTCGAGCCCGGCCGCCAGGGCCAGTGATGCCCGTGACAGCGGCATGCCGGGGGGCGCCGAGGCCTCCAGGGTCAGGCGGTGCTCGGAGAGCCGGCCATCCAGGGCCAGCAGGGCCTCGTCGAGACGCTGACCACCGGCCTGGAGACCGGCAAGCTTGAGCGTTGCCTCCATGGCGGGATCCTCGAGGCCGCTGACCCGGCCGGCCAGCCTGAGCTCACGCAGTCGGTTCTCGGCAAAGGCCAGTGACTCGCCGACGAGGTTCAGGTCGAGGCTGGGGGACGCCAGGCTGCCGGCGGCGTCGAGGCCACCGCTGATGCGGCCCGACAGGTCGTCATGCAGACTCGCCAGTTCCGGCATGTCGACCTCGCCGGAGAGGTCAATATCGGACTCGCTGACCCGCCCCGCCAGCTGCAGACGGTTCTCGCCCTGACGAAAATCCAGGGTCTCGATGTTCCAGCGCATCTCGCTGTCACCCGCGAGCTCGGCACGCAGGGCCAGGTTTCGCTCCTGTAGCTCACCGTCGATGGTCAGCTCGGGAACCGCCAGCGTCCAGCCTGCATCCTCCTGGCGGAAACGCACTGCCACGTCGCCATCGAGCCGACCGGACAGCCCCTCCACAAAGGGCTTCGGATCGACATTGTCCAGGCGAGCCCGGGCATCGACACCGATGCCGTCGTCCCAGTCGATCCGCCCGCGGCTGATCACGGAGGCACTGTTCATGGCAAGCGACAGCGGCTTCCAGGCGAAGTGTGTCAGGTCACCGCTGCCGGTCAGGGCGAGGCGGGTAAAGGGTAGCTGGGGCCCTTCGGCATCGAGGGAGGCGGCGAGGCGGTAGTCCACCAGGCTGCCCTCCAGGCGTAGTACCAGGTCCTCGACCAGCCAGGGCTCGACGGCGATCTCCACGCCGTCGGCGTTGGTGGTGGTCTGTTGACCGGGCAGTGGCCACTGCACCAGGTCGCTGGCCAGGCTGGCGGTCAGCGGCAGGGTAGGGTCGAGGAGGTCGGCCCGGGCATCCAGCTTGAGGTCAACGGGGCCACTCAGCTCGAGGCGCATCAGTAGGTCGGCGAGCGTGCCGTCCAGGCCCAGCTCGATACGCTGCCCGGCCAGCCCCGGCATCAACTCCGGCAGCCACAGGGCGCTCTCGAGACGGAGCTCGAGCGGATAGTCCTCGGTCAGCGCGATGGCGGCCTCGAGACTGGCGTCGCCATCGGGTGTCGAGACCTCCAGGGGGCGCACCTCCACCGAGTGCCCCTCCGCGAACAGCGAGAGGGCCAGGCGCTCGACTCCATACTCCACGGCCCCCTCCACCGCGCTGTCCTCCACCAGCAGCTCCGGCACTTCCACCTTCAGAGGCAGGGTAATCTCGGGCAGCTCGCGGCGTGGTTGCTCCTCCAGGGCAGCGGCCGTTATGCCTTCCGCCGACGCGGCCACCTCATCGGGCAGCGGTGAGCGCACGGCGATGGCGGCATCGATGGAGGTAGCCGTGAGGTGTGGTCCGTCCCGCTCCCCCTCGGCCAGTGCCAACTGTGCCCCCGGCGTCAGCGGCAGGCGCAGGCGAGTGCCGGTGAGACGCGTCGGCAACAGGCTGAGCGTATCGCCTTCGGCCACGGCCCCGGTGCTGAAGTGATCCCAGCTCAGGCGCGTGCCATCGGCCAGCAGCACCTCGACGTCCTCGAGGTAGAGGCGCCGGAGCTCGATGGGGAATGGCAGCTCGATGGCGGCGAGGGGGTCACCGGCGGAAGACGGTGGCGGCTCGTCGGCGGGCTCGCTGTCGGCCAGACGCAGCCGCGCGCCCTCGACACCGAGCACCTCCAGGCAGAGTCGGCCAGACAGCACAAACTCCTCCGACCAGGCGAGCTCGAGGCGATCAAGGGAGAGGCTCGCAGGCCCGACCTGCATGGCGAAGCCTTCGAGCTGCAGCCGGTCGAGAGGCGCCCCCTCGTAGGCATCTACCTCGAGCAGCCCCATGCGTTCGCCCTGGTCGAGCAGCAGCCCGAACCCCCATGGCGAAAGCCCCAGCCCCAGGAGCAGAAACACCAGGCCAAGAAGCCACAGGGGCAATAGAATCAGCAGGCGAAACAGCGACCAGAGCAGACTCAGAACTCTGGACCGATGGCGAAGTGTAGGCGCCACGAATTGTCCTCGTCGTCGAAGGGGTGAGCGATATCCAGGCGAATCGGTCCGACCGGTGATATCCAGCGCACGCCGAGGCCGGCGCCGGTCTTGAGGTCGTCGGGGCCCCACTCCTCGAAGGCGTCACCGGTATCGACGAAGGCCGCGCCCCACCAGTCGCCGGTCACGCGGTGTTGCCACTCCAGGCTATAGGTCAGCAGCTGCTGACCGCCGGTGAGATTGCCCTCGTCATCGCGGGGCGAGAGGCTCTCGTAGCCGTAGCCACGCACGCTGTTGTCGCCGCCCGCGAAGAAGCGCAGCGAAGGAGGAATCAGCGAGAAGTCGCTGGTCTCGATCGCCCCCAGGCCGAGCCCGGTCACCACACGGTTGTCGGTCCCGATCTTGCGGATCCAGCGCGACTCTCCGGTCATGCGGACGAAGTCGGCGTCGGAGCCCCACAGGCCGTCGGAGATCTCCAGGCTCAGCCGCTGGTGGTCGCCCCAGCTGGGGAAAGTGGGGTTGCGGGTTCGGGTGCGCGACCAGCGCATCCCCGGGTAGAGCAGCAGTACCTGCTCGCTATCGTTACCCTGGGTGAAGTCCTCATAGGTGGTACGCACATAGAGATGCTGGATCCAGCCGTTCTCGAACTCCCAGCGGCGAGCGCCCTCCAGGGTTGCCTCCAGGGAGCGTGTATCATCGCTGTCCTTGTGGCTGAGCCCATACTGAAAGCGATAGCTGTCGCGCAGGGGATTATCGAGAGGCAGTGTATAGACACCCCCGAAGCGCTGCTGGGGCGCCGAAAGGTAGAGGTCATGATCCAGGCCGTGACCATAGCGATTGATCCACGGCTGGTCCCACGAGAATCGCAGGCGTGGCCCGACATCGGTGGCATAGCCGACCCCGACCTCGAAACGGTGACGCTCGGCCGGGGCCACCTTGACATCGATGGGGACAGAGGGGTGCTCTTCCTGGCGCGCGGCCAGCGCCGTCACTCCTCCCAGGCCTGCCGCCGATACACGCGCTGTCGTGCCATAGCGGCTCCCCCCCTCGCTGGCCACCGCCTCGGCCCAACCCGGCGACCTCTCCTCGAGCGCCAGAGAGCTGCTCTGCAGCCGCGGCCTCACGGTGACGGAGCGGAACCACTCGGTCTGTCCGAGTCGCTGGTTGAAGGTGGCCAGTTCACCGGCCAGGTAAGGAGCTCCCGGGGTGAAGGGAAGCAGTCGGCGCAGCCGGTCTGGCTCGATATGGCTACCGCTGATGCTGACATCGCCGAAACGGTAGCGTGGACCACTATCCAGGGTCAGGTAGAGACGAGCGCTTTCGTCGAAGGGACGTACCTCCATGCGACGATCGGCATAGCGCCACTCGAAGTAACCGCGTTCCAGAGAGAGGTTGGCCAGACGGCCCCGCAGGCTGTCATAAGGGGCATGTACCAGGGGATCACCGACGGTCAGGGGAAAGTCATCGATGGCTTCCTGAAAGGGAGGGTCCTCCCGGGCATCCCCCTCGAGTCGGAAGTCGAGGGTCTCGATACGGACCCTTGGGCCCGGGTCGATGATCAGCTCGACATACTCGGGCGGCTCTCCTTCGGCCAGGCGAGCCTCGATCTTCGGCTCGTAATAGCCGTAGGCGCGCATCGCCTCGGCGGCGCGTCGCCGCGACTCCCCCTCCAGCCGTGAACGGCTGTACTGGTTCTCGTCCAGCCCATCCAGGTAATGGCGAATGTTAGCCGCCGGGTCACCCTTGAGCCCCTCGACCCTCGCCTCGATGGCCAGCACCGTCGAGGCGGGCAGCAGGCTCAGCATCAGCGTCGCCGCGATCAGGCGTAGCGCCAACCGATTCTCCATATCCTTACGCCTTATCGTTTGCGACTCCCGGGGATGCGACGGTATCAGCCTCACGGCCGCAGTGCCTCGAGTCGGGCGCTGAGGGCCAGCTGACTGCGCCGCATTTCACCAATATCGGCCTCCAGCGCGGCCAGGCGTGAACGCAGGGCGTCCCCTTGTTGCTGCCTATCTTCCCGCGCCTCGCCGGCACCTTCAAGCGCATCGGCCAGTGCTGCCACGCGCTCCTGCAGCGTCTCGAGACGAGCAGCCTGCGTCTCCTGGGCGGCGGCGAGACGGTTTTCGGCCGCCTCCCGCTCGTCACGCATCCTGTCGAGGTCGGCCGCATCGGCAACCCGATCCTGGAGCTCGGCGAGCCGCTTTACGCTGGCATCGTGGCCCTCACTGACCAGATCCAGGCGCTCGGCCAGCGCACGGCGCCCCTGTTCTCCGGCGCGCTCCAGGGCATCGAGCGACTCCTGGAAGGCCGAGAGCATCGCCTCTCGATTCGTGGCGACCTCCCCCATGCGGGTCAATCGTGCCTTCTGGCCCTCGACGAGACCCTCCAGCCGCTCGAGTTCCGCCACAAGATCCTCCTCGACCCCATTGAAACGCCGCTCATGGATCTCATCCTGGCGTGTCAGTGCCTCGATACGCTCCTTCAGCCGATCGATGCCATCACCCTCACCGATGGTGGTATCGAAGCGGGCATGGATATTGGAGAGCTCACCACTCAGTCGGCTGTTCTGGGATATCAGGCGCTGGCGCTCCTGCCAGCCGAACCAGCCCATGGCTGCCAGGGCGCCGGCGAGGATCAGGACCAGCAACCACAGCGGCCATATCCGCGGCGGCTCGGGCCAGCGCGGGCGATATGGCGCCAGGCTGGCCTCGGGATCCGGGACGATCGGTCCGGCGTAGCGGCGCGGTTCCGGACGCTCTGCCATGCTCTACTCCTTGTGTGGCTGGGGCGGATGCCTGTGTGCAAGGCAGCTGGTATCATGCCGCGAGGTCCGGAGGCATCGCCCATGGGTCGGCAACAGTGTAAAGGGTTTATGCTCGTCGGCACACGGGGCGACGCCAACGCAGCACCTGTCACCGCCCTCGTCGCCCAAGGAAGACCGATGCCTTTCGAACTGCCTGCCCTACCCTATGACACCAAGGCCCTGGCACCTCACCTCTCCCGCGAGACGGTCATCCAGCGTCATAGTCAGACACAGCGCGCCTGCGTGGCCCGACTCAACCAGCTGGTGGAGGACACGCCCTGGGCGAGCGCCTCGCTGGAGGCCATTCTGCTTGGCGCCGAGCGGGAACTCGCCAGGCAGGCGGCCCAGGCATGGGCCTTTACCTTCCACTGGCACTCCCTGTCGCCGCAGGGTGGCGCCCCCGATGATGCCCTCGGCCAGGCCATCGCGGCACGTTGGGGAGAGCCCGCCGGCTTGCGCCAGGCCATTGCCACCGTCGCCAGCGATGCGCCTCCCGGTGGCTGGGTGTGGCTGGTATGCGATGCCCAGGGGCTCGCGGTGATGGCCGGCGACGTCCACGATGTACCCTTGAGCCGTGGCCTGACGCCCCTGCTGGTCCACCACCTGGCAAGCGGTCAGGATACGGACACCACGGCAGGCCTCGACGCCTTCTGGGCACTGGCCAACTGGCGCTTCGCCGCCGCCAACTTCGCAGGCCCGAGCGCCGCCGCCCGCTGACTGACTCAGGAGGCGGCCTCAGGGATCGGCGCGACGACCGATTCCCCGATAGTGAAGACCCTGGGCGGCGACCCATGCCGGGTCATAGATATTGCGGCCATCGAGGACCAGGCGCTCCTCCAGCAGGTCGGCCAGTCGACGCCAGTCCGGGTTCCAGTAGGCCTTCCACTCGGTGACCAGCATCAGGGCGTCGGCTCCCTGACACGCCTCCAGCGGGTCCCCCTCCATGCTCTCCAGCAGCGGGTGGTCGCCGACCTCCTGTCGCAGCGCCGGCAGGGCCGCCGGATCATGAAGACGCACGCGCACCCCCTGTGCCCAAAGCGCCCGCAGCAGGTTCAGCACCGGGGCGTGATCGATGCGCGCGGTACCGGGCTTGAAGGCCGCCCCCCAGATGGCCACGCAACGCCCCTCCAGTCGGCCGTGGAAGTGAGCCCACAGCTTGCGGAACAGCGTCTCCTTCTTGTGCTCGTTGATATCGAGCACCTGCTCGAGCAGCGCCGAACGTCGCCCGCTGGCGGACTGAACATCGGCCAGACGCATCAGGTCACGGGAGAAGTTGGGCCCACCGAAGCCGCACCCCGGGTAGAGGTATTCGTAGCCGATGCGTGAGTCGGACCCCATGCCCTGGCGCACGAACTCGACATCGACACCCAGGCTGTCGGCCAGGCCCGCCACCTCGTTCATGTAGCTGATGCGGGTGGCCAGCATGCCGTTGATCGCCAGCTTGGTCAGCTCGGCGGCACGCCTGGGCATGCGCTGAACCACCTCCTGACGACGGTTGAAGGCACGCAGCAGCTCGCGTACGCGGGCCTCGGCACCATCATCGTCGCATCCCAGCAGCCAGCGGCTGGGGCGGGTAAAGGTCTCCCAGGCCCGCCCCTCCTCGATCATGTCCGACAGCGCCACGGCGTGACTGCTAGGCCCTAGACGCCTCTCCAGGTGTTCGGTCTCGCCGACCGGGAAGGTCGAGTGGTTGACCAGCAACCGCTGCTGGTGGCCGACGCTATCGAGCGCCATGAAGAGGGTGTCGAGCTCGCCACGCTGTTCCGGCGAGAGGGATAGCCAGATGACCTCCTGGGGGCGTTGCAGCGCCTCCTCGGCACTCTCCGCCAGGCGCAGGCTGCCGTCGGCCAGCCCGCTCTCGAGCTGGTCGAGCAGCCGCGGCTCGCCGACCAGCCAGTCGGCGCCGCGCAGCGTTGACCAGGGCTGGTCGACATGCGGTAGCCAGGTGACTCGGTGGCCTACCCAGCTGAGGGCGGCGGCGGCGGTGGCGGCGGACAGCTCACTGCCGTGAACCAGCACGCGCATGGCTCAGGCCTCCCCGGCGTAGCGGGCGAGCAGCTCGCGAAAGCCCTCCCCGAAGCGGGCATGGCGGCGGCCATAGGCGAGCGTGGCCTCGAGATAACCGAGCTGGTGGCCGCAGTCGAAGGTCTTGCCACGCATTCGGTAGGCATCGACCCCTTCATCGGCGCGCAGTGACTCGATGGCGTCGGTGAGCTGGATCTCCCCTCCGGCGCCGGGCGGGGTGTCGGCAAGCCGCGCGAAGATGCTGCCCGGCAGCACATAGCGACCGATCACGGCCAGGTCCGAGGGGGCCTCCTCCACCGGCGGCTTCTCCACCACGCCGACCAGGGGAGTCGACGCGCCCGGCGCGGGCGCCTCCCCCCCGGTATCGACGATGCCATACTTGTGGGTCATCTCGTGAGGAACCTCCTCGACCATCAGCTGGGCATGGCCGCTGCGCTCGAAGGCCTCCAGCATGCCGGCGAGGTCGTTGCGTTCCAGTCCCTCGTCGTCCACCAGCACATCGGGCAGGAGCACGGCGAAGGGAGCGTCATCACCGATCACCGGTCGGGCGCACAGTACCGCATGGCCCAGGCCCAGCGGTTCCGGCTGGCGCACAGCGATGATATTCACGTCGTCGGGGACGATCGCGTTCAGCTCATCGAGCAGTTCTTGCTTGCCCTTGGCCTCGAGACTCGTCTCCAGCTCGAAGTGCTTGTCGAAGTGGTTCTCGATCGCCCCCTTGCTGGCGTGGGTCACCAGCACGATATCGCGGACACCGGCGTCGACGGCCTCCTGGACCACATACTGGATCACCGGGCGGTCGACGATGGTGATCATTTCCTTGGGAATCGCCTTGGAGGCGGGCAGGCAACGGGTGCCGAAACCGGCTACGGGAAGCACAGCCTTGCGAATCATGGGGAAGTCCTTGTCGAGGGTCGCGATGTGGCGTTCACTGCGGCGCCGCGCCATGGGGAAGTCGCCGCCGGGAACGGGTAGAATGATATTCATGATACCGGACTCATCGCAGCCTGCCACCGCTGCGATACCGACCACACCCTTATCAACCTGGAGAGAGCGAATGGGTGCAACGCAGTCGAAAGCGGAGAACATGGATCCCGGCGAGATCGCCAAGTTCGAGGCCCTGGCGGAGCGCTGGTGGGACAGCACCGGAGAGTTCAAGCCGTTGCACGACATCAATCCGCTGCGCCTCGACTTCATCGATGCACGCGCCGGCCTGGCCGGGCGGCGGGTACTGGATGTGGGCTGTGGCGGCGGCATCCTCAGCGAGGGCATGGCCCACCGCGGCGCCGATGTCATCGGCATCGACCTGGGTGAGGCGCCGCTGGGCGTGGCGCGGCTGCACGCCGAGGAGCAGGGGCTTGAGATCGACTATCGGCGGGTCAGCGTCGAGGCCCTGGCCGAGGAGGCGCCGGCAAGCTTCGATGTGGTGACCTGTCTGGAGATGCTCGAGCACGTGCCGGACCCCGGCTCCGTGGTGCGTGCCTGTGCGACCCTGGTCAAGCCCGGCGGGCAGGTGTTCTTCTCGACGCTCAATCGCAACCCCAAGGCGCTAGCCCTGGCCGTGGTCGGAGCGGAGTATCTGCTGCGCATGCTGCCCCGAGGCACACATGACTATGCCAAGTTCATTCGCCCCGCCGAACTGGCCGGCTGGTGTCGACAGGCGGGACTCGAGGTCCGGGAGCAGAGCGGGCTGGTCTACAACCCCCTGAGCCGCCGCTATCGTCTGCACCCGACCGATGTCTCGGTCAACTACCTGATGCACTGCCGACGCGAGGAAACATGATGCCGATCTCTCGTCCGAGCGCCCTGCTCTTCGATCTCGACGGCACCCTGGTGGATACCGCACCGGACCTGGCGCGGGCCACCAATGCCCTGCGGGCACATCATGGCCTCGACGCCCTCCCCTACCCGATCATCCGTGCCCAGGTCTCCAACGGTGGCAGCGCCCTGGTCGAGTTAGCCCTGGGGCTGGCTCGGGAGGTGCCGGGACACGATGAGGCACGCAGCTTCCTGCTCGCCGCCTACGGCGAGGCCGTGGCCGCCGAGAGCCGGGTCTTTGCGCCGCTTGCCCCGCTGCTCACCGCCTGGGAGGCGGAGGGGGCCCCCTGGGGCATCGTCACCAACAAGCCGCGAGCCTATGCCGCCCCCCTGGTGGAGAGCCTGGCGCTGAAGCCGGGTGCACTGTTGTGTGCCGATGACCTGCCGGTCAAGAAACCGGACCCGGCGCCGCTGCTGGCGGCGGCTCGCCGCCTGGATACGCCTCCGTCACGCTGCTGGTACATCGGCGACCATCTGCGGGACATGCAGGCGGCCAGGGCCGCCGACATGACCGCCGTGGCAGTGGGCTGGGGGTATATCGAGGAGGGTGACGACTATCGTCGCTGGCCGGCCGACCTCTGGTTCGAGACCGGCGAGGAGCTGGCAGCGGCGCTGAGTCGGGAGTTGCGCACGCCGCGCGTGTGATACGTGAATTCAGGCCTTCGGTGGCTGGGCGTCGAACTTTTCGCCGTTATGCCCACGACTGTCGGGCCCCATCAGCCACAGGTAGCTAGGCATGATCTCCTCCGGGGTGCGCAGGGTGTCAGGATCCTCACCCGGGTAGGCATTACGGCGCATCTGGGTACGCGTCGCGCCGGGATTGAGGCTGTTGACCCGCACCGAGCCCAGGTGCTCGAGCTCATCGGCAAGCACTTCGACGAAGCCTTCGGTGGCGAACTTGGAAACCGCATAGGCTCCCCAGTAGGCGCGCCCCTTCCTGCCCACGCTGGAGGAGGTAAAGATCACCGAGGCATCCGCGGAGCTCTTGAGCAGGGGCAGCAGCGCCTGGGTCATTGCGATCGGCCCATTGATGTTGACCTGCATGACCTGCTCCCAGAGCTCGGGATTGTACTGCTCGAAGGGCGTGATGCGACCGAGCAGCCCGGCGTTGTGGAGGATCCCGTCCAGGCGACCGAACTCCTTGTCCAGAGTGTCGGCCATATCCTGATAGTCCTTGAGGGTGGCACCCTCGAAGTTCAGCGGAAAGATCGCCGGTTGCGGGCCACCGGCGGCCTCGATCTCGTCGTAGACCGTCTCCAGCTTGGCGATGGTGCGTCCCAGCAGGATGACCGTCGCGCCGTGTCGGGCATAGGTCAGGGCCGCGGCACGGCCGATCCCGTCACCGGCACCGGTCACCAGAATCACGCGGTCATTCAGCAGTCCACTCGGCGCCTGATAGTCGATCTTGCAGATGGTCATGGAGTCTCCTCGATGAGTCAGTTACCGGACTGCCGCAGGAAGTCGCCGGCCAGCCCCGCCGCGGTGCTCTCGGGGTGCGCCTCGCGAACCCGTTCGAGCAGCTCTCGGCTGGCGTCCGGCTGGCCCATGCGGGCCTTGAGCAGCCCCAGCTTGTAGAGGGCGTCGGGCACCTTGTTGCTCTCCGGGTAGTCGTCAAGAACGGTACGGAAGGCGGCCTCGGCGGGCTCCAGGCGGCCCTCGGCGGCGTGCAGCTCACCCAGCCAGTAGTGGGCATTGGGCGTCAGGCGGCTCTCGGGGTAACTGCCGACAAAACGCTCGAAGGCGGCGATGGCCCTGTCGAACTCACGCGCCTGAACGCTGGAGAAGGCCTTCTGGTAGGCCGCCTGGGCATCGGGGTCCTCGGCATTCGGTGACGCCGTGCCGGCCTCTTCGTCCTTCCGATTCCCGCCAGCCTCGTCGTCGGGGCGCTCGTCGCGCGCCTCCTCCTCCAGCGCTGGCCGACTCATGCCGGCCGAAACCGAGGCCAGTCGATCCTCGAGATCCATATACTGTTGTCGGGTCTGGCCGCGAAGCTGCTCGAGCTGATGGCGCAACTCCTCGACCTGGCCACGCAGTCGGCGCAGCTCCTCCTGGTGTTCCTGCACCTGGTTGAAGATCACCAGACTGCCGCCCGCGGCCTCACGGGTATCCGTCTGCTGGTAAAACGTGCTGGATTGCGCGGTCAGGTCCTCGACCACTGGCTGCTGCGCCAGGGCGGGGACCCCTACGGAGAGCGGGAGCACCAGGGCTCCCGCACCGCACAGCCTCTTCAGACCGTGTTCCATCTGTGTCTCCCTCGTCTCGGGGTGTCGCCTCAGTAGGCGAACACGACCCGACGGTTCTGGGCGAAGGCCTGTTCATTCTGGCCACGCGCCGCAGGGCGCTCCTCGCCGTAGCTGACGACCTCGACCTGGGAGGGAGAAACCCCCTGCACGGAGAGAAACTTCTCCACGGAGCGAGCGCGTCGCTCGCCCAGCGCCATGTTGTACTCGCGGGTTCCGCGCTCGTCGGTATGCCCCTGGAGTACCACGCGCGCATTGCCATTCTCGCGAAGATAGCGGGCATTAGCGGCCAGGACCGGCTCGAACTCGCTGCGGATGCGGTCGCTGTCGAACTCGAAGTAGACCGTGCGCTGCTGCGGCATGCGTCCATCGGACTGCTGTCCGGCAGTGCCACCGTAACCGGAGCCACTGGTGCGGCCATCACTCACGCCACTGCTGCTGACGCCGCTGCCATCGCGGGTACCGTCCATGGTGCCATCCTGGGTTCCGCCGGTGCTGGAGCAGCCAGCCACCAGGGCCAGCGACAGGGCGACCGCCAGGGAGCGGGCATAGGGCTTGAATTGCATCGTTTCATACTCCTGAAGGATCAGTTCATGAAAGGTGACCATGCGGGTTCGCGCACATCACCCTGAGCGGAGGGTAGCCGGAAGGAGGCGCGCCCATCCGCGGTAACCGCCCCCAGCACCCCGCTGTTACCCTGCTGGGTGGCGAAGATTACCATGGTCCCGTTGGGTGCAACACTGGGCGACTCGTCCCAGCGCGAGTCGCTCAGCGTCACCAGGCGACCGCTCCCCAGGTCCTGACGAGCGACCTGATAACCGTTGCTGGAGCGGTGGATCAAGAACAGCACCTCGCCATCTGGCGAGAAGCGCCCACGGGCATTGTAGTTGCCGGTGAAGGTGAGGCGCTTCTGCTCCCCGCTGGCCAGGTCATGACGATAGAGCTGGGGGCCGCCACTGCGGTCGGAGGTAAATACCAGGCTGCGTCCGTCCGGTGCCCAGGAGGGCTCGGTATCGATGGCCGAGTCATTGGTGATGCGCTGCAGGTTGCGCGAACCGATATCCATCACATAGATCTCCGGCTGGCCATCCTTGGAGAGCGACATCGCCAGGCGCTGGCCGTCGGGAGACCAGGCCGGTGCCCCGTTGATGCCGGTGAAGGAGCTGATACGCGCCCGCTTTCCCGTTTCGATATCCTGCACATAGATCGCCGACCGCTCGGTCTCGAAGGAGACATAGGCCAGCTTGCGACCATCCGGTGACCAGGCCGGTGACAGGATCGGCTGTGGGGAACTCAGCACCTGCTGGCTGTTGTGGCCATCGGCATCGGCCACATAGAGGGCGAACTGCATGTCGTCACCGACACCCTGAGAGGTGACATAGGCAATGCGGGTGGAGAAGGCGCCACGGATTCCGGTGATGGCCTCGAATATCTGATCGCTGATGTAATGGCCAGCACCCCGCAGCTCAGCCGCGCTGACGGAGACCTCCTCGCCGAGCATGCGCCTCTCGCCACTGACATCCATCAGTTCGAAGCGCAGCCGATAGCCCTCGCCCTCCTGCGTGGCGCTGCCCACCACCAGGTAGCGAGCGTCCAGGGCCTTCCAGTTTCCGTAGCGTACCTCATCGGCACTGGTCGGCTGGTCCATCATCTGACGGCGCGGTAGCGGCTCGAAATAACCGCTGCGCTCGAGATCGTCGTGAACCACCTGGGCCACGTCCTCGGGCAGCCCCTCGGTGCCCGCGAAGGGCACCACGGCGATGGGCGTGGCACTCTCGTTACCCCGTGTGATCTCGATGGTCAGGTCGGCCTGGGCAAGCTGACCCACCAGCAGCAAGGCGGCGGTCAGCCAGGCAGTCATCAAGGATTTCATCAGCGTACGTCTCCCGGTCTGAAGCGCAGATTGAATTCACGGTAATCGCGTTGCACGCCGGCTGGCAACTGTCGCAGTTCGGCGAATGGCTCGGCGGCCTCGACGGCCTGCACGGCGGATCGATCGAAGGCACTGTCGCCACTGGAGCGAGAAATCTCGGCGGCGAACAGCTCCCCGGAGGGGCCGAGCCGCACCGAGATCTCGGCCGTTGTTCCGGAGGCGACATTGGGCGGAATGCGCCAGGCCTGCTCCACGGCCCGGCGCACCAGGGCAATAAAGTCGTTGGCGGCCTGCTGCCCCTGTTGCGCATTGGCGACACGCTCGTCCGCCCCCTCGATCAAGCGCTGCATCTCGGCCTCGGCCTGCTCACGAGCCAGGCGGGCCTGCTCCTCCGCCTCACGCTGGCGTCGCTCCTCGGCTTCGCGTTCACGCCGGGCCTGTTCCTCGGCCTCACGCTGTCGGGTGGCCTCCTCCTCGCGCTGGCGTTGCTCCTCGGCTTCCTGTTCACGCCGGGCCTGCTCCTCGGCCTCGCGCTGGCGCTGCGCCTCGGCTTCCTGTTCACGCCGGGCCTGCTCCTCGGCCTCGCGCTGGCGCTGCGCCTCGGCTTCCTGCTCACGCCGGGCCTGCTCCTCGGCCTCGCGCTGTCGGGCGGCCTCCTCCTCACGCTGTCGTTGCGCCTCGGCTTCCTGCTCACGCCGGGCCTGCTCCTCGGCCTCGCGCTGTCGGGCGGCCTCCTCCTCGCGCTGGCGCTGCGCCTCTGCTTCCTGTTCACGCCGGGCCTGCTCTTCGGCTTCGCGTTCGCGTTGAGCCTCTTCCTCGGCGTCACGCTGCTCTTCGAGGCGACGCGTCTCGGCTTCCGCCTCCTCGGCACGCCGTGCCGCTTCGAGTTCGGCGGCCTGGCGCGCCTGCTCATCGGCGGCCCGGTCGGACTGGCGCTGTGCCTCCTGGGTGGCCGCCTCTTCCGCCGCCTGGCGTTGCTCCTCCTGGGCGGCCGCTTCTTCGGCCGCCTGCCTGGCCAGGGCACGCTGACGCGCCTCTTCGGCACGCTGGGCCTGGTCGGTGACCGTCTCGGTACTGACCAGGGTCGCCTGAACAATCGACGAGGGGCTGGGTTCATGTTCCCTGGTCGGCAGGCTGATCACACTGACCAGCAACACCAGCACATGCAGCCCCACCGCCAGCAGCGTCGGTATGCCATAGCCTACTCGAGCCTGTCGTCTGGCCATGGTGAGGTTACTCCTCCCCACTCGGCGGCTCGGAGATCAGGCCGACGCTACCGACGCCGGCAGTCTGCAACGTGCCCATCAGGGTCACCACCTGCCCATAGGAGACGTTGCGATCACCGCGCACCATCACCGGGGTGCCGGGCTTGCGTTCGAGCAGGATGATCACGCGATCGGCCAGCTCCTCGAGAGGCATGGCGGTCTCGTCGCCACCGATGGAGAGATAGTGCTGACCCTCGCGATCCACCGACACGATGATGGGGTCACTATCTTCCGGAGGATCGATGGGCTCCGAGGTCACCTGAGGCAGGTCGACGTCTACCCCCTGAGTCAGCATCGGCGCGGTGATCATGAAGATCACCAGCAACACCAGCATGACGTCGATAAAGGGAACCACATTGATCTCGGCCAGGGGCTTGCGGGCTCCCCCGCGATGAAAGGGTCCATGCATGACGTAACTCCCTCAGGCACCGCCGGCGTCGGACCGACCCTGCAAGTTGCGGTGTAGGATGGAGTGGAACTCCTCGGCGAAATCCTCGTACTTGCCCAGCAGTCGACCCGATTCGGCGGAGAGCCGGTTGTAGAAGACCACCGCCGGGATGGCGGCAAACAGACCCATGGCGGTGGCTATCAGCGCCTCGGCAATCCAGGGGGCGACGGTGGAGAGGGTCGCCTGCTGGGCCATGGAGAGTGACTGGAAGGAGCCCATGATGCCCCATACCGTGCCGAACAGGCCGATATAGGGACTGGCCGAGGCCACGGTGGCGAGGAACACCAGGTGCAGGTTGAGCCGCTCCTCCTCTCGGGACCAGGCCACGCGCATGCTGCGCTGGACGCCATCGAGGATCGCCTGGGGGCTGCGGGTCTTGGGCATCAGACGGTTGAACTCGCGAAAGCCGGCGCGAAAGATATGCTCGGCCCCCTGGGTCTCCTGCTCCGGGGGCACCTCGCGATAGAGCTCGTTGAGGTCGACTCCGGACCAGAAACGATCCTCGAAGCCGCGATGAGCCTTGCGGGCGCGGCGCATCATGAAGGTGCGCTGGAAGATCACGACCCACGACAGGATCGAGCCCACCGTAAGCAGCAGCATGACCAGCTGCACCACGGTGCTGGCGTTCATGATCAGATGGGGGATGGACATGGCGTCGTTCACGGGAATCCTCGTCAGGCTTGAGATTGAGCAGTAGTGGGATGCAGCAGCTCGGCGAGCGGGGCCGGCCAGGGGATCGGCCTGTGGCGTCTGGCATCGATACAGGCGATGTCGACCCGGGCTTCGCACAGAGGTTCCCCGTGGCGGGTCACCCGCTGCTCGAACTGCAGCCGAACACGTCCTGCGGTCAGCACATCGGCACTCACCTCGAGGGCGTCATCCAGCCTGGCAGACGAGAGGTAGCGGCACTCGAGACGATGGACCACCAGCTGCACGCCGCTCTCGAACAGCTCATGCTGGGTGATGCCCCGGGCGCGCAGCCACTCGCTGCGTGCCCGCTCCATGTACTTGAGGTAATTGACGTAGTAGACGATACCGCCGGCATCGGTGTCCTCGATATAGACCCGTACCGGGAAGCGAAACCCGCTCATGGCCGCGTCTCCCCCGTCGCATCCTCGGCATCCGCCGAAGGGGCCAGGCCGAAATGCTGCCAGGCCTGACGAGTAACGACTCGGCCACGGGCGGTGCGCATCATCAGCCCCTGCTGGATCAGGTAGGGCTCGATCACGTCTTCGATGGTGTCCCGCTCCTCGCCGATGGCGGCGGCCAGGGAGTCCACCCCCACCGGCCCCCCATCGAACTTCTCGATCATCGCGACCAGCAGGCGGCGATCCATATGGTCGAGGCCATGCTGGTCCACGTGAAGCATGTCCAGGGCACGATCGGCGATGGCGGCATCGATATGGCCATTGCCGCGAACCTCGGCATAGTCGCGCACCCGGCGCAACAGCCGATTGGCGATACGCGGCGTGCCGCGGGAGCGACGTGCCACCTCGAGGGCACCCTCCGGGTCGGCATCGACCCCCATCAGGCGAGCCGAGCGGGCCACGATCTCGGTGAGCTCCTCGATGGCATAGAACTCAAGCCGCTGAACGATGCCGAAGCGGTCGCGCAGCGGTGAGGTGAGAAGCCCCGCCCGGGTGGTGGCGCCGACCAGGGTGAAGGGAGGCAGGTCGAGCTTGATGGAGCGCGCCGCCGGCCCCTCTCCGATCACGATATCGAGCTGGAAGTCCTCCATGGCGGGATACAGAATCTCTTCCACCACCGCCGAGAGGCGGTGGATCTCGTCGATAAACAGCACATCACCGGGCTCGAGGTTGGTGAGCATGGCGGCAAGGTCGCCGGCGCGCTCCAGCACCGGCCCGGAGGTCGACTTGAGCCCGACCCCCATCTCCTCGGCAATGATATTGGCCAGCGTCGTCTTGCCGAGCCCCGGGGGGCCGAAGATCAGGGTGTGGTCGAGACTCTCGCTGCGCCCGCGAGCCGCTCCGATAAAGATATCGAGCTGTTCGCGCACCCGAGGCTGACCGATGTAGTCGGTCAACCGCTTGGGACGGATGGCGCGGTCGACGGGCTCTTCTCCTTCGCGGACGTCGGCGGCGATCAGGCGGTCGCTCTCCAGCATGGCGCTACCCCGCCATCCGACGGCTGAGGGCCGCCTTTATCATGGCCTCGGTGGAGGGCTCGCCCTCCAGGCCGGCGAGCATCCTGGATGCCTCGGCCGGCTTGTAGCCGAGGCTGACCAGCGCCGCTTCGGCGTCGGCCAGCGTGTCCCTTGGTGAGCCCCCGGGAGGCACGTCCCCCCCCCCGTCCCACAGGGCGGCCTCGGGAGCCTCCCAATGGGGGAAACGGTCGCGCATCTCGATGATCAACCGCTCGGCGGTCTTCTTGCCGACTCCGGGGAGTCGTGTCAGGGACTTGATGTCATCATCCAGAACACAGCGCCGAAAGGCGCCCTCATCCATGCCCGAGAGAATCGCCAAGGCCAGCTTGGGCCCCACCCCATTGACCTTGATCAGGGCGCGGAACAGGGTGCGCTCCTGCTCGCGCAGAAAGCCATACAGCAGGTGGGCATCGTCACGGACGGTGAGGTGCGTGTAGAGAGAAATCGTTTCGCCGGCGGCCGGCAGCGCCACCAGTGTGGTCATGGACGCTTCCAGCTCATAGCCGACGCCGGCCACATCCACCACCAGCCAGGGGGGCTGTTTATCGAGAAGCGTACCTCGCAGGCGTCCGATCATCGAAAGTCGTATCCTTGCATCAGGGAAGACGGCAGAGGCCGTCGATGCCGCCACTATACTGGTCGGTCACAGGGCTGACCAGTCCAGCAGAACGGCGTTCGAGAACATCAATCACGTCGCCACATGACGACAGTGTCAGGGGCGAAAGTCTCGCCAGGAAGTGCCCTTTCGCCGGCTGCGATGACCTCCGAAGCTACCGCTGGTCAACAGGCCCCGACGCGCATGGGCGTGGGTCAGAGCAATGGCCAGGGCATCCGCGGCATCGGCCTGGGGCGTCGCGGAGAGCCCCAGTATGGCGGTGACCATATGCTGGACCTGGAACTTGTCGGCGCGTCCCGACCCGGTGACCGCCTGCTTGATCTGGCGAGGCCCATATTCGCTCACCGCCAACCCGTGGTTGGCGGCACACACGATGGCGGTGCCTCGCGCCTGGCCCAGCTTCAGGGCGGAGTCGGCATTCTTCGACATCACCACCTGTTCGATGGCGAACTCGACAGGACGGTGTACGGCGATCAACTCGGCAACGCCGGCATAGACCTGGGCGAGCTTCTGGGCCAGGTCGTCGGCACGAATGCGAATGCAGCCACTGGCCACATAGCGCGGCGTGGCGCTCGCCACATCCAGCACACCATAGCCGGTGATGCGCGAGCCGGGATCGATGCCGAGTATCAGCATGAGTCGGCCTCAGTCGATGGCATCGAGCACGGCATCGTCAAACTCCGCGTTGGTGGTGACATTCTGGACGTCATCCAGGTCCTCGAGCATATCGATCAGCCGGATCACCTTGCGGGCCAACTCCTCGTCGGCAATGGGCGTGGTAGTCTCCGGGAACAGCCCCAGCTCACTGCGTTCCGGCGTCATCCCTGCCTCGATCAGGGCCTCCTTGACCTCATGGTACGCATCGGGGCTGGTGACCACCTCCAGGCTGTCGTCCTCCAGGGTCACGATATCCTCGGGTTCGGCCTCCAGGGTGGCCTCGATCACCGCCTCTTCCGAGAGGCCCGCGGGGAGCGCCAGGCGCCCCTGCTTGTGAAACATGAAAGCCACCGAGCCACTGGTGCCGAGGTTGCCACCACTCTTGTTGAAGGCGTGTCGCACCTCGGAGACGGTACGGTTGCGGTTATCGGTGAGGCACTCGACCATCACCGCCACCCCCTCCGGTCCATAGCCTTCGTAGATGCACTCCTCCATGGCGTCGCCGTCGATATTGCCGGCGCCACGATCGATGGCGCGCTGCACGGTGTCCTTGGCCATATTGCTGGAGAGCGCCTTGTCGACGGCGGCGCGCAGACGCGGGTTATCCGCCGGGTCCGGGCCACCCTGGCGCGCGGCCACGGTCAGTTCACGAATCAGCTTATTGAAGATCTTGCCGCGCTTGGCGTCCTGAGCCGCCTTGCGGTGCTTGATGTTGGACCACTTGCTGTGCCCAGCCATGCTCTTCTCCTTAGCTTCAACATGACACCGGCGCCCCTCGGGCGCCGGTGTGATCACTTCGGGTCGCAGCCGCCGTTACTCGCCGGCGGTCTCCGCCCTCGCCTTCTGCCGCAGGCGGATATTGAGCTCCTTGAGCTGGTCGCCACTGACCTCGCCCGGGGCGTCGGTCATCAGGCAGGCCGCGCTCTGGGTCTTGGGGAAGGCGATCACCTCGCGGATGGTACGCCCGCCGGTCATCAGCATCACCAGCCGGTCGAGACCGAAGGCCAGGCCGCCGTGGGGCGGAGCACCGTACTGGAGGGCGTCGAGCAGGAAGCCGAACTTCTCGCGAGCCTCCTCTTCGCCGATGCCGAGGATCTCGAAGACCTGGCGCTGCATCGCCTGATCATGGATACGAATGGAGCCGCCGCCCAGCTCGGTGCCGTTGAGCACCATGTCATAGGCACGCGAGAGCGCCTCGGCGGGGTTCTCCTTGAGCTCCTCGGGGCTGCAGGCCGGTGAGGTGAAGGGGTGGTGCAACGGGCTCAGGCGGCCATTGTCGTCGGCCTCGAACATGGGAAAATCCACCACCCACAGCGGCGACCACTGCTGGGTATAGAGGTCGAGATCCTCACCCAGCTTGACCCGCAGCGCACCGATCGCCTCGTTGACGATGCGTGCCTTGTCGGCACCGAAGAAGATGATGTCGCCATCCTCGGCACCCACCCGCTCGAGCAGCTCCTCGACCACGTTTTCCATGAACTTGACGATGGGCGACTGCAGTCCCTCGAGGCCCTTGGCACGCTCGTTGACCTTGATCCAGGCCAGCCCCTTGGCGCCGTAGATGCCGACGAACTTGGTGTACTCGTCGATCTCCTTGCGGGAAAGCTTGGCTCCGCCCGGCACCCGCAGGGCGGCCACGCGACCGTCGTCGGCACTGGCCGGGCCGGAGAAGACCTTGAAGTCGACCTGCTTCATCAGGTCGTCGACGTCGGTAAGCTCGAGCGGAATACGCAGATCGGGCTTGTCGGAGCCGTAGCGGTTCATCGCCTCCTGCCAGGTCATCCGCGGGAAGTCGGGAAGCTCCACGCCGAGCACGTCCTGGAAGAGTTGGCGAATCATCGCCTCGGTGATGCCCATGATGTCCTCTTCCTCCACGAAGGAGGCCTCGAGGTCGATCTGGGTGAACTCCGGCTGACGGTCGGCGCGCAGGTCCTCGTCGCGGAAGCACTTGGCGATCTGGTAGTAGCGATCGAAACCCGCCACCATCAGCAGCTGCTTGAAGAGCTGTGGCGACTGGGGCAGCGCGAAGAAGCTGCCCGCATGGGTACGGCTCGGCACCAGATAGTCACGGGCACCCTCGGGGGTGGCGCGGGTCAGGATCGGGGTCTCGATGTCGAGGAAGCCCTGCCCCTCGAGGTAGGCCCGCACGCTGTGAGAGATGCGTGAGCGCAGACGCAGCTTGTCGATCATCTCGGGGCGACGCAGGTCGATATAACGGTGCTTGAGACGCACCTCCTCGCCCACCTTGCCGTGCTCGTCGAGCTGGAACGGCGGCGTGGCGGCGGTATTGAGGACCTCCACCTGCTTGGCCAGCACCTCGATCATGCCGGTGGGCATGTTGGGGTTCTGCGTGCCCTCGGGGCGCAGCCTCACGCGGCCATGGATGCGCAGCACGAACTCGCTGCGGGCGCGGTCGGCATTGGCGAAGGCCTCGGCGGTGTCGGGGTCGACCACGACCTGGGCGATACCATCACGATCGCGCATGTCGAGGAAGATCACGCCCCCGTGGTCACGGCGGCGGTGAACCCAGCCGCACAGGGTGACCGTCTGGTCCACCAGGGTCTCGTTGAGCTGGCCGCAATAATGGCTGCGCATGTCGTGTCCTGTTCTGTTGCGTGGTGTAAGTCAAATAGTGTTCGAGTTAGGGGGTCGAACCGCTAGGGGGTGGCGGGCCCGAGGGCCGCCACCCCATCCTGCTAGTCTGGCGTGGCGCCCGAGGAGGCGCCGCCATCATCGGCAAGGTTCTTCTTGTTGCCGGACTTGAAGTCGGTCTCGTACCAACCGTCACCGGCCAGGCGGAAGCCGGCAGCGGAGACCAGGCGGGTCAGCGCCGAGGTCGTGCAGGCGGGACAGTCGGTCAACGGCTCGGCGCTCAACTTCTGAAGCTTTTCGAGGCGATGGCCGCAAGCCTTGCACTCGTATTCGTAGATGGGCATGGTTTGATCACTCCAAATCGTCACTACCCAGTTCAGGACGCGGTCGGGCCCGGCCCGACCCCAATGGATATGGGGCCGAGTGTGGCGACTTCCAAGCCTGCCAAAGCGCGCTATTATAGCGCGCCTCATACCTGTGCGGGCAAGGCGCCCCTCATCCAACGAGGAAACCTGTAATGAAAGCCGTCCTTCTCGATGCCGCAAGCCTCGGTCCTGATATCGACCTCGCTCCCCTTCACGAACAGGTAGACGAGCTGGTGGTGCACCAGCGCAGCACCACTCACGAGGCCCAGACCAGGCTGGCAGACGCCGAGGTCGCCATCGTCAACAAGGTGGTCCTGGATGCCACGACAATTGAGGCGCTGCCCTCCCTGAAACTGATCTGCGTGCTGGCCACGGGCACCAACAATATCGACATGGCCACGGCTCGGCGCCTGGGGATAGAGGTCAGGAACGTGACGGGTTACGGCACCGCCAGCGTCGCCCAGCACACCCTGATGATGCTGCTGACCCTGGCCAATCGCCTGCCGCTCTACGGGCGCGATGTGACGGCAGGTCGCTGGAACGAGAGCCCCTTCTTCTGCCTGATGGATCATCGCACCCTGCAGCTCGAAGGGAAGCATCTGGCCATTGTCGGGCAGGGGGAGCTGGGGGGGCGCGTGGCCCAGCTCGCCGAGGCCCTGGGCATGCGGGTGACCTTCACCGCCAGGCCTGGCAACGAGGCTCAGGATCAGCGTCCCGGCCTCGCCGAACTGGCCCCGGAGGTCGACGCCATCAGCCTGCACTGCCCACTCAATGAAGCGACCCACCACCTAGTGGGTGGCGATCTGCTGGCCAGGGTCAAGCCCGGCGCCCTGCTGATCAACTGTGCCCGAGGCGGCATCATCGACGAGGTAGCGGCCCTGACGGCCCTTCGCGAGGGGCGCCTCGGCGGGCTGGCGGTCGATGTGCTCCCCGAGGAGCCACCTCGTGATGGCCACCCGCTGCTCGATGCCTTGAATGAACCGCTCAACCTGATCGTCACGCCCCACAATGCCTGGATCACCCCCGAGGCACGCCAGAATGTGGTGACACTGACGGCCAACAACCTGAGTGACTGGAAGCGGGGGCAGTGATCATGCAGCGGCTCGACGACTCACCAGGCGAGGCCCGGGGCGACAGCGCCCCTCGGTTCCACTGCTATAACTTCGGCTCCATCAACCTCGATCATGTCTATCGCGTGCCCCACCTGGTGACACCGGGGGAGACACTGGCGAGCCATGACTACAGCGTAGGGCTGGGTGGCAAGGGCGCCAACCAGTCACTGGCCATGGCCCGGGCCGCCGGTACAGTCAGCCACTGGGGTCGCCTGGGGCGGCAGGATGTCTGGGCTCGTGACGCCCTGTCCCGGGCCGGCGTCGACGTCGAGCATGTGACGCTGCTCGATGGGCCCAGCGGCCACGCCATCATCCAGGTCGATGACCGAGGCGAGAACGCCATCATCCTGTTCTCGGGGGCCAACCATGGCACCACCCAGCAGGAGCTGGCCACACTCGTCGCCACCACCCAGCCGGGCGACTGGTTGCTGCTGCAGAACGAATGCAGCGGCCTCGAGACGCTGATCCCCCTGGCCGTTGAGCATGGGCTGAAGGTAGCCTTCAACCCGGCGCCCATGGATGACAATGTGGCTCGGCTCCCGCTTCATCTGTGCTCACTGCTCTTCGTCAACCGCACGGAGGCCGCCCTGCTCGTCGGGCTCCCCGTGGAGAGCCGTGCCCAGGCGCTGCTCGACGCCCTGGCACAGCGACTGCCCGAGGCCGAGATAGTACTGACCCTGGGGGGAGAAGGCGCCTGGCACCAGCGACACGGCACGTGCCGACATCAGCCGGCGCTACCGGTCGTGGCCGTCGACACCACCGCGGCCGGCGACACCTTCATCGGCTACTACCTGGCGGCGCTTCAGGCTGGCAGGTCGATCGACGACTGCCTGCGTCATGCCGCTACCGCCGCGGCCCTCGGGGTGCAGCGGTCCGGCGCTGCGGAGAGCATCCCCACCCTCGATGAAGTCCAGCGCGCCCTGCAACAGGCCCCTGTCTCCCCCGATGCCCCCGTCGACCCTCAAACCCCGTAAACCCGGAGAGTAATGTGACCCACTCCATCATCTTCGATACCGACCCGGGCGTGGACGATGCCCAGGCCATCGCCATTGCGCTGCGCCACCCGGAGATCGACCTGCTTGGCATGACGACCACCTACGGCAACGTGGATGTCGAGACCGCCACCCACAATGCCCTGCTGCTCGCCGAGCTGGCCGGGCGCGAGATTCCCGTGGCCCAGGGCGCCGCGGCACCACTGATCAAGCCGCGCCATGCCCCTCCCGCCCATATTCATGGCGCCAACGGCCTGGGCAATATCACGCTGCCGATGGTAAGCGGTCGAGCGGAAAGTCGATGTGCCGCGCAGTTCATCGTCGATACGGTGAATGAGCGCCCTGGAGAGGTGACCCTGGTCGCCGTTGGCCCCCTGGGCAATCTGGCCGCGGCGTTACAGCTCGACCCGACTCTTGTCGACAAGGTGAAGGGCGTGGTCGTTATGGGGGGCTCCATCCGTGAAGGGGGAAATGTGACCCCCGTGGCCGAAGCCAACATGTTCAATGACCCGGATGCCGCGGCTCGGGTGCTTACCGCTGGCTGGCCGTTGACCCTGGTGGGCCTGGATGTCACCCATCGCTGCGTGCTGACTCCGGCCCATATGGCGCGGATCGAAGCCGGCCAGGGCGAACTTGGCCGGGTGCTGGCAGGCAGTTACGCCTTCTATCGCGACTTCTATCAGTCGGCTCTGGGCATCGACGGCTGCTGCCCCCACGATAGCTGCGCCCTGGCCTGGCTGCTGCGCCCGGAGCTGTTCACCACCTCACGCGGCCACCTCTCGGTGGTGACCGAGGGGAACGCCGAAGGCCAGACACTCTTCGCACCCGAGGGACGTGGTTTTATCGAGGAGCGCTGGTCACGCACTCCGCTGGTGGATGTGTGCGTCGGGGTCGAAGGCCAGGCCGTCAGCGACTGGATCGCGGAGGTACTTGCCTGAGCCGTCAATCTCCCGCCTAGCCGGTACGAAAGTCATCCGGGGCATGCGTCTCGACAACATTGAACTCCACATGGGTAACCCGGGCATGCTCCGGGCCCCTCCAGAGCCACTCACCGACCTCCCGGACCGCTTCGGGTCGGCCGCAAAGCAGCACCTCCACCCGGCCGTCGGGCAGATTGACCGCATGGCCGGTCAGGCCCTGCTGCAGCGCCTGCTCCTGGGTGGCACGGCGATACCAGACGCCCTGAACCTTGCCGGTCACCAGGGCCTTTACGCAGGTCGTCTCCATGACGCGCTCCTTGTCGATACATCTATGATGCCCTTTTCTACCAGCCGGGCCTCATCGCGGCCAGCCGCTGAGGTCATGACCCAGATGAATGGCTCAGGTCGCGATCTGGGGGCTGGCTGACTAGGCCGACGGGCTCTTTCCCGCCGGGTTTTCGCTTTCCAGGCTCTTGCTTGCTGGACCTTCGGCGTCGCCTCGAACACTCTCCAGCAGTTCGCGCTTGACCTCCACGGCGGTTACCCGGGGCACCAGGGGCCTGCCTCTCGCAATTAGGTGACAGCGAGTAAAGGCCGCCCCGAACAAAAGTATTAGAGAAGAGTAATACACCCAGAGCAGGATCATCACCACCGACCCTGCCGCTCCATAGGTGGAGGCGGTGGCCGTGTGAGAGAGATAGAGGGCGATCATCGACCGGCCTACCGCAAACAGCAGTGCCGTGACCACGGCTCCTACTATGACGTCTCGCCAGCTCAGCACTACATCGGGAAGCACCTTGAAGATGGTCGCGAACAGCAGCGAAATGATCACCAGCGAGACCAGGAATTCGGCCCCGGTGGTCAGCGCTCCCACATAGGGCAGCAGCGTGTCGGCGGCCTGCAGGGTAGCGCGCAGCATGACGCCAAGTACCAGCGACACCAGCAGGATGAAGCCGATGGAGAGCACCACGGTCAGCGACAGCAGACGATTCTTGATAAATACCAGGGCGCTGTTGGCGCTGGGGCGTGCGGTCACTCCCCAGATGGTATTCAGCGAGAACTGCATCTGGGCGAACACGGTGGTGGCACCCACCAGCAGGGCCCCTACCCCCAGCAGGCTGGGCAGCAGCCCCGACTCCTCGATGCGCGACTGGGCGACGGCAGCCTCGATGGCCGCGGCGGTATCATGCCCCATGGTGCCCTGTAGCTGAGCCACCACCTGGCCATGGGCCGCCTCCTCGCCAAGCACCAGGCCGATCACGGTGACCGCGATGATGATGGTGGGCGCCAGGGAAAATAGCGTGTAGAAGGCCAGCGAACCCGCGTAGCTGAACGCGTTGCGTTCAAGCCATAGCTGGACCGCCCCCCGCGTCACTCGCCACCAGAAGATCACCTCGGTCTTGATCCGGGCGAGCGACAGCTCTTTCGCTTCAAACATCGAACTTCCTTGCTTCGCTGTGATGTAGTCACAGGATAGCCGAACCCCGCCCCGGGCGTCTCGTCCGTTCCCGGTACATTGCAAGCCATCGGGGTGGCTAACATAATGGTTGGATCACTCCATCACAGGCCTGCCATGACCCCTTGCACGGACGCCATTTCCGATAGCCCCGATTTCGACTGCCTGGTCTTTATCGGCCGCTTCCAGCCGCCCCATCTGGGGCATCTCGCGGTCATCCATGAGGCCCTGAAGCGTGCCAGGCAGGTGATCGTGATGGTGGGGTCGGCCTGGCAGGCGCGCTCGCTTCGCAATCCGTGGCGCTTCGACGAGCGCAGCGCCATGCTGCGCAGTGCCTTCGATGCCGAGGAGAATGAGCGGCTGGCCGTGGTGCCACTGCTCGACGCCCTCTACAACAATGATGTCTGGGTGCGTGATGTACAACGCAAGGTGCGTGATATTGCCAGCCCCCAGGGAGCGCGCCTGCCGCGTATCGGGCTGATCGGGGCCAGCCGCGGCCAGTCCAGTTATTACCTGGCGCTGTTTCCTCAATGGGAGTCGGTGAGCGTGCCGCTGGTGGAGGGGATCTCCGCCAGCCAGATCCGCGAACGGCTATTCCACTCCAGCCCGTCGGCCGGCGACTACCTCAGTACCGGGGCCTTCCACGACCTGCCACCCGGCGTCATCGACACCCTCCACGCCTTCTGCGCCGGCAATGACTACCGTCAGCTGATCGAGGAGCAGGTACTGCTCGATCAATATCGCAGCGCCTGGGCCCAGGCGCCCTACCCGCCCATCTTCGTTACCGTCAACGCGGTGGTCGTGCAGTCGGGGCATGTGCTGCTGGTCAGGCGCACATCGGCGCCCGGCAAGGGGCTCTACGCCCTGCCGGGGGGCTTCATCAACCCTCACGAGCGGCTGCTGGATGCGTGCCTGCGGGAGCTACGCGAGCGGGTGCGCCTCAAGGTGCCGGAACCGGTGCTCAAGGGGTCGTTGCGGGGCCAGCGCCTGTTCGACGAGCCGCATCGCAGCTGGCGGGGGCGAACACTGGCCGAGGCCTTCTACTTCGCCCTTCGCCCCGAACAGCAGCTGCCTCGTCTCAAGCCGGTACAGGGTGGCGATCATGCACGCTGGGTGGCGCTGGCCGATCTCGATCCGGAGAGCCTGTTCGAGGATCACTTCTTTATCATTCAGGACTTCCTGGGACTGCCTGCCGATTTCGGCATGCCGTGAGTCGTGAAAGAGTCGAACCCTGTTGTAGATCGATCCCTGTTTTAGTCAGCCCTGAAGAAAGTCGCGCGGCAGTTTCTGCATCTGCTTCCAGAGCTTCTCGACCCCGGGCTTGTGTACCAGGGAGCAGCGATAGAGACGTATCTCCAGCGGGATGTCCCACTTCTCGTCGCCGGCCCGGACCAGCCGGCCATCTCTTAGCTCTTCGCGGATACAGAAGTCGGGAATCCAGGCCAGCCCCATCCCCTGCATCACCATGCCCTTGAGCCCTTCCGCCATGGCGGTCTCGTAGACGGTGCGCAGCCGCAGTCGCAGGGGGTCGTTCTTGAGCAGCATGCGTACGCTGCGCCCCAGGAAGGCGGCTCGGGTATAGGAGAGGTAGGGAATCGGCTCCTCGGCCTGCAGGGGGAAACGCGGCTCACCCTCCTCGTCCGGTAGACACACCGGTGCCATCTTGACCTGCCCGATGGAGAACGAGGGAAACACCTCGGAGTCCAGCTGCATGGTGGCGTGGGAGTCGTGATAGGCCAGCATTAGATCACAGTTGCCTTCGCGCAGCACATGGATGGCCTCCCCCACGTTCATGGCCACCAGTCGCGTGGGAAGCTCGCCGATGCCCTGCTGCAGACGCGAGATCCAGGGCGGAAAGAAGCTCAATGCGAGGGAGTGGGCGGCAACGATGTCCAGTGCTTCGTTGGCCATGGCCAGGCCCCGCAGATGCCCCAGGCTCTCGTTGAGCTGCTCGACCAGGTTGCGCGCCGTGATCAGGAATAGCTGCCCTTCAGGGGTCAGCCCGACCGGCGTGGTGGAACGGTCGACCAGCGTGGCCCCGACAGCCTGCTCCAGGGAGCGAATACGGCGACTGAAGGCGGGCTGAGTCACATGACGCTGGCGGGCCGAGGCGGAAAAGCTGCGTGTGTTAGCCAGGGCAACGAAGTCCTCTAGCCATTTGGTCTCGAGGTTCACCGTGACTCCCGATTCATGATGAGGGTAACGACCGGACTCGCCGATCACCGCAAGTAATTAATATATCACTGAATTGGCGCCATCAGGTAGGCGGCCCTGGACATCAGCTTGCGCCATAACGGCCGCGATGTGACCTCCTCGACGCTGATCTCGCGGCAGTGACTGAAATCCACCTCGAGCATCTGCTCAACCTGCGCGGCAAACTGGCGATCCGGAAGGAAGGCCGTGATCTCGAAGTTGAGACGGAAGGAGCGGTTGTCGAGGTTAACCGTGCCGACGCTGGCCGCCGCCTGGTCGATCAGCATCACCTTCTGATGCAGGAAGCCGGGCTGGTAGCGATAGACCCTGACGCCGGCGCGCAACATATCGGGCAGAAAGGAGAAGGCGGAAAGGAACACCAGCAGATGGTCGGGGCGCTCGGGGATCATGATTCGCACGTCCACACCGCGCATGGCCGCCAGGCGCAGTGCATCCTGCACGCTCTGGTCGGGCACGAAGTAGGGACTGGTGACCCAGAAGCGTTCTCGGGCGCTGTGGATGGCATGCTGGACCAGCAGGCTGGCGGTATCTTGCGTATCCGCCGGCCCCGAGGGCACGATCACCACATCATGGCACTCCTCGCAGATGGTGGTCGGTATCCAGGAGAGGTTGATCAGTTCACCGGTCGCCCAGTGCCAATCCTCCCAGAACGCCTCCTGCAGTCCCAGCACGCTGGGGCCGGTAAGCTTGAGATGGGTATCACGCCATGGGCCGTGGCGTGGATGCTGCCCCAGGTATTCGATGCCGACATTGAAGCCGCCGACCCAGCCCTCCTTCCCATCCACCACCACGACCTTGCGATGGTTGCGGAAATTGATCTGGAAGCGATGACGCAGGCCACGCGATGATCGAAAGGCGTAGACCTCGATCCCCGCCTCGGCGAGATCACGCAGATAGCCCTCGTTCAGCTTGTGGCTGCCTATCTTGTCGTACAGGAAGTAGGCCCGTACGCCACGCTCCACGGCGCGCTGCAGGCACTCCTTGAGTTGCAGGCCCAGGGCATCGTTGCGCACGATGAAGAACTGCACCAGCACATACTCCTCGGCCCTGTCGATACCGGCGAACAGGCTGTCGAACGTCGCCTGACCATCGACCAGAAGCTCGGCCCGATTGCCACTGGTCATGGGCATCTGGGCCAGCTGTTCCACGGCACGCACATCGGGGTCTGAGTTATCGGTCAGGTAGGGGGCGACATGCGAACGGTAGCGTGCCAGCACACGGCGCAACACGCTGTCGCGCTGTCCCCGGGCGGTGACATAACCGTAGAAGCGCGGCTGTCCGAAGATCCAGTAGGCGGGTACCGCCAGGTAGGGAAGCGTGATAAGCGAGAGGATCCAGGCGATGGCGCCCTGGGAGGTGCGACTGGAGAGCAGCGCGAGTATCGCCGAGACGATACCTGCCATGTAGAAGGTGAAGATTACCAGCCCTAACAGCCAGGACGTCATGAACTCTCCCTGCAGAAACTCTCGTCACCGGCTGCGCCGGCCGTGATGGCGCGAGCCCACGCCTTCGCGAGGGAGATTCCCGCAACACCTTGTTGGGGGGTCAGCATACCCAAACGACGGCGGCCCCGCCAAGAGGCAGGGCCGCCAGGATCACCGGCAGGCCTCAGGCGCGCTCGGCGATGATCTCCTTCCACTTGGCGGGACCCGTCTGGTGGACCGAGGTGCCCTGGCTGTCGACCGCGACGGTCACCGGCATATCCTCCACCTCGAACTCATAGATGGCCTCCATGCCAAGGTCCTCGAAGCCCACCACGCGAGCCTTCTTGATCGCCTGGGCCACCAGGTAGGCGGAGCCCCCCACTGCCATCAGGTAGACCGCCTTGTTGTCGCGGATGGCCTCGATGGCGGCTTCACCGCGTTCGGCCTTGCCGACCATGCCCATCAGGCCGGTCTCCTCGAGCATGGTGCGGGTGAACTTGTCCATGCGGGTGGCGGTGGTTGGGCCGGCCGGCCCCACCACCTCGTCGCCAACCGGGTCCACCGGTCCCACGTAGTAGATGAAGCGCCCCTTCATGTCGACAGGCAGTGGCTCACCCTTGGCGATCATGTCGACCATGCGCTTGTGTGCGGCGTCGCGACCGGTGAGCAGCTTGCCGTTGAGCAGCAGGGTGTCACCCGGCTGCCAGGTCTGCACCTCTTCCGGCGTGATGTTGTCGAGGTCGACGCGCCTGACGTTATCCCCTGCCTCCCGCGTGACCTCGGGCCAGTCCTCGAGCTTCGGCGCCGGCAGTGAGGCCGGACCGCTGCCATCCAGGGTGAAGTGGGCGTGGCGAGTGGCGGCACAGTTGGGAATGATGGCCACCGGCTTGTTGGCCGCGTGGGTGGGGTAATCCTTGACCTTGATGTCCAGCACCGTGGTCAGGCCGCCGAGCCCCTGGGCGCCGATGCCACTCCGGTTGACGCGATCGAACAGTTCAAGGCGCAGCTCCTCGGCACGGTTGGTGGCACCGCGAGCCTGCAACTCCTGGATATCGATGGGGTCGAGAAGCGCCTCCTTGGCAATCTCCATCGCCTTCTCCGCGGTGCCGCCGATGCCGATGCCGAGCATTCCCGGGGGGCACCACCCTGCCCCCATCTTGGGCAGCTGCTCCATGACCCAGTCGACCACGCTGTCGGACGGGTTGAGCATGGCGAACTTGGACTTCGCTTCGCTACCCCCGCCCTTGGCGGCCACATGTACCTCGACGCTGTCGCCGGGGACAATCTTGTGGTGGATGATCGCCGGCGTGTTGTCGCCGGTATTGCGGCGGGCACCGTCGGGATCGGCCAGCACCGAGGCACGCAGCACGTTATCGGGGAGCCGGTAGGCGCGACGGACGCCCTCATTGACCATGTCATCGAGGCTCATCTCGGCTTCCCAGCGAACGTTCATGCCCACATGCAGGAAGACGGTGACGATGCCGGTGTCCTGACAGATAGGACGGTGCCCCATGGCGCACATGCGCGAGTTGATCAGGATCTGGGCGATGGCATCCTTGGCAGCAGGGTTCTCCTCGCGCTCATAGGCCTGTGCCATGGCATCGATGAAATCCTTGGGGTGGTAGTAGGAGATATACTGCAGCGCATCGGCAACGCTCTGGATCAGGTCATCCTGACGAATCACGGTCATGGGCAAGGAGCTCCTCGGCTTGTCGGCATGCCCGCATCCTGGCGATATTCCACTGCCGGCAAGCGGGCTGAAACGCGGGCATTATACCCTACCCTGCGGCCTGTCGACATTGTTGCCACCAAAGAGCCGAATAGGTTGTGATGCCATGCAAGATAACGGTATAAGCTATTCCCGGTATCATCACTGACGGTCACCTAGCCCAGCGCCAGCTGACGCTCCTTGAGATCATTCAGCCGGTCGCGCAGGCGCGCGGCCTCCTCGAACTCGAGGTTCTGGGCGGCCTCGAACATCGCGTCCTCCACTCGGGTCAGTTCCCGCAGCAACTCCTGGGGCGAGAGCTCGGCGGGATCATAGACGGCGGCCGGCTCGGCAACCTTGCGCTCACCGCGACGCCCCTTGCCCTTCTTGCCGGGGGTCTGGGCCGCCTCGAGAATATCCGCCACCGAGCGGGTCACCGTCTGGGGCGTGATGCCGTGCTCCTCGTTGAAGGCGATCTGCTTGGCACGCCGCCGCTCCGTCTCCTCCATGGCACGACGCATGGAGTCGGTGACCCGGTCGGCGTAGAGAATGGCGCGACCATTGGCGTTGCGGGCCGCCCGCCCGATGGTCTGGATCAGCGACCGCTCGTTACGCAGGAAGCCCTCCTTGTCGGCATCCAGGATGGCCACCAGGGAAACCTCCGGAATATCCAGGCCCTCCCGCAACAGGTTGATACCGACCAGCACGTCAAACTTGCCCAGGCGCAGGTCGCGTATGATCTCCACCCGCTCCACGGTATCGATGTCCGAGTGCAGGTAGCGCACTCGCACTCCATGCTCATCCAGATACTCGGTGAGATCCTCGGCCATGCGCTTGGTCAGGGTCGTGACCAGCACTCTCTCGCCGGCGGCGGCACGCAGCTGGATCTCGGACAGCAGGTCATCCACCTGGGTGGTAGCCGGCCGCACCTCCAGCTCGGGGTCAAGCAGGCCGGTGGGGCGCACCACCTGCTCCACGACGCTGCCGGCATGCTCGGCCTCGTAGGGGCCCGGCGTCGCCGACACGAAGATGGTCTGGGGGCAGATCGCCTCCCACTCCTCGAACTTCATGGGGCGGTTATCGAGGGCGGAGGGCAGGCGAAAGCCGTACTCCACCAGGGTCTCCTTGCGCGAGCGGTCGCCCTTGTACATGCCCCCGACCTGGGGAACGCTGACGTGACTCTCGTCGATAAGCAGCAAGGAGTCATCGGGCAGATAGTCGAAGAAGGTGGGCGGCGGCTCCCCGGGGTTGCGGCCCGAGAGGTAGCGGGAGTAGTTCTCGATGCCATTGCAGTAGCCGAGCTCCAGCATCATCTCGATATCGTACAGGGTACGCTGCTCCAGGCGCTGGGCCTCCACCAGCCGCTCATGCTGTCTCAGCCACTCGAGACGCTCGGCGAGCTCGGCCTTGATCCGGTCGATGGCCCCCAGAATGGTTTCTCTGGGCGTCACATAGTGGGACTTGGGATAGATGGTCATGCGCGGCAGTTGGGCGCGCACCTCGCCGGTCAAGGGATCGAAGAGCCGGATCGAATCGATCTCGTCGTCGAACAGCTCGACGCGCACCGCCTCATCCTCGGCGTCCGCCGGGAAAATATCGATGACATCGCCGCGCACCCGATAGGTGCCGCGCTTGAAGTCGAGGTCGTTGCGGGTGTACTGCAGTTCGGCCAGACGACGCAGGAACTTGCGCTGATCGATCAGCTCGCCTCGAGTGAAGTGCAGGCGCATCTTGAGATACTGATCGGGGTCGCCCAGACCGTAGATGGCCGACACCGAGACCACGATCAGCGCATCGCGACGCTCGAGCAGGGCCTTGGTGGCGGAGAGCCGCATCTGCTCGATATGGTCGTTGATCGAGGCATCCTTCTCGATAAAGGTATCCGAGGAGGGCACATAGGCCTCGGGCTGATAGTAGTCGTAATAGGAGACGAAGTACTCCACGGCGTTGTCCGGAAAGAACGCCTTGAATTCGCCATAGAGCTGGGCCGCCAGGGTCTTGTTGGGCGCCATGACGATGGTCGGGCGCTGCAGGCGCTCGACGACATTGGCCATGGTGAAGGTCTTGCCGGAGCCCGTGACCCCAAGCAGGGTCTGATGGGCCAGCCCTGCCTCCAGGCCACCCACCAGAGCATCGATGGCCGACGGCTGGTCGCCGGCGGGCTGAAACTTCGAGGCGAGGCGAAAGGGCTTGCTCATGGTCTCTCCGGGTTGGTTCGGCGCATTACGCAGCCGGCGCTCTGGGGTGACCCGGAATCAGGCCAGGGTCACGGCGCGGGTGCTCACTTCCACCGTGGAGCTGGTCATCAGCCGATGGATGGGGCACTTGTGGCTGATCTCCTCGAGTCGAGCGACCTGCTCGGGATCGCTGATGCCATGAAACTGCATCTCGACATCGAGCCGGTAAGTGCCGTGGCGCTCCTCGCTGTCATCACGATGCACCTTGACGCTGATCCCCTCCAGGGACCACCCCTTGCGGCGGGCGTACATCAGCGAGGTGATCGCCTTGCAGGCTCCCAGTGACAGGTCGAAGTAGTCATGGGGATCGGGGGCGGTCCCCTCGCCACCGAAGGCTCGCGGCACATCGACGAACAGCTCCTCGAAGCCATCGAGCTCTACCCGCTGTCGAAAGATATGGTTGCGTACGCTCTGAATCTCAATGGTCTTTTTCATGCACGCTGCTCCCTGCTTACTTGACCTGGATGGGAAGCCCGAGTGCTTCTACCGCCTTGATCAGCGCCTCGCGCCGGGCACGCCCCTCCACCTCGGCGCCGTGTCGCCCCACCTCGGCGCTTTCGACGCCGTCGAGCATCATCAGCGCGGTAGTGATGCGGTTGACCTGGTCGGCGTCGGTGACGCCCTCGAAGCTCAGCGATTGATGGGCCATGACATGACTCCCGGATTGCCTGGCGTGGATAATGCCAGGATTCTAGCATGCGCCACCCCGGCCAGCAGCGGTTGCAATGTCGCCCCCCCGCCCACATGTATTGGTGTATACCGATATTCCCCTGACACGATGAGGCCCGCATGCACGACTGGATTTCCGAGTTGGGCGCAGAGTCGCTCACCGACGACCGAATCAGCTTCGACACACAGGACCCCGCACGCCAGGCCCTGGATGGCACGGTGGTGACACCGCTCGCGCAGTTCGG
Organism: Halomonas sp. LES1; assembly: GCF_031846005.1. NCBI lineage: Bacteria > Pseudomonadati > Pseudomonadota > Gammaproteobacteria > Oceanospirillales > Halomonadaceae > Halomonas > Halomonas sp. LES1. The sequence continues at coordinate 135,239 of NZ_JAVRGC010000001.1, forward strand.
TGTGCTCGACGTGAAGGGCGCCGACGCCGAGAAGTTCCTGCAGGGCCAGGCGAGCACTCAGCTCACCCTGGTCGACGGCCACTTCGCGCCACTGACCATGTTCTGTACCCCCAAGGGGCGCATGCTGGCCAACGCCCAGTTGCTGCGCGTGGCAGAAGAGCACTACCGGCTGATAATGCATCGTGACCTGGTCGACTCCCTGGCGGAGCATCTGCGCAAGTTCGCCGTCTTCTACAAGGTCGAGCTGGCCACGCGGCAGGACCTCGCCCTGATCGGACTTATCGGCCAGGAGGCCGGCGCGCTGGCCGAGGTACGCCTGGGGGTTGCCCCACCGTCCCACTGGCACCAGGCCGGCGATGCCGAGACTCAGCTGCTGGCGCATCCAGGCCCCCGCCAAAGGCTACTGGCTCTCCTGCCCGCGGATCGCGCCGCCGATATCTGGCGCCGGCTGGTCGACCAGGCCACGCCGGTGGGCAATGCGGTCTGGTGCCTGCACGACATCCAGGCGGGCCTGGCCTGGTTGACCGCCCAGCATCGCGACGCCCTGCTGCCCCAGATGATCAACTGGGAGGCGCTGGGCGGCATCAGCTTCAAGAAGGGCTGCTACACCGGGCAGGAAGTGGTGGCGCGTGCCCACTTCCGCGGGCAGGTCAAGCGCCGGACGATGCGCGGCCAGCTCGAGGGAGCGGTTTTGCCCGAGATAGGCAGCCCGGTAGTGGATAGCCGCGAGAAGTCGGTGGGCGAGGTGCTCGCGGCGGAGCGTGACGCCTACGACCAGGCCGAGGTGCTGGTGGTGATGAGCACCAAGGAAGACATGGGACCGCTGAGTGTGGCGGGACAGAAGCTGAAGCTGCTGAAGCTCCCCTACCCCGTCGAACGCCTGGATCCGGAAACCCTGGCCACCCTATAACCCAAACAGGCGGCGGGCATTGGCGGTGCTGTTAGCCGCCACGCACTCCGGCGACTGGCTGCGCAGCGCCGCCACCGCACGACAGACCTGAACGACGGCGGCCGGCTCGTTACGCTGTCCCTGATGGCCGGCCAGGGGCATATCGGGACTGTCGGTCTCCAGCACATAGCCGTCATCGGGAAGCGACCCGACCGCCCGGTGCAGACGCCTGGCCCGTTCGAAGGTGACCGCTCCCCCCAGCCCGACAACGAACCCCAGCTCGAGGAATCGGCTCGCCTGTTCGGGGGAGCCGGCGAAGGCATGGATCAGCCCACCGACTGGAGGCGCCAGCTGGCGAAGCCGCTTGGCTACCTTGTCGTTTGCCTGCACGCAGTGGATCACCACCGGCAGCTTCCTCGCCTTGGCCAGCCTGAGCTGAGCATCGAACAGCTTCCACTGGGCCTCGAGAGTCTCGGTGAAACGGGCGTCGATGCCGCACTCCCCTATCGCCACCACCTGAGGGTTGTCATCCAACGCCTGGGCCAGGGCATCGAGGTCCGCGTCACGGTGAGATTCCATAAAGTAGGGATGCAACCCCAGGCAGACGCTGACATCGTCACGCCCGCCCAGCGCCAACACCGCGTCCCAGCGTGCCCGGGTGGTGCCGGGGACCACGAAATGCCCCACCCCCGCGGACCTCGCCCGCTCGAACACGGCGTCGCGGTCGGCGTCGAAGGCGGGGAAATCGAGATGGCAGTGAGCGTCGATCAGCATAGCAGGTGCCTGTTCCAGCATCTCTGGTGACTCCGTTTGGGCGATTCATCCTGTGTCGAATGGCCAGGCGCCGCTGCCTCGCCTCGACACAGGTCCAACCCGGGGCAATGAAAACTGAATGGATACATTTCATCACCTTTTACTCACATAGATGGGTGGGAAAAGCCCTTTAAACGTACTACGTTGGACATGAGGCGATAAATAGAAGGAGGTCTGCGGAACTGCTTGAGGTCAAGCTTCAGTCTCATAGAAAGCTCGAGATGACTGCTGTCGACAAGGCCGCACAACATGCATCTTCTCGTATTAAGGGGTGTACACCATCTCGATATGAGATGCATGGAACGCAACATACCTAGATGGAGAAACGGCATGAAGCATATCGTACATACCACTGCACTCATGATGTTCCTTGCTCTATGTTCAGGTACCGCACTTGCTGCCGATCATCAAAAGGGGGACATGGACGAGATGGCTCCTCACAGCGGGGTGGATTCGGCTAACGACCCTGGCGATGGCACCGCCAGCGGCACAGACTCCATGAAGCTATCGGAGGATGAAGTTACCCCGGATAGTGGCGTTGATTCCGCCAACGACCCCGAAGACGGCACCGGCAACGACTCGAAGGTGTTGCCGGAAGGTACAACCGCTCCTAACAGCGGTGTGGACTCCGCCAACGATCCGGAAGACTGACCTGCACTGACCCTGATTGACCTTTCATACGACTGGTCTTCCAGCCAACAACGCCGACCCGTCTTGGGTCGGCGTTGTCGTTCATGGCCGCGGACTCAGCTTTCCTGGCGGACTCACCTTACCTGTTAGTGCTCCCCTGTCAGTGCTCCCGGGTCGCCTGGAAGCGGATCTCGGGCCAGCGCTCCTGGGTCATCTGCAGATTGACCCGCGTGGGGGCGATATAGGTCAGGTAACCGCCGCCGTCGATGGCCAGATTGGCACCGGCCTTGCGCTTGAACTCCTCGAGCTTCTTCGCATCGTCACAGTAGACCCAGCGCGCGGTATTGACATTCACCCCTTCGTAGACGCAGTCGACCTTGTACTCCTCCTTGAGGCGATGGGCGACCACATCGAACTGCAGGGTACCCACGGCGCCGAGGATCAGGTCGTTGTTGGCCATCGGCATGAACACCTGGGTCGCCCCCTCTTCGGAGAGCTGCTGCAGGCCCTTCTGCAGCGCCTTCATCTTCAGCGGGTCCTTCAGCTGGACACGCTTGAACAGCTCCGGGGCGAAATGAGGAATGCCGGTGAAACGCATATCCTCACCCTGGGTGAAGGTATCACCGATCTGGATGGTGCCGTGGTTGTGCAGGCCGATGATGTCACCCGGCCAGGCCTCCTCCACCTGGGCGCGATCCGAGGCCATGAAGGTCAGCGCATCGGCAATCTTGACGTCCTTGCCGATGCGAACATGGCGCATCTTCATGTTCTTCTCGTACTTCCCCGAACAGACGCGCAGGAAGGCGATACGGTCGCGGTGCTTGGGATCCATGTTGGCCTGAATCTTGAACACGAAACCGGTAAAGCGGTCGTCCTCGGCCTCCACGATGCGCGCGTCGGTTTCACGGGGCTGGGGAGGCGGCGCATATTCGACGAAGCCATCGAGCATCTCGCGTACGCCGAAGTTCCCCATGGCGGTACCGAAGTACACCGGCGACAGTTCGCCGCGGCGATAGGCCTCCAGATCGAACTCATGGGAGGCGCCGCGCACCAGCTCCACCTCCATGCGCAACTCCTCGGCCTGCTCCTCGCCGAGCAGCTCATCCACCTCGGGGTTGTCGAGCCCCTCGATGCGCTTGTCGTCGGGAATGCGGTTGCCCTGGCCCTGGGTGTAGAGATGGATCGTATCGTTGTAGAGGTGGTAGACCCCCTTGAAGTGGCGGCCCATGCCGATGGGCCAGGTCATCGGCGCACACTGGATGTTGAGCACCGTCTCGACCTCGTCCATCACCTCGATGGGGTCGCGAATATCGCGGTCCATCTTGTTGATGAAGGTGAGAATCGGCGTGGTACGCAGGCGACACACCTCCATCAGCTTGATGGTGCGAGCCTCGACACCCTTGGCGCCATCGATCACCATCAGCGCCGAATCCACCGCGGTCAGGGTGCGGTAGGTGTCCTCGGAAAAGTCCTCGTGGCCTGGCGTGTCGAGCAGGTTGACGATGCGCCCCCCATAGGGGAACTGCATCACCGAGGTGGTCACCGAGATGCCACGCTCCTGCTCCATCTTCATCCAGTCGGAGGTCGCGTGACGGTCGTTGCGCTTGCTCTTCACCGAGCCAGCCATCTGGATGGCATTTCCAAACAGCAGCATCTTCTCGGTGATGGTGGTCTTGCCCGCATCCGGGTGCGAGATGATGGCAAAGGTGCGTCGAAGCCCGGTCTCATGGGCCTGTTTCTGGTCTGACATGCGTTGAGGTCGCCAATTTGTACTCGCCCCAGGCCTGACGAGTGGTCATGCCGGGTCGAGAGGGGAGTTTGGCGCCTATTCTACGCCCTCGCCAGGGTGAAATGTAGGCCGAGCGCGCCCCTCATCGACTCGGCCGCGCTATCATGGCCGGGTTCTCAAGGAGTCAACATGCCAGCTACCCAGCCACTTCCACTCTCCACGCCCAACCGCAACCTGGTACGCCTGACCATCGTGCGCGGCATCACCTGGACGGGGTTTCTAGCGGCCATCATCTTCGGCGTCGAGGTGCTCGGCTTCGAGCTCGAGGTCACCGCGGTGATCAGCGTGATACTGGTGATGGCATTGATCAACCTGGCGACCTGGTGGCGCCTGGGGCGTCATCGCGATGTTACCGACGGTGAATACCTGCTCCACTTGCTGGCCGATGTTGGCGGACTGACGCTGCTATTCTACTTCACCGGCGGCGCCAGCAATCCCTTCATCACCTACTACCTGGTGCCGGTCACCATCGCAGCCGCCACCCTGCCCTGGCGCTGTGCCTGGATCATCGCCGCCACCTCGATGCTGGGCTACAGCGCCCTGCTGGCCTTCTATCATCCCGTCCCGCAGCTTGGAGGGGGACACGGCTCCAGTGGGGAGTTGAATCTGCATGTGCTGGGCATGTGGCTCAACTTCGCCCTGTCGGCGGGACTGGTGACCTTCTTCATCTACCGGATGGCCCATGCGTTGCGCCGCAGGGAGCAGGCGCTGTCTCGCACTCGTGAGGCCGCGCTGCGCAATGAACAGGTGATCGCCGTGGCCACTCAGGCCGCCGGCACCGCCCATGAGCTGGGCACGCCTCTCTCTACCATGGCGGTACTGCTTTCCGAAATGCGAGAGGAGGCGGAAGCCGACGACCACCCCAGACTGCAGCAGGATATCGAGCTGCTGCGCCAGCAGGTGGATACCTGCAAGTCACGACTCCAGCAGCTGGTGGAGAGTGCCGACCGACGTCGCATGGGCAAGCCGCAGATTACCGACGCCGAAGTGTGGCTGGGTGGCGTGGTCCAGCGCTGGCTGGTGCTGCGCCCCGACGTCAGCCACCAGATGAGCGTGGCGGAGCACCGCAGCCGCCCCATGCTGGCCGTCGACACGACCCTCGAGCAGGCGCTGATCAACCTGCTCAACAACGCCGCCGATGCCAACCCCGACGATATTGCGGTCAGCCTCGACTGGGATGACGATGAGGTGATCGTCGACATTCGCGATCACGGCCCCGGGGTCGCCCTCTCCATCGCCGACCAGCTGGGTGAGACCTTTGTCTCCACCAAGAGCAAGGGAATGGGCATCGGCCTGTTCCTGACCCACGCCACCATCAACCGTTTCGGCGGCGGTGTCAGCCTCTATAATCACCCGGAGGGTGGCACCCTGACCGAGGTCGTGCTGCCACGCGCGGCAGGCACCGAATGAATTCACCTACCATCCGAGCGAGAACCCCATGCAAGAGACGCCCCAACGCCTGCTGATCATCGACGATGACGAGATGTTCTGCCATGTGCTTGACCGCGCCATGACCCGACGCGGTTACGAGGTGGTGGTTGCCCGAGACGCCCAGGAGGCCCTCTCCCTGGCGCGACAGCACCGCCCCGCCCTGGCCACGCTGGACCTCAAGCTGGAGCACGAGTCCGGACTCAAGCTGCTTCCGGAACTGCTGGAAGTGGTGCCGGAGTGCCGCATCGTGATCCTCACGGGCTACTCCAGCATTGCCACGGCCGTGGAGGCGATCAAGCTGGGGGCGGTCAACTACCTGTGCAAGCCGGCCGATGCCGACGAGGTGCTGGCCGCCTTCGAGAAGGATGATGGCGACCCGCAGATCGAGGTGGCCGACCAGCCCCCCTCCATCAACCGCATCGCCTGGGAGCATATCCAGAAGGTACTCCAGGAGCACGACGGCAATATCTCCGCCACCGCCCGGGCCCTGGGCATGCATCGACGCACCCTGCAGCGAAAGCTGCAGAAGCGGCCGGTGCGCCGATAAGCTTCCAGCTCCGGGCGAAGCCCGTTTATTGTGCCGTCCACCCCAGATCGATATTCCAGCTGGCACCGGTCACGGCACCGGCCGAGTCGGACGCCAGGTAGGCCACCAGCTCGGCCACCTCGGCGGGCTCGATCAGTCGCTTGACGGCGGCATTCTTGAGCATGATCTGTTCGATCACCTCCTGCTCCTGCATCCCGTGCAGCTTCGCCTGGTCGGCGATCTGATTGTCGACCAGCGGGGTCTTCACATAGGCGGGACAGATGGCGTTGGCGGTAATCCCCTGGCTCCCACCCTCAAGAGCCGCGGTCTTGGTCAGGCCGATCATGCCGTGCTTGGCGCTGATATAGGCTGACTTGCCCGGCGATGCCACCTGGGCGTGTACCGAGGCGATATTGACGATGCGCCCCCAGCCATTCTCGCGCATGGAGGGCCAGACGGCCTGGCTCAACAGGAAGGGGGCCGTCAGCATCAGGTCGATGATCTGACGCCACTTCGCCTCGGGGAACTCCTCGATCGGCGAAACGTGCTGAACGCCGGCATTGTTGACCAGGATATCGACGCGGCCGAAGCGCTTTATCGCCTCGGCGACGGCGGCCCGACAGGCATCCCCATCGGTCAGGTCGGCCTGGAAGAAGCTGGCACCCACCTCTTCGGCCACCTCTCGACCCGCGGGGTTGAAGTCCACCGCCAGTACCTGGTGGCCCAGGCGGCAGAAATGACGAACCACCGCCTCACCAATACCGCTACTGGTACCGGTGACGAGAGCGACGCGGGGGGTGACGGACGCAGACATGGGCAACTCCTTGCTCGAACGATGTAGGGGGTTAGCGGCTCTTCAGGAGCCACCAGCACAAGAATCATCAGCATAAGGGGATCTAGGCAGGCCGCGCCAGCTCCAGTCGTCCTGTGCCGTCACTCCTGCGGCTCGGGCGGTGAAGACGCCGCTGCCTCGCGGGTCATGACACGCTCCATCAACCGCTGGGCGAGGCGGCTGGCGTCCTGACGCGAGGCCACATCGGTCAGGTCATCGAGCAGCACCAGGCGCCAGCAGACGACCTCATTGCCCAGCGCGACCGCCTCCATGGGATAGCGACCCGAGGGCAATGTCAGCGTGCAGCGCTCACCCGCCTCGGGCCGGGGGGCATCCGCTCGGTCAGGCAGCATCACCAGCCATAGCGAGACCGGCGTGACCAGGGCCCCGACCAGCTGCTCGCCATGCTCGGGGAGACGATAGCACTGGAAGCAGAGGGCATCCGCGGCCAGCAGGGGGTTGAACTGGGGCAGTGACTTCGACTCGCGCAGATGAGTGGCGGTCCAGGCCTCGGCGAGTCGCCGCAGGCGCTGATACTGTTCGGGCGTCAGGGCATGCATGGGGCTCTCCATGTCGATAATCGGCGCCAGTATAGGCCCAGGGGGCCATCGGGCCCAACCAGGCGTCGGCGCAGGGTCGATGGAATTGCTAGGCTAACGTCACCCCGATAGCCACCCACTCAAGCCGAGGTAATCCACCATGACCGACAACGAGCGCCTGCAGCACGCCCTGGAGATCGCCAGGGAGGCGGGCGAGATGATCCAGAAGGCACGTCATGACCGGGATTTCAGCCAGTCATACAAGGCTGGCGAGGAGCTGGTGACCGATATCGATGTGGCGGTGGATCGCCATATCCGGGATCGCCTGGAATCCACCTTCCCCGGGGAGGCCCGCCTCAGCGAAGAGCTCTCTCCCGAGCGCAGCGAACTGACGGCCGAGGGGGCGCTATGGGTCGTCGACCCCATCGATGGCACCGTCAATTTCGCCCATGGGCTTGCCCATGTGGCCGTTTCCATCGCCTGGCTGGAGGATGGTGCGCTTCGTGTCGGTGTTGTGCATGCCCCCTTCCTGGGCGAGACCTTCACCGCCATTCACGGCGAGGGGGCCTGGTGCAACGCTCGACCGATCCACGCCAGCCGCCGCAGGGAGTTGAGCCGCAGCCTGGTTGCCACCGGCTTTCCCTATCGGCGTGATAGCCGGCCACCGCTGATGCGCCGGCTGGGCGCCGTGCTGGAGCAGTGCCAAGATGTGCGTCGCAATGGCTCGGCGGCACTCGATCTATGCGATGTGGCCTGCGGTCGGCTGGACGCCTACTACGAGAGCGTCTCGCCCTGGGACTTCGCGGCGGGCTGGTTGATCGCCAGGGAGGCGGGCGCCCGGGTCGGTCATCTCTACCCCTGCCCCGAGGGCATCCCGGAAGCCCTGTATGGCGAGAACCTGCTCGCCTCGAGCCCCGGCATCCACGCCGAGCTGGGCGATCTGCTACGGCGTGCCGATGCCGGTGAACTTAACGGGCCATAAATAGGGGTCATAAACAATGTACGGCTCTTTTGCCATGGCCAATTTCAATACCCCCATAGCCGCTCTCAATGGCACGGCTTGCCGGTGCCTATTGGCCAGGGGCGCACCGATCGTCGACAATGGTGACCCGTTCCATTCATGTTCGCGCTGATAGCGCCGAGGAGTTTCGATGTTCGTGACCATCTATGGCCGCCCAGGCTGCCCCTTCTGCGTCTTTGCCAAGGATCTGGCCCAGCGTCTCGAGGCACGCGATGCCATAGACGGCTATCGCTATGTCGATATGCCCTCCGAAGGACTGACCAAGGCGGATCTCAGCGCCAAGGTGGGCCAGACCGTACATACCGTGCCTCAGGTGTTCCTCGATGACACACCCATCGGCGGCTTCTCCGAATTCGACCAATACGTGCGTGAGCACCAACTGCTGACTGCCACCGCCACCCACTGAACCAGGGCAACGGCGGCTGCGTGGTCCAGGCGTTGAAAGGCGCTTCTCTGCCGGCGCCTATACTTCCCGCCAGTCATGCCGACAAGGGAAGCGGGTTCGATGCAGAGGGCAGAGTTCATTCAGCAGCTATGGCTGGATTTCATTCATCAACATCCGGAGATCGGTGGGCTGCGTCTATGGCCCCCCGGTGCCTCGGCAGAATATCTCGCCCTGCTGACCCTCAATCACCGCCATCACGGCATGGAAGCCCTGCTGCCATCCCTCGAACACTTCGGCTTTCGCATCCGCCATCGTCACGCCATGGCGGATCGAGGGTTGCTGGTCAATCTACTGGCGCCGCCTCAGGAGGGGCCATGGCTGGCGGTCGCCGAGCTGCAGATCGGCACCCTGTCGAGACGGCCGAGGGCGCTACTCGAGGAGCTCGTCGAGCGAGCCCCCGAGACCGCCCACCGCGGCCCCAACCGCCTGTGCCGTGGGCGCCCCTGGCCGATGCCGGAGTGGCAACGTTACCAGGCGCTTCATCAGGCTCACCCGCTGGCGGCGGTACTGGCCATCAACGGCCCTCGCGTGCATCACGTCGGCTATGACTGCCAACGTCTCGGCACCTCGATTGACGACCTGCACCGAGGGATGGAAGAGGCCGGCCTTGCCGGCACCGGTGACCGTCATCATGGCCTCTTCCCCATCTCGCCGATGGTCGACTATCGCTTCTACCCCTCCGGTTCGCGCAACCTGCCCTTCGCCGAGGGGGACGAACATCGGGTCGAGACCGGCGGCATCGCGCTGGTCGAGAAGTCGGTAACCACTCATCAGGAGCGCCTGGTCGAGCTGCTGCTTCCCCATCACACCCGCTGTGAACTCTCCTGAGCTCATCCACATTTTCTGTGGATAACGTTGTGAAGCACTCTCCTCAGGCCCCGGGACCATCGGACCTGCGGCGCAACGGTCATAAAATCGCCACCCATCAACGGCCACGGCCCGGACGCTGAACGTCCGGGCCGTGGCGGGGTCGGGCAGTGATCGGCTTCAGTCGAAAGTCATTTCCGGAACATGGTCAGGCACCACCAGCTTGCCCGCCGTCAGCTCCTTGATCTCCTCCACGCTGACACCCGGTGCACGCTCCTTGAGATGGAAGGCGCCATCCTTGATCTCCAGGTAGGCGAGATCGGTCAGCACGCGATTGATACAGCCAGCACCGGTCAGCGGCAGGTTGCAGCTCTCGAGCAGCTTGGACTCGCCATGCTTGGAGGCGTGGGTCATGGTGCAGATGATGTTCTCGGCGCCCGCGACCAGGTCCATGGCGCCGCCCATGCCCTTGATCAGCTTGCCGGGGATCATCCAGGAGGCGATGTTGCCGTTCTGATCGACCTCGAAGGCGCCCAGCACGGTCAGGTCGACATGACCGCCACGGATCATGCCGAAGGACTCCGCCGAGTCGAAGATCGCCGCCCCGGGGCGCGCCGTCACCGTCTGCTTGCCGGCGTTGATCATGTCTGCATCGACCTCCTCCTCGACGGGGAAGCGCCCCATGCCGAGCAGGCCATTTTCCGACTGCAGCATCACGTCGATCCCGTCGGGGATATAGTTGGCCACCAGGGTGGGAATGCCGATGCCGAGGTTGACGTAGAAGCCATCTTCCAGCTCACGCGCCACGCGCATTGCCATCTGTTCGCGAGTCAGTGCCATCTTGTTGCCTCTTTGTTCGATAAGAAACGGTCGGTGATATACGCTCGTTGCGCGGGGGTCACGCTTCGCGCACGGTGCGCTTCTCGATGCGTTTCTCGAAGGAGCCCTGGATGATACGGTCGACATAGATCCCCGGGGTGTGGATCTGGTCCGGCTTCAGCTCGCCCGGCTCGACGATCTCCTCGACCTCGACCACCGTGATGCGGCCGCAGGTGGCCGCCAGCGGGTTGAAGTTCTGAGCGGTGTCCCGGTAGACCACGTTGCCGTAACGGTCGGCCTTCCAGCCCTTGATGATGGCGAAGTCGGCGTGAAACGCTTCCTCGAGGATATGCGGACGACCATTGAACTCGCGCACCTCCTTGCCCTCACCGATCGGCGTGCCATAGCCCGTGGCGGTATAGAAGGCCGGGATGCCCGCGCCGCCGGCGCGCATCTTCTCGGCCAGGGTGCCCTGAGGCGTCAGGATGACCTCGATCTCATCGTTGAGCATCTGCTGTTCGAACAGCGCATTCTCACCGACATAGGAGGCATAGATCCGCGAGATCTGCTTGTCCTCGAGCAGCAGCCCCAGGCCGAAGCCATCGACGCCACAGTTGTTGGAGATCACGGTCAAATCCTTTACACCTTGACGCTTGATCTCGGCAATCAGGTTCTCGGGAATACCGCAGAGGCCAAAGCCACCGGCGGCGACGGTCATGCCACTCTCGATGCCTGCCATCGCCTCTTCATAGGAGTTAACGCGCTTGTCGAATCCGGCCATAGGACGCCTCATTTGTTGTGGCTGAAAAGTACCCGGGAAGAATAGCGGGTCTGTGGAGAGTCGTAACCCCAGTGTTGGCTCAGGGGATATATTTGTTAAGTTTGTTTTTTTTATCATTTGATCGCAAAGACTTATTAATTTAACTTTCGTCGCATAGACTTCGCAGATACCCGACCCATGACCGCCAAACAGCTGCGCGCCTTCCTGGCCGTCGCCCAGACCCTCAGTTTTACACAGGCCTGCGAGCATCTTCACCTCTCCCAGCCAGCGCTGAGCCTGGCGATCAAGGGCCTCGAGGAGAGCCTCGGCGGACGCCTGCTGACGCGCACCACGCGCAGTGTGCGCCTGACGCCAGAGGGCGAGTCGCTGGTCCCGCTGGCCAAGCGGTTACTGGCCGAGTGGGACAACACCGAAGAGCTGATGCGCCAGCGCTTCACCCTGCAGATGGGACGCCTCGGGGTCGCCGCCATGCCCTCCTTCGCCAGCAATCTGTTGCCCCCCGCCCTGATGGCATTTCGCCAACGTTATCCGCGCATCAACATCACCGTGCATGACGTGATCAATGAGCAGGTCATCGACATGGTACGCAACGGCCAGGTGGAGCTGGGGATCGCCTTCGAGCCCGAGGCCACGGGCAGCCTCGCCTTCACCCCCCTGTTCAATGACCGCTTCGTGGCCGTGGTGCCGCCCCGCTCGCTGCTCGCCCGGCACGCCCGACTTCACTGGGAGATGCTGCTTACCCACGACTTCATCGCCCTGCAGCGCCCCTCCATGGTGCGCCGACTGCTGGAGCAGCAGCTGGAGGCCGAGGGGCTGGCACTGGCCACCGCCTTCGAGAGCCACCAGCTCGCCACCGTCGGCAGGATGGTGGCCAGCGGACTGGGCGTCAGCGCCGTTCCCTCCTTGTGCCGTGCCCAGATGGAGGAGCTTGGTGCCTGTTGCCTGCCCCTGGAGGCCCCCGCCATCGAGCGCGCCGTTGGCATCCTGACCCATGGCGAACTCTCCACCGCCGCCCTGGCCCTGAAGGAGGTCGTCGTCGAAACCCAGCATGCCGCTGAACAGCCCCCTGCCACTCCCTAGATGGCTGGGGGATTGCTGGCGGTGCTGGGCAGGCACCGGAGGATCCTTTAGCATTGCCCCATTATCGTGATCACTCATGGAGACCGGCATGTCGACCCTCAGGGGCATTGTCAGCCTGCTGTTGCTTATCCTGACCACCCTGCTATGGGGTCTTCCCCTGCTTCTGATGACACTGGTCAAGCTGGTGACACCGGGCCATCGCTTGCGCCTGGCGGTGCTCAAGCTGCTTAACGCGATAGCCCTCAACTGGATCGGCCTCAACCTGTGGTGGATGCGGCACTGGCTGAAACCGAACCTTGAGATCGAGATTCCGGAAGGCCTCTCCCGCCGGCAGGGCTGGCTGGTGCTCTCCAACCATCGCAGCTGGACCGATATCTTCGTGCTGTTCTTCGCCCTGCATCGTCGTATTCCCATGCCGCGCTTCTTTCTCAAGCGGGCATTGATCTGGGTGCCCATCGTGGGGCTGGCCTGGTGGGCCCTCGAGTACCCCTTCATGCGCCGCATGACCGCCGAGCAGAGGGCCCGCCACCCTCACCTCGCCCGTCGTGACCAGGAAGCCACGGAGCGCATGTGTCGGCGCGCCCATGAAATGCCCATCGCCATCTTCAACTTCGTGGAGGGCACTCGCTTTACAGCGGCCAAGCAGGCCGCCCAGGCGTCACCCTATCGGCACCTGCTGAGGCCTCGCGCCGGCGGCGTCGCTCAGGTACTCAATCTGCTGGGCGATCAGCTCGCCGGCATCATCGATGTTACCCTTCACTACGACAACCCGAACCCGAGCTTCTGGGGCTACCTGTGTGGTCGCGAGGGTCGTATCGTGATGCAGACCCGTGTCCTGCCGGTCGAAGACTGGATGCATGGCGGCAACTACCAGGACAACGCCAGCGACAAGGAACGCTTCCACTCATGGATCAATACGCTTTGGCAGCAAAAGGACGAACGGCTCTCGCGCTTCTGATCGCTCTGCTGCTGCTTACCGGGTGCGCCTCACAATCGACCGACAGGGTCACACGCGACGCGGCAGAAGCCTCTCGTAACGGTGGCTGGGTTATCGTGCAGCGGGGTGACACCCTAGGCACCCTGGCACAGCGCGCAGGTATCCCCCTCGAGCGACTGCAGCGCTTCAATCCGAATGTGAACGCCAGACGCCTGGCCGTTGGCCAGCGACTGCTGATGCCCACCCAGCGCGAACGCGCCCCCTACCGTGGCCCCTACCGTTATCAGGTGCGCCCAGGTGATACCTACACCCGTATCGCCCGGCGCTTCGCGACCCAGGCCTCGCGTATCCAGTCAGCCAACCCCGGTGTACGGCCCACCCAGCTCAAGGTCGGCCAGCTGATCCAGGTTCCGCTTTCCGCGCGCAGCACGGCTTCCCGTTCCAGTGGCGGCTCGAGCTCGAACTCGAGCAAGCCGAGCGCCCCGCGTCGCGCCAGCCTGCCGGACCATGGGGCGCTCCCAGGCTCGGCGCGTCGCTGGCCCTGGCCGCTGGATGACTATCGCATCGCCAGAGCCTACGGCACCGACAGCCACGGCACCCTGCAGCCCATGCTGCTGGCCACCAAGCGTGGCGCCAGGGCCAAGGCCGTCGCCTCTGGCGAGGTGCGTTATGCCGGCAGCATGCGTCAGCTCGGCAAGGTAGTCATCGTCCATCACCCCGACAATCTGCAGAGCGTCTACGCCCTCTGCGATCGCCTGCTGGTGGAGAGTGGGCAGGACGTCACTCGTGGGGAGGCACTCTGTAGCGTGGGTCACAGCAACGCCACCGAACGCCATGATCTGCTGTTCGACCTTCGCCACGGCGGCAAGCCGGTCAATCCGCGCCGCGTGCTGCGTTGAAGCGGGTACTGGAGGCACCACCCCTATGGCTTAGCCATGGTGCGCTGACACCCGCAGAGTCCGACCGCCTGCTGAGCCAGCTGGATCAGGCGCTCTGCTGGCAGCGTCCCACACTGCGCCTGTATGGTCGCGAACACCCTATCCCACGTCACCAGGTCTGGATGGGGGATACCAGTGCCAGCTACCGCTATTCCGGGCGTGACTTCACCCCCGAGCCCTGGCATCCGATCGTGGCCGACCTGCGCGATCGGGTGGACGAAACACTCGCTTCGGAGGGAATCGATGCCCACTTCAATAGCGTGCTGCTCAACCGTTACAACGACGGTGATGATCGCATGGGGTGGCACAGCGATGATGAGCCCGAGCTCGGCGATAGCCCGCTGATTGCCGCGCTCAGCCTGGGTGCCGAACGCCCGCTGCGCTTTCGCTGGAAGAATCGCCAGGCCCCCGCCTTCAATCTCTGGCTACCCCACGGCAGCCTGCTGGTGATGGGGCCGGGGGTCCAGGCGCAGCTGCAGCATGCCCTGCTGTCTCGATGCATCCCGGGCCTGCGCATCAGCCTGACCTTTCGCCGAGTCCTCGGGCCAGGTTGATGCTGAACAAGCGATGTTTCATGGGTCGGCGCATAGCTCGATAACGGTATAAAATATTCCCCTACGCGGCACCTGCGCCACCTCCCACGAGCCCTGGAGTTGGCCCACCCCCTGGGACTGGACACCTAGGGCGTCTCACGCTCCTGCATCTCCTCCCGATAGGTCCTGGCCAGCTTCGACTTGGTGGTGTCATCGAATACCCGCCCGGCCAGCTGAAAGACCTCCTGCTCCTCCTCCTCCAGGTGGTGAAGCACCAGCTCCTGCAGCTTCCTGGCCGCGGCCAGCCAGCCCGGCGAGCTGTAGTCCGTGGTATCGAGCGCCTCGAGCGCCTCATCAATCTCGTGATGCTCGGCGACACTGTGCCTCGCCTTCTCCTGGGTCAGGTCGTACTCCATCATCGGTACGTAGAGAGAACGCTCCTCGGCCCCGGCATGATTGATCAGTTCGGCGCGCAGGCGCCGATAGAGCTCGTCGCGCCCCTCGCTATCACCGCTGGTTTCGACCAGCAGCGATAGCAGTCGACGCTGCTTGTCGTGGCTCTCACGCAGGGCCTCGAAAATTGTCATGGCACTCTCCTCCGGTAGTCACCGATGTAATGGATGGGCGCACTGCCTGGCCGGCAGGGCCTCGGTACCAGTCTGGTAGGCAAGGGCGACAACGACAATCTCGCGACGCTAGCCACAACGGAGCCCCTAACGACAGGAGGCGCCCCGCGGGGCGCCTCCTGTGATGCTGCACAAGCCTGCGGGATCACGACTTGTCGTGGTCCAGCTCCTCGCCCGGCAGCACGTCTTCGCCATTGAAGTAGGCGCGTGCCAGCTTGAACACCACCGGCGACAGCAGTGCCAGGGCGATCAGGTTGGGAATCGCCATCATGGCATTGAAGGTGTCGGCCATCAGCCAGATGAAGCCCAGGCTCGCCAGCGCCCCCACCGGAATCGCCAGCACGAACAATACCCGGTAGAGCATGATCGAGCGGGTGCCGAACAGGAACTGGAAGCACTTCTCACCGTAGAAGGACCACCCCAGGATGGTGGTAAAGGCAAACACCGCCAGTGCCAGTGATACCACCTCGTTGCCCAGGCCCGGCAGTGCCGCGTCGAAGGAGAGCGCGGTCAGCGAAGCGCCGGCCTCGCCCGTCTTCCACACGCCGGCCGTCAGGATCACCAGGGCGGTGATGGAGCAGACGATGATGGTATCGATAAAGGTACCCAGCATCGCGATCAGACCCTGGCGAACCGGGTTCTTGGTCTGCGCCGCGGCATGCGCGATGGGCGCACTGCCCAGGCCCGCCTCGTTGGAGAAGATCCCGCGCGCCACGCCGAAGCGAATGGCCGCCATCACGGCCGCACCGGCGAAACCACCGACGGCGGCGTGGGGATTGAAGGCGTAGGTGAAAATCATGCCGAAGGCGCTGCCGATCTGGTCGGCGTTGATCGCCAGCACGAACAGACCCGCGATCACATAGGCAATACCCATGATCGGAACCAGCTTGCCCGCCACCTTGGCGATCCGCTTGATGCCGCCGAGGATCACCGCGCCGGCCAGCACCATGATCACCACACCGGTGACCCAGTGGGGCAGCCCGAAGGTGCTGTCGAGGGCGTCGGCCACCGAGTTGGACTGCACGGTATTACCGATGCCGAAGGCGGCGACGGCGCCGAAGAAGGCGAAGGCACCACCCAGCCACAGCCACTTACGACCCAGGCCATTCTTGATGTAGTACATCGGACCACCGATATGGTAGCCGGTGCTGTCCGTTTCCCGGAAGCGAACCGCCAGCACCGCCTCGGCGAACTTGGTGGCCATGCCCACCAGGGCGGTGATCCACATCCAGAACACCGCACCGGGGCCACCCAGGGCGATAGCGGTGGCCACGCCGGCGATATTGCCGGTGCCGATGGTCGCCGACAGCGCGGTCATCAGGGCGTTAAAGGGCGAGATCTCGCCATCCTCCTCGCCCTTCGACTTGCCATCGGGGGTGTGCTTGCCATCACGCCCCTGCCACATCAGCTTGAAGCCTTCCCCCAGCTTGCGGATCGGCATCAGCTTGAGGCCAGCCTGCAGGTAGATCCCCACCCCGAGCAACAGGATGAGCATCAATGGCCCCCAGACCACGCCGTTGATGGCGCTGAAGATACTGTTCAAGGTTTCCACGTGAATCTCCCTAAGCGGTTTATTGTTATGCGCTGCGGCTCACCGCCCACTGTTCGCACCTCGAGCGACGAACGACGGGCAACCGATCCGTGAACCTGTACCGCGAGAATCGATCACCATGGCTCTGGCGCATGATTCGCCGCAGCATGGCTAACCGGCCATGCGAACCCCAACACAATCCCGCGTAACATAGCGGATTTTATGGTCATCGCACCACCCAGACGAACGACGCACGTTCAACCGTCGGCCCTCCGCCTCCCTCATGTTTCCGATCAGAAACATGAAGGGGGTGGCGGCGCCAAAACTGGACGAATACCTCGCGACCCGCCACCCTGAGTGACGAGCCATCAGAGTGAGCCCCTGGCGATGATGATGGACTCGCCAAACGCCGCCGATGGCGGTAGCATTCCCCTGCCTGGAAAAACTTTTCTTATAGGAAATATCGATGAGCTCTATTCCTGCCAATCTGCGCTACGCCGACAGCCACGAGTGGGTCCTCGACAATGGCGACGGCACCGTGACCATCGGCATCAGTGATCATGCCCAGGAAGCCCTGGGTGACGTCGTCTTCGTCGAACTGCCCGAGGTGGGCCGTACCCTCGAGCTCAAGGAGGAGTTCGGTGTGGTTGAGTCGGTCAAGGCCGCCTCCGACCTCTACGCCCCGGTGGCCGGCGAGGTCATCGAGGTCAACGAGGCGCTGGAAGACGCCCCCGAGACGCTGAACGAGTCCCCTTACGAGGATGGCTGGATCATGAAGGTGCGTCTCGAGGACGCCACCCAGATCGACGACCTGCTGGACGCCGACGGCTACCAGGCCGTGGCCAGCGCCGACGACTGATCCTGCGCTGATTGCCTCACTCCCCGGCCCGCTGGGTCGGGGCTTCCACGTTCTACCGTGCCGCCTGTGACGGCGACCGGACCTTACTTTATCGACAGGGTGTGACATGGCTCTCGACAACCGCCGCCTGGCCGATCTGGCCGCTCATGATGCCTTTATCCAACGCCATAACGGACCCCGCGAGCAGGACGTGAAGGCCATGCTCGCCGAGCTGGACATGCAAAGCCTGGACACCCTGATCGAACGCACCGTGCCCAGCGATATTCGCCTGGGCCGGGAGCTCGACCTCGAACCGCCGCGTAGCGAGGCCGAGGCACTCGACTACCTCAAGCGCCTGGCCGCCCAGAACCGGACCTACAAGAGCTATCTGGGACAGGGCTACCACGGTACCCACCTGCCGACGGTGATCCAGCGCAACGTCCTCGAGAACCCCGGCTGGTATACCGCCTACACGCCCTACCAGCCCGAGATCTCCCAGGGCCGCCTTGAAGGGCTGCTCAACTTCCAGCAGATGGTCATGGACCTGACCGGCATGGAGCTGGCCAACGCCTCGCTGCTCGACGAGGCCACCGCCGCCGCCGAAGCGATGGCCCTGTGCAAGCGCGCCAACCGGAAGGCCAAGAGCGATGTCTTCTTCGTCGCCGATGATGTCCTGGCCCAGACCCTGGACGTGGTGCGCACCCGTGCCGCCTACTTCGGCTTCGAGCTGGTCGTCGCCCCGGCGGAACAGCTCGCCGAGGTCGATGCCTTCGGCGCCCTGCTCCAGTACCCTGGCGAGAGCGGTCGGGTGACCGATCTGGCACCGCTGCTGGAGGCGGCCGGCAAGCGCGGCATCATGACCTGCGTGGCCGCCGATATCATGAGCCTGGTGCTGCTCAAGGAGCCCGGCGCACTGGGTGCCGATATCGTCGTCGGTACCACCCAGCGGTTCGGCGTCCCCATGGGCTTCGGGGGCCCCCATGCCGCCTTCTTCGCCACCACCGACAAGCTCAAGCGCTCGATCCCGGGGCGCATCATCGGCGTCTCCAAGGACAGCCGTGACGGCCAGGCGCTGCGCATGGCGATGCAGACTCGCGAGCAGCATATCCGCCGCGAGAAGGCCACCTCCAACATCTGCACCGCTCAGGCACTGCTGGCCAATATCGCCGGCTTCTACGCCGTCTACCACGGTGCCGAGGGGCTGCGCACCATCGCCGGGCGCATCCATCGCCTGACCACCCTCCTGGCCCTGGGCCTTCAGGAGAAAGGGGTGGCACTGGTCCACGACAGCTGGTTCGACACCCTGCGCCTGACGGGCGTCGATGCGGGCAAGATCCACGGGCGCTGCCTCACCCATGAGATCAACGTCCGTTACTTCGACAATGGCGACGTCGGCATCAGCCTGGATGAGACCACCACGGCCCACGATCTCGACGTTCTCTTCGACGTGCTGCTCGGCGAGGAGCATGGCCTCTCGGTTCGCGAGCTCGACGAGCGGGCGCTGGCCGATGGGACGAGCGGGATCCCTGCGGCCTGCCGCCGTGAGAGTGACTTCCTGACCCACCCCACCTTCACGCGCTACCGCAGCGAGACCGAGATGCTGCGCTACCTCAAGCGCCTGGAGAACAAGGACCTGTCGCTGGCCCACGCCATGATTCCGCTGGGGTCGTGCACCATGAAGCTCAACGCCACCAGCGAGATGATCCCCATCACCTGGCCGGAGTTCGCCACGGTGCACCCCTTCGTGCCCCGCGACCAGGTCGCCGGCTACAAGCAGATGATCGACGAGCTTTCCGCCTTCCTGGTGGAGATCACCGGCTACGACCATATCTCCATGCAGCCCAACTCCGGGGCCCAGGGCGAGTATGCCGGTCTGGTGGCCATTCGCCGTTACCAGGCGTCCATCGGCGAGGGGCATCGCGATATCTGCCTGATCCCCAGCTCGGCCCACGGCACCAACCCCGCCTCTGCCGCCATGGTCGGCATGAAGGTCGTGGTGGTCGAGTGCGACGCCGAGGGCAATATCGACATCGCGGACCTGCGGGCCAAGGCGGAAAAGCACAGCGATGCCCTGTCGGCGATCATGATCACCTACCCCTCCACCCACGGCGTCTTCGAGGCCGGGGTACGCGAGGTGTGCGCGGTCGTTCACGAACATGGCGGCCAGGTCTACGTCGACGGCGCCAACATGAACGCTCAGGTGGGCCTCTCGCGCCCCGGCGACTTCGGCGGTGATGTCAGTCACCTCAACCTGCACAAGACCTTCTGTATCCCCCACGGTGGCGGCGGACCGGGCATGGGCCCGATCGGTGTCAAGGCACACCTGGCCCCCTTCGTCTCCAACCATGTGGTAACACCCATCGACGGTGTCAACGCCGAGTGCGGCGCGGTATCCGCGGCGGCCTTCGGCAGCGCCTCGATCCTGCCGATCTCCTGGGCCTACATCAAGATGATGGGCGCCCGGGGACTGCGTGAGGCCACCGAGCTGGCGATCCTCAACGCCAACTATATCGCCAAGCGCCTGGGCGACCACTACCCGGTCCTCTACAAGGGGGAGAACGGTACCGTGGCCCATGAGTGCATCATCGATATTCGCCCGCTCAAGGCCAGCTCCGGCATCAGCGAGGAAGACATCGCCAAGCGTCTGATGGACTACGGCTTCCACGCCCCGACCATGTCCTTCCCGGTGCCGGGAACGCTGATGATCGAACCCACCGAGTCGGAATCACTCTACGAGATCGACCGCTTCTGCGACGCCATGATCGGCATTCGCGAAGAGATCGCCCGGGTCGAGGCCGGCGAGTGGCCCGTCGACGACAACCCGCTGGTACGGGCGCCCCACACCATGGCCGACCTGATGGATGACGGCTGGGAGCGCCCCTACTCGCGCGAACTCGGTGCCTTCCCCAGCGAGGCCGTCAAGGCAGCCAAGTACTGGCCGGCGGTCAACCGGGTCGACAATGTCTTCGGTGATCGCCAGTTGATCTGCTCGTGCCCGAGCATCGACGAGTATCGCGACTGACGCCTGCGAGGCAGCTGCACGTCATGTCAAAGGGCCCCGCTGGTGCGGGGCCCTTTTTCGTGCTGTGGCAATTTTTGTACCGTGGCATTTTTTTACTATGGCAATGGCTCGACCTCAGGCGAGTCACCATAGCCATGCAGGGCGAGACGACGCTGCTCGCGAAAGTCCTCCAGCAGCCGGACATAACGGCGCGGCATTTCGCTGCCCGCCCGGGTCACCCGATAGAGGGTTTCATATACCGCCACGGGCAGCTCCAGCGCCTTGACCTGACGCTGCCAGGGCGATGTCTCGAGCACGGGCCGTGATACCACCGTAAAGCCCAACCCCCGCGCCACGGCATCCATCACCATGCCCACTTCATTGGTGAAGCCCTGGCGGCGGAAGTGGCTCATGGAACGAAACTCGCGGGGGAAGTTGCCGCGCAGCAGGGCGCTGGCATGATTCAGCCCATCGAAGTAGCTGATAAAACCGATCCCCATCAGCTCGGCCAGGCCGGTCCCGGCGAAATCCGCCGGAACCACCAGGCAGAGTGGCTCGTGATGCCAGAGTGTCACCTCGAGATCGGGATGGCGCATGGGCTCGGTGACGATACCCAGGTCATAGCGGCCGGCCAGCACATCCTGGGAGATCTCCTGATTGAACGCGAAGCTATAGCTGACCGTCAGTTCGGGATGCATCTGCTGCTGCCCGAGCAGAAAGGGGTAGAGCATCGCGCCCACGCTGCCTGGCGAAGCGAGCCGACAGTCCCCCGAATAGGTCGAGTCGGCGTCCAGGGAGTGGCGGAACTGCTCGTGTTCGGCGAACAGCTTGAGGGCATAATCATAGACCCGCCGCCCCGCCTCGGTCAGCGTGAAGCGCCGTCCGTGACGCTCAAGTAGTGACTTGTCCAGATAGCGCTCGAGCTTGCGCACATGCTGACTGACCCCGGGTTGGGTCATCTCCAGTCGATGCGCGGTCTGGGTGAAGCTGCCGGTCTCGACAAGGGTGATGAAAGTTCTGAAGTAGAGCGCGTTAAACATGTGGGATCACACGACGAGTGGAGAAATGATTCTATCACTGCAATCAGGCGCGGCGTGATAGCATCAGAAGTGCACGTTTCCGCACGACAAGGACGCCCACATGCCCGATACCATCTCTACCACCATTTCGCCGGAAGGCAGCCTCGAGATTCTCTCTCAGCATGAGGTGGCGCGGCTGCATGACACCTCCCGCGCCGGTCTGCACGACCTGCTGCGCCGCTGTGCGCTGGCCGTTCTCAACTGCGGCTCGCCCACCGACGACGGCCTGGCCCTGATGGAGGACTACGCCGACTTCGATATCGAGGTAGTGCCCCAGGACCGGGGCATCCGCCTCAAGCTGACCAATGCCCCGGCCGAGGCCTTCGTCGACGGCAAGATGATTCGTGGCATACGCGAGCATCTCTCCTCGATACTGCGCGATATCGTCTACGTCTACAACGAGATCCAGGGCCACCAGCGCTTCGACCTGACCACCGGCGAAGGGACCACCAACGCGGTGTTTCATATCCTGCGCAAGGCCGGCACCCTCAAGCCCGGCATCGACCCGAGCCTGGTGGTGTGCTGGGGCGGCCACTCGATCTCACGGGAGGAGTACGACTACAGCAAGGATGTCGGCTATCAGCTGGGGCTGCGCGACCTGGATATCTGCACCGGCTGCGGTCCCGGCGCCATGAAGGGCCCGATGAAAGGGGCCAACGTCGCTCATGCCAAGCAGCGGCGCCATCAAGGGCGCTACCTGGGGGTCTCCGAGCCCGGCATCATCGCCGCGGAGGCACCCAATCCCATCGTCAATGAACTGGTGGTGATGCCCGATATCGAGAAGCGCCTGGAGGCTTTCGTTCGCCTCGGCCATGGCATCATTGTCTTCCCCGGTGGGGTAGGCACCGCCGAGGAGATCCTCTACCTGCTGGGGATCCTGCTGCATCCCGACAACGCCGACATGACGATGCCGGTGATCTTTACCGGCCCGGCCAGCAGCGCCGACTACTTCCAGCGCATCGACGAGTTCCTCGTCTACACGCTGGGCGAGGAGGCACGCCGCCGCTATCGCATCATCATCGACGACTCCATCGAGGTGGCACGCGCCATGCGCAAGGGCGTCGACGAGGTCACCGAATACCGCTGTGCACGCCAGGATGCCTTCTACTACAACTGGCGGCTGACCATCGACCGCCACTTCCAGGCTCCCTTCGAGCCTACCCACGAGGCCATGGCCAACCTGGCGCTGGACAGCCAGCAGCCGGTACACGAACTGGCCGCCAACCTGCGTCGGGCCTTTTCGGGCATCGTCGCCGGCAACGTCAAGGAGCAGGGTATCCGCGCCATCAAGGCCCACGGCCCCTTCCGGCTCAAGGCCGAGCCCGAGCTGATGTCACGCCTGGATGCGCTGCTCGACTCCTTCGTCGCCCAGGGGCGGATGAAGCTCACCGGGGACTACGAGCCCTGCTATACGCTTGGGTAAGCCCTCGCCGGGACAGCCCCCGAGGGTATGGGGGACTGTCCCGGCTATCCACTAGACAGCGGCTTCACCCAGAGGCCAAGGGCATGCAGCAGCAGCCCCAGGGTGGTGCCATGGGAGAGCCATAGCTCCCAGCCGATAAAGTCGCTGAACAGGGCATGCCAGCCGCCCATTCCGGCGAGACCGGCCAGCAGGCATAGTCCCAGGCGACCCAGCAACCGAGGCAGACGCGCCCTGTCGGCCACATCCAGCAGTCGCCACTGCAGCACGCCCACCAGGCAGACCACGGCCAGCGCCATCAGCATCAGGTTGAAACGGTTGCCATGACCGCCCACCAGATAGCGCGGCAGGCTGGCGAGCATCAGCAGGGCGAGACCCAGCAGCAGGCTGAGCCGTTCGGCGGTCGGCTGGCCACCCATCTCAGGCGACCTTCAGCTGCTGTGACTCGATCCACTCCTCGACCCACGGAATGGCCGCATCGTCGGCCATGAAGGTCTCCATGGCATCGACCTCGAGTCGCTCCCCCAGCCGCTGGGCGCCCTGCCCCTCCAGCAGTTCATCGAGCTGGCGGCCGGCACCACAGAAGGTATCGCCGTAGGAGCTGTCCCCCAGGGCAATCAGCCCGTAGCGCAGCGAGCCGAGCCCCGGACTCTTCTCGGCGATGGCCTGGGCAAAGGAGGCGAAGCTGCCGGGGTAGTCACCGCTACCGGTGGTCGAGACACAGAACAGCGCCAGGTCGGTGTCGGCGGCGGTCAGATCTTCCAGAGTGGGATTCTCGAAGATCTCCACCTCATGCCCCGCCTCCTCGAACAGTGGCTTGACCTGCTCGGCAACATCCAGAGCGCCGCCATACATGGTTCCCACGAAGATCTTGAGTTTTGGCATGTCACGGATTTTCCTAATAAATTTACGCAAATGGTAACATATCTCGCGATTGCCTCGCATCCGGCGTGAGGCAAGCCGCTGCCGACCCGGTCTCGACCCGGATCCATCGCGGGGCACTATGTCGCATGGCAACAATCTCATCTCCGCCTCGACCCGCGTATAATAGGGGGTTTCACCCCTGACGGAGATATCATGCAGCAGACGTTCGAGGCATGGATCACGCCGCTGATGATCGGCGGCCTGATCCTCTTCATGTGCTTCATCATCTGGGACCTTGCCAAGAAGTCCAATGCCGGCCGATTCGGCACCATCATGCTGTTTGTGGTGCTGGGCGCAGGCATGCTCGGCTATGTGCTCAAGGTGATCATCACCTGGGTCCTGGAGAACGGTGGCGCCGTATAGCCATTGCCCAGCATGAAAAGAGCAGCATGAAAAACAGGAAGGGCCACCCCATCGGGGTGGCCCTTCGTTCTTGACGAGTCGTTACCGGCTGTTATCGCTGGAGGGTGATGCCGTCGGCCGCGTCAGTGGTGCTCTCCACGATACCCTTCGACCTGACTCTTCAGCTTCTGCCCCGGCCGGAAGGTCACCACTCGACGCGCGGAAATGGGGATCTCCTCGCCCGTCTTGGGATTGCGCCCGGGCCGTTCGCGCTTGTCGCGCAGATCGAAGTTGCCGAAGCCGGACAGCTTGACCTGCTCGTTCTCCCTCAGGCACCCACGGATCTCCTCGAAGAAGGCCTCCACCATGGACTTGGCCTCCCGCTTGGAGAGGCCGAGTTCGGCATGCAGATGTTCGGCGAGCTCCGCCTTGGTCAGTGCACCCATCGCTGCTCTCCTCTCCAGGCCCTTGCGGGCCCGCTAGACGATCGACACCCACCAGCCTCGCCCCATGGAGATACCCCACTACGTACGTAGCTCGGCCCCCAAGTGTTGCCGGGACTCGTTGACGATGGCATCGACCAACTGATTGATTTCCTCGTCATTAAGCGTGCGCGAAGGATGCTGCCAGGTCAAGCCCAGGGCAACGCTCTTGCGCCCTTCCGGCACGCCCTTGCCCTGGTAGACGTCGAACAGGCGGCATTCGCTCAGCCACTCACCCGCCTCGGCACGCAGGGTGTCCAGCAGCGCCTGCACGGGCAGATTCTCATCCACCAGGAACGCCAGATCGCGGCGCACCTCGGGGTAGCGCGATAGCGGCATAAAGGCCGGCACGCGGCCGTGGGTCAGGGCATCGAGGCGAACCTCGAAGAGCAGCGCATCGACCTTGAGTCCCAGCTGGGCACGCACCGCCGGATGCAGGGTGCCGATCCAGCCGGCCTCCTCACCGCGATACAGCAGACGGGCACACTGCCCCGGATGCAGTGAGGGGTGCTCGGCGGGCTCGAAGCGCCACGCCTCGGCATCACCGCCCATGGCCATTAGGCTCTCGAGATCGCCCTTCAGGTCGAAGAAGTCGACCGCCGTACGCTCGGCGGCCCAGCCCTCCGGTTCGCGGCTGCCACATACCAGCGCGCCCAGCATCGGCACCTGTGCCAGGTCATCGAGCTCGCCACGAAAGATGAGACCGGTCTCGAACAGCCGGACCCGGCTCTGCTGGCGATTTAGGTTGTACTGCAGGGTCCGGATCAACCCCGGAAAGAGGCTGGCCCGCATCACCGAGAGGTCCGCGGAGATGGGGTTGGCCAGCACCGGCGACACCGCCTCGGGAAGCAGCGTCTTCTGCAGCTCGGGCGCGACGAAGCTGTAGGTCACCGCCTCCTGGTAGCCACGCGCCACCATCTGACGCCGCAGGCGGGCCAGCGGCGTGCGCGCCTCATGATCGCTGCGCAGACCCAGACGGGCCTGGGGGCGGCGGACCGGTAGGCGGTTGTAGCCATGGATACGCGCCACCTCCTCGATGAGATCCTCCTCGATGGCGATATCGAACCGCCAGCTCGGCACCTCGGCACGCCATTCGGCATCGGTCGCCTCGACCTCCATGCCGAGCCGCTCGAGTATTTCGCTCACCTCCTCGACGGCAAACGTCTTGCCGAGGGCCTGCTCGAGCCGTGTACGCCGCAGAGCGACGCGACACGATGCAGGCAGGTGGTCGTCGCTGGCTACCTCGACCAGGGGCCCGGCCTCACCGCCGACGATATCGAGCAGCAGGGCCGTGGCCCGCTCAACCGCCTCACGGGTCAGCTGGGGGTCGACACCACGCTCGAAGCGATGAGAGGCATCGGTGTGCAGGCCATAGTCACGCGCCTGACCGGCCACCGCCAGGGGCGTGAAGAATGCCGACTCGAGGAAGATGTCGCGCGTCTTCTCGTTGACGCCCGACTGCTCCCCGCCCATCACCCCGGCGATGGCAAGCGGGCCGCGTTCGTCGGCGATCACCAGGGTCGAGGCATCGAGGCTGACCTCCTGGCCGTCGAGCAGCACCAGTCGCTCCCCCTCCCGGGCCAGGCGCACGATCACCGCACCGCGAAGGTTGTCGCGATCGAAGGCATGCAGCGGCTGCCCCAGCTCGAGCATCACATAGTTGGTGATATCGACGACCGGGTCGATGCTGCGCACACCACCACGGCGCAGGCGCTCCACCATCCACAGCGGGGTCTCGGCGGTGACGTCGACCCCCTTGATCAGTCGTCCGATATAGCGGGGGCAACGCTCGGCGTCCTCGACGCGAACCGCAAAGGTCTCATCATGGCTCGCCGGTACCGCCTCGCATGCGGGGCCCTGAACAGGAAGACGGTTGAGCACGCCGACCTCACGGGCCAGGCCCTTGAGGCTCAGGCAGTCGCCGCGGTTGGGGGTCAGGTCGACCTCGATGGTGCAGTCGTCCAGCCCCAGCCAGGTGCGCAGGTCCTCGCCCTTCGGTGCATCGGCGGGCAGCACCAGGATGCCCGGGGAGGTCTCCTCCTCGAGCCCCAGCTCGGACGCCGAGCAGATCATGCCACGGGACTCCTGCCCCCGCAGCTTGGCCTTCTTGATCTTGAAACCCGACGCCTTGGCGTCATCGGGCAGCACCGCGCCCACTCGAGCGAAGGCCACCTTCTGCCCCGCCGCCACATTGGGTGCACCACAGACCACCTGAACCGGTTCACCGCTGCCATCGTCGACCCGGCAGACGCTGAGCTTGTCGGCATCCGGGTGCTGCTGCTTCTCTACCACCTCGGCTACCACCACGCCCTCGAAGGCCGCCGCTACCGGCTCCACGGCATCGACCTCGAGCCCTGCCATGGTGATCTGGTCGGCCAGTGCCTGGGTTGCCAGCTGAGGGGAAACCCACTCGCGCAGCCAGTGTTCGGAAAATTTCATGACAAATCCTATCGCTGTGTTCTGCGTTTCCGGTGGACGATCAGGCGAACTGGCGCAGGAAGCGCAGGTCGTTGTCGAAGAACAGCCGCAGGTCGTTGACCCCATAGCGCAACATCGCCAGGCGCTCGGCTCCCATGCCGAAGGCGAAGCCGGTATAGCGCTCGCTGTCGATGCCGGCGTGCCGGAACACTTCGGGGTGCACCATGCCGCAGCCCATCACTTCCAGCCAGCCGCTGTGGCCACACACCCGACACCCCTCGCCTGCGCACATCACGCACTGGATATCGACCTCGGCGGAGGGCTCGGTGAAGGGGAAATAGGAGGGCCGGAAGCGCACCGAGAGATCGTCACGCTCGAAGAAGGCATGCAGGAAGTCCTCGATCGTGCCCTTGAGATCGGCAAAGTTCACCCCCTCGTCAACCAGCAGTCCCTCCACCTGGTGGAACATCGGGGTATGGGTGAGATCCGAGTCACTGCGGTAGACCCGCCCGGGGCAGACGATACGAATCGGCAGACTACCCTCCTTCATGGTGCGCACCTGAACCGGCGAGGTGTGGGTGCGCAGCAGCCGGGTAGCGTCGAAGTAGAAGGTGTCGGCCATGCCCCGCGCCGGGTGATGGGCGGGAATATTGAGCGCCTCGAAGTTGTGGTAGTCATCCTCGATCTCGGGGCCTACCGCGACGTCATAGCCAACGCGGGTGAACAGGCCCTCGATGCGCTCCAGGGTGCGAGTCACCGGGTGCAGCCCACCGCTGGGCTGACCACGCCCGGGGAGGGTCACATCGAGTCGCTCGGCGGCGAGACGCGCCTCAAGGGCGGCCTTCTCGAGAGTGGCCTTGCGCGACTCAAGCTCGGCCCCCAGGGCCTGCTTGGCCTCGTTGATTCGCTCGCCGGCAGCCGGGCGCTCGGCGGCGGGCAGCTTGCCCAGCCCCTTGAGCAGCGCGGTGATCTCGCCCTTCTTGCCGAGGTAGCGCACGCGCAGCTCGTCCAGTGCCGGGATGCTGTCGGCGGCCTGGATCGCCTGGCGGGCCTCGGTGACCAGGTTGGGAAGGTGGTCCATCCGTTGCGCTCCGAATTCGATACGTAAAACACAGGGCTAAAAAAAACAGGGGAAGAGCGGCTGCTCTTCCCCTGCGACGCCTACAGACACCCGGCAGAAGCCGGGTGGCCGAAAATGACGCTGTCTCTTACTGGGCAGCCTTGGCCTTCTCGACGATGGCAGCGAAGGCTGCCTTCTCGTTGACGGCCAGGTCAGCCAGGACCTTGCGGTCGATCTCGATTCCGGCCTTCTTCAGGCCACCGACGAAGCGGCTGTAGGACAGGCCATGCTGACGGGCACCGGCGTTGATACGCTGGATCCACAGGGCACGGAACTGACGCTTGCGCTGACGACGGTCGCGGTAGGCGTACTGTCCTGCCTTGATGACCGCCTGCTTGGCGACGCGAAAGACGCGGCTCCGGGCACCGTAGTAACCCTTGGCCTGCTTGAGAATCTTCTTGTGACGGCGACGGGCGACGACGCCCCGCTTGACACGAGTCATAGCTTACTCCTGACGAAAAATGGGTCTACCAAGGGTCTTACAGGTTGGGCAGCATCCGCTGAATGAGCGGCTTGTCCGCGTCGTGAATCTGCTTCATGCCACGCAGTTGACGCTTACGCTTGGTGGACTTCTTGGTCAGGATGTGGCTACGGAACGACTGCTTGTGCTTGAAGCCGTTGGCCGTCTTCTTGAAGCGCTTGGCAGCGCCGCTGTTGCTCTTGATCTTCGGCATGAGAATAACTCCGCTCGAGGTTCTTCAGAAAACCCGAGGCCGACGCAAGGCATGACACCTTGCGCCCGTTGAACCGGCCACCGGATCACTTCTTTTGGTACTGCTGGTACCGCTTACTGCTTCTTCTTGGGCGCAATGATCATGATCATCTGACGACCTTCCATCTTCGGGAAGGATTCGACACTCCCGAGATCTTCGAGGTCGGCAGCGATCCGCTCCATCAGCTTGCGGCCGATGTCCTGGTGCGCCATTTCACGACCGCGGAAACGCAGCGTGACCTTGCCCTTGTCGCCCGCTTCGAGGAAACGCGTCAGGTTCTTCATCTTGACCTGATAGTCACCCTCGTCGGTGCCAGGCCGGAACTTCACTTCCTTGACCTGAATCTGCTTTGTCTTCTTCTTCTGAGCCGCCTTCTGCTTCTTCTGCTCGAAGACAAACTTGCCGTAATCCATGATCTTGCAGACGATCGGATCGGCATTGGAAATCTGCACGAGATCCATACCGGCGGTCTCGGCGCGCTCCAGCGCCTCGCTGGTGGGCACGATGCCCAGCTGCTCGCCGTCGCTGTCAATCAGGCGAACCTGATCATCGGTAATACGCTCGTTCATGGGCGGACGCTTGTCCTGGGGACGTCCACGTTGGTTGCTACGCTTGATGTTCCGTCTCCTTAGGCAATTGACGAATGTCTCTCACCGAGCTCTTCTCCGAGGCGCGCCATGAGGT
This sequence comes from Halomonas sp. LES1, assembly GCF_031846005.1. Lineage (NCBI taxonomy): Bacteria > Pseudomonadati > Pseudomonadota > Gammaproteobacteria > Oceanospirillales > Halomonadaceae > Halomonas > Halomonas sp. LES1. Next base: position 165,227 of record NZ_JAVRGC010000001.1, read on the forward strand.
CATCGACCGTCATGGTACCCAGATCTTCACCACTGCGCGTACGCAGGGCGACCGAATCGGCTTCGACTTCCTTATCTCCTACCACCAGGAGATAGGGAACTTTCTGCAAGGTATGCTCCCGGATTTTAAAGCCGATCTTCTCATTCCTCAAGTCCGCCTTGACGCGCAAGCCGAATTTCTGCAGCCGACGCTCGAGATCCAGCACGAACTCACGCTGGGAATCGGTGATATTGAGGATCGCCACCTGCTGGGGAGCCAGCCATAGCGGCATGGCACCGGCATGATGCTCGATCAGGATTCCCAGGAAGCGCTCGAACGAGCCGAGGATCGCACGGTGCAGCATTACCGGTGTCTTGCGGGCACCATCCTCGTCGACGAACTGGGCACCCAGCCGTCCCGGCAGATTGAAGTCGAGCTGCAGGGTACCACACTGCCAGACCCGATTGAGGCAGTCGCGCAGGGAGAACTCGATCTTGGGACCGTAGAAGGCGCCCTCGCCCGGCTGAAGCTCCCACTCAAGGCCGGTGGAGTCGAGCGCGGCCTCGAGACCCGCCTCGGCGCGATCCCACAGCTCCGCCTCACCCATGAAGTCATCGGGGCGCGTCGACAGCTTGAGCTCTACCTCGTCGAAGCCGAGATCCTTGTAGACCTTGAGGGTCAGGGCAATAAACGCCTCGGCCTCGGACTGAATCTGCTTTTCCGTACAGAAGATATGGGCGTCATCCTGGGTGAAGCCGCGCACCCGCATCAGACCATGCAAGGAACCGGAGGGTTCGTTGCGGTGGCAGCTGCCGAACTCCGCCAGACGCAGCGGCAGATCCCGATAGCTCTTGAGGCCCTGATTGAACACCTGCACGTGGCAGGGGCAGTTCATGGGCTTGATGGCGTAGTCGCGCTTCTCCGACTCGGTGGTGAACATCAGCTCGCTGTAGTGTCCCCAGTGACCGGACTTCTTCCACAGCGACAGATCCACCACCTGAGGCGTCTTGATCTCCTGGTAACCATTCTCGATCTGCACCCGACGCATATACTGCTCGAGCGCCTGATACATGGTCCAGCCGTTGGGGTGCCAGAACACCATCCCCGGCGCCTCTTCCTGGAGGTGGAAGAGATCCATCTTGCGGGCCAGCTTCCGGTGATCGCGCTTCTCCGCCTCCTCGAGGCGCTTCAGGTAGGCCTTGAGCTGCTTCTTGTCGGGCCAGGCGGTGCCATAGATGCGCGTCAGCATGGGCTTGGTGGCATCGCCACGCCAGTAGGCACCGGCCAGCTTGGTCAGCTTGAATGACTTCAGGTGCCGGGTATTGGGCACATGCGGCCCCCGACACATGTCGACATACTCTTCATGATGATAGAGCCGAATCGTCTCCCCTTCGGGAATCTCCCGCACGATCTCCTGCTTGTAGGGTTCGTCGCGGTGCAGGAAGGCAAGCATTGCCTTGTCGCGATCGACATACTCGCGAACCACATCATAGCCCTTGTCGATCAGCGCCTTCATGCGCTGTTCGATGGCTTCGAGGTCCTCGGGGGTCGCCGAGCGGCCAAAGTCGATATCGTAGTAGAAGCCATCATCGATGACCGGGCCAATGGCCATCTTCGCATCGGGATAGAGCTGCTTGACGGCATGACCGATCAGGTGAGCACAGGAGTGACGCACCACCTCCAGCCCCTCGGGGTCCTTGGCGGTGAGGATCGCCACCTCGGCATCACGATCGATGATATCGGCGGCATCCACCGGCACTCCGTCGATCTTGCCGGCCACACAGGCCTTGGCGAGTCCGGGGCCGATATCCTCGGCCAGTTGCATCACGCTCAGCGGGGCATCGAAGCGTCTCTGGCTGCCGTCAGGCAGGGTCACGATTGGCATGAAGGGGTCCTTTCGCGCAGTGGTGGCCCATACGAAAGACCACATGTCGCAGTGAACAAAGAGTGAAAAGGTGCTTGTCAGCCGGAACCCGGCCATCGCCATGATTAGAGAAGAACTGCTCCAGGCGAGACGGTGCCGGGCCGGATGACGCGCCACGATAACAAAGCACCACTTATGGTGCCACTGTGCCGACGCAACAGGGGCGCCCTGAGGCGCCCCTGAAGGCGAGTCGAAACTCGCCGTGAACATGAACCCGGACTTACTGGCTCATGATCTCCACACGACGGTTCTGGGCACGGCCGGCGTCGGTCTCGTTGGTGGCGACCGGACGCTCTTCACCGTAGCCCACGGTGCGCATGCGGTTGCCGGCAACGCCCTGGCTCACCAGGTAGCTGCGCACGGAGTCGGCGCGGTCCTTGGAGAGACCCAGGTTGTACTCGTTGGTACCGATGGCATCGGTGTGACCGGCGATGGTCACGCGCACCTCGGGGTTGTCGTTGAGGGTACGAGCAACCTGATTCAGCTCGGACTCGGCGCCCGGGCGCAGCTCGGCGGAGTCGAAGGCAAAGGTCACATCGCTCTGCAGGGTCACCGGCTCGAACACGGGCTCGGGCTCGGGCTCCGGCTCGGGCATCGGCGCGGGCTCGGCCACCGGCTCCGGCGTGTCGGCACACAGCATGGCACCAATGGCGGCACCAGCGGTCCCGCCAATGGCGGCACCGTCATCCTCATCGGACTCGCTGCTCGAGGCATAGCCGATACCGCCGCCGATGACACCACCGGCCAGGCCGCACACCATCGGGTGCTGGTACCAAGGCTTGTCGACAGAGGAAGTACTGTTGGAAGTGGCGCAGCCGGAGAGGCCGACCACCAGAGCAGATCCGAGCAGCAAGCCAGTCGTGGACTTCTTCATGTGAAACTCCTTCTCTTTGCTTTTTTTCGCTCCAGGGTAGGCAACCGCTTGCCGCCTCCCAGATGATCCCGACGATCAGGCACTGCGATCTTTGCCGCAACACCCATGCCGAAAGCGTCTGCCACGCGTGTCAGACCGTTCTCGGCACACTGCCAAGCTTGCCGCAGCTAAGCAGCTTATTCAATCGTCTAGGGATAGACTAGCAAATCCTGACGGTATCGCACAGTGTTCGATAAAGCCCCCCTGCGCGCCTGAACCTCAATGCAGACTCGCCGGCCAGTCGCGCCGAAACACCAGCGCGGCCCGTGCGGCCTCAAGCACGGCATCGCGATGCTCCTCTTCGACAGCAAGGCGCTCCTTGTCTTCCTTGAAGCGCTCCTTGGGAGAAAGCGCCTTGCGAGCTTCATGGGTATGAAGGTGGCGAGTCAGCGCATGGACCTCACCGAAGGGGCGAAAGCTTTCACGCTCCAGCAACCGCGAGTCGAGGATCTCGAGCAACACCTTGCAACGCCAGACGCCCTCGGTGATATTCACCTGCTCCTGCAGCAGTGCCGAGGCCACCAGCTCCAGGTTCTCAAGACAGTTTTCATGGGCCCGACGCAGCTCGTCCTGCTGTCTGGCCCGCCGCCGTCGAACCTCACGCCACAGGGTAAAGGCGTAGGCACCGAGGCCGGCGATGACCACCAGGGCTAGGCCGGCAAGAATCAGGGCGGTGGTGGAGCTCATCGAGTATCACCATGACATGACAGAAAGTGGGCGTACGATTCTACCCCCTTGCAGGTCGCGACCCCAACGTTCCTCGACCCGATGCCCGGCGGCGCATGCCCCTGACGCTACGCAGGATTCTTGAGTACAATGCGGCCGCCTCATTGTCAGGCACTCACCCTTTCGATGCACTCATCCCGGTAATGGAACCCGCCATGCCTGATCACTCCAGCTCGCCCAGGGCACCGGCTCCGCCCGCACTCGCCGCCAGGATCGGCCTGTGGCTTGGCCCCGCCCTGCTGCTCCTCACCCTGCTGTTACCGCCTCCCGCCCAGATGCCGCCGGCGGCATGGGCCTGTGTCGGCATGGCGCTGTGGATGGCCACCTGGTGGTCTACCGAGGCGATCCCGATTCCTGCCACCTCGCTGCTCCCCATGGTGCTGGTACCCGCACTGGGGCTGGGCAGCATGGGCGAGGCGACCGCCAGCTACGCCAACCCGATCATCTACCTGTTCCTGGGCGGCTTCCTGCTCGGCATCGCCATGCAGCGCTGGGATCTGCATCGCCGCCTCGCCCTGCACGTGCTCAAGCTGGTGGGGCACCAGCCACGCCGGCAGATCGCCGGTTTCATGGTCGCTACCGGCTTTCTCAGCATGTGGGTGTCGAATACTGCCACCTCGATCATGATGCTGCCCATCGGCATGTCGGTGATCAGCCTGCTCGGCGACAGCGACCCCGAGGAGCTGCGCCGTTACGCGACCGCCCTGCTGCTGGCCATCGCCTACTCGGCCAGCATCGGCGGTGTCGCCACCCTGATCGGCACGCCACCCAATGCCCTGCTGGCCGGCTACCTGGCCGAGGACCGCGGCATCGACCTGGGCTTCGCCCAGTGGATGCTGGTGGGCCTGCCGATCAGCATCACCATGATGGTGGCGGCCTGGTGGTGGCTGACCCGGCGCGGTTTCAAGCTCGATGCGGCAAACCAGAGTGCCGAGCTGATCGATACCGAGCTGGCCAACCTCGGCCCGATGTCCTCCGCCGAGCGCCGCGTGGCGGTGCTGTTCTCGCTGGCCGCCATCGCCTGGGTGGCACGCCCGCTGCTCAACGACTTCGGACTGCCCTGGTTGACCGACACCGGCATCGCCATCGCGGCCGGCATTGCGCTGTTTCTGATCCCGAGCGGGGGGCAATCCCGCGAACGCCTCCTGGCCTGGGGCGATGCCCAGCAGGTGCCCTGGGGCATCCTGCTGCTGTTCGGAGGCGGCCTGGCCCTGGCCGGCACCATCACCCGTACCGGCCTGGCGGAGTGGATCGCCGGCCAGCTGGGCATCTTCGGTACCCTGCCGCTGCTGGCCATGATCGGCATCGTGGTGCTGGTGATCATCTTCCTGACCGAAGTGACCTCCAACACCGCCACCGCCGCGGCCTTCCTGCCGCTGCTGGGCGCCCTGGCACTATCGCTGGATATCTCGCCGCTGCTGGTCACCGTGCCGGCCGCCATCGCCGCCAGCTGTGCCTTCATGATGCCGGTGGCCACGCCGCCCAATGCCATCGTCTTCGGCACCGGGCATATGAAGATACAATCGATGATCCGAGCCGGCTTCGCCCTGAACCTGGCCGGCAGCGTGGTGGTCACCGTAATGGCCTACCTGCTGGTCGTCCTGCTCTGGTAGCCCTGTTCTGATAGCCCCGCTCTGATAAACCTGATCTGACAAACAGGCAGCAGACCAGCACGACACGGCCCGGCAATCGCCGGGCCGTGTCGTTTCTCGGGGGCGTGCGCTCTCGCCGGCGTTACTCCCCCACTTACTGGATCGCCGGCGCCAGCCACAGCGTCCAGGCCTGGGCATAATGGTCCAGCAGCAGCACGCCGAACAGCCCCAGGATATAGCGGATCGAGAACCAGAAGGCGGCCAAGGGCGCCCTGGGGTCCTGCCCCCGCCAGACGCGGTAGTTCCAGAACATGAAGCGCGCATTGAGCGCCATCACCCCGACCAGATAGACCGCACCACTCATGCCGATCACGAATGGCAGCAGCGTCACCGCCACGGTCAGCCAGCCGTAGAGCCATACCTGCAGGCGGGTGAAGGCCACGCCGTGGGTCACGGGCAGCATCGGCACTCCGGCACGGGCGTACTCATCACGCTTGTGCAGCGCCAGCGCCCAGAAATGCGGTGGCGTCCAGGCGAAGATGATCAACACCAGCAGCAGTGGCTCGGGTCCCACCTGGCCGGTGACTGACGTCCAGCCCAGCAGTGGCGGTGCGGCACCGGCCAGCCCACCGATCACGATATTCTGGGGCGTGGCATGCTTGAGGAAGGTCGTGTAGACCAGCGCATAGCCGATCAGTGACCCCAGGGTCAGCCAGGCCGTCAACCCATTGACCTGCCACACCAGCAGCCCGAGGCCGGCCAGCGACAGCAGCGTGGCCCAGGCCAGGGCGATGCTGCCGGGCATGCGTCGGGTGGCGAGTGGCCGCCGCGCGGTGCGCAGCATCATGGCATCGAGTCGCCTGTCGACCACATGGTTGAAGGCCGCGGCCCCGCAGGCGGTCAGGCCGATGCCCGCCAGGCCGAAGAAGACGACCCCAAGCGAGGGTAACACCGGCCGCGCCAGCGCCATGCCGACCAGGGCACACACCAGCATCACCAGCACCACGCGTGGCTTGCACAGGGTAACCAGGTCTCGCCAGCCCCAACTGCCCAGCGAAGGGGGTGCGAGCTCGGAGATGCGGATCTCGGTGGTCAGTGAATCAGACATGGACCCACTCCTTCTTCTGCTGCGTTCTGGGTTGTGATCTGCTCGGGGATGCTTCGAGAGAGCGCCACCGCCAGGCAGCCAGCGCCAGGCTCAAGACCAGCCCCACGGCCCCCGCGGTATGCAGCAGCGCCAGCCATAGCGGCAGCCACAGCAGTACATTGGCGACTCCCAGGGAGAACTGCACGGCGTAGGCCAGCACCAGCGTCAGCAGGGGACCACGCAGCGCCCTCTCGCGCCGGCAGCCGGCCCACAGTCCCAGAATGGCGAGACCCAGCGCCAGCGCACCCAGACGGTGCCCCACCTGGATGGCGCTGCGTGCCTCGGCATGCAGCTGACCATGTAGGTAGTTGGGCCCGACGCTCTGGGTCAGATGAAACCCCTCGCTCCAGTCCAGGGCCGGCCACCACTGGGAGTTACAAGTGGGAAAGCCCTGGCAGGCGATGCCGGCATAGTTGCTCGAGACCCAGCCCCCCAGGGCCAGCTGGATCACTAGCAGCACCGCGGTCAGTCCCCATAACGGGGTGAGACGACGACGGGGCGGCGCCACGCCCCCCAGGGTCAGATTCCCGCTGGCACAGCGGCGCAGGCGCAGATGCAGCCACAGAAACACCAGCATCACGCCAAGCCCGCCGAACAGATGCAGCGCCACCACCTGGGGCCACAGCTTCAGCGTCACGGTGAAGGCACCGAACGCCCCCTGCACCATGATCAGCCCAAGCAGCCCCAGGGAGAGCCGCCAGGGGTAGTCGGCATGGCGCCGCAGTGGCCAGCCCAGCACCACCAGGGCGATCACCAGCAGGCCCAGGGCGGAGGCCACATAGCGATGGATCATCTCCATCCACGCCTTGGCGCTCTCCAGGGGCGAGTCCGGGCTATGCGCCAGGGCTCGTCCCTCATCGGGCACCACCAGGGCGCCGTAGCAGCCCGGCCAGTCCGGACAGCCCAGCCCGGCATCCACCAGACGCGTCCAGGCGCCCAGCAGGATCACCCCCACCGTGAACACCACTCCCGCCAGACTCAACGCCTTGAGCAGTGCAAACCGCCGACGTGCTGCATGCATCGCCACACCTCCTCTATGCGTGCGGGTTCAATGACCCGCCAGCTCCTGGCCAGCCTGCCAGGGTGCCTCCGGGTTCATGCGCAGCAGGCGCCCCAGGTCTGCCTTGACCGCATAGGGGTCGGCCTCGGGTTCATAGCCGAGCACCACCTGACCGCGAGGATCGATCACCCACAGCCGGCCCGGCTCGAGCCAGGCGGGGCGCTCGGCCCACTGCCCGACCACCGCCCCGGGCAGCGCATCATCAACGCCACCCACGCGAAGCCGGCTGACCCTCGGTGCGTCGCTGCCCAGTGCCCGATGCAGGCGCCACCACTGATCGCTGAGCTCTTTACAGCGCTCGCCGCAGTCGAACGCCAGGACCCAGTCACCGGAGACCGCGGGTGCCATCGACGTGGTCAGTGGCCACTCGGCCAGCTCCGGCACGCCTGGTGCCAGTTCACCATGCGCGGTGCGCCCCTCGGGAATACCGATACGCCATAGCGCCATCACCGTGGCCACCAGCACCGGCAGCGAGAGAAACAGCAGCAGCGCCGCCAGCTTGAGCCGTCCATAGGGGGTGGCATGGGACATCGTCATGATCGATCCTCCGTGGGTATCTCATCGGGATGCCGCCCCATGCGCCGGCCACCGAGCACCATCACCACCAGCGCCGCCAGCGCCAGCCCCCACCATTGCACGGCATAGCCGATGTGGCGACTCGGCGGCATGACGCTCGGTGACCACCAGGCGGGCAGCGCGCCGGGCCCCTCCTCCAGGTGCAGCCAGCCGGCGTGGGCGAAGTCGAGCGACCAGGCATCGAGTTCGATCCGCTGGAGCCTGGCGCCCTCTCGATTGGGTCCGAACAGCGGGGCGCCATCCCCTGCCGCCTGCCAGCGGCCGCGCAGGGTGATCCGCCCATTGGGTGTCGCCACTTCGGGGTCGGCACGACTGGTCCCGGTCTCCAGAAAGCCACGCTGCACCAGCCAGACGCGACCATCATCGCCACGCAGCGGCGTCAGGGGTGCCACCCCCAAGCGCCCCTCGTGGGTGCGGTTATCCAGAAACAGGGTCTCATCGGCCAGGTACTCGCCGGACAGCGTCAGCCGGCTACCCTCGGGGGGAACCTGTCGGGGATCGACAAGCGCCGGTGCCGCCTCCAGCCGCACCAGGTAGGCACGTTTCTGCTCGCCACGCTCCCACTGCCACGCCCCCAGCGCCACCCCCAGCACGACCAGCAGGGACCAGAGCGTCCACCACAGGCGTTGCCGCCACCGTCCTGGGCGGGCATGCTGGGAAATCTTCATATCCAAGGAGTGCGCCATGCTGCTCAAGATCCTGATTGCCCTGGTGTTCCTGGCCATGGTGACCAGCCTCGCCGCCGGTGCCGGCTTCCTGCTGCGCGACGACGCCGCCTCGCGGCGCCTGCTGGTCTCCCTCAAGCTGCGGGTGGCCCTCGCCGCCATCCTGCTGGCCCTGCTCTTCTATGGCTTCTACGCCGGCAACCTGGGCTGAATCCCGACAATCCCATTAGCCTTGAAGGGCCAGGAAGACAAGACTCAGAAGACATAGACGAACAGGAAGAGACCGACCCATACCACATCCACGAAGTGCCAGTACCAGCAGGCCGCCTCGAAGCCGAAGTGATTCTCCGCGGCGAAGTGACCACGCAGGATCCGCAACAGCATCACCGCCAGGATCGTGGCCCCCATGATCACATGGGCCCCATGGAAGCCGGTCAGCAGGAAGAAGGTCGAGCCATAGATGCCCGCCTCCAGGGTAATCCCGTAGTGGTAATAGGCCTCGTAGTACTCGACCCCCTGAATGGTGATAAAGCTCAGGCCCAGCAGCACGGTCACCAGCAGCCAGTTGCGCGTGGTCTCACGCATGCCCTCCTTCAACCCCTCGTGGGCCACGGTCAGCGTGATGCTGGACCCCACCAGGATCAGGGTATTGACCAGCGGCAGCTGCCAGGGGCTCAGCACCTCCCGCGGCCCCGCCACATCGCCGGGCGGCTCCATCAACGGCCAGCTGGCGGTGAACTCCGGCCATAGCAGGGCCGCCACCCCCTTGGCGCCCTCCCCGTCCAGCCACGGCAGCGCGAAGGTACGCACATAGAAGAGCGCACCGAAGAAGGCGGCGAAGAACATCACCTCGGAGAAGATGAACCAGGCCATGCCCTGACGGAAGGAACGATCCATCTGGGCATCGTAGAGCCCCCCGCGGGACTCCTTGATCACGTCGAGAAACCACAATCCCATCACGGTCAGGAGCGCCACGAAACCGACCGCCATCATGATGCCGCTCATTCCGTGTACCAGGATCATCCCGAAACCGATCAACATCAGACCCAGCGCCAGCGAGCCGAGGACCGGCCACTTGCTGGTTGGGGGAACGTAGTAGCTGCCACCACTCATGCCTCACCTCCTATGTCGCCGCTCGCGCGTGCCTGAAGCGCTGCCTCATCACGGTCAACCGGATACAGGGTATAGACCAGGGTTACGGTATGGACGTCGGCAGGCAGATCCCGGGTCAGCTGGAAGATCAGGGGAAGTTCGATACGCTCCCCCGCCTGCAGGCGCTGCTCCTCGAAGCAGAAGCACGCCAGCTTGCGCAGATGCAGGTTGGCGCGGGCCGGCGTCACGCTGGGCACGGCCCGCCCCCAGACGGCGCTGTCTGCCGTGTTGTGGAAGGCGAAGCCGACCTCGGCACTCTGCCCGGGATGCACGCGAATCTGACGCGTCTCCACCTCGAGGTTCCATGGCAGGCCGGCACTGGTGCGCGTCACGAACTGCACGGTCACCGCGCGGGACTGATCGACCTCCTCCGCGACCAGTGCCTGGCCCTGGGTGTCCACCTTGCCATTGAGCCCCGTCACTTCGCAGAAGACGTCATAGAGAGGCACCAGGGCGAAGGCGAAGGCGAACATGCCGGCCAGGGCGAAGAGGGTTCGGGCAACGGTTCGCCTGACCCCTCGGGCCCTCTGGCTGCCGTGCTGCTGACGCTCCTCCATAGTTCTCTCCCCGCTAGTCGCTAGAGACGCCGCTGCTACTTCTCGTCACGCCGAATTCTCGTCACGACGAAAGGTGGGCGGATGCTCGAAGGTGTGCAGCGGCGCCGGGCTCGGCACGCTCCACTCGAGGTCCTCGGCGCCCTCCCAGGCCTTGGCCGGGGCCTTCTCGCCTCCGCGCACACACTTGATGATCAGCCATACGAAGAGCAGCTGGGAGGCACCGAACAGGAAGGCTCCCAGGCTGGATGCCAGGTTGAAATCCGCGAACTGCAGGGCGTAGTCGGGAATCCGCCGCGGCATGCCGGCCAGCCCCGAGAAGTGCATGGGGAAGAAGGCCAGGTTGACGCCGATCACCGAGAGCCAGAAGTGCCAGTGGGCCAGCTTCAGATTGGGGTAGTGGCCGGTCCACTTGGGTAGCCAGTAGTAGGCCGCGGCCAGGATCGCGAACAGCGCCCCCGGCACCAGCACATAGTGGAAGTGCGCCACCACGAAGTAGGTGTCGTGATACTGGAAGTCTGCCGGCGAGATGGCCAGCATCAACCCCGAGAACCCGCCGATGGTGAACTGCACCACGAAGGCCAGGGCAAACAGCATGGGCGGCTCGAAACTGATCGAGCCGCGGAACATGGTGGCCACCCAGTTGAACACCTTCACCCCGGTGGGCACCGCGATCAGCATGGTGGTGTACATGAAAAACAGCTCGGCGGTCAGCGGCAGGCCCACGGTGAACATATGGTGCGCCCAGACCATGAACGACAGGATGGCGATGGCCCCGGTGGCATACACCATGGAGGCGTAGCCGAACAGCCGCTTGCGGGAGAAGGTGGGGATGATCGCCGAGACGATCCCGAAGGCGGGCAGGATCATGATGTAGACCTCGGGATGCCCGAAGAACCAGAACAGATGCTGGAAGAGCACCGGATCCCCGCCACCGGCGGCATTGAAGAAGCTGGTACCGAAGTTGATATCCATCAGCATCATGGTCACCGCCCCGGCCAGCACCGGCATCACCGCGATCAGCAGGAAGGCGGTAATCAACCAGGTCCAGCAGAACAGCGGCATATCCATCATCCGCATGCCCGGCGCGCGCAGGTTGAGCACCGTGGCGATGATATTGATGGCGCCGAGGATCGAACTGATGCCGGCGATATGCAGCGAGAGGATAAAGAAGGTGGTGGAAGGCGGCGCGTAGGTGGTGGAGAGCGGCGCGTAGAAGGTCCAGCCGAAGTTGGGACCACCCCCGGGCATCAGCAGGGTGCTCAGCAGAAGCGTGAAGGCCACCGGCAGCAGCCAGAAGCTGAAGTTGTTCAGGCGCGGCAGGGCCATGTCCGGCGCGCCGATCTGCAGCGGTATCATCCAGTTGGCCAGTCCCACGAAGGAGGGCATGATCGCCCCGAACACCATGATCAGGCCATGCATGGTGGTCATCTGGTTGAAGAACTCCGGCTCCACCAGCTGCAGCCCGGGCTGGAACAGCTCGGCGCGCACCACCAGCGCAAAGACACCACCGATAAAGAACATCGTCAGGGAGAAGATCAGGTAGAGGCTGCCGATCTCCTTGTGGTTGGTGGTCAGCAGCCAGCGCATCAGGCCACGGGGCGGGGCCGGGTGCGCCGCCTGGCCGCCGGCACTGGCGGTAGAGCTCTGCTCGACGGGGTGATGCAGGGGCAGCTTGGGCGCCATGGTCAATCTCCCTGATTGTCGCTGTTCTTGTCTGATCGCCTGGGAAGGCCGCAGCCGGCCTACTCCTCCAGCCGCTCGGCAATCTCTGACGGCTGAACCACATCGCCGGTCTCGTTCCCCCAGGCGTTGCGCTCGTAGGTGATCACGGCGGCAATCTCCACCGGGCTCAGGGTGTTGCGGAAGGCCGGCATGGCGGCGCCCGAGACCCCGTTGACCACGGTCTCGATATGTCGCTCGCGCTCCTCCATCAGTGCCTGGTTGCCCGCCAGGGCCGGGAAGGCCGGCTCATTACCGCTCCCATCGGGCTGGTGGCAGGAGGCACACACCGCGTTGTAGCTCTGCTCGCCACGCGCCACCAGCTCGTCCAGGGTCCATTCGCGGTCGACGCCGGAGGCCTCCTGGGCGGCCGCCTCCTTGCGCTCGGCCAGCCAGGCATCGAACTCCTCCTCCTCCAGCGCCTGCACCACGATCGGCATAAAGCCGTGATCCATACCGCATAGCTCGGCACACTGGCCGCGATAGACACCGGGCTCGTTGATCCGCACCCAGTTCTCGTTGACGAAGCCGGGGATGGTGTCCTGCTTGACGGCCAGGTCCGGCACCCACCAGGAGTGGATGACATCGTCGGAGGTCATCAGGAAGCGCACCTTGCGGCCAACGGGTAACACCAGTGGTTCATCGACCTCGAGCAGGTAGTGCTCGCCTCGTTCCCCCTCGCCACGAATCGTCTCGCGGGGGGTGCCGAGGTTGGAGGTGAAGGCGACATCCTCGCCGAGATACTCGTAGCGCCAGCGCCACTGCTGGCCGGTAATCATCACATCCAGGTCGGCATCGGAGGGGTCATACATCTTCTTGAGGGTGGCGGTAGCGGGCACCGCCATGCCGATCAGGATCAAAAGCGGAATCGCCGTCCAGATCACCTCGACCAGGGGGTGCTCATGGAAGTGCGCCGCCTTGGCCCCCTTGGAGTGCCGAAAGCGGAACAGGGAGTAGAACATCGCCCCGAACACGATCACGCCGATGACCACGCAGATCCAGAAGATGGTCATATGCAGGGAGTGGACCTCTCGACTCACGTCGGTCACCCCTACCGGCATGTTCCAGCCATTGGCCATGGCCAGCGTCGTCATCAGGGGGACGACCAGGCAACCTGCTGTCCACACGATGAACGTGCGCATCGGCGCCTCCTCCTTGCTGGTTATCGTGACTTGTTATTGTCGTCTCACGCGCTAGCCGCGTGTGGTCGTTCGATTCAGCTATATCTATAAGGCAGTGTAGCCACCCACACCGCGGCCAACGGTCGCGCCCTCGCCCACCGCCAACGCCTTTTTCAACGGGCCGCCGACACGGCGACAAACGCCACGACCGCCACCAATACCAGGCCCATCAGGATTCCCACGGTAATAAAGGCCACGGGATGCCCCTTCTCGAAGTCCTCCCGACGCTGGGCATCCTTCTGCACACCGAAGAAGGCCGCCAGTACCGACTTGATCACGCTCCACATCGCACTCGCTCCCTGACATGCATCCTGAATTCAAGCAACAAACGCAGCGCCCCGGCCCCGCCCTCCCGCTTACGGTCTCCTATACTCTAGTCAACATCACGAGGCGTATGCCGCAACCGTCATCCGCTGACGTAGTGACCAGGAGGTCGTCATGTCCCAGAACCCCTTCTCCAACCCGATGCTTGAGTGGTGGCAGCAGCAGTGGACCAAGGGTGCCACCCCCATGGCCCGCACCCAGCTGGCCTGGATGGAAGGCCTCGCCGAGGCCCTGCAGTTTGAAGCCGTATTCCTGAAAGCCATCGCCGAGAGCGGTGAAAGAATCGCCGAATGCTTCGACGGACCAAAGCCCACGACCCCGGAAGAGGTGCAGGCCTGCTATGAAAGGCTGGTGAAGGAGGTGAGCAACGCGCAGATGAAACGCCTGGAGCATGCCACCAAGCTCAGTCACGATTTCCACAAGCGCCTGTGGGAGGAAATCTAGGCTCGACCGAAAAGTGGCGAGCGCAGCCAGTTTTCGGACAGAGCCCGGCCATCCTTCAGCGATCGACATCGCCAGATAAACCAGGCGCCCTGATCGGGCGCCTTTTTAGATCCCCAGCCCGAAGAGCCGCGTGATCAGCGGCAGCAGAAACGCCGTAAGAAGACCCGTCAGCCCCATGGCCAGCCCCGAGAAGGCCCCGGCCACGGCGCCGATCCGCGCAAACGCCTGGGCCGTGCCGAAGCCATGGGCCGACAGCCCCAGGGCAAACCCCTGCACCGCCGGATCCTTAATCCGCAACAGACGGAATACCCAGGGTGAAAGCGCACATCCGATGGAGCCCGTCAGCAGCACCAGTCCCGCCGCCAGCGAAGGTATGCCTCCGATCTGCTCGGCTATCCCCATGGCGATCGGGGATGTCACCGAACGCGGCGCCAGGGAGAGCACCGTTTCAAGCCGCGCTCCCAATGCCAGGGCAAGGCCCAGGGTGCTGGCCACCGCCGTGACGATGCCCAGCAGACAGGCCAGCAGCAGCGGCACTAGCAGCCGCCTGACACGCTCACGATGGTCATACAGGGGAATCGCCAGTGCCACGGTGGCCGGCCCCAGCAGGAAGTGGATGAACTGCGCCCCCTCGAAGTAGGTGGCGTAATCCATATCCACCAGCAGCAGCAGGCCGATCAGCATGGCGATGGAGAGCGTTACCGGGTGCAGCAATGGCGTGCCGCCGAGGGCAGTGTTGATGCGCACCGCCAGACTGAACACCAGCAGCGTCATCAACAGCGAGAGCAGCGGGTTCCCGGAGAGATAGACCCAAAGCTGATCCAGCGTCGCGAGGCTCATCGCGACTCCCCTCCCCGGCGCCGGTTTAGCCGGTCCAGTCCCCAGGCGGTCGCGGCCAGGGTCAGTCCCGTGGACACCACCAGGGTGATCAGGATGGGCCAGAGGTCCCGACCGATCAGGGCGAAGTGCACCATCAGTCCCACCCCCGCCGGAACGAACAGCAGGGTCAGGTAGCGCAGCAGACCCTCGCCGGCCATGCGCAGGCTCCTGGGCACCTTGCCATTCACCAGCAGCCCGATCAGCAGGATCACCATGCCAATCACCGGGCCTGGAATCGGCAACGTCAGCCCACGCGCCACCAGCTCCCCCAGGAACTGGCAGGCCAGCAACACACTCATCCCCATGATCAACGGCACGGCAACTCCCCCTCTGCGACCCCGACAACGCCCGATACGCGGCGTAAACCGCCGACATCATAGAGCATCATCGCGGCACGCCCCAGCGCTCCCAACCCAAGCATCTGAAAAGAAAGTGCAAAAGGGGCTTTTCATTTGCCGGCTAACGCGCTAGTATACGCCTCGTTCTCGGGGCACAGGCCGGACGGCCAGGAAACCGAAAACGCGAGTCGGAGCGTGGCGCAGCTTGGTAGCGCGTTGCAATGGGGTTGCAAAGGTCGCAGGTTCGAATCCTGTCGCTCCGACCAGAAACAGTAAGAGAAACCGCCACTTACGGATCATGCCGGGTGGCGGTTTTTCGTTGAGCTCAATATATTGTCAATATTCTGTCAAAATGTGCGGCCCTTAACCGGGCGTTGTGCGCATTGAAAAGGCGCCACTACGGGCGCCTCTCTCACCTTGACCTCGCGACTCAGTCGAAGCTGAACTCACTGCGGTTATCCGCCGCCGACATCTCCATCTTGATGCAGCTCTCCAACATGTTGTAGCTGCCGGGGCTGCCGAAGCTCGCCACCTCGTGGCAGTGGTTTTGGATGCTACCCGGGAGGGTGCCCCACTGCCGCTTCACGTTGTTGTATGCCGATTGCTCCATGTCGATGCAGCTGTTGTACATGGTGTTGCTGAACTCTCCGCCAAAGCCGGCCACCTGCTCACAGTGGTTTTCGACGTCATAGCGGGGCGGCTGCTGCGCCTGGGCAGCGATCGGCAGGGCGACAAGAGCGACGGCGGCGATGATGTGCTTCATGCGATCTTCCTTGTTCATGTGTGGCTCAGTCAGCCTAGCTGTTTGCCTGCTCAGCTTCCAGGCAACTCGCCTTTCACTTGGGTGGAGAATCCGCCACCGTCGAGACGGTGCTTGACCTCGGTGATCAGCCACTCGCCATCGGCGCCCTCACGAAAGCCAGAGAGTGATAGGCGTCCCTCGGCCATCAGGCTGGTATCGCCTGGCAGGGTGAGCTCAAGAGTTTGCTCGCCACGCTGGCCGCGGCGCAGCTCGGCGCGAGCGGCGGCGCGGGCGCTGGCTTCGTCCGGGTGGATCTGCTGCAGGCGCTGAACGGGCTCGCCCTGCCCCTCGGTGACCTCCAGGGTGGCGGCGGCATCGGTGTCGCGCCAGCGAGCCACCACGCTGCCGGCATGCCCTCGCTTGGCGAGCTTCATCTTGCCGCGCGTTACCATGCCAGGCGTGACCGTCACCGTGGGCAGCTTGATCGGCTCGCCGCCGGCGCTGGTGGAGCTGCCACGCCGCGCCAGCACTAGGGCGCCGCCGGCGGGCTTGGCGATGGCGTCATGCTCCCGGGCCAGACGGGTAAGCAGGTTCATGTCGGATTCGTTGACCTGGTCGACGTGAGGCATCGCGATGCCTGCCAACTCCTCCTGCACCGCGGGGGTCAGGCCGTGCTCCTGGGCGATGCTTTGCGCCAGGGCGCCGAGGGTGGTGCCGGCATCCCAGCTGCGCGACTTCTTGGTCTGAAGCATCAGCCGGGTGCTGCCCTGCCCGGAGGTGCTGGCCGCCAGCGGGGCGGCCTTGGCGGTGATGCGCAGGCGATTGGGCGGCCACTCCATGTCGAGGGCGTCCACCACGTAGATGCCCATCTGCTCGGCCTGGCCGTCATACCCGAGCCACACCTCGAGCTCGGCGCCGGCGGGCGGCAGGGCGATCGGGGCGGCGGGGTCGTGATCGGAGAGCGTGATCGTGACCTCGTCGGACTCGACGCCAGCCTTGTCGGTAAGCGTCAGCGACAGAAACCGCTCGCGAATGGCAGCGGTAATGTCCTCGCGGTTGGCGACGATGCGAAACGCGGGCTTCACCCCCACAGCCTGACCCTCCGATTGACGGCGGGCTCTTCGACGTCCGGCAGAATAATGGCGACGCCGGCGGGCAGCGAGGGGCCAAGATCGGCCAGGCCGCTATTGACCTCGAGCACTCGCTCGACCAGCCCTCGAGAGATGCGCCCATAGGCGCGCCAGCAGATCCAGTCGAGGCTTTCACCTTCGCTCGTCCTATACTTGCGCGCCATCGTCGTAATACCTCATCTGCAGGGTAAAGGTCTGCCGGCGTGGCGTGCCGCCGGGGGCGAAGGTGTCTGCCTGCTCCTCGATGCTTTCGATAACCCACCGTCCATGCACGAAGCCCAGGCCGTCCACCAGCAGCAGCGGCTCGGCGGCGCGGGCCGTTTCGCGCATGGTGTCGATCTGCCAGGGCCCCGAGCGCCACCCGGGGTAGACGCGCCCGGTCAGCGTGATCGAGTCGGCACCAAAGCCGGTGAACTGCAGGGCATCCTGGTTGCCGACACGCCGCTGGGCGGCCCAGGTGTAGCGACTGGAGCGCGTCAGGCGCTGATAGGCGGCGGTGTCGATGCTGAAGGCGTAGTTGCCCAGCTGTAGCATCACGTCAGCCATCGTAGAGGGCTCCCTGCTGGCGATCGTTGAGCTGCTCCGTGACCATTTCGGCGATGCGCTCGGCATAGGCCTCGTCGGCCTCGCCCTCGCGGCGACTCACGTTCAGCGAAATCTGGTTGTTGATGGTGGTGGACTTGTCGCCCTCCTGCCTGGCGGGCGCATCGCCTCCCCGGTAGCGGGGGTGGTTGCGCGGATAGGCCAGCTCTGCCGCCTGACGGCCGCGCTCCTCTTGCTCCTGCCTTGCCTCGCGCATGCTGCCGAGATTGAGCGCACCAGCATTGCCGCCACCCAGCTGCGCCCTCGCCTGCTCCGGGGATTCGTCATCGCCCCACGAGACCCAGCCCTTGACCGTGCTGAAGGCGTTGCCGACCCACTCGAGCTTCCCGGTGATCCAGTCCATCGCCTTCTCGGCGGCGCCGGTGATGCCATCCCAGAGGCCGGCGAACCAGTCCTGAAGGCCACCCCAGGCGGCCGCCACGGTTGCGATGGGCGACCAGGAGAGCGTTTCCTTCATCCACTCCCAGGCAGCGCCAAGCTTTTCGGTGATACCGTCCCACAGCCCCTTGAACCACGGGCCGAGGGTGTCCCAGTGCTGCCAGATCAGGCCGGCCGCCAGCGCGATGCCGCCAACAATCAGGCCGATGGGGTTGGCCATCAGCGCCGCGCCGATGGCTTTGATGCCGCCAGCCACCAGCGGCAGAGCGCCAGAGAGCGAGAGCAGCGCGCTTCCCGCCTGGAAGATGGCGCCACCGAAGCTGACCACCGACCAGATAGCCTTGCCGGCAATCACGGTGCCGATGATCATGCCGAGATTGTCGAAGCCGCCAACCAGGTCGGCCGTGGCCTTGACGGCGTTGCCGACCGTGGTTGCCACGGTGCCAATGCCGCTGGCCAGATCGCGAATCACCGGCACGGCATCCTTGAGTCGCTGGGCGAACAGTGCCGACCATTCGCGCACTTGCTGGCGATTATCGGAGAGCCAGCCGGTGAACTCCGACATCAGCTCGGAAACCACCGGCATCAGGTCGCTGCCGATGATGTTCTTGAGACCAAAGAGGGAGAGCTTGGTGTCGAGCAGCTTGTCCTGGAAGGTCTCGGCGTCGCGCGCGGCCTGCTCGCTGAGGATATAGCCGGTGCGCCGGGCATCGTCGGCAAGCTGATTTAGCCCAGCGGAGCCGTCGCGCAGCATGTTGACCATTGCCACGCCTTCGGAATCGAAGAGCTTCATGGCGATGCGCACTCGCTCGCCCTGGTTCTCGACCCCCTGCAAGGCGTCGGCGAAGGCATTGAGCTGCTCGTCCGGCGTCATCGAGGCGAGCGCTTGAGCCGAGAGCCCCAGCTCCTCGATGGCATCCTTGGCAGCACCACTGCTCTGGGCGGCCTCGGCCACGCGGCGCACCATGCGCTGGGTGGCCATATCGAAGGTCTGGGAGGCGATGCCGGAGCGCTCGGCGGCGTAGCGGTACGCCTGCAGCTCCTCGACTCCCATGCCGATCTTGTCGGCGGTCTTGGCGACATTGTCGCCCAGCTCCGAGGTACTGTTGGCGATACCGAAGATGCCAGCACCCACGGCGGTGCCGACCATGGCGGTGCGGCGCGCCAGGCGGCCGACCTCGCTGGTCATGGTGCGGAACCTGCCAGCCACGTCGGCTCCGGCCAGGCGCTGTAGGGCGGCCTGGCGTCGGCGGGCGCGGTCGATCTCGTCGCCGAGCTGGGCGTACTGTCGTCGCAGCGGCTCGACATTCATGCCCTGCCGGCCCATGCGCTCGATCTCGCGTGAGAGCGTAGCCTGTCGGCGCGTCGCCTTGCCGATCACGCCCTGCAGCTCACCGATCTGCCCCTTGGTGTTGGTGAGGCCACGGGTCAGGGAGCGATCAACGGTGCCGCCGATGCTGATGGTTGCGTTGAGGCGCTGGTTGGCCATGCTCTCCCCTCGTTACTGGCGCGGCAGGCCTTGAGCCCACCATAGGAACCGGCTGGTCGGTAGCGCCATGATTTCACTCAACCCCCACCCGGTGTGCGAGGCCAGCGCCAGCGCCAGCCGCCTGACATCATCAGGCGCTAGAGCAAAAAACCCTGATAGGCCTCCTGGAGGCGCTTGTAGCTCTTAAGGGGCAGCCGCTTGATGTCATCCGGCGACATCTCGCACAGGTGCGCCATGGTGGCGATCTCCTTGGCGGCTTCGCTGCCCTTGGCCTCGTCGTGACGCACCTGGTCCTCGACGGTGGGCTCGCGCATGCGCAAGGCGCCAACCTCGACGCCGCTGGCCAGCGTGACCATGCGGTCCAGCTCGATGTCGCAATGCCCGTCGCCGCTATACGTCAGATATTCCGGGGTGCCATGCTCATCCATCTGATCTATCTCCTCATGAAAAAGGACCGGCGAGGAGTCGCCGGCCAAGGCTCAACGCCGCCTCGCGATCAGAGGCGCAGCGAGTTGCGCAGCCCCTGAAGGGCGTCCACGCCATCCACGGTGCGCACCATGTTCTCGATGTCGATCTCGTGCACCAGGCGGCCGTCATGCTCCTCGCGGTAGTAGTCGAGGCGCAGGGTCACGGTCATTGTCGAGCGCTGCCCGGGCTGCCAGGTGCCGCGATCGATGCTGACGATCTTGCCGCGCATGGTATGCACGGTGGGTCGCCAGGTGCCGTCATAGCTCTGCATGGCGCCGCGCCCCACGAAGGGAACAGCATTGCCCTCGCTGACCCCGAACTGCGCCAGCACGTCGGCGTCGTAGGCGGTCAGGATGAATGAGGTCTCGAGCGCCTCCATGCCCATATCGAGCGCAATGGGCGCATCCATGCCGCCGGCGCGGTGATCCTCGGTGGCCAGGGTGAGCACGGGCGGGGTGTACTCGGTCACCTCGCCGGCATATCCGCGACCATCCACGGAGACGGTCATCTGCTTGATGATGTTGCGAGCGGCCATTACGCGAACACCTCCTCGACGTAGTCATTGACCAGCATCGACCGGAACGTGATGTGCTCGGCCGGATAGGGCGGAGTGAACTCGAAGTTGAAGTACACCTTGCCCAGCTGGATGTTTTCTGGCGTGTTGAGGTCCGGATCCGGCCAGCAGCGGCCGCCTAGCAGCGCGCCCTGGGCGACCAGGTTGGCGATGTAGGCGTTGACGCCGTCGGTCACGTCCTCGACATAGGTTCGGGTAATGTTGCGATCGACCGCCCACAGGTGGGCGCGCTGGATCGAGTCGTTGATCATGTCAGCGGTGCGGCGCACCGAGAGGAAGTGCCACTTGGTGTCGTCGGTCAGCGTGCGGTTGCCCCACAACCGATAACCGTTCTGCCGGATAATGGTCGCGACATGCCCCTCGTTCAGCAGGTTGGCGCGACTATTGGCATCACCGAGCTTGAAGTCCACCGCGCGAGCGGTGCCGACGATGCCGTTGACCGGCTTGTTGGACGGCGACCACCAGAAGCCCTGGTCGTTATCGACCTTGGCGATGATGCCGGCCACGCGGGCGCTGGGCGGTTCGCTCTTGTAGCTGCCGTCGCGCTGCATGACCTGCACCCAGGGGTCGACCAGGTAGACCCGGGCGCTGCCCCAGTCGTTGGCGTACTGCTGGGCCGCGTCGTCGGTGGTGTTGGGGCCGTCGGCGACCACCACGGCGCGCAGACGCTCGGCGATGCCGATCAGCTCGGCTACCACGGCATTCCTGGCGCCGCTCTCACGCTGATGGGTAAAGCCAGACGCGCACAGGATGCGCGGAGAAAAACCGATCACACTCTCGGCGCCAGCCAGGGCATGCACGCCCTGCAGTTCGCCGGTCACGCCATCCACGCCGCCGACCACATTGGCGGTGGTGGCCTGCTCGTCCTGGGCCTTCTCGACGCGCACGACCACCACCACAGCGCCGACCTGGTCGAAGATGCCCTCGAGGGCGCCCGGCAGTGTGCCGGCGGCGCCGAGGCGCGCGGCCTCGGTGCGCGAGCCGGCCACCAGTGTCGGGCGGTTAAGCGGGAACGGCTCAGCGGCGCCGCCGGCGAGCGACTGATAGCCGCGCGACCGCGCCAGCCCGGTGCCGTCAGAGCCTTCGGCTGCCGCAGCGGTGACCAGCGCCGCCGCCTCAGCCTCGCCATTGACGGCAGTGACGATGTCGGCGGCGGTGCTGGTGATGGCGCCCTCGGCGTCGGTGGCTAGCGTTACGGTGATGTCGCTACCGTCGACCGTGACCGCCAGGGTCGCCGATGCGCTGCCCGGGTCGACGTAGCGGATGCGCACGTTGTTTCCGGCGGTGCCGGCCGTGGTGGCGGTATAGGTGATGCCGGTGTTTGCCGGGGCGTTGCCCAGCGTCAGCGTGGCGGCAGTGGCGCCCTCGGCATCCGGCGCGGTGCCGACAATGCCGATCACGCCAGAGCGCACGGTCTGGATGGGTCGAGGGCCGGTATCGATCTCGAGGACCTCGACCCCGTGCAGGAATTTCGCCATTGCGGTGTGCCTCTTGCCTGATCAGGTATGAATTCCGGACGGTAGGCACAGCATGACGCCCGCGCGGGAGGCGCTCCGCTGGCGGTGGTTCTACTTCACCCCCACCATCTCCGCCACATCGGGATTCACCTCGAGGAACCGCCTCAGCTTGAGGGCCGGGTCGTCGGGCTCAGGCTCGGGTGCCGGCGGCCTGGGCCGGTTGACGAGCTGCCATTCGCCGCCGTTCCAGCGCGGCCAGCGATCCGCTGGCCACTCTTCAGGAGGCGCCGCCTCGGTGGTGCGCGCCGGCATCAGATAGACGCCGGGCTCGAGGGGTGATTCATCGGCCTGGGTCTCGCCCTGGTAGAGGCCGGCGAGGTCGTACTGATAGACGGTCTTGCTGGGCTGGCTCACGGGCGTGCCTCCTAGAACTTGATGCAGGCGAGCAGGGCGACGTTGCGGGGGCGCGACTCGGCGCCACCGGCCTCATCCACGGTGATGGCGTGGCTGTGCGCGCCGGCGCTGTTGATGCTTAGGCTGTGGCTATGGTGGCCGGCGTTACCGATGGAGATGGAGTGGCGGTGGCCGCCAGCGGGCTTGGTGTAGGCGCCAGTCGTCCGGTTAACCGGGCCCGAGTCGACCCCCTGCCCATCTTCGCCCTCAGCCTCCTGGGGGTGAGCATCTTGCATCTGATGCCTGTGATCACCCTGCCAGCTTGAGCTCGCCGAGTGGCTGTGAGCGCCGGCGCCATTCGCGCTACCGCTGTGACTGTGGCTGCCGTCACGGCTGGAGCTGGCCGAGTGGTCGTGGCTCTTGTTGTCGTCGGTCTGACTGGAGCCCAGGGCGCGACCGCCATCGATGCCGCGCCCGTCATCCCACCCGCGCAGAAACTCGCCGCGCAGGTCGGGCAGGTTGAAGGTGGTGAAGCCGTCGCCCTCGCCGTAACTGGTGCCGATGGCGGCGAACAGCTCGCTGTAGACGCTACGGCTGACCGCGGCGCCGTTGGCCTTGAGCCAGCCGGTGGGCGCCGTGCTGCGCGCGAAGTGGGCAACCATGCCGGCGGGAGCCATCTGGCGCACCTGGGCGCGGCTGTAGATGTCGAGATTCGCGCGGGCCAGCGCCTTGTCGGGAACGTCGGCCAGGTTCTGGCTCTTCTCCAGGGGCGCGGGGGCGGAGCCGGAGGGCTCGTTCTGCACGCAGTAGATCTCGGTGCCGGCGGGATAGCTCTTGCCGAGCGCCAGGCGCGTCTCGAGGGTGATGTCAGGCTGCCACTCGTCGGCGCCACTGCCCTGGAGCAGGCGCAGGCCGTCGATATAGATCGCCAGGCCGTAGGTGGTGCAGGTGGTGAGGTCCACCTGGGTCTGGCCGTCGGCCAGGGTCTGGCGTTCGTCGATGATGTCGACGGTGACGTTCTGGACATCGAGATCCACCCACTCGACGTCGCCGTCGGCGTTACTGGCCTTGGCCAGACGCTGGCCGGTGGTGCCGCCGGGCAGCAGGCTGGCCGGCGTGATGTTGTTGATGATCCAGGCCTGGGTGGCAATGGCGACATTGGGGTCGATCTGCAGGGTGATCACGTCGGCATTGTCGACCATGAACTCGAGGCGCACCACCGCATCGGAAAACGCCCCCTCCCCTTCGGCGGGCTTGTAGGCCTCGGGCAGGTTGCCGACGGCGAACAGGGTGCCGTCCTGGTCGAACACGCCCACCTCGCGCATCGTCCAGCCGCCCTCCTCCGCCGGCACGATCAGCTCGGCGGTGAAGCGCTGCGGGTTCTCGGGGTCCTGCCAGACGCGGTTGACCGCGGCGCGGTAACGCTCGCGGGCCAGCTGGGCCTGGGTGGGGTCGGGCTCGACCGGGTTGCCGTTGCCATCCCCCACCGTCATCTCGGTGAGGTTGATGGCAGCGCCGGCGGCCTCGGCCTCGGCCATGGCGATCAGGCCGGCGTTGGTGTGGATGGTGGCGAATGACATGGCGGCTTACTCCTCCAGCAGGGCTCGGCGGCGCGGCAGGTACTCGGCGGTGATGATCTCGTTGATGGCATTGGCGCGGGCCACGACCTTGGCGAGCATATCGTCGGTGCCTTCGGCATCGCCGCGCAGGGTCAGCTCGCCGCTGTCGAGCGCGGCGACCACGCTCTCGGCTCGAGCCAGATAGCGGTCGCGGGTGGCGACATCCATGGCGGTGCCGCCCAGCTGGTCGGCGGTCAGCCGGCAGAGCAGCGCGGTGAGCGCCTCGATCTGGCGAGCCTGGTCTGCTACCACCTCGTGCAGATCGCCCACCTCGCGCTCGATCTTGCGGCGCGCAGCCTGCTTCAGGCGCATGACCGCCGGCAGCTCGAGGCGAGCGGCGGCCAGCTCGTCAGTCGTGGGAGCCCGGCTTCCGGAGGGCGCAAGCGCGCCGTGAGGCAGCTTGTACCAGGCCAGGCCGGCAGCACTTCCCAGGGCGAGAGCGCCTTCGGGCAGCTGGATGTCGGCCGGCTCGTCGGCGTCGTTGGGGGTGCGGTCGATAACGATCAGTTGTGACATGGTGCCTCCCAGGGCGTGTCGTAGATGACCGAGCGCACAAAGCCCTCGGCGTTGGCGTGGCTGGCGTGGGCCAGCCAGGAGTTGAGCTGGAGTTGCACGCCGCGCATATCGATCTCGCCGGCGGCGTAGTCGCGCCGCAGCCGACGGACCCGGCGCTTGAATCGCTTCATGCTGCCTTTGCGCAGGCGGCGCTTGTGCGGCCACATGTGGTAGCCGACGAAATCCAGGCCCCGCCTTCGCGCGGGTGCACGGGAAAGACGGCGGTCTTGTGGTTGGTGGAAAGCTCGAGGTGCTCGGCCAGCCACCACTCGAGGTGAATGCGCAGCTGGTGGAGGTGCTGCTTGTCGGGGCCGATAATCAGCCAGTCATCCATGTAGCGGATATACCAGCGCTCGCCCAGGCGGCACTTGACGTACTGATCGAGTGCGTCGAGATAGACGTTGGCGAGCAGCTGCGAGATGAGGTTGCCGATGGGCATGCCCTTGCCGGGCCGGCCGGGCTCGCTGTAGCTGTCGATCATCTCGTCGAGCAGCGCCAGGGTGGCCGGACACCTAATCACGCGGCGGATCAGGCGCTTGACGTGGCGATGGTCGATCGAGGCGAAATACTTGGCGATGTCGGCCTTCAATACGTAGATGCGGCCATGACGGTGCAGGCACTCGCGCAGCATCTGCTGGGCGCGGTCGGCGGCGGCGTGGGTGCCCTTGTCGACGCGGCAGGCATAGCTGTCGGCGATGAAGCGCCGCTCCCAGAGCGGTTCGAGCTCGGCATACATGGCGTGCTGCAACACACGGTCGCGAAACTGGGTGAGCGCGGTGATGCGCCGGCGCTTGGGCTCGTTGACATAGAAATGGCGATAGGGGCCGGTGCGGTAGCTGCCCCACTGCAGGTGATTGAGCAGCTCGATCAGGTTCTCCTCGAGGCGCTGCTCGAAGCGCATGCAGGCGCGGCTGTCGCGGCAGCCCTTGCGCGCCTGAAGATAGCCGGCGTGCAGGGCGTCGAAGTTGGCGTAGCGCGCAAACAGAAATCCATGCGTGACCACGACACCTCCTTGTGCGTGAGGGAAATAGGGGCGCCGGCGACGGGCTTCCGCGGTGGTACCACACGTCGCCGGCTGAGGCTTTTTCGCCGCTCGGGCGAGGATCATGCATCCGTTTGATGGCACTGGAGACGAGCCCGTGAGCCCGCCACTTCTGGCCAGGTCAAGCGCGAGAGCCGCAGCCCGATATTCGTGTTCGCATTCGTGCGCTCGTTGTTGAGATTCAGCGCACCGAGGCCGGCATTGGCGCCGTTGTTGCGGTTGCCGCCGCGATACGGGAAGCGAAGCAGGGTGACGCATGACCCCTCCTACTCAGGCCGGCAGCGCGGTGCGCTCCGGCGGGGTGGGCGGGTTGCTCTTGATCCAGCGCAGCCAGCCGCCGACCATGCGGCCGATCTCATGGAGATGCTCGGCCCATAGCCGGTACTGGCGATAGGGCAGAAAGCCGAGATCCATGGCCACACGCACCAGGCTGCGCAGCAGGTCGAGCTCGGCATCGATCTCCTGGCTGGTGGTCTTCTTGTGGTAGCGGCGGTTGGTGACGATCACCAGCCGCAGCAGCCGATACATGCACTGGCGGATCTCCGCCGCCAGGGTATGCTTCTCGCTCTTCGGGAACTGCCGCAGCGCGGCATAGCCGTAGGCGATCATGCGCTCGATCTTGAGCTTGATCTTCAGGTCTTCCACCTCCGTTCCTTAGCGCCGCTATCGCGGCGCGAGCCGATAACAGGATTGCCGATTGCGGATTACACCAAACGCGAGAGCCGCAGCCCGACAGACGTGTGCGCAGCCGTGCGCTCGTCGCGGAGAAACAGCGCACCGAGGCCGGCACTGGCGCCGTAGCTGCGGTGGCCGCCGCGATACGGGAAGCGCTCCCCGCTCGCATTGGTGTAGAGATAACCGTCGGGGTCGGCCACGCCGTTGGGCACGATCAGCGCACGCTTGACGTCCTGGGTGGCGCCGGTGCTGTCCACGCTTGACCAGGTGCGATTGCTCGGCATATCCCAGCCGGTATCGACCCAGCTGGATTCGACCAGCGACTTGTCGTTATCAGGGGCGAGGAAGATGCGGCCATCGATCATTTTGAAGCCCCACTGCCACTCCCAGACATTGCCCACCAGGTCGGCGATGCCGTTGGCGGCAGCGTTGTGACGCCAGGTGTTGGGCCCCGAGCCGGTGGCCGTGTTGTCGTATTCGACGTTGATGCCCTGCTCATGGGGGTGGCTGTGACTCTGGCCATAGTCGGTATTGCCGCGCGGCTGGAAGCCGTTGGCCATGCACCAGAACGCAATCGCGCTCCACTCCCAGGTGGACATGATGTCGAAGCCGGCGGCCTGGGCCTCGGCGCGGCTGTTGTCCCAGTTGATCGAGCGGCGCGGCACCTTCTTGGCCTGGCTGACAAGCTCGCCATTGACGGTGCTGGCGAGGTGCATGCCGACCAGCAGCTCGCTCTTCTCGACACCCCCTTCGAGGAAGGCCTCGTGCACGCCGGTGCCGAGCTCGCCGGAGGGCACCAGGTCCTCCCACTTGAGTTTGGGGATCACGAACATGTAGCAGGCCACGCCGCCGGCGGTGCGCTCGATCGTGCAGGCGCCGCCGGTGGCGTTCTCGATCTTGCGGCGCTCGACGTCCACCGCCCAGGCATCGAAGATCGGCTGGCTGTCGCCGCCGGCGATATTGACGGCATCGTCGCGCGCGGCCTCGGCGGCGGTCTTGGCGGCGAGGGCGTCGGCGGCATCGGCGGCGACCTTGGAGGGGTCAGCGTTCTCGAGCAGCTCGAACTGCAGCTTGGCGAAGCTGTCGAGGGTGCCGGTCTCGGTGGCGACGGTGGTCTGCCGGTCGCCATGCACCAGCTGGTGAACGAGGCCGACGTCCTCTTCGAAGATGTCGACGCGGGATTTCAGGGAGTCTGCCATGGGATCACCAGTTCACGTTCCAGTAGGTGGGCGTTAGCGTTTGCGCGACCAGGGCGTGGAGGTCGTCCATGCCCTCCTCGGTGCGGGTGAGGCTGAACAGCTGCGCATCGACCAGCAGGTCGCGGTAGGTCGTGCTGTGTAGCGTGAGGTGCAGCCGGTCGATGCCGGCCACGGTGCTGGCCTCGCCGTGGTAGGCGGCGTCGGTCATGAGGTCGATGGCGTAGTCGCCGTCGCTGTACTGCAGGCCGCTGTAGGCCACCTCGCCGTCGCTGCCGGTGTTGGCGACCGCCGCCAGGTACACGGTGGTGCGGGTGGCGATCTGCTGGATCACGATCTCGAGGTGGCTGCGCAGGCTCTTGGTGCGCTCGACGATCTCCAGGGCGCGCTGGATGCCGCGCTGGTCCATGGGCTCCTGGTCGACATCGAGGAAGAGCCGAAACGTGTAGGGATCGCCAGCGGGCGTCTGTTTGTGCCACTCCTGCACGCGAGTCTGGAAGCCGAGGGCGCCCAGGGCGCCACGCACAGCGCCGATGGTGCCCTTGATCTTCTGCACGTCCAGCGCGGCGGCGATGGTGTCGCGCTTCTGGCGGGCGCTCCAGGCGTCGCTCCAGCTATCGGTGGACCAGGTCCACGCCAGCCAGGGCAGCAGGTGCTCGGGGCAGTCCTCGGGATGCCACAGGGCGCGCAGGATCACCGGCAGGTCGGTGGCGTTGGCGCCCACCTCCGCGGCCAGGCGTTCGAGCTGCGTGGCGCTGGGCGGCATCAGCTCAGACATCGGTGTTCTCCGCGGTAGTCACGGTAATGCCGGTGCAGTAGCTGGCCTCGCCGTCACCGATGACGATGTCGGCGGCTGGGCTGCTGAGCGCGACGTTCTGCACGCCGCTCTGGTGCAGGGCGGCATAGATCCCAGACAGGGTGATGTCGCGCCGCATGGCGTGTTGTCGCTCGGCGTAAGCCTCGGCCGCCTCGATGGCGGCGTCGCGGACCACGGCAGCATCGGGGCCCGGTAACATGGTCAGCTCGGCGGTGATGGCGTACTCGACGATGCTGGCCGACTGGACAACGACGTTGTCGGTCATCGGGCGAATGGCCTGGTCGTTGACCGCGGCCTCCACGGCGCTGAGCGTGGCGGCGGGCGCAGACCCATCGCCGGTGCGCGAGAGAACGTAGACCGTGACGGCGCCCGGGGCTGGGGTGACGGCGCTGGCATCGAGCACGTCGGCATCGGCGCTCAGGGCGTGGTAAACGTAGCTCTGCTCGCTGCCGGCGGTGGTGTAGCCCTCCGGCGAAAGCTGGATGCGGCGGCGAAACTCGCTGTCGCTTTCGTAGGTGGGCGGCACCGGCGGCACGGCGCTGGAGTCGCCGGCATCGATCATCAGCCGCTCGACGCCGTAGTTGGCACCGATCTGGTCTAGGTCGCTGCCCTTGGCATGGGCCAGCATCACCGCCTGGGCAGCATCGTTGATGCGCTGGCGGAGCAGTAGCTCGCGGTAGGCGCTCTCTTCGAGCAGCTTGGTCAGCGGCTCGCTCTCGATTTCAAGCAAGCGCTCGATGCCGGCCTGCTCGTCGCTGGAGTAAAGCGCGACTAGCGCGGCCTTGCGCTCGGCGAGAATGGACTCGTAATCGAGCTCCTCGAGGACCTCCGGCGCGGGGAGCTGGGAAAGGTCGATGGCGGTGGTCATCAGCTCACCTCGATGCCGTCAAGTTGGATGGTTTGCCCGGTCGGCACATAGATGCCCTGCAGGTTGAGCGAGACGGCGCCAGGCACAGCATTGGCGACTCGCACTCGCTGCAGGCGAAAGCGGGGCTCCCAGCGAGCCACCGCCTCGGCTGTCGCGGCATATAGCGCGACCAGGGTGGCGCTGTTCATGGGCGCATCAACTAGCTCGTAGAGGCGCGAACCATAGTCGCGCCGCATCACCCTGGTGCCGATAGGCGTGGTCAGGATGTCGAGCAGCGATTGCCGCAGGTGGTCGATGCCGGAGAGTGTGCGCCCGGTCTGCGCGTTCATGCCGTCCATGGCTGTGAGGATGCGCCAGCCGGCTTAGGGGCTCCGCTGGCGGTGGTTCGCAGTCAATTCGGAGCGCCGGTAGTGCCGCCGGAGTCGCCCGGATGGGTGTGGGTCTTGAGGCTGACGCCGTCGGCGGTGACGTCGCCGCTTGTGACGCTGACGCCGCCAGTGATCGCGGCCGAGGCGCCACTTCCGCCGGAGCCAGCCATGCCGCCCAGATACGTCAGCTTGCCCTGGATGGTGACCTGCCCGGTGAAGGTGCTCTGCGGGCTGTCGACGGTGACACTGGGAGTCTTGAGGGTGGCAGCTCCTCCGGCGGTGATGTCCAGCGTGGTTCCGGTGTTCACGGTGATGCTGTTGGCGTTCTCGATCACCACGTCGCCGACGCAGTCGATGGTGAGCCTGCTGGCTTCGCGGTCATAGGTGACGCGCGTGCCGTCGCCGTAGTCGTCGATGCGATGGGTCTCGCGCTCGCCCGGGGCGGGGTGGGCGCTCTGGTAGATGGCCGGCAACACGGTGCCCTGCGCCAACTCGCCGCTGGGCGACAGCACCATCACCTGCTCGCCGACCTCGGGCGCCCACCAGCTGCGGTCGCTGCTCGCGCGGGCGGTGAACCACTTGAGCCAAGCGGTGCGGATCTCGCCGATCTCCACGCGGCATCGGGCGGCGGCGTAGTCCACCTCGAGGATGGTGCCGACCATCAGCAGGCTGTTGAGCCGGCGTTCCAGCTCCTGCAATCGCCACGCCTGGTTCATCGCACCGACTCCCACGGGTCGGGTTCCCAGGCGGCCAACACCTGTGCAAGATCGTCCATGGCCTCGGCGGTGGACGCCTCGCCATGCTCCTGGGCGTCGTGCCAGAGATCCCACCAGGCGCCGTCGTCGAAGTAGACCAGCCGATAATCGTCGATGTGCGCGGGTCCGGTACGCGGGTCGACGCCCACCCACACCTCGCGCGGCGGGATGCCGTCATCGAGCCACTCGTTCTTGCCGATATGGATGATCTGGGCCCACTCGATACGCCACACCAGGTACTGCTCGAGCTCGGGGTCGAACTCGTCCGGCTCGGCCACCAGGACGCGGGCGGGCTCGACCGGCAGGCCCCAGCGCTGCTGGTGGATAAAGTGGGCCAGCGCAGCGGCTTGGGCGCGAATGGCGCGGCCCTGGTTGGTGCCGCGCCAGCCCAGCAGATAGCGCAGCTCGAACTGCGCCTCCATGGCCAGCTGACCGGTGCCGGGGTCATCATCCGGCACGGCGGTCAGCTCGGTGAGCTCGACGAAGGCGGCCGGCACCGCCACCCGCTGGCGGTCGTTAGGGTAGTCGTCCACGGTCTGGATGGACGGGAATCCGTCGGCGATGGCGTCGAGGATGGCCTGGTGCAGGCCGTCGAGGGTGATCTCGGTGTCGGCGTTCA
This sequence comes from Halomonas sp. LES1, assembly GCF_031846005.1. Taxonomy (NCBI): domain Bacteria; kingdom Pseudomonadati; phylum Pseudomonadota; class Gammaproteobacteria; order Oceanospirillales; family Halomonadaceae; genus Halomonas; species Halomonas sp. LES1. The sequence continues at coordinate 196,151 of NZ_JAVRGC010000001.1, forward strand.
TTTGGCCCTCAGGTAGGCGACGCGGCGCTCAAGGTCGTCGCGGAAGTGGTGCCAGAAAATCGACTCCAGCTGGTCGAAGATGTTGTCCTCAACATAGACGTCGGCCTGGTCCTTGATCGGCAACGTCTCCTGGTGCACGGGCAGGCGGCGCCGGCCTTTGCGGCGCATGATGGTGCGGCGTTTGCTGCCCCGCGACTTAGCGACAAAGGCGCCAGGAAAGCTATGATTGCCGGCGGGGCCCGAATAGCCCGCGCCAGCAGCGGTCTCGCTGACGCGCCCCTTGAACTCGGCGACGGCGATGTCGTTGAGCCCGTACCACAGGCGGATGGAGGCCATCTTGCGATAGTCGCCGCTCTTCGAGCCCTTTACGCGGATGGACTTCAGGCGCTTGCGGATCGCCTTGGCGCGGCGCAGCCCAAGCTCGCTCTGCAGCCCCTTGCTGGACCGCCGGCGCAGGGTGGCCGCGGTGCGGGTCAGTGCGCGATTATAGGAGGCGTTGACCTCCTTGGGCATGGCGCCCAACTCCTCGACCACGCGACGCAGCTCGTCGGCATCGACATCAAAATCCAGCATCGTGCCTCACCGCAAGGTCGAGCATTGCCATGCCGGTACCGTCGCCCTGGGGCTTGGTCATGACGTCATAGGTGGCGCCGTCGACCACGCAGATGTCGCCGCGTGACACGCCTGGCACGTCGGCCTGCTTGCACCATACACGCGGGCGCTCACTGTCCATGCGGTACTCGCCCAGCTGGGCGTCAAGGTACTGATCCTCATAGATGCCGGAGAAGGCGAGCACGACGCCATCCTCACGCGTGACGGTCACCGGCGTGGCGAACTCGTCCTCGTCGAGGAAGGCGTCGAGGTCTTCCCACTCCGGCGCCGGCATTACTCGTCCTCAGCCTCGGCGGCCTCGATGGCGGCGACCAGCTCGGCCTTCTTCATCTTGTCCGCGCCCTCGATCTCGTACTCCTTGGCCGTAGCCTTGAGCTCCTCGACGCTGAGCTCCTCCAGGGCCGGGGCCTCTGCGTCGTCTTCCGCGGGCGCAGCCGCCACGACCTTGGCCTTGCCGCGGCGCACCAGATTGGCGGCCTCCGCTGCGGGCACGCCACGCACGACCTGCTTGGGGGTGATCATCTTGCCCTTGACCATGAAGGCAGAGGTGCACTCGAGATCGACGGTCTGGGTATTCTTGCTCATGGAGACGCCTCTTCAAGATCCATGGTAAACGGCCCCGCATCGTGCGGGGCCTCGAACAGCACTATCGATCAGGCGCCGGTGTTGCGGCCGAGACAGAAGCTCTCGACACGACGGATTGCCATATCGACATCCTGGAACACCACCAGGCGAGTACCTCCCGACTTCGACAGGCTATAGGGGTCGACGGTCAGATCGAGGCCGCCCCACATGCCGATGATCAAGTCGGCGAAGTTGCCGAAGAAAAGATCGCCAGCCTGAATCTGGTTGGTCACCTCAGTGCCGTAGCCGTTGACGGTGTTGCCTGGCTCCCAGATCGGCGCGCCGTTGGTGCCATCGAACTTCTGGGTGGTCTTGAAGTGGCCGCGCATCGCCGAGGCCATGACATACGCCATGGAGTTGACGTCGGCATTGTCCGCCGAGATCTCGCTCTCCATCTGCACCGCCTCGGCATAGGTGGGCTTGCCGGTAGTGGTGAGATTGACCGCGTTGATGCCGTTGACGTTGGCGATGCCAGTCGGCTCGTTGCCGCCTGCACCGTAGAATCCCGCGGCATCGATGGCCTGCGCCACCGCGGCAGCCAGATCGTTGCGCACGACGCGCTCGGCGTCCGGGGTGGACTGCAGCATCAGCCGCCGCGTGATGTCAGTGTAGGCCGCCACGGTCTTCGGGGAGAGCGCGATCTGCCCGATAGTCGGCGTCTCCTCGCTGGCATCATCGCCCTCACCCAGCCAGTAGGCCGTGGCCCCGCCAGTCTGCTTGGGGATCTCGACGTTGCCGACCAGGCCGCTCATGGTGGTCGCCAGGCGCATCAGGGCCGTGCGATTGCGCAGCATCTCGATGAAGCTGCCGGCCATGAACTGGGAGTCAACCAGGTTTTCGCCAGAGGTTGCGCCTGTCGGCGTGTTGGCGGCGCCACCAGCATTGAAGGCGCGCGACAGAACATCGTCGGGAATCAGGATCCCGCGAGCCTGCTTGCCGTACTGGCGCTCGGCCTCCTGGGAGAGCTCCAGCTCGAAGCTGGCGGCCTCCTGGGCTCGTTTGTCCTGAGGATTTGCCAGGGCGCGCACTACGTTCATCATGGAATAGCGCCGCAGGTCCGTGTCGGTCATGCCGATGCTGGCGGAGCGGGTCTCGCCCTCGCCGCCGCCATGGTCGGTGATCGCCTTGGAGCGCTGCTTGTGCATATCGGCCAGCAGGGCCCGCTGGAACTCCTCGGGGCTCTTGCCGTCGCTGACGAAGCGGGTCGCCAGCTCGGTGTTCTCATACTCTCGCCCCATGTCCATGATGGCCTTGACGCGCTGCTGCTCGGCCTGGACGCCGGCACGACGGGCCTTGTCTTGCTCCTCGCCGGCGCGCTCGATCATCTCGAGCACCTCGAGGATATTGCCGTCGCCATCGACCTTGGCGCGAACCAGGTTGCCCTTCTTGTCGCGCAGGATCTTCTCGTTCATTTCACTGCTCCGGTATGTGGTTGACTCGCCAGCGCTGCCGCTTTGGCCGTTGCTGGCAGTATCAGGGCCGCCCTGACCCGGCTCCGCTGGCGGTGGTTCCTGTGAGCGCCCCACGCCCACCGAAACGTCCGCCGGCACAGAGACGATGCTGATCTCGTGCGGCTCCCAATCGGTGACGCGCACCATATCGGCCTGACCGGCGCGCTCCTCGACCTCTACCTTGTGGATCGAGTAGCCCACCGACACGTGCCGACGGATGCCGTCGACCACGTCCTGCCACACCTCGGAAGCACGGGTGCCTTTCCCGAAGCGCACCACCGCCCGGCCCCGCCGGTCGGCTCCCACGGTGACAGATTCCACCACGCCCACCTGGTCGTCCCAGTCGTGGTTGACCAGAACGGCCGCACCATCTTCCAGGCGCTCGGTGCGCATGGCGCCTTCGCTGTGATCCAGCACCTCGATGCCGAACCACCGCTCCACCTCGGCCTCGCTGGAAAATGCCAGCTCGACCGTGCGTTTCTCTTCATCGATGGCCCGCACTTCGCCGGCCACGATGTCGCGGCGCAGACCCTCGGCCTTTAGCTTGCGCAGCTGCTCATCGGTAACGCCGCGCCGCTGGAAGCTGCCCTCCAGCGCGCGGGTCTTGCTGACGTCCGGCCGCGGATCGGCGGTGCCGGGGCGGTGCAGTCGGTCGCGGGTCTCGCGCTTATCCTTCATTGCTCGCCTCTCCTGCGGTCTCGCCCTGGGGCGTGCTGGTACCGCTGTTCATGGTGGGATCACCCAGGGTGGCGTCGACCAGGGCCTCGGGGATGCCGGCGTCGATCATGGCCTGCCGGTCGTTGGCCCACTGCCGCCACACGGTGCGCGGATCTCCTCCGCGCTCACGGATCACTTGAGATGGGCTCTTGATCTTGTTGGCGATGTCGCGGGCGGCGGTCTTGGAGTCCTTGTCGGGATCAACCCAATCCCAGCGGCGCGCCTGCCAGTCGTGGGCGCGATACTTCTCGATGCGCTCGGGTCGCAGAGTGGCGCCACTGGTGCCGGGAACCGCGATACCCTTGAGCAGGGCCCGCGGCAGCCAGGCCTGAAAAACCGGCTCGAGCAGCTGCTCGATCAACCACTCCTGAAGCTCCATCCAGTGGTCGCGAGAGCCGAGCACGCCATGGCGCAAGCTGCTGAAGTTCACGCCCTCCAGGTCGTTGGCCAGCGTCGGGTAGTCCACGCCGAGGCCGGCCGAAATGCCGCGCAGGCTCTGCTTGCTGAAGCTGGCGAGCTCGCCATTGGGGAACTGTGGGTCCCACCCCTTGAACTTGAGGCCGGGTGGCAGCTCCTGATAGCTGCCCGGCTCGGCATCCATATAGAGCGGCTCGCTGTCGTCCTCTTCGTCGGCGGGGCCCATGCCCTCCTCCCACTCGAAGAAGCCACCCTTGGCGGCGGAGACGCGCGCGTTGACCAGAGCCGCCTTCTCGAAGCCGTCCAGGTGGTGCAGTCGCAGCACGGCGGTGACCATCCACGGCAGGCCGCGCCGCTGACCCACTAGATCCTCGATAAAGCCATGGATGAGCTCGTCGGCGGGCACCTCGATAAAGGCGCGACCGCCGAAGTGGTAGTCGCCCTCACTTGGGTCCAGAGTGCCGAACAGGTAGCCCACCGGGCGGCCCCATCGGTCGTACTTGATGCCCTGTCGAATAAACTCGCCGCCTGGCAGCCGATCCTCGTTGATCTCGACCGGGCAGCGCTGGGGGTCCAGCACCTGGAGCGCCACGCCCCAGGGGTTGTGATCGCGCCCGTAGACAAGACGGAACATGAACTCGCCATTAGTAGCGGCGTCTTCAGCAGCCCGGGAGAGCAGCTGCCGGAACGAGCGGCGGCCGGTCACGTCACAGACGCGGCGATCGCACCAGGCGTCGAAATCGGCCTCGATGGCGTCATTGGCGCGTTCGTCAAGCGTGCCATCGGCATCCTTGGCCAGCGCCTGAAGCTGGATGCCGCGCCGACCCACGACGTTCTGACGGACCTGACGCACGAAGCCCCGCGCATAGTCGTTGGACATCACCAGGTGGCGAGAGCGAGCCACCAGGGCGCGCTGATTCTTGTCGATAAACTGGTCGGCAGGCACCGGCGTGGTGGGCATGTCCTTCGAGAGCCGGTCGGCCCGGGCCTGAGCCAGCAGGTTGCGGGCCAGCGCGCGCGGAATCTGGCGCAACCGGGAGAGCGTTGGAGTCGCTTGTGGCGGCGCGGACGGCTCGGCGTCAGTCACCTTTTTACGCTTCAGAAGCTCAAACACCGCGGAACCTCGCTAGAATCTGGCGCCCCAGGGTGTTGCGGCCGCGCTTGGCTGCCCGGGCGCGCCGCACCTCCTGTCGGTAGACGTCGCGCAGCTTGAGTAGCTGGCTCACCGAGGTGCGGCGCAGCTCGCGATTGTTGATGCGATAGCTGTCCTGATCCTTGCTGGCCCGACCCTCGATGACTGCCTCGATGGCATCGAGCACCTTCTCGGCGTGGGTGCGGCCGTCATGATCGGCAGAGACGGCGGCGAGATCCGGCGCCACGGTCAGCGTGCCAGATTCGATCTCGTGCACTTCGGTGCCGTCGGTAGCCCGCAGGCTGTACCAGTAGGCACCGGCCGGCCAGCCAGCGGTGTCGGCGGCTGTCGCGCTGAAGGCGTGAACAGTGCCATCGGGCGTCGATGACAGGTCGCGCTGATCGGGCCCGCGCAGCAGCAGCGTCAGCGACCACCCGGGCGGCGGATAGGCGGTGTGCGCCACCGTGAGCGCCAGCGTGGTGCCTGCCGTGAGGCTGTCCGGGATATGGGGCATGCGTCACCAGTGGTTGACCCAGGACTGGCCTGGTCGTGATCGTCTGCGCCTAGTCTTGCGTTTGCGGGGCTTGGGATCCGCTGGCGGTGGTTCCGGGGCAGGGTCGGCATCAGGCTTGCGCTTAAGCGGCGCGACCTCCTCATCATCACCCTCGGGCTTCTCGTACTCGGCCAGACGGGCGGCGTGGCGCTTCATGTTGGGACTGGCGATCTTCAGGGCGGCGTAGGCGTAGAGGCGGCAGTCGAGCGCCTCGTTACGCGGGCGAGTCTGGTGCCACTCGCGCTTGGGCACACCCTTCACATACTTGGTGACCAACTTCTCGGCGGTGAGCTGGTGGAAGAACTCGGCTTCGCGCTCCGCGGGGAAGTGGCAGTAGCCGGGACCGGGCTCGGTAACGGCCAGGCGGCGCATCACGGTGAGCTTGCCCTCGTCAGTGCCGACGCTGAACAGGTCCACCTTGCGCTGGCCGCGGCCGGTGCGCTTGCGCGAAGGGGCGGTGACGACGGGACGATCCCAGCCGCCGACACCCTTGATGGCGAACAGGCGCCGGCCAGTCTTGCCCCGGGCGTATTCATAGGCCCGCTGGGTGTAGCCGGCGCTGCCGCCGGTATCCAGGCAGGCGGCGATGATGCCTAGCTGGGCGCCGCTCTCGTGGGTCCAGGTGGTGGCCAGGTAGTCATCGAGGTCGCGCCACACCTCATCCTGGAGCGGGTCGCCCCACAGCACGGTGAAATCCACGGACCACGACTCGTCGCCGTAACCCCAGGCGACGGTCTCCATCTCCAGGCGATCCTGCTGCATGTCGATGCCGGCGGTCAGCACCACACCGCCCGCCGGTACCGGTGCGCGGAAGCTCTCGGCGCGCTCCATCAGTACGTGCGGCTCGGCTTGCTCGCCCTGCTCCTCCCAGGTCTCGGCCAGTGAGACGTTGATGAACGACTGCAGGTCGCCCTTGGCCTTCTTGTCCAGGAAGCTCTGCACGATGTCGCGCAGCCGCCGGAAGCAGGAGTAGAGCTCGTTGAGGTGGTAGCTAGCATGCCCCCGGAAGGGCTTGGCGGACTTCCAGCCAGCGCCGACCTTTTCGGCGGTGCGGATCGCGGCGATTCGCTCGCCGTCATTCCACATGGCGCCGCAGTGCTTGCAGATATAGGCGGCGGTGTCCGGATGATGGGTGCCGTCGCCGTCCTTGTCCCAGGTGACCTGGTGCCAGTCGAGCGCCTGATGGGCATCGCAATGCGGGCAGGCCACATAGAAGCGGCGCTGATCGCCGAGCTCATAGGCCGCCTCGATGCGGCTCTCACCCTTGATGGTTGGCGTCGAAATCTCCACCAGCAGGCGCTGGTCACCGAAGGTGGCGGCGCGCTGCCACAGCAGCTCGACCTCGTCGCCCTCGTCGGTGCCGCTGTAGCCGTCAACCTCGTCGGCCACGATCCATGGCGCTGAGCGGCCGCGCATGGTCTTGGTGGATCCGGCCCAGGCGAACATCAGAAAGCCGCCGGGGTAGCTCTTCATGCGCTGGTTGTTCACGCCCTCGTGGCTGCGCGGCTTGGCCAGCAGCCCCTCAAGCACCGGGTTGGCGGCGACCATGGGGTTGAACTTGGTCTCGAGCCACGTCATCAGATCGCCCTGGCTGGGCTGCATCATCATCTGGCTGCGCGGCTCGTGGGCGATGCCATAACCCTGCAGGCAGAGGGCGAGCTGGGTCTTGCCGACCTGAGCTCCCCACATTAGCGAGATTCGGTAGCACCCAGGATGGGCGGCCATATCCATCGGCTCACGCTGGTAGGGGGCGTTGTCAAAGCGGATCGGGCCGGGAATGGCGTTTCCTGCCGGAATCCTGACGTTCTGCTCGGCCCACTCGCTAGGCTTGAGCGGCGCCGGCGGGATCAGGTGGCGAGAGCTGCGCTTGAGTGCCCGCAGAACCCCTGCGCTGTTGCTGAACTGCTCGGCCGCCTCAATCGTCTGCATCGTCAGCCTCTTCCTCTTCCAGCTCGATGTCGGACTCGGCGGCAGCCTCCAGGGCCTGCACCAACTCCGCCTTGAGCACCTCCTTGAAGCGCCCCTCGTCGGTCTCGCCAATCAGCTGACTAACCACACGACTCGGCACGTTCATTACGTTGGCGCGAACGACCGCGTTCTCCATCGCCCGGGCGCGCTCGAACTCATCGATCGGCGCCACCTGCCGGCGCGCCGCTGCAAGATCCAGCTCGGCTTGAGCGGTCTCGGCCGCCAACTTGCGCAGCTTGAGCTCGAACTCGTCCATCGGCGCATCGGACTCTGCCTCGGCACGAGCCTCGTCACGCAGCCACTCGCTGACGTCCTTGGTGTTGAAGCGCCACGGCTTGCCCTGTCGGCCTCGCTGCTCGAACGGGCAGCCACGGCGAATCCAGCCAGTGATGGTGTTGAGCGACACGCCGAACACCTCGGCGAGCTCTTCGCGATTGACCGCCCTTCCCTTCCCTTTGAACGCCATCGGCTTCCTCAAACAACAACAATCAACCGGCCCCTGGGCGCCTCGCTCATGCCAACTTCCGCGCGTCCTGTCACCCGCAGGCGGCACCCCCGCCGGGAGTACCTAAAAAGTTCTGCGATCTAGCCGCCATCTTCCTCGATATGCTCGTCCCGCCACGCGCGCAGCGCGGCCTTGTCGGCGCGCTCGCACTCCACCGCACCCCGCAGCCCTTGGAGGGCGCCGCCGATGGTGCGGTCGCCCAGCGAGATCTCGCACGGCTCGAGATAGGCCTCAGGCGGCAGCAGGGGGCGAACCTCAACCACCGCCACCGGCTCACTGGCGCAACCGCTCAGCCAGGCCGTCAGGCAGACGCACCCCCATACAGGCATCAATTTCGGCATCGGCTGCCCTCGCATTGCGGATCTCATCAGATAGCCCCCGGGCCCGGTTTTGGGCAGCCAGGGCGTGGGCCTTCTCGGCCTCCAGGGCGGCGTCGCGCGCCGCCATGGCCACCTGGTGCTGTTCATGCTGCCGGGCCAGCTGACTGCCCAGCTCCTCGATGGCGGCCTGCCTGATGGCCAGCTCGGCCTCCTGCTCACCGATGGTGCGGGCCTGGTGCAGGCCCACCGCCACCACACTAGCGGCGCCGGCCGCCAGACCTACCGCCAGCCACAGCCTCCAGGAGCGCAGCAGGCCGATCACTGGGCCAGCGCCCTGCCGCGCGCGCCGATGACCTCGAGCATGCTGTCGGCGGCATACCCCACGCCGAACGCCGCCACCAGGCTCGGCGGGCCCGGGTCAGCGATCAGCAGGTAGCCCACCCCGGCGCCAATGACGGCGAGGGCGCTTTTGTACGGCCGAGCCTTGAGGTAGGCCGGCAGGCTCAGCGCCTCGAGCTGCTGGCGAACCTCCAGAAACTTCTTGAGCAGGTGGGTCAGCAGTCCGCCAGAGAGCATGGCGAGCGGGACGAGATGGGCGGGCAGTTGGTCGAGCATAAGGCCTCCGATGGTGACGCCGCTTGATGCCGAGCAGTGCAGCCTCGAGCAGCATGGTAATAACAAAAAATGCGGCCAGGCCGGCCGTGATCAGCCGGGCCACCGCGCGGGCCCGTCGGTCCTGGTGTCAACGTGAACGAACGTCTGGTAGAGCCCCAGGCTGGCATAAGGAAACTGCTCGGCGATCCAGTCGTGAACCGCGGCCGGAGGCGTGCCGGCGACCTTGATGTCAGCCGCCCGGCCATAGATATGCTGGGAGCGAGAGGCGCCGCCCACGGCGGCATTGTGCGAACGACATCGCGCCGCGCTGGTCACCGTGACCGGCATGCCGAAGTGCTGACGAACCGCCTCGAGGATGCGCAGGGTGTCGGCATCGATGGTGTCGAAGCCACAGCCGCAGTGACACGCGAACTCATGGCGGGAGAAGTGCGGGGCGATCTGCTGCATGGTGCCTCCTATTCGAGCCAGCCTTTGGTGCCGGCGGTGATCACAGCCGTGACCGCCAGGGCGGCGCCCCAGGCGGTCACGCTCGAGATAAAGTGGCTGCGCTGAACCCTGGGCTCGACCACGGTGCGCACGTGCTCACGGTGCTGGCGGGCGTGAAGCATCTCCTTCTCGAGAGCGGTCAGCCGATTGCCCTGGTCGGCGGTGATCTTCTGGACGTCGAGCATCTGGTTGAACAGGTTGGGGATCTGGGCTACCGCCTTGGCCATCTCGGCGTGGCTGTCGCTCATCGACTCCATGTGGCGCTCCAGCCGGGTCAGAATCTCCCCCTGGCCATCGAGCCGCGTTTCCACTCGTGCCAATCGCTCGTTCATTTCCGCCATTACCGGGCCTGCGTCTCTGCTGGGCATCAAGGTCTCGATCCGCGCGCGAGGCGCGGTGGTGACTGCATGCCTGGCAGTATGCAGGGGTGTGCGCACCCCCCTCCGCTGGCGGGCCTTCATAGATCGAGGCCCAGCTGAGGGTCCGGTGGCCGGCGCTCGCCACGACGCTTGACCGGCGCATCGTCCAGGCCCTCGCCTATATCCACGCCCAGGATGTAGCCAATCGTCAGCGGGCTGATCTTCACCGAGTGGGCAATGATCTCGATGTCGATGCCAGCCTGATGCATCTCTCGGGCCTCGACCACCATGCTCACCCACTTCTCGCTCATCTTGAGCTCGACGGCGATCTCGGCTACCGAGCGCCCCAGGTCGCGCAGCGCCAGGATGCGTCGATTGGCCATTGCCCGCTCCATGTAGCGACACAGCGCCGGCTGTATCGACTGCCCGCCCAGCGCCTCGGCCAGCGCCTCGGCATCCTCCTTGCCCACCAGCGCCACCAGCTTGTGATCGTCGGAAAGGTTCGCAGGGGTCGGGATATAGATGTTGCGTCGCCTCGAGCGCCGGCCACACGGCGGCAGCTCTCTCACCAGATGCAGCGCCTGGTCACGCCCGATCACATCCGCAATCTTCTGCACGCTCTTCGGCAACCGCATCACGACCTCCAGTCGGTACCCGCCTCCAGCCGCCGCACCGGACCCACCACCTCCGTCGCCGGCAGCGCCATATACTCGCGCAGCACCTCGCGCGCCTCCTCCAGCCCTCTGGCCAGCACCGCGCCATAGCCCCGAGCGTCGGCCAGCGCCAGCCACTCGCGCTGACTCCTGGCCAGCGCCGCATGCCTCGGCGGCGTCGCCTTGAACTCCAGATAGAGACCCAGCAGCCCGCCGCGCCCCTCCATCACCACCAGATCGCTGACGCCAGCCCTCACGCCCTGACGCTTCAGGTCGGCGGCGGTCTTCTTGTTGCGCTGGCCACCATTGGGCACGTGGTAGATCACCGGGTAGGCCTGCCCCACCTCCGTGCCGCGCCGCCACTCCCCGTGCAGCCAGCTGATCAAGGCCTCCTGCTCGCTGCCCTCGTAGTCGTGGCCTGAGGCGCGCCGGCGAGCCGCCTGACGAGCCCCCGTCGGCGGGTTGCGCTTGATCTCGGCCACGCTGGGCATCCGCTTCTTGCGATAGATCGTCACAGCGCCAGCTCCTCGTTCTGATCCCACAGCATGAAGCGCTGCTCGACCTCGGCCAGACGAGCAGCTGCCACCGGATCCACGCCCAGGGCGCCCAGGCTTTCCACCTGGCACGCATCGCGCAGCCAGCTCGCCGCCGTGGTGCGGTTATGCGGCCAGCGGCTGGAGTGGCGGCTGGTGGCATCGAGGAACTCGCAGAACCTCGGGCTCTCCGCCAGGCGTTCCGCGCACAGCCAGTTGGGATGTTTCATCTCGGTCACTACCCGGCCCTCCTCTGCCCGCGCTCCCAACGCTGATAGTCCGCCACGATGCGATCGAGCATCCCGCGCGCCCGGTCGCAATGATCGATCCCCGCCCTGCTGGTCACACCACAGCTCTTACGAATGAAGTCCGCGGCATCCTGCGCGCTGTGGGTGCCGTCCGGCAGCGCCGACCAGGCGAGGCCGTGGGCCTGACGGCGGCGAGCATCCAGATAGAGACGAAACCGCGGGTTCTGGCACAGCATCGCTGCGCGCCGGGCCTGCTGGCCGCCTTTCTGCTGATCAGTCACGGCCACCCTCCCCGCCCTGTTGGCGCTCGTCGGCCGCCTGCAGCCACCTGATTCCCTTGGCGGTGATGCCCAGCACCTGCCGGGCGGGCTTACCCTCGGTGCCGATCGGCGCGATCAGGTCGAGATCGGCGAGCTCACTGCAGCGGCCGCAGATACTCGAGAGCGGGATCTGCAGCGCCTCGGCCAGGGCCTGGCGGGTCTCGCCCTGTCCCGCGCCATGCCAGTACAGGCGACGCAGGATGGCCAACTGCTGGCGAGAGGTGCGGCCGGTGCGACAGGCATGCATCAGGGCACCATGCTTGATCTCGTTACTGGTGGGTTGCATCAGTGCAGTGGACATCATCACGCTCCGTTCAGCGCCGCGCGGAGGCTGCGCAGCCCCTGGTCGGCATTCATGGTGTGGGGCAGGCCTGCTGCCTCGGCCTGCTGCTGTGCTGCTTCCCGGCCGGCACGCTCGGCCAGCTCCGCGGGGGTGCGGCTACCGTCATGCTCGAGCAGCTCACGTGGGGCGAGGTCCTCGCCGGCCATCACGCGGTTGACCAGGGCGCCGTAGTGCTTGGCGAAACCCTTTTCGAGACGCGCCGCCTTGGCCTCATCACCCCCGTGGGTCAGCTCCCACCAGCCCACCTGGTTGCCGGCCAGGCGCACCGCCTCGTGGCGCCAGCGATGGGCGCGGGGCTCGTGAGCGTGGGCGCACACCTCGGCCCAGGCCTCGGCAGTGGTCGGCAGGCCGAGATCCTCGGGGCGCGGCTCGCACAGTGCGGCGAACGCCACCGGCTGCGGCGGCCAGGCCTCGTCACCGGAGCGCGCGGCCTCACGAACCTGCTGACGCAGGCGATGGATACCCAGCTCCAGGTGCCGCCGGCTCAGGTGCGCCAGCTCGGCCAGCCACACGCCGCCCTCGTCGTAGGCGCCCCACTGGCTCGAGAACTTGGCCCCGTACATCGCGCCCAGGGCGTCGAACACCAGATCCATGTCCTGCTCAGTGACCAGGGGGGTGGTGCTCCCCCTCGTAGACGGCCCCGGATCCTGATTCGCGGGCGGCTCGGTCACGTGCACGCGCCTCTGCTGCGGTGAGACGACGTGCTGGAGTACGTTGGCGGCGGTTTGCATGGTCACCTCCGGTAGCGGCGGGAGATTGGGAAGCTCGGGCAGCCTGGCGCTGCAGGTTCTCGTGGACCCACTTGGCGAAGCGGCGAGTCCAGTCGGCAGGGGTGTGGGTGCGCCCGGGCTGGGCGGCGTAGTGTTCGCGGAAATCGATCAGCGCGATCGAGACATCGGCGTCCACCGGCAAGCCACGGTCGAAGCAGGCGCGCTGCCAGGTCGGCAAGTCCGGCTCCCACTCCAGGGTCATCGGCGCCTTGCGGCCCGCGGTGGTCGTCGACTGACAGGGGTGCGGGGTTACCGGCGCGTCCACGTCGAGCGGCTGGCCCTGGTCGTCCAGTTCGGCGGCTCGATCGAACACGCTCGGCGCATCGCTCGCGCCCGCATCAGAGAGAGGGGGTACTCTCTGTTGTAGTCTCTGTAAGAAAACTCCGGTTGGGAGATTCTGTGCACTCCCTTCTGGCGATTCTTGATTCTCCGAAGGGGAGTTTTCAGATTCTCCCGATGGGAGATTGTGGGCAGTGGCGGGAGTTGCAGGCGGTTCCGGCACCTCCTCATCGCTCAAGGCCTCGGCCAGGCGAAGCGCCAGCACATCGGTATTCACCCGGTACCAGGTCTTCGCCGGCACCCCCTTGCGCACCTCCTCGAGCACGCCGATCGCGACCAGTTGACGCCGGGCAGTCACCTGCTGCTTGGCGCTCATGCCGGTCTCGGCTTCCCAGCTGTCGCTGTCGCCCTGCTGCTCCTTCCAGAACCAGCCATCGCGCTTGCGAGCCGTCGGCGTGTTGCATAGGAACAGCGCCTGGCTGAGGAAGATGGCACCCTGCACGGTAACCCCAGGCAGGCGGGCAAACACCGGCTGATACGCCACAGGGCGACCCAGCAGGCTCGGCAGCATGGCGGCGGTAATACAACTCATGCGCCACCTCCGCGTTGATAGAGGGCCATGGTGACCTCCGGTACATTAGGAATTTCCACACACCGCAATGCACCTGATGGAGAATCACCATGGCCGAAACGAATATGAAACCGATGGCATACCGCACTGAGTGGATACGGGCCCGAGAGGAGGCGGCTGAAAAGCACCAGGTGTTCAGCGATAGAGGACGTGACGAAGAGGCGCTGAGTCGCGCCATGAAAGAAGCCTTTCGCAACTACCTGCTGCATTGCTATGCCGACAATGTCCGACAGGAGCTCGGCACGCCCTGGGCGCCGCTGGAGGGGCTCGAGGCAGCTCGCTTCAGCGCCATGGAAAAACTGAGACTGATGCCGGATGCCGCAGGCAAGCTGACGACTGAAGACCTTGCAAAGGTCCTGCATAGAGAGCTGCATGGCTTCACCCTTCCTCGGCCGGCGGCTGAAGCGTGTCGTGGCGATCTGTGCGAAGCGCGGCTTTATCCGATGCTTCAGCCTCACGAGCCTGAAGCCACGAACGGCGACTAACCGCTGTATCCGGGAGGCCAAGCTTCTGGCGAATTGCCGCGATCCTCGCCCGTTGCGTGGCCTCTCTGGCTCTACACTCCCCAGCCTGGCGCTCAGCGCTCTCCGCCTCGGCACGAGTGCGAAACAGTCCGCCGATCTGCTCAGCCAACTCCAACTCCAGCTCCCATTGTTGCTGCTCTTCGCGTGGCTCAAACATTGCCCTTCTCCCCTTCCATCTGCGCCAACTCCTGGCGATAACTCGCCACCAGGCGCTTATGCTTGGCCTCGCGGGCCTCGATGTCGGCCTGGGCGCCAGCATCCGTGGCACGGGTACGCGCCAGCAGCTCGGCGAAGGCCGTGTGGTAGATAACGCGCAGCCGTAGCGCCTCGCTCAGTGGCTTGCCGGCGCGCTCAGCGCCCTTGATGTCCACCGCCAGGCTAGTGATGCGCTCGATCAGGTCGTGATGCGCGGCCGGGTCGTCGGTAGGCAGTGCCTGGATCACCTGCATGTCTTCCTCGCTCCCTGGGCCCGGCATGGCGGGCAGTGCTGCGGTACTGAGTCCTGTATGGTCATCCACCCCGGTCAGGCGGTCGTCGCTGGTGTCTGCCGGGGCGTAAGCTTTGGGGTGTTGGAGGGAGGAGAGTCAGATGCAGTCAGCTCAGGCCATATCACATACCAATCGTCTGGACGCAGGCCTCTCCGGGTTACGCGCCCGCTGCTTGCAAGCTCGACCTTCACTGCTATCTGGGGCGAGGCAACTTTGTTGCCGTATCCAATTTGCTTCAGATAAGCCCTGGTCGTGCCGGTGCTCGAAATCTGCTCATCACTAGCCTGCTTGATCCAATCCAGCAGTCCGTCGTGTCGTTTCTTCATAGCAATCTCCTCTGATTACCCGAATGTTTACCTATAGGTGAACATTTATCAATACCTAGAGGTGATTTACCTTTAGATAACAAGCCGGGATCATTCGGGGATGGACATCTACAACACCCGCCGGGCGCGCTTGCGCCAGCTACTCAAGGATCGCTTCGACGGAAAGCAGGTCAGGCTTGCTGATGCTGTTGAAAGGCAGGCGGGCTATATCTCGAGGTGCTTGTCGGAAGGGAAGCACCAAAAGCGGATAGGCGAAGAGCTTGCCCGAGACATTGAAGCTAAGTTGGCGCTACCGCGGGGCTGGCTCGATCGCCCAGGCGACGAAAGCGAGACGCAAAGCGCCAGCCAAACTCCCGGCCATGCCAATGTGCAGCGCGCGCCCCACCCGATCCGCTACCACCGCTACCCGGTGATCAGCCGCGTGCAGGCCGGTGCCTGGACCGAGTGCGTCACGCCCTACGAGCCCGGCGCCGAGCCCCACGAAGAGGCCAGCGACTACCGCGCCCAGGGCAAGGCATTCTGGCTGGAGGTGCAGGGCGACTCGATGACCGCCCCCGCCGGCAGCCTGCCCAGCGTGCCCGAAGGCACCTTGGTGCTGTTCGACACCGGGCTGGATGCCACCCCCGGCAAGCTGGTGGCCGCCCTGCTGGATGACAGCAACGAAGCGACCTTCAAGCAGCTGGTGGAAGACAGCGGCCGGCGCTACCTCAGAGCGCTGAACCCCGCCTACCCGCTGATTCCCATCAACGGCAAGTGCCGCATCCTCGGCGTCGCCGTGGAGGCCAAGACGCGGCTATAAGCAAGGAGGCAGGACCCCAGGGATGTTGATCCAACGCACACTGATAGCCGAGGAGATCCTCAGGCCCGCCGAGCAAGGCCGCTCCTGCCCCTTCCTGGTGCGTGACACGGAAGGCGACATCTACGTCGTCAAGGGGGTCGATGGCGCAGGCCGGCCCGCTCTCGTCTCGGAGCTGCTCTGTGCCGAGCTGGGCAGCCGCTGTGAGCTCCCCATCCCCAATTACGGCATCATGGAGATCTCGCCAGCACTCATTGCGCACTGCGGGGTGGAAAAAGCGCACGATCTCGGCGGCGGGCCCGCCTTCGCCTCGCTCCTTATCGAGCAGGCGGCCGAGCTGCGCTTCGCCCAGGTGGCTAGCATCGACGAGCCCCTGCAGCAGCGTGTGCTACTGTTCGATATATGGGTCAACAACGGCGACCGACAGCTGACCGACCTGGGTGGCAACGTCAACCTCTTGATGACACCCGACAACCACTTGGCGGTCATTGATCACAACGTCGCCTTGCTGGAGCTCGAGACACCGGACTGGACGAACCGCCACGTCTTCAGCGGACAGACGAAAGCTCTGGACGACCTGGTGGTGCGGGGGTCACATATCTCGGTCCTTGACAGCGCCTTGGCCGATTGGGATACGATCATCGACCTTTTGCCCGACGAATGGGTCTATAGAGATCCAGACGACAACACGACGCCATCCCAGCCGACACTTGATGCGCGCCGTCAGTGGCTAAGCCGGCTAAACGAGGATGACATCTGGAGGAACCTATGAGCACCATCTGCCACTATGCGGTGCTGCGCTTCCAGCCCTACCCCGAGACAGGTGAGTTCGCGAACCTGGGGATCGTCATGCTCTGCAGCGATGGCACATTCCTGTACCGCCTTGAGACCCGCCACTACAAGCGCATCACTCAATTCTTCTCCAAGCTGGACAAGAAGGTGCTGCTGAATGCCCGGCGGAGCATAGCCGACGAACTGGCACGGATCAGCAGCGTGATGCAGAAGCACGCTTCCGATAGCGAGCTCCAGCTCTCCGTCTTCAAGCATCTGACCGGACCGAGCGAGTCACTCCTGCGCTTCAGCCGCCCCGGGGTCATCGCCGCGGCCAAGCCAGAAGACGCCCTGGAGAAGCTGTTCCTCAACTATGTGCACCACGACTTCAGCCAGAAGCCAAATGAAGAGGCGCAGCTGACCAGCCAGGTCACCAAGTGGCTGCGTAGCTTCAGAAATCGCCTGTATGCCGAACGTACGCTGGGGAGCGAGCTACTGCAGGTGAAGTTCCCGCTGGTGTGGGAGGAAGCCGGCACCGCCAGGCAGGCCGTCAAGCCCATCAGCTTCGACCTGGAAGACTCCAGCAGCATCATCGAGAAGGGTGACAAGTGGGAGAAACGAATGCGGCGCTTGAAGAATGCAGACCAAGCGCCAGCAGATACCGTGTTCGTGTGTCGCGCCCCCGAGGTGAAGTCTGGCCCGCGATTAAAGGCCTACCGAGAGATCCATCAGGAGCTGACCGGTACCGGGCTAGTCAGGATTGTACCTGACACCCTTGGCCAGGCCGGGATACTGCAGGCCATCGAAGAAGCGCCAGCGTTGCACTGACCAGCCTCCTCGCCCATCAGACCCGCCCTCGAGGCGGGTTTTGTCGGCTCTGTCCTACATAGAACCGCATCTAAATATGGCAAGCTAACCGTTTAACAACACGAAAGAAACAACGGGGAACGCCATGTCTGAAGGCTCTATCGTCTTATTAGTAATACTCGCCCTGATTCTGTCTGGCTGGCTGGTGGCTCTGCGTTATCGGCACAAGGTCAAGTTAAAAGACAAAGAGATCAGTCATATCCGTAACTCAGTAGAGCACCTGTGGCAGTATGAAGAAGTCCACGATGCCAGCGAAAAAGCTCGAGAACTGGTTAGCCAGGCAGAAGAGTCAGCTCACAACACTCGACGCCGAGTTGCCGAGATCGAGCTACAGGCCCAGCAGGCCGCCGATCAGCTACGCCAGGAGGCCGAACAGGAGAAGCAACGCATACTCAGTGAGGGGCGCGCCCAGGGCAGAGAGGCCCGGGAGAAAGCTGAAGCAGTGATGGCCCACGCCGACGATCAGGCCCGCCAGATCATCAATGATGCGCGCAGGCAGGCAGAAGAGACGGCCGGTAATGCGTTGAAGGCCGTCGAAGATGCCAAGCTGTACGAACAGACAGCCAAGGCGATGCGCAACATCATCGAGGGCTATCACGACGACTACATCGTGCCCAATGCCAGCCTACTCGATGACCTGGCCGAAGACTTCTCCCACAAGGATGCTGGCGAGAAGCTCAAGCAGGCACGCAAGCACAGTCGCGATATGGCCAAGAACGCGCGGGCCGGCGACTGCGACTACAAGGAGGCAGTGCGCCGCGAGTATGCCATCCACTTCGCTGTCGATGCCTTTAACGGCAAGGTCGACTCGATCCTTTCCAAGGTCAAGCACGATAACTACGGCAAACTCCGCCAGGCAATTCTCGACGCCTTCGCCGTGGTCAACCACAACGGCAAACCATTCAAGAACGCCCGCATCACCGACCTTTACCTGCAAGCCCGACTGGAAGAACTGAGATGGGCAGTGGCCGCCATGGAGCTAAAGCGTATCGATCAGGAGGAGCAGCGCGAAATCCGCGAGCAGATGCGTGAAGAAGAAAAGGCCCGGCGCGATGTTGAAAAGGCATTGAAGCAGGCCGAGAAGGAAGAGCGCATGCTGGCCAAGGCCATGGCCGAGGCACGCAAGCAGCTGGAGAGCGCCAGCGCAGAAGAGCGCGCCCAGTTCCAGGCGAAGCTATCCGAGCTTGAGCAACAGCTGGAAGAGGCAGAGTCACGCGGTCAGCGCGCCCTCTCCATGGCTCAACAGACCAAGCGCGGCCATGTCTACATCATCTCCAACGTCGGCTCATTTGGGGAGAACGTGTTCAAGATCGGCATGACTCGTCGACTTGAGCCCCTAGACCGAGTCAAGGAACTGGGCGACGCCAGTGTGCCCTTCTCGTTCGATGTTCATGCCATGATCTACTCGGAAGACGCGCCAACTCTGGAGCGAGAGCTGCACCGCCAGTTTTCAGACCACCAGGTCAACCGCATTAACCCTCGCAAGGAGTTCTTCAAGGTTCCGCTAGCTGAAGTCCGTAACGCCATCGAGCAAGAGGGACACGAGACCCACTGGACCATGGCGGCTGAGGCGTGGGAGTACCGCGAATCCAAGGCTCTCGCCGAACGCCAGCTGCACGCAGTTTCCTGACCCTCCCCAGACCATCCAACCCGCCCACCGAGGCGGGTTTTTTGTGCCCTCCCCCAACGCAAAACGCCCCGGCCATCCATGGCCAGGGCGAAGCGCGAGCAGTGACGCGGCGTGTCCCGGCGACCCATGGGCCGCATTCGTCTGGCGTCACACTCCCAGCATAGTCCATTCGGGCACCTCTACAGCCCCCTGCCTCCCACCTATCACGTAATCCATCGGCCATACCGGCTGTCTGCCTGACGCCTGCCAAGGGGGAGTGGCTACGTTCGAGACAAATATTTACCCATAGGTATTGACTAGATGTTTACTCATGGGTAATTATTACCCATACAACATCACGACATGCTGGAGGCACCACATGGACCACGCACCGCAGTTTCTGGAGTTTGCCGGGTACCGCTGCCGCTTCGGCCGCCGTGGCTCCGGCCTGCCCACCGCCAAGCAGGTGATGGTGCTGGCCGGCCTCGCCTCCGGCATGACCCAGAAGGAGATCGCACAGGCGCGCGGCATCTCGCCGGCCACGGTGAAGAGCACCGCCGAGGCGCTCTATTACCACTTGCACGCCATCCGCGCCACCGACGCCGTGGCCCGCGCCATCCGCCGCGGCTGGATCGCCCCGCTGCTGCTGGCACTGATGGTCGGCGGCCTGCACCAGGACACCACCCAACTGATACGCGTTCGCCAGCCGGTGTGCACCCGCCAACCCGTCTCCTCCACCAGCCGGATTGCCCGGCGCGACCTCGGGAGTGTTTACGCATGACCATCACCTCCACCGCCGCCGAGATCGGCACCGTCTTCCGCGAGCACGGCATCGGCATCGCCATCGCCGGCCCCATCATGCAGATCCAGGAGCTGGCACTGGCCATCAGCCTGAACAACCGCTATCGGGTCAGCGTCGCCTACCACAGCCAGAACCACCTGATCGAGGCCACCATCTGCGAACGCCTCGGCGGCATGTGGGTGGCCCAGCGCACCCTGGGTGCCGCCCTGCCCACACGCGACAGCGACGAGCGCCAGCGCCAGCTCGCCACCCACGACCTGGGCAGCATCGCCGACACGCTTCGCCAGCTGCTGAAGGAGGGGCCCGCAGCATGAATCAGCACGAAGAGAGCCGCCACAGCTACCCGCTGATGTATCTGGCCAAGGCCTGGCGCCAGCACGCGCAGCATCACGGCGAGAGCGATCCCCAGGTGGAGATCACCGCGGTACCGGCCAGCCACGGCCCGCGGGGTGGTTACTGGTCCGCCTTCTTCGCCCCACGCAGCGGCGAGATGGTGATCATCCAGGGCGCCGGGCCCCACCCCACCCACGCCGCCGCTCGCGACTTCCTGACCTGGATGCTTCAGCAGCTCCACCACAACGGAAACATCACGCTCTACCCGCGCGTGTACGACCAGGAGGCCATCGCATGACGCTACGCGAGATTGTCACCCGGGCGGTGCTGATCGCCGCCATGGCTGGAGCCCTGGGCGCTGGCGGCCACGTGATGGGCTGGATCGCCAAGACCGACGCCGAGATCGAGCGCGCCAGCGTGCAGGCCTACTGCCAGGGCGTGGCGACATGGCAGGCCGAGGCCGCCCAGGGCATCGCCCCCGAGCGCCGCACCGGGCATCCCGATTACGACAACCGCGCCGCCGAAGACTGCCCCAGGGTACAGCCGGCGGGCAGCCGTAAAGAAATCCTTTACAACTCACAGCGCCAGCTGGCGCAGTTCTGAGGGGCGAGCAATGCACATTGCAGAGGTATCAGGAAGGGGTGCCCTGCCCTCGTTGCGTGGCAGCAGCAGGCTCACATGGCTGGCCGCCTATCAGCGGCGCCAACAGGCGAGCCGACAAGGTCAGCGCCTTCATCTGCTCAGGCTGGCCACGCATCAAGCAAGCCTTGTTGTATGCAATCAGCTCGACTGCAGAGAGAGCGCGGCTGTCCTGCTCGTGCACGCGCTCCATTTGCTCGATCAGAGATTTGTCACTCAGTTCATCCATGCGCCCCAGGAGAGCCGCATAGCGCTGCTTTTGGGCTTTGGCCGCGCCAGCGGCTTCCCCAAAGCGACACACGAACTGGAGGGCGGCGATAGAGGCAACAGCAAAGCCCAACAGGAAGGTATTGGCAAGATTACCGAAAACAGCCGAGCCCAGAAGAATCAGCAAGAAGGTGCAAAGGCGCTCAGCCCGGGCGTTCAGGGTCTCGGTCAATTTTTCCACATTGAAAGAGTTGAAAACGGTGAACTCTTTCACGTTTCGCTCCGGGCTCATGGCCTTCTCCTAGCGGCTATTAGGCCTTGCGATCTGGCGGTGGAGGTGGCGGCGCCCGGTGAATGGGCACATGACTCCTTTGCTCTCTTTCAGGCAAGGGAGGGGTGGGTCGCGGGGCTCCGCCCCCTGACTTTTCTTTGCTCATTTAATGATTCCTGCGCTGTTGTGGTGTGCCTACACGCTAGCACAGCGCACTTAGAGTTTCCTGCTGTTGTGGTGATAGCAGGACGCGTCACCTGCGTAGTGGTGAGTTCGCCGGGGCTGCCCGGCACCTGAACACCTTCGCTCGCCCTGGACACATAAGGAGGGCCACTGCATGACCGCCGATCCGATCTTCGACCCGCGCACTGGCAAGATGATCACCGTCTACGAGCTGGCACGCCAGACCGGCGTGGCCGCCCATTTGATCTGGCATCGCTACGACACTCTTGGCGTGCGCTCGATGACGCTGCTCGTCCCGCGCGGTACCTCGATCGACATCAATGCCGAACGCGCCGCGGCGTATCGCATCTGGCGGCGCTCTACCGCCGGCATCCTCTCCACCCATCGCCTGGGGCAGTTCGCCCAGGCCCAGCGCCAGCATAAGGAGGCCGCATGAACACCATCGGAAGCCTGATCAACACCAGCGCACACGACGCCAAGATCACCCTGGAAGGGATGCTGGCCAGCCGCCCCGCGGAGGCCGCCCGCACCGCCCTCGACTTGCTGGAAGCTCTCCAGGGCAAGGAGGGACAGGCCAGCCGCCGCAAGGTGGCCGCCAGCGTCCTGCGTAAGGCCGCCAAGGAGCTGGAAGCATCATGATCAGGCGCATGTACTTCTACTCAGCTTCCCGGTGGCGGGAAGACGGCCGAGGAGAAGCCTGGCAGTACGGCGTGATGACCCTACGGTCTTGGCTCCCTCGCCCGCTGGAGGCTTACGAAATGTGCCGGGAAAAGGCCAAGGCGGTATTGGACGAGCGGCAGCCAGGCAATACGCAGCCGCTGCGCATGCTGGCATTCAACCGGATGAAATGAGGCCGAGATGGCCGGGAGGGGTGAATGATCTGTTGTGACTTTTGCGGGATAAGTGAGCACCAGGCCAGTCGCTTAGCTGCTGCATCAAGACCCTGCGAAGGCGGCGACGTAGCTATCTGCCACGCATGCGCCCGGATCGCCGTCAGAGAGCTCGACGAGGCCGAGAAGAAAGAAGCCGAGGAGACCGCCGAGTGAAGCCGACCCACGTCCACAGACAACACGGCGGCCCAGCGGCCCGCATCGGTACCGCCCAGGGCGAGGCCCATCACGCCGGCCAGACCCTGGTGATCTTCCTCGACATGGGCATGGACCCTCCGGCGACTGACTATATCGAGATCAGCCTATGGGAGTCGGAATGGCAGAAGATCCCCAGCAACGCCTGCCCTGTCTGTCACGGATCAGGCCATGACCAGATCAAGAAGCGCAAGGATCGCCCCTGCGGCGGCTGCTACGGCCTGGGGCGCGTGAAGGAGGGCGGCGAGACGCCGAAGGGCGAGTGGGAGGTGGCCGAAGTGGCAGGCCGCATCATTGCGGAACTGAAGGAAGACAAGGTGGGGGTCGAGAGGCGGCTGGTCCAGGTGATGCAGGCCCCGGGCGTGGCTGAGGCCTTGGAAACAGAGCGCGCCAGGCGCCAGCAGGCGGCCAGCGATGCCCAGGCCGAACAGGAGCGGAAGTGGCGGGACGGCCGCGGGCATGGCCCGGGCGGCGCACGGTATACAGGAGACTGACTATGAGCAAGCTGATGGATCTCGACCAGTGGCGGCGGGCGCGCTTCGCCGGCAGCCCGCCCTCCATGACCACGGTGCGTCGCTGGTGCCGGGAGGGCCACGTGCCGGCCAAGAAAATGGGCGGCACCTGGTACATCGATCTCGACGCCGAACGGCGCCAGACCGGCAACCCGCTGGCCGACATAGTGCTGGAGGCCTAACGACATGGCGCCACGGCCCAGGAAGCGCAAGAACAAGGGACTCGAGCCCAATCTCTATGAGCGCAACGGCTACTACACCTACCGCCGGCCCGACACCGGCACTTGGCACGGGATGGGCCGGGATCGCGGCCAGGCGCAGGACGCCGCGCGGATCCTCAACGCCCGACTGATGACCGGCGTCGACCATGTGGCCCGAGTGATGGGCGAGGAAGGCGACACCCTGGGCGCCGCCGTGAAAGGCTGGCTGGCAGAGTGGGTCGAGCCCGACCGCAAGCTCTCGAAGTGGACCAAGAAGGCCAAGCGCGGGCGCGGCAACCGACTGATCAAGGACGCCGGCGAACTGCCTCTCACGCAGCTCACCACCCGCTGGTGCGCTCAGTACCTGGACGACAACCACCAGGGCAGCGCCTACGTGCAGTATCGTGCAGTGCTCTCCCAGGTGTGCCAGTTCGCCCAGACCAAGGGCTGGCTGGCGGCCAACCCGGTAGAGCCGACCCGCTCGAGCAACGACTACCAGAAAGTCCGTCGGCGCCTCACCGTCGAGCAGTTCCAGGTGATCTACAGCCACGCCCCCGAGTGGATGCAGATCGCCATGGAGCTCGGGCTGCTCTGCCTGTTCGGCCGCGCCGAGGCGGTCAATGCCCGCTTCGACGACGTGCGCGGCGGGCGCCTGCACTACATCCGCCAGAAGACCAAGGAGCGCAGCAAAACCGCCTATGTGGCGATCAGCATGACGCCGCCCATCGAGGACCTGGTGCGCCGGGCCCGTGCCCTGCCGCCCATGTCGCCGTTCATCGTGCATCGCGAGCCGGTGCTGTTGCGGCGCAGCGCCAGCAAGGACCACTGGACCCAGCTCAGTGGCGACCAGCTCAGCAAGGAGTTCCAGCGGCTGCGCGACTTGGTGCCGAGCATCGCCCGCCTGCCCGACAAGGCCAAGCCGTCGTTCCACGAGATCCGCGCCCTGGGCTCGCGGCTGCATGAACTGAGCGGCACCGAGGTCGCCGACATCCAGGTGATGATGGGGCACGCCGATGCCGAGATGACCCAGGTCTATCTGGACGGTCACGACATCCGCTGGCAGCAGGCCCAGGGCACCGCTCTCGGGATGGCCGAGCTCCTGTCAAAACCCGGCGCATAACCTCTTGATTTGTATTGGTCGAGATGGCCGTATTGGTCGCCCCCTGAAACGGGCGGTTTCCCCAACGGCAGCAGGGGGTTAGCTACCACCCGGCGGGAAAATGGGGTTGCAAAGGTCGCAGGTTCGAATCCTGTCGCTCCGACCAGAAACATCAAAAAACCGCCACTTACGGATCATGCCGGGTGGCGGTTTTTCGTTGTGGGTTCCAGGCGAGATCAATAACCCAAGGGAGGTGGACGTCCAACGCCCTATTTCTTTCCCCCTCTCCTTTCATCCTCTTCTTTCGCTTGCTCTAGGCCAGGCCGTCAATCCAGGAAGGCCGCGATGCCTTCGTCATCGATCGCTTCATGCACCGCATCCAGGGCGGCCTGGTCGGTGGGAAACCGGTCATCCCACACATGGGAGGTGCCATCCTCGTTGACGACTTCCAGCAGCCAGTCGACCTCTTCCTCCAGGCGGTAGATATCAACCTGCAGGGTGTGACCGTCACGGGTAATGGCCTGGCTCAGGGGGCTCTGAATGAGTTCGGGCTCGGTGTTCACGAGGCTCTGTCTCCGGAATAGCTGTTAGTAAGGGGAATTACTCTACCCCCAACGCCTGCACCACGGCATCCCCGGCTCGGCGTAGCAGCTGGTCTATAACTTGGTGAGCGACTCGGCGAGGATCTAGGGATATCCGACTGCAATGGGTAAAAGGCCATTGCCATCCGACGTCAGGCAAAGCTAAGGGGCCAGACCATTGGCGCGCATGGTGAAATGTTCGGCCAGCCACTTGACCCGGTGCATGGCCACCACCGTCTTGCCGGTACTTGCTCCGCCCAGCAATCGCACCGAACCGTTCTTCTTGTCCTACGCCAAGTGGCGCAGGGCCAAACTCGGTGCGAGCCCGGCCCCATTAGCGCTTCTCTTTTCCAACGGTGCAAGGGTCACGCCGCAAGAAGACAGTGCGTGTCTCGAGAGGCAAACTGGACATCAGGCGATACGCGACCCCGAGGCTCCTCAATGACGGCACACCTGATCGACTTTAAAAACGCGGCCGAGGCCAAGCACTGGCGGGCCATCAACGATGACGTAATGGGCGGCGCCTCCCGCGGCAACCTGCATATGCAAGACGGCGTCGGGGTGTTCAGCGGCGAGACTTCCCTCGAGAACAACGGCGGTTTCGCCTCGGTGCGCCGCGAGCCCGAGGCCATGGACCTGAGCGGCGCTCCTGGGCTTGTGCTCCATGTGCGTGGCGACGGCCGCTGCTACCAGCTGCGCCTACGCACCAACCAACTGTTCGACGGCACCGCCTACCGGGCCCTGTTCCAGCTCCCCGCCGACGAATGGCAACGCCTTGCTCTGTCCTGGCACGAGTTCGAGGCGGTGTTCCGCGGCAGGCGACTGGCGGATGCCCCGCCGCTCGATCCCGCGGCGCTCCGGCAGGTGGGGTTGCTTATCGCCGACCGGCGGTCAGGGCCCTTTCGGCTGGAGGTGGCGTGGATCGGGGAGATGAACAACCAGGAAAGCAAATAAAACCTCTTTTATTCCACTTTTCCAACACTCCTAAAATTTACAAAATTAGCTACTTTTTATTTTAAATGGTATCATGGAGGGTCAGCTAAAAAGTGTTACTTCAAAGCATTATACTAGGCTTAACAACTTGGTATGTTTAGGAGGTCAACGCATTAATGATGGATATCTTCAAGGTGGTTTACGATGGGGACACCATCGGGTTCTTCCCTGCCACCACCTGGTGTCAGGCTTCCAAGACGGGGGCAAACTTTCACCGTAAGCAGACCGGTGAAAACGTGCCTTGGGAGCATGTAACGACCACCTGGGTCAATCCGAAGCATTACGAACAGGAGGGTATTCCTGCAGAACTTTATGCTACAACCTCCTCGGCCGATGCAAATAATGCCGTCGAAAACGAGCTTGCCACAGCCTAATCTCTGCGCCTGCCCTTTAAACATATAAGCCATGCCAGCCCGGCATGGCTTTTTCTGTTATTTGTTCCATTGGCTGTCTGGCTTTCGATCTTATACAAGTTCACTAATAATATGAGAAGCTAACGCATCCCTCGCATCACCGAGAGTTCTCTGAAGCCAAACCACGTCTCGATTCGGGACTGACAATAAGGAAATACAGCCATGACCGACTCCCCCCTCAGGCTCCCGCTCCGCGAGCAGTATGCCGCATTGCGCGGTGGCAAACTCACGGCCACCACGCTGGCAGAGGCCTCCCTGGAAGCTCACCGCATCCGCGGCCAGCACGATCACGCCTACATGACCTGGAACGGAGAGGCCGCTCTCGCCCACGCCCAGGCAACCGATCGTGTGATTCGCCAGGGGGGAGACACCGGCGCGCTGATGGGCATCCCCGTATCACTCAAGGATTTATTTGCGGTGCAGGGGCTGCCGACCTATGCCGGTTCGTCCCAGCGGCTGCCACCACAGTGGGAGCAGGCCGGCCCGCTGGTCAGGGCCCTGCTCGCCCAGCTGCCCAGCGTGATGGGCAAGACTCACACGGTGGAGTTTGCCTTCGGTGGCCTCGGGACCAATGCCCACTGGGGAGCGCCGCGCAACCCCTGGGATCTTGAGAATCACCGAATCCCCGGGGGCTCGAGCTCCGGCGCAGGGGTATCGCTGGTCGGCGGAACCGCAAGCCTGGCCTTCGGGACGGATACCGCGGGCTCGGTGCGCATCCCCGCCTCCATGACGGGGGTGGCAGGCCTCAAGACCACCGCGGGACGCTGGCCGGGGAAGCAGATCGTGCCGCTCTCTCCTACCCTGGACACCCCTGGGCTGCTGGCTCAACGCGTCGACGACCTGGCGTTTGCCTTCGATGCCCTGGATGGTGCACTGACGGGCCGCGATGACCGCGTCCCGGCCCCTCCCGCCCTCGCCGATCTCACCCTTGGTGTACCCAGTGCGTTCTTCTGGGACGACTGCAGCCCAGGCATTGCAGAGAGCGTCGAACGCGCCATCCGCCAGCTCGAGGCCGCCGGGGCGCGCCTGGTGACCCTGGATCTGCCCAACACCGATGAGGCGTATAGGCTGTTCCTGGAGGGGGGAGTTGCCGCGGCGGAGCTGTCGGCCTTTCTCAAGACCGACCTTCCCGAAGCGATCGCCGCGCTGGACCCCAATGTTGCCGCCAGGGTCGAGGCGGTAGACGACATGCCCGCCTGGGAGTACGTGCGTCGACGCGCCCTTATCGACAAGCTGTATGGCATGGCCGAGAGGGAGGTCGCCGGTGTGGACGCCATGCTCACCCCCACCGTGGCGATCACGCCGCCCACGGTGGGAAGTCTGCTTTCGGTGGAGGCCTATGCAAGGGCCAATATGCAAGCGCTGCGCAATACCATGATCGCCAACTTCATGGGGCTGTGCGGCCTGACCCTGCCGGTGGGTAACGATAGCGCCGGCATGCCGGTGGGCTTGCAGGTAATGGCGGGCCCCCATCAGGAGGCGCGGTTACTGGCCATCGGTCAGAGCATCGAGCAGCGGCTCGGTACGGGGATCAGCATCCTTGGTGAGCCGCCCACACCGTGACCCACCCCGCGACTTCAGTAACGGATGCGACCTCAGGGCCAGCACCTTGACCGGGCTCAGGCCCGCCCTTCGCTTATACCAGCTTCAGCGGCTCGATATCGCGAAAGATGCCGGTCTTGGTCATGTCCCGGCGCAGGGTGAAGGCCTCGAGCGCCGACACTGGGTCGATCTGCTCGAGGTTATCGAACGCGATACGCTCCCACTGCTCCCGGGTCACCTTGACGCTATAGAGATACTGGTCAGATTCACTGCCGGTCGCCGGGTCGATGGTCTGGCGGTAGCCCGACACACGCGCCTCCTTGACCCCGGGTAGGCGGGCGAACACCGCCCCCAGTACGCGAAAGGCGATGCCATGCACATGATCACGATAGAGCTCGCGCTGACGCGTGGCGCTCAGCCGGCGGGGCGAAAGCTTGAGCTGCTTGGGGGGCATGGCCCAGTAGCGGTCCGGCATCTCCTCTTCCCCAGGCAGGTCGATATCCACCGCAATGGTCGATATATCGCTGCCCAGCTCGAAGTCGACCAGGGTCTCGCGGGGCCAGTCGATCTCCTCGAGACGCTCGCGCAGCGTCGCCTCCATGGCCTGGGGGTCACCCCACACCCCATCGCTCTCGCGCTGATAACGGGAAAACTCCGCGGCATCATGCTCGGCCTTGCGCCACTCCCAGGCGCGATAACGCTCATCGAACTCGCTCTTGAGACGGGCACTACGCGCCTCTCGGCGGCGCCTCGCCGGCGGAACCAGGGCATGCCACCATACCGGCGACAGCGGTTGAAATGGCGGTGGCGGGGCCTCGTCGAACTCGCTGACCTCATAGCCGTTGGACTCCGGCGATGGGGTCTCCTCGTGCAGCCGCCCCAGCCCCTCGATCTCGGCATTCAGACGGTCACAGTGGGCCTGGAGCTGCTCGCGCAGGCTCGCCTCGGCATGACGACGAATGATGCGTGCCTCGGCATCGTTCATGGGCGTGCCATCGTCGTGGAAATAGTGGAGCTGGCCGCTCTCGTCGATCTCCAGTCGCAGCGGCACACTATCGCCCTCGGCCAATCGCGCCTCGAGCGCCGCGGCATCGCCACGACCACCATCGCCACAACCAGTAGGGGGCGCAGCCTTCTGGCGGCCGCCGCTTGACTCACCGGCATCGCGGCCATCCAGGCGCTGGCGATAGGCCAGGCCGGTGCCTGCCCCCCCCACATGGCCCTGCACGCCAGCGGGGCCCACGCTCAGGCTGCCCCCCCGAGGCCCCACCGAAAGGCCGAGCCCCCCCTTGCCGAGGTTGAGACGAACACCCGGCGCCAGACGGATACGGCGCTGAAAACGAAAGGCCATGTCGGTTATCTACCATCCCTGTCGAAGTGACACTCATCGCCAGTCTAGCCGGCCCGGGCCGGCAGGGCATTTAACGCTCTTCTCCCGCTGTCGGCTCGACCTGACTGGCGGGCCCCGAAGAGCCGACCTCCAGCCGAGCCCGCTCCAGCACCTCGGCGGGCAGCTCCTTCTTCACCGCCACGCCCAGCTCGCGGAACTCGCTGGCCTGCTTGACCAGGTTGCCACGCCCGTTGACCAGCTGACCCAGCGCCTTGTCGTAGCTCTCGCGAGCGCCGTCGAGCTTCCTGCCCACGTCCTGCATGCTCTCCAGGAAGGAGGAGAGCTTGGTATGAAAGCGCTCGGCCTTCCTCGCAAGCTCGGCGCTGTGGCGGCTCTGATTCTCGAAGCGCCATAGCTGGCCGACGATATTCAGGCTGGTCAGCAGCGTGGTGGGGGTAGCCACCAGTACATTGCGCTCGATGGCCCGCTGGTAGAGCGTCGCATCATGACGCAGGGCCTCGATATAGGCCGACTCCACCGGGATAAACATGATCACCACCTCCGGGGAGTTGAGTCCCGGCAGATCATAGTAGTGCTTGTCCGCCAGCTCTTCGATGCGGTCACCCACGGCGCTGGCGTGGTCGGCCAGCGCCCGCTGGCGGGTCAGTTCATCCTCGGCGTTGACATATTCCAGATAGGCGGCAAGCGATGTCTTGGCATCGATCACCAGATGACGCCCCTCGGGCAGATAGACCAGCGCATCCGGCCGGCGCTTGCCCTGCTCGGTGGTGAAGCTCTTCTCGCGCTGGTAGTCCACACCCGCGCGCAGCCCCGCACTGTCCAGCACGTTTTCCAGCATCAGTTCGCCCCAGTTGCCCTGCACCTTCTTCTGCCCCTTGAGGGCTTCGGTCAGCTGGGCGGCCTGGTCGGTGATATCACGATTGAGCTGCTGCAGATGCTTGAGCTCGGTGGTGAGGCTGGCACGCTGGGCGGTCTCCTGGGTATGCAGGGTCTCGACCTTGTCGCGAAAGCCCTTGATCTCCTCCTGAAACGGCTTGAGCAGCCCCTGCAGGCTGCGCTCGGAGAGCGAGGTGAAGGCCCTGCCCTTCTGCTCCAGCAGCTCGTTGGCGAGGTTCTCGAACTCCACCTTGAGCTGCTGCTTGCTCTCCTCCATCCAGGCCAGCTGACGGGCGAAGTGGGCCTCCTTCTCCTCCAGCCGGGTGGTCAGTTCGCCATGGGTCTGCTTGAGCGCATAGTAGGCGTCGCGGAAGCGCTCGAGCTCACGCCCCCGGGCCTCGACGGCCTCGCGCTGGGTCTCCACCTCGCCTTCGGCCACCTGCAGCGCCACGGTCTGTTCGCGGGCCTCCAGCTGCTGGGCGTGAAGCGCATCACGGGCCTCATCCCGCTGATGACGCACGGCGCCAAGCCGGCGCTGCTGGAGTGAGAAGGTGATCAGGACACCGACCACAAACGCTACCAGGCCGGTCAGGGCATGGCGCATATCGAGCTGCTGAAGAAGTTCCACGGTCACGTCATCCAGATAGGGAAGTTCGAGGGCATCGGCGCCTCATCACGACATCGATGGCAATCCATCGTACAGCGCCACCCGCCGCCAGCGCTCGGCATCGCCAAACCACTGCTGGCGCAGGCCGCGCTGGTCGTCCAGCAGAATCGCCAGAGAGTCGGCAAGCGGATGCCCCATGGGCAACCCGGCGACATGGGCTCGCAGTCGTCGCTGATCGCCCTGCTGCTCCGGCGGCAGGTGCTGGGGGTTGGCCCGCTCGGCGAGAGTAGCCGGCGGCGGCAGCAGCAGATGCGTGGCGCCACTGGAGAGCGCGATGCCGATCCCCTTGGCGTCGAAATCCCCCAGATAGAGATGCGGCTTGCCGCGCGCTCTCCAGGCCTCGGCCAGCCGTGAGAAGCCGCCGCCATAGTGGCGGTCGCCACGGTAGAGCATCAGCATCGATGACCAGCCCTCCAGGGCAGGAATCGCCGGCGAGAAGTCGTAGAAGCCATCCAGGTTCTCGATCTGCACCAGCACCTCGAAGGCGTCGAGATCGATATCCCGCCAGTCGATATCCACCACCTCGCGCTCGCGCTTGATCAGCCCGGCTCGCTTACCCATCGCCGGAAGGCTGGCCAGCACTCGCCGCGCCCGGGGCTTCTCGCGCATCGCCTTGTCCTCGCGATTGCCAAGCACCGCCTGCTGCGTGGTGCTCAGACCACCGAGGTCGGCCCCCAGGGCAGGCTCGCCCAGGCCGACCAGGGTCTCGTCGATCATGCCAAGCAGTTCGGCGTCGAGTCGCAGCCGGTCATGGGTAAGACGCGCCCCGAGTTCGATATCGTGATCCCGGCACCACTCGATGATGGCGTTGGTAACAGCGCCACGTTTTTTCTCGACACTGGCTTTCTCGACACTGGCTTTCTCGACACTGGCTTTCTCGACACTGGCTTTCTCGACACTGGCCCGATCGGCCAGCTCACCCAAGGCGTCGCGCAGCAGCTTACGGGCTCGATTGGATAGCAGCATGGTAAGTAAACAGCCTGTTGGATAGCGGCCTTTATACTGGCATGGCGAGCGGCTTGGCGCTTACGCCAGTTGCACGACGACGTCGTGGATCAGTCTCAGGTGATTGTAGGGGCTGGCCTGACTCTCCTGCTGGCTCAGGCGAAAGGCGCGCTGCTCGTTGCGAGGCAGGCCCTGGAACTCGGCGATCACCTGGAACAGCCAGATCTCCTCGCCCCACTCAAGCTCGCCTTCCTGCCGATACCCCAGGGCGCTGACGCCCTCGCCCCCGCGGTCCACCACCGAGAGGTAGAAGCGCTCCACCTCCTCCTTGAGGGCCTGATGACGAGCGGCGACCAGGGCGTCCTCCTGGGGCGCGGCGGCACCGGCGGCGGTAACCGGTTCCGGACGCTGGGCCGGGCGCGGCAGCCGGTGCAGCAACTCGGTCAACGCCCGGCTATCGGGGTGATGGTCCAGGGCCGCAGCGCCGGCGGCGACCAGCGGCGTGGCACGATTGACCAGCGCCGGCACCTCGCCCCGCCGGGCATAGTTGCCGGGCACGAACCCCGGGTGCTCGCGCAGAAAACCGGCCATGCCGGCCACCAGGCGGCTGCGCGACTGCTGCTGGCGGAAGCGTGCCATCAGCTCGACCATGCGCCGCTGCACCTCGCGCAGGCTGGTATAGTGCTGGGTGAGCTGCTGCTGCAGGCCACTGACCAGCAGCTTGCGCAGGGCGCCGTCGCTGCCCACCAGCGCGATCAGTTCGTCGAAGTCGATCAGCGCCAGACCATCGAGCAGCCGCACGATCTGCTTCTGGGCCCGCTCGTTCTCGCGGATCTTGTCGCCCAGCCGGCTGACGAAGCCGAAGTCGCCGTTGAGGCGGCGCCACAGGCTGTCGATGGCATCGGCGAAGCGGCCGTTGAGGTCATCCACCTCCTGGCGAAGGCGCAACAGCTGCTGCTCCTGGCGCCAGTATTCACCGCCATCGCGGGCCTCGCGGTAGCTCTGCACCAGGCTGCGCATAAGCTCCAGGGTCTCGGCCACATCGGCGTTGACGTGGCGGCGACTCTCGTCGGCCAGCATCTCGGCGATCAGCTCCCGCACCTTGGGGGCGAGCTTGACGCCCCCCTGCTCGTCCGGGCGCCACAGGATGCGCGCCGCCAGCAGCCGGTTGAGCGCGGTGGTGCTGAGCCCCTCCAGCGGCACCTCGTCCCGGGCGTAGCCCGCCATCAGGGCCTCGGCATGCTTGCCGAGCAGCGCCAGCCGCTCGACCCCGGTGGTGATCAGGCGGCTCTCCAGATCATGGGAAGGGGCATCACTCACAGCAGGCTCTCCTGGCCACTGGGCGCCTGGTCATCCACCGGCAGGTTCTCCTCGTCGCGAATGAAGCGCACCAGATCGATGAGGTAGTCGATCTTGGCGGTGACCAGGTAGTACTGGCGATCGGGATGGGGTTGCAGCAGATAGCCGTGCTCCCTGAGCCGCTTGAACACCTGCTTGAGCTGGGCATCGAGCTGGTCGCTCTGGGAGCCGAAGAAGGGATCGCCCGCCAGGCGCTCGAGGCGCTCGCGCAGCCCCTGGTGATCCTCACAGCGGGAGCTGAAGTCGGCGGGCTTGAGCACGTCACCCGGGGCGGCCGGGCCATCGCGCCCCAACGCCTCCTGCACCAGCTGCAGCCACTCCAGCAGCGGGAGCAGGCTGTTGACGGTATCCGCCAGCTGTCGGGAGAGCTGCTCCCGGGCCCCTTCATCGAGGGTCCGCCAGGCCAGGAAGACGACGCTGCCCTCGTGGTTGGTGGCCAGTCGCCGATTGAGCGGACGTAGATAGGCATCGATCCGCTCGCGGGTCCGCTCGTCCTGCAGGTGACGAAAGGCGCTTTCGTCGCTGACCGCACAGAGGAACTCGCCGGCCAGCAGCCGCTCGATCAGGGGCCCCAGCGCCACCAGGGCGCGCTCGGGGCCGGCGTGTGCCGACATCATCGCCTCGTCGCTTTCCGCTTGGGGCTTCACGTCCTGGCTCATGATGCCACCTCCTCGGCGCGCGCCTGCAGGCGCTGGGCCAGGCGGCTCAGGCGGGGCTCGATACGCTTGAGCCGCCGCTTGGCGGGCTCGGCCTCGTCACGGTCGATCAGATAACGGTTATGGAACAGCAGCAGCACGTCCGACTCCGGGTTGGGGAAGGCGCCGACGATATGAATATGGTTGTTGTCGCAGGCATCGAACAGCTTCTCGACGTTGTGGTAGGCAAGGGTACCGATCTCGTCGATCGGCCAGTGGATGGCGATCTCTGCCGGCCCGCGCAGCAGCCGGGTAAAGGCGAGCAGGAACTTGCACAGGATCAGATAGGCCATGCCGTGGCTGGAGGACTCCAGCAGCTGACGATCATTGCGGATCACCAGGTCGGTACCGCCCTCGTTGAGATGCAGCTCCAGGCGCAGCAGGCTCTCGAAGCTGTACTGCTGGTCACTGCGCAACAGTTCGACCACATCGGCCAGGCTGTCGAGATAGTCGTCACCGGGAAGCGGCTGGCCCGAGTCGCGCCACTCGCGGTAGTGCCGGGAGAATCGCTTGAGCGGCTCCCAGAAGCCCAGCTCGTCGATGGTGGACTGGATCTTCACCTCGGCGCGGCCGATGCCCTCGAGCTTGAGATCGTCGGCCACCTCATCCGACAGGCGCCGGCTCTGGGCACTGATACGCCGGTTGAGGTCGCTGAACACGGTAAAGAACTTGTCGAGGTCATCGGAGAGGTTGCGCCCCTCCTGCAGCAGCTGTTGCTGTTGGCCCTCGAGAAGCTGCAGCATGCCGGCGATCACCGGCAGCAGGCGGCGCGGGCTATCGCCATCGAGCCGGGCACGCTCAGCCTCCAGGGTATCCTGGAAGTCGGCGCTGGCCCCCTTGATCAGCTCGGACTCCAGTTTCTCGCAGCCGCGGCGCAGTGCCTCGAGCTCGCGGGCATGATCGGTAAGCCCCTGGCGCAGGCGCTCGATGCGCTCCTCGGTATCCCCGGGCACCTCGCCGAGGGGCTCGGGGGCCGCCACCAGGGCGAGGGTCTCGAGCTTGTCGAGCAGCGGAGCGAGGGTCTCCACCAGCCTGCTGGCCGCATCACGGCGGGCCGTGAGCTCATTCACCGTCGCGCGGTGCTCGTCGCGGGCGGCGTGGAAGTCGGCGCGGTGCTGTTGACGTCGACGCTCGAGGGCATCGCGCTCGCGGGAGAGCTCGGCCTCCTTCTCCACCAGCCGCGGCTTGCGCTCGCCCCACTCCACGCGCATGAAGCGGGCATAGGCATCGAGCTCCTCGCGGCGTTCCTCGGTATCACGGATGCGCCTGGCCAGAGCCTCCATGCGTGCACGGGTCTCGCGCACGCTGACCGGATCGACCCCCTGCTCCGCCAGTTCGCGGTCGTAAGCGGCGTTGAGCTCGTCACGCTGGCGGCGGTGCTCCTCCTTGTGCTCGGTGAGCCGACGGCGGTGCTGCTGGATCTGCTGGTCGAAGCCGGCCAACCGCGCCTGGAAATCGGCGGTAAGCTCGAGGCGCTGGGCACGGTGGCCACCGGCCAGTGATTCCAGGGCCTGGCGCTGCTCCTCACGTACGGCCTGATGGGCGGCCTCCTGCTCGGCCAGCGATTCACGGCTGGCGGCCTGGCGCGCCTGCTGGGCGGCGGCATGGCGCTGCTGGCACTGGCTGCGCGCCTGCAGGGCGTAATCCACCTCTTCGGCGGCGCGGCGCCGCGTGGTGCGGGCGCGCTCCAGGCGGGCGTCGACCTCCTGCACCCTTTGATGGCTGGCCCGCAGGGACTTCTCGGCCGCCTTCTCATCCTCCCGGGCTTCGCCCAGCGCCGCCTCGGCGGCAGCGATGGCGGCCTGCAGCTCGGCCTCGTCCTGGGCATAGTCGGGCGGTTCGATGGCGGCCAGATCCAGCGTCAGGCCGAAGAGGTCATCGCTCGCCCTGTCGTTGAACTGCGGGGCGAGGTCACGCCGCTCCAGCAGCTCGGGCGCCACCACCTTGCCCAGGGTCTGCTCCCAGCCCGGGCGGTGATGGCGCAGGAAGTGACGCAGGCTGCCCTGGGCGGGGTCGCGCTGCAGCTGCAGCGCCGTGAGGTGCGCCTCGGCGCGAGACCGTCGAGCCCGGGCCCTCTCCAGCCCGTGCTCGGCGGCGTCGCGCTCCTGCTTGCGCCCATCGAGCTCGCCACGCAGCTGCTCCATGGCCGCCGCGGCAGACGCCTGTTCACTCTGGGCCTGGTCGACCCGAGCCTGGGCCTGCTCCGCCTCGCGGGCCTCCTCGGGGCTCTGGGCGGTGTGCGAAAGGCCCGCCTTGAGCTCGGCAAGGCGCTCGGTGATCTGCTCCAGACGGGCGCGGTAGTCGTCGTCCAGCGCCTGGCGGCGAGCCTGATAGTCGGCATCCAGGCGCCCCTCGGCCTCGCTCTGCTGGTCGCGACAGGCCTCCTTCTCCTCCCCCAGGGCATCGATCAGGCCCTGAAGTTCATCGCGTCGCGCCTCGAGGAGGTCACCCAGCTCCACCAGGCGTGCCTCCAGCTTGGCCTTGCTCTCCTTGACCGCCTGCTGCATCACCTCCAGATGATCGCGTAGCTGTTGCTGCTGCTCACGCCACTGGGGCAGCGCCTTGAGATCCTGCTCCAGACTCGGCATATCGGCCGCCTCGAAGGCCTCATACTGGCGCTGCAGGTCATCGAGCACGCCGCGGGTCTGCTCCAGCTCACTCTGCAGCTCGCTGGCGCGGTCGTTGTAGGCATCGCGCTGCTCGCGGTAGGCCGTCTCGCGGGCCTGGAAATCACGCTGTCGCTGCTGAATCTCGGCCTCACGCTCGGCCTTCTCGCGCTCGGCGCGGTGACGATCGGCCTCCAGCTGGGGCTTGAGCTGCCAGAGCGAGGCCTCGAGATCGGCGATCTCGCGATCCAGGCGCTCCAGCTCACCCAGCGAGCGCTGCAGGGGCTCCAGGCGCATGGACTGACGCATGCGGGCGATCCACTCACGGGCCTTGGTGTTGCGAATGCGGGTCACCGGCAGCTCGACGCCATCCTCCTCGAAGATCGCCGCCAGCATGGTCTTGAGGGTGTCCATCTTGCCCTCCTTGGCGTGCACCGCCGAGACCAGCTTCTCGATATGGCGGATGCGCTGACCGGGCCGCACCACCAGGCTGAAGCGAGCGGCGGTCTGGCGCAGGCGCACCCCCTCCCTGCTGTTGCCCCGGGGCTGGCTGCCGGTCTGGGTGAAGTCATTCTGGATCACCGCACGATACTCGGAGGTGGCACCCAGCTTGGGCGAGACCGATACCCCCCGGCGGCGCAGGCCATTGCTCCACTGGGCATAGTCCAGCGCCACCACGCCGGCGTCGCTCTGCACCAGATAGTCCTCGGGCCGGTAAGCATCGCCCACGAAGCGATACTCCACCCCGCCCTCCCCACGGCGGGTCAGCACCGCCTGGCAGAGATCCCCCTCCTCGCGACGGTACTCATACACGAGGTAGCTGTTGCGATGGGGCAGATAGAAGGCGTCGAACTTGAGGCGTGTGCGCGGCACCACCCGATTGGGCAGCTCACCGTAGAATACCGGCACCAGCCGCTGGAGGGTGGTCTTGCCCGAGGCATTGGTACCGCAGATATTGGTGTGGCCATCCACACTGAGCTCGACCACTCCCTCGAGGTGGCCGTGGATCATCACGATGCGTAGCAGCTGGCCCATGTCGCGTCCCTGGTCGTTGGCATGCCGATCACCGACCCGTCGCCGGTGAGCGCACATAGTGCCGGAGGCGCTAGCTCATCTCAATTGGCCGCTGTCGTCGGCAACCCTTGCCGGGCCGGGTAGGCAGGTAACAGGCAGAGAGCTGGAAGCAAGGTGAGGAAAGGGGTGAGAGGTGAGGAATGAGGTGGGGATAGTGGTGGAGAAAAGAGTCGCGACGGTTGGCCATCCCTGGCCGCGGGGCGCTCAGTCGATGTAGGTACTGATGGCCTCTTCAGACGCCTTGATCGCTTCCGCCTGACGCAGCAGATGCTCCAGGACTTCCGGGGTATGAATGGGCAGTGACATCATTACTCTCCTAGTTGTTTACCCGGCTAATAAAACGCATCACCGCAGGGTTTTCAATCCTTGGGAAGTATTTCCATAAAATTTTACGTGCTGACATACACTGTTACAGACACGGGTGCCGACTTGGTCAGCGGCCAGGCTCATCACGGGTCTGCCGGGGCCTTCCATATGGCCCCAACAGGAGATTCGCCATGCGCTCTCGCCTCACCGCCCAGCGGCTGCATAACACCTGCCAGCATCTGCTGATTCTGGTCGGCATGTCGATACTGCTCGCCATGCCGGCCTGGCTGCTGGCGGGCCCCGTGGGCGTACTATGGGTCTTCGGCCTGGTGATGCTGACCCTCTACCTCGGGGGGCGAATTCCGGCCAGGCTGGTGCTGGCGCGCAGTGGCGCCGGGGCGCTGCACCGGCATCAGGCGCCGCAGCTCTACCGGGTCATGGAGCTACTCTACCGGCGCGCGGGGATCACCCAGCCACCCTGGCTCTTCTATGTTCCCTCCGCGGACCTCAACGCCTTCGCCGTGGGCGATGCCCGGGACGGCGGCATCGCGATAACCGAGGGCCTGCTGCACAGCCTGCCCCTGCGCCAGCTGGCCGGCGTGCTGGCCCATGAGGTCAGCCATCTGCGCCACGGTGATACCCGGGTGATGTCCATGGCCGCCACCATGACGCGACTCACCGTCTGGGGGGCCATGCTGGTGCAGCTGGCGCTGATTGCCCTGCTGCCGATGGCCATGGCCGGCGAGATCCGCATGCCCTGGCTCGAGCTGCTCGCGGTCGGCCTGGCGCCCCTGGCCAGCTCCCTGCTGCAGCTGGCCCTGTCGCGCAACCGCGAGTTCACCGCGGACCTGGAGGCGGCGGCACTGACCCGCGACCCCCAGGCACTGGCCGAGGCACTCTCTCTGCTGGAACGGCGCAACGGCATCTGGCTGACGACCCTGTTCGGTCGCCGGCAGCTGCCGGGCTGGCTGCGTTACCTGCAGACCCACCCGCCCACCGCCGAGCGGATCCAGCGCCTGATGGCGCTGGCCGAACGCCAGGGCCCCAGGCCGCCCTCGGGGCGACCCTATCGCCCTCGTGAACCGCTGGTGGAGGCGCCTCCCGAACGCCGCGGCCATCGCTACTGGCTGGGACGGCGGCGTTGAGAGTTGCCGTCCCGCCCTGGACGCCTACAATGCCGCGACATCAAACCGTTACGGGGAGAGAGCAGTGAAATATATCGGAGCCCATGTCAGCGCCGCCGGCGGCGTCGACAAGGCGGTGGAACGCGCGGTGGAGATCGGGGCGAACGCCTTCGCGCTTTTCACCAAGAACCAGCGCCAGTGGCGGGCCAAGCCCCTCACCGACGAGGTGATCGAGGCCTTTCGCAGCGCCTGCCAGCGCCATGGCTTCGGACCCGGCCAGATCCTTCCCCATGACAGCTATCTGATCAATCTGGGTCACCCGGAGGCCGAGGGACTGGCGAAGTCACGGGCGGCGTTTCTCGATGAGCTGCAACGCTGCGAGCAGCTCGGCATCGACCGCCTCAACTTCCATCCGGGCAGCCATCTGCGCAAGATCAGCGAAAGCGACTGCCTGGCGCGCATCGCCGAGTCACTCAACGAGACACTCGCCCAGACCCGCGGCGTCACCGCGGTACTCGAGAATACCGCCGGCCAGGGCAGTAACCTGGGCTGGCGCTTCGAGCATCTCGCCGAGATCATCGAGCAGGTGGAGGAGAAGTCACGGGTCGGGGTATGCATCGACACCTGCCACGCCTTCGCCGCCGGCTACGAGCTACGCACTCGAGAGGCGGCCGTGGCGATGCTCGACGAGTTCGATGCCGTGGTGGGCATCGAGTACCTCAAGGGCATGCACCTCAACGACGCCAAGAGCGAGTTCGGCAGCCGGGTCGACCGCCACCACAGTCTCGGTCAGGGCAATATCGGCAGCGACTGCTTTACCGCCCTGATGCAGGACCCCCGCACCGACCATATGCCGCTGGTGCTGGAGACCATCGAGCCCGCCATCTGGGCCGAGGAGATCGCCTGGCTGCGTGCCCAGGCCGCCGCGTTGGCGGAGTGATCACCGGCGCGATTGACCGCGGCGTCCGGGGCGATGCATGCTTTCCGGCGCTGGACTCTGCAACTTGCTGACACACAAAGGAAACCGATAATGAACGGCTTTATCCGCAGCACGCTGGCACTCTCCGTCTCCCTGGCCATGATCGCCACTGCCCAGGCAGACGAGTTCGATGACATGGACCCGGTGACCCTGCGCCTGGCCCATGTGGTCAATGAACAGGATGGCTTCCACCTCGCCGCCATGAAGTTCGAGGAGCTGGTGGAGAAGCGCACCGCCGGCAAGCTGGATATCGAGCTCTACCCCAACGCCGCCCTGGGCGACGAGCGCACCCTGCTCGAGGGCATGCAGATCGGCACCGTCGACATGGGCGTGATCACCAACGGGCCGGTGGCCAACTTCCTGGAGGAGATGGCGGTCTTCGAGCTGCCCTTCCTGTTCCCCAGCCCCGAGGCGGCCTATGAGGTGCTCGACGGCGAGATCGGCCAGGAGCTGCTGGACCGACTCTCCGAGGTCAACCTCAAGGGCCTGGCCTATGCCGAGCGCGGCTTTCGCAACCTGACCAATAGCGAGCGTGCCGTGGAGAGCCCCGAGGATATCGACGGCCTGCGCATCCGCGTGATGGAGAACCCCGTCTACGTCGACACCTTCCGCGAGCTGGGTGCCAACGCCGTGCCCATGGCCTGGACCGAGGCCCTGACCGCCATGCAGCAGGGCACCATCGATGGCCAGGAGAACCCGGTCAACGTGATCCACTCCTTCAAGCTGTATGAGACCCAGGATCATATGACGCTGTCGCGCCATACCTACGCCCCGGCGATCTTCGTGATGGGCATGCCGGCCTGGAACCAGCTGCCGGAGGCCGCCCAGTCGGTGATCGAGCAGGCCGCCCAGGAAGCCGCCGAGCATGAGCGCCGGGTCAACGCCGAGATGGAGGCCGAACAGCTGGCGGCGTTGCGTGAGGCGGGCATGGAGATCGTCGAGGAGCCCGATATCGCCGCCTTCCAGCAGGCCGTGACCCCGGTCTATGAGCAGTATGGCGAGCAGTTCGGTGACTACCTGCCGCGCATCCAGGAGGCGCTGAAGTAAGTGCCTTCCCTCGCCCATTCCCTGCTGCGACCGCTGCAGTGGAGTGAGCGCGCCCTCGACGCCGTCATCGCACCCGTGGTCTTCACGGCGATGGCGGCGTTGATCGGCGTGATCACCCTGCAGATCCTGTCGCGCGTGTTCTTCACCGCGGTGGGCTGGACCGAGGAGGTGGCCCGCTTCCTGCTGGTCTGGATCACCTTCCTGGCGGCCACCCTGGCGTTCCGCCGCGGACGCCATATCGCGGTGACCTTCGTAGTCGAAGCCCTGCCCGCGCTACCCCGGCGCCTGGCACGCATCGCCGCCCTGCTGGTGGCACTCGGCTTTCTGCTTGCCCTGGTCATGATCGGCTGGGAGTACATGCAGGTCCAGAGCTTCCAGAAGTCCGCCTCGTTGCGCGTCTCCATGACCTGGGTCTACGCCGTGATTCCTCTCTCGGCGGCGATCATGGCCTGGTACGCCCTGGTGGATATCGCCACCCTGGCCCTGAACGGTGATGCTGCCTCCCCGAGCGACGACGAGGAGGCGCCATGACCGCCCTGCTCTTCCTGCTGTTTCTGCTCTTTATGCTGCTGGGAGTGCCCATCGCCCTGGCCATCGGTGCCAGCACCCTGGTGGCGCTCAATGCCCAGGGCGTGCCGCTGATGGTGGTCACCCAGCAGATGTTCCAGGGCATCAACTCCTTCGCCCTGGTGGCGGTACCGATGTTTATCCTGGCCGGCGACCTGATGGCCCAGGGCAAGGTGAGCGAGAAGCTGGTCGACTTCGCCGATTCGCTGTTCGGTTTTCTAAAGGGCGGGCTCTCCATCGTCTCGGTCGGCGCCGGGATGTTCTTCGCCGCCATCTCGGGCTCCGGTGCCGCCACCACCGCCGCGGTGGGCTCGAGCCTGGTGCCGGAGCTGCGCAAGAAGGGCTATGAGCCCGCCTCGGCCGCCAGCCTGATCGCCGCCAGCGGCACCATCGGGGTGGTGATCCCGCCCTCGGTGCCGATGATCATCTATGCCGTGATCGCCCAGCAGTCGGTATCGACGCTGTTCTTGAGCGGTATCCTGCCGGGCATCGCCATGGGCCTCGGGCTCTCCGCCATCGCCATCGTGCAGGCCTATCGTCGCAACTACCCGCGTGGCACCGCCCTGTCGGCGGCCACCATCTGGCGTACCTTCAAGAGCGCCAGCTGGGGATTGATGACGCCGGTGATCATCCTCGGCGGGATCTTCTCCGGGGTCTTTACTCCCAGCGAGGCGGCGGTGATCGCGGTCAACTACGCCCTGCTGGTGTCGCTGTTCGTCTACCGCGATCTGGGAATCAAGGATGTCTACCGCATCCTGATCCGCTCGGCCATCACCACCTCGGTGATCATGCTGGTGATTGCCACCTCGGCGGTGCTCAGCTGGACCCTGTCGAGCTGGCAGGTGCCCGGCGCCATCGCCCAGGCGGTGCTCTCGCTCTCCACCGACCCGATGGTGATCATGCTGCTGGTGGTCGCGGTGATCCTGCTCACCGGCGTCTTTATCGAGACCGCCAGCGCCCTGATCATCCTGACGCCGGTGCTGCTGCCGCTGGTCACCCAGCTGGGCATCGACCCCATTCACTTCGGGCTGATCATCGTGGTGGGCCTGGCCATCGGCATGATCACCCCGCCGGTGGCGATCAATCTCTATGTGGCCTCGTCGGTGACCCGGCTGCCGCTGGAACGCATCACCCGGGCGATCAACCCCTACCTGCTGGGGCTGATCGCGGTGCTGCTGCTGGTGGTCTACGTGCCTATCCTGGTCGGCTGGTCGGGAGGCTAGGCAGATTCGTGAAGGTCTGAAACCGCGATGCCGCCTGACCAGGCGGCATCGCTCATCGCTCAAGAGTCGGGCAAGTCCCCTCTCGTTCTCTCCAGGCCCGACCGCCTGTCCCGGCAGTGACTAGGGCAGCAGCTTGCCGGGATTGAGCAGTCCCTTGGGATCGAGCGCCTTCTTGAGCATCTTCATCACCTCGATCTCATCCGCATTGCGGCTCAGATAGAGGTAGTCACGCTTCTCCATTCCGATGCCATGTTCGGCCGAGATGGAGCCGCCGATCTCGGCCAGGGGCTGATACACCAGCTTCTCGACCGCATAACGGCTCTCCCTGCCCGCATCGCCCACGGTCACCATGATATGCAGGTTACCGTCTCCCAGATGGCCGAAGGCGACCAGGCGGCCCGCTTCGGGGAAGGCCTGTGCCAGCTGCCGCTCCAGGTCGGCCACATAGGTCTCCATGGCGGGAATCGGCAGGCTGACGTCGAAGGAGAACATCGGATCCAGGGCTCGGACCAGCACCTCGATATTCTCCCGGATCGCCCATAGCTCCTGGCGCTGAGCCTCGGAACTGGCCAGCACGGCATCGCTGACCAGCCCCTCGTCGAACGCCTGCTCGAGAAGCGCCTGGAAGCGCTCGGCATCGAGCTCCCGGTCCACTCCCTGGGTCTCGATGATGGCATAGAAAGGGGAGTCGGCTGCCAGGGGCGGCCGGTGGGCACCGCTCTCCTCGGTCATCAGCCGGTAGTGGCCGTTCCAGAGCGCCTCGAAGGCGCTCAGGCCGAGGCGCCTCGAGGTCAGGTCGAGCAGTGAAGTCAGGGCGTCGAACGAGGGAACCGCGACCAGGGCGCACTGCTCGCTGGGCAGCCTCGGCTGCAGCCTGAGCACGGCACGGGTAACGATGCCCAGGGTGCCCTCACTGCCGACAAACAGCTGCTTGAGGTCATAGCCGGCATTGTTCTTCAGCATCCTGTTCATGGAGCTGACCACTCGACCATCCGCCAGCACCGCCTCGAGGCCGAGCAGCTGCTGGCGCATCATGCCGTAGCGGATCACCCGAACACCGCCGGCGTTGGTCGCGATATTGCCACCGATGGTGCAGGAGCCGCGGGCGCCGAGGTCCAGCGGGAACTGCATGTCGATCTCGGCGGCGGCCTCCTGCACGCTCTGCAGGGGTATGCCGGCCTGCACCGTCATGGTGCCTCCCACCGCATCCACCTCTTCGATGGCCGTCATGCGCTCCAGCGAGATCACCAGCTCGTTGGCACTGGCCACGGCTCCATGCACCACGCCGGTCACTCCCCCATGGGTCACCACCGGCTGGCGAGCCTTGTGGCAGAGCGTCATGATCCGACTCAACTGCTCGGTCGTGGCCGGGCGTACGATGGCGGCTGCCTCACAGGGCAGCGACGTGAACCAGTCGGAAGAGCGTTCCAGCACGGCCTCGCCCGTCAGCACATTTTCCGGCCCCAGAATTTCCGTCAGACTTTCGAGCAGTTGCTGCATGCGTTGCGATCCTGTGTTGACTTTAGGTCATGCTAAGTTCGGCGAGATTACTCGCCGCCACTGCCCGACTCAAGCCCTGCAACTCGCCGTCACCACGTGAAAATTGACGCCATGCCGGTGGCGAGACCGCAAGTGCTCCGGGGCAGACCAGGCACTTCCCAGGTATCGCCAGACAGGGTAGCGTTGGGGCTCCTGCCCGGCGCTCGCCCTGGGCGCTGCTCGATAACAACTGGATGCCCCCATGCTGACGACACGCTTACTTCTGCCTGCCACCCTGCTGGGCACCCTGCTGCTTGCCGGCTGCACCACCTACACCTTCGACGACGGGCGCCGGGAGACGGTATGGGGGGTGCCCGCCGAGGACGAGACACTCAGCCGTGAGGAGCGCGAGAACGCGCCACCCCGCTACCGTGAGCCCGGCGAAATCCCCCAGGCTCGCTAGGCTTTGGCTGAAAAGTCGGCGAGCGAAGGTTAGACAAGGCAAAAACCGGCGAAAAGACGGACCGGGCTCGCGCACGAGTTTACGGAGTGTAAATGAGTACTTTGAGTCGATTTTTAACGCCGTATAGCCGAGCGCAGCCAGTTTTCGGACAGAGCCTAGTCGCGAACGAGTACCACGCTAAGATTATTGGCGGGCATCTCCACCGTGCGCTCGAGCCTGAGGCCATGGCGCTCGGCCTCGGCGACCACCTCCTCGAGATCACGCACCCCCCAGCGT
Organism: Halomonas sp. LES1; assembly: GCF_031846005.1. Taxonomy (NCBI): domain Bacteria; kingdom Pseudomonadati; phylum Pseudomonadota; class Gammaproteobacteria; order Oceanospirillales; family Halomonadaceae; genus Halomonas; species Halomonas sp. LES1. The sequence continues at coordinate 240,965 of NZ_JAVRGC010000001.1, forward strand.
GGGTCGCGGCGTCGTAGGTCAGCATCGAAGGCGGCGTTGCTGGGTGCGGTGTGCTCGCCAGCGCGGCGGTAGGGGCCATAGAGATAGAGCACGCCGCCGGAGACGAGTCGCTCACCGGCGCGCGCCATCAGCGCCTCGCTCACCCCCCAGGGCGAGATATGGATCAGGTTGATCGCAACGATCGCCTCGAAGGGCCCCGCCGGCCAGCTTTGCTTATCGGTGGCGTCGAGACGCATCGGCTCGAGCAGGTTGGCCTGACCCGCCTGCTCGCGCCAGGCGGCGACGGAGGCCAGCGCCTCGGCGGTCGGGTCACTCGGCTGCCATACCCACTGCGGCATGGCGGTGGCGCAGTGCACGGCATGTTCACCGCTGCCGCTGGCGAGCTCCAGCACCCGCGCGCGCTCTGGCAACGCAGCCTGAAGCACCTCGAGAATCGGCTGACGATTGCGTGCCGCGGCGGGGCTATATCGACGAGGGTCGGTCATAAGGGTCTCTCTTTTTTATCTGGAGCGAAGCGCTACTTGTTCCTGCCACGGGGCTTGCCGCCCGGGGCCATCGCCTTGGCACGGGAGCCGGAGGGGCGGCCGCCCTTCGGCTTGGCTCCCGGCTTCCTGGGGCCGGCCGACTTCCCAGCAATCCCCTTGCCGGCTGCCGCGCCCTTGCCCGTCATCTTGCGCTTGCCGCTACCGGGCTTTCCTGAGCCAGGTTTTCCAGTGCCGGGCTTTCCAGTGCGAGAGCTGGCCCCGTCAGCGCCACGCGGCGTGCGTTTCTGGCGTGCTCCCGCCTTGCCTGCCGGCTTTCCCGCCGACTTGCCTGCCGAGCTGCCGGCACGGGCCTTGCCGCCGCCCGCCCCCTTGCGCCGGGTCTTGCGACGCGCGGGCTCGCCGGCTTCCGAGGCGGAGTCTTCGGTCATGGCGAGGATCATCGACACCTCGTCCGGAGTCAGATCACGCCAGTCACCGATGGCCAGCCCCTTGAGCGACACATTCATGATGCGGATGCGCTCCAGCCTTACCACCTCGTAGCCGAACACCTCGCACATCCGGCGAATCTGACGGTTGAGGCCCTGCACCAGGGTGATGTTGAAGACGAAACGCGACTCCCTGACCACCCGGCACTTCTTGGTGACCTCACCGAGGATCGGCACACCACCGGCCATGCCGGCGAGAAACTCGTCGGTCACCGGCTTGTTGACGGTGACCAGGTACTCCTTTTCGTGATTGTTGCTGGCGCGCAGGATGCGGTTGACCAGGTCGCCGTTGTTGGTCAGAAAGATCAGCCCTTGGGAGTCCTTGTCGAGACGGCCGATGGGAAAGATTCGGGTGCCGTGCTTGACGAAATCGACGATATTGGCCTTCTCGTCCGGGTCGGTGGTGCTGACGATGCCCACCGGCTTGTTGAGGGCGATGAAGACCAGATCCTCCTCCTCCAGCGCCAGGGGCTCGACGACCTGGCCATTCACCTTGACCACGCTACCGGGAGCGACACGGTCGCCGGGGGTGGCTCGCCTGCCGTCGATACGCACATTGCCCTGCTCGATGTACCTGTCGGCCTCTCGTCGCGAGCACATGCCGCTTTCGCTGATGTACTTGTTGATTCGTTTCGAGGGGGTCTGGGCCATGGGAGATATCCGATCGCAGGAGTGAAGAGTGTTGAGGCGGCGGCCGGCCAGTCTAAGGGCTCAACCGGGTGACGGCCAGCCGTGGGAGGGGCTAGCCCAGGGCGCAGCAGCGCTTGAACTTGCGCCCGCTGCCGCAGAGGCAGGCGTCGTTGCGCCCGGGCTTCAGGCGCGACACCGTCGGGTGTCCATCCAGATAGCGCCAGTGGCCCTCCTCCCGGCGAAACCGCGACGCCTCTTCGAGCACCCCGTAATGGTGGCCCTCACGGAAGGTGGCACGAAACGTCACCCAGCCGTCATCCCCCTGCTCGCCGCTGCTCACTACCTGCAGCCGAAGCCAGTGTGTGGTGTCATCCGCCGTCAACGACGCGGGGCGGGTCTCGGGATGCCAGCTCGTGAGCAGATAGTCGGTAAGGTTCAACACAAAGGCGCTGTAGCGCGAACGCATCAGCGCCTCGGGCGTGGGGGCGGCCTCCCCGGCATGGTAGCGGCCACAGCAGGCGTCCAGCGGCTTGCCACCGCCACAGGGACAGGAAATTGAAGCGCTCGGCATGGTGGCTCCTGTGAGCTTGGCAGTCCACCATCTTACCAAGGGTCGGCAGACGGCTCGACCGGCAGCGCCGCCTACCAGACCAACAGTCGCTTCCTGGTCGGCAGCACCCTCAGCCTCGGTGGTCTCTTCGGCAGCCGGCCGGTGCGGGGCTCCATCACGCTGAGCCTTTCAGGAAGGAACCATCGGCGTGCCATTGCGCGCTATTGATGGTGATGGCGTGGCTCACTCAGCAGCCCCTTGATCACCGCGTAGCTACACGCCAGCAATACCAGGGCAAACGGTACTCCGGTCGAGATCACCATCGCCTGCAGGGCCGTGAGCCCACCACCGAGCAACAGGGCAATGGCGATGGCCCCCTCGATGATGACCCAGAACACTCGTTGCACACGAGGCGCATCCACCTTGCCGCCGGAGGTGATCGAGTCGATGACCAGCGAACCTGAGTCGGACGTCGTGGTAAAGAACACGATCACCAGCACGATCCCCAGAAAGGACGTGATGGAGGAGAGCGGCAGCTGACTCAACATGACAAACAGTTGCAGCTCCACCGCCGCCTCACTCAAGGCATCGAACTGTTGGGCAATCAACAGGTCGATGGCGGTATTGCCGAATGCGGTCATCCAGAAGGCGGAAATCACCGAAGGTACCAGCAACACGGCGATCAGGAACTCGCGCACGCTGCGCCCACGGCTGATACGCGCCACGAACATGCCCACCAGGGGTGCAATACTGATCCACCATGCCCAGTAGAAGGCCGTCCAGCCCTGACTGTAGTTGGCATCTGTGCGATTGAACGGGTTGGATAGTGCAGGCAGATGCCGCGCGTAAGCGGTGAGATTCTCGAAGAAGCCGAGGAGGATGCCGAGTGTCGGGCCCGCCATGATCACGAACAACAGCAGCAGGAACGCTACCAGCATATTGAGCTGGGAAAGGCGCTGTACTCCCTTATCCACACCGGCAAGTACCGAGATCAAGGCCACGACGGTAATGCCCGAGATCAGCAGTACCATGGTCAAGTTATTGGCGGGAATATCGAACAGATACCCGAGCCCTGCGGTTGCCTGGGAGGCCCCGATACCCAGCGACGTGGCCAGCCCGAACAGCGTGGCGAACACCGCCAGAATATCCACGATATGGCCTGGCCAGCCCCAAACGCGCTCGCCCAGTAGAGGGTAGAGCACGGAACGCATGGTTAATGGCAACCCCTTGTTGAACGAAAAGAGTGCCAGCACCAGCGCGCTCACCGCATAGATCGCCCAGGGATGGAGCCCCCAATGGTAGATGGTGGCCGCCATGGCCAGCGATGATGCCGACGCTGCATCTCCCTCGGCACCTCCCAGCGGCGCCCAGTCGGTACGCAGACCACTCTCCCCCACACTGACTCCCCCAAGGGAAGAGGAGAGGTGGGTCACCGGCTCGGCGACACCGTAGAAGATCAGCCCGATACCCATGCCCGCGGCAAACAGCATCGAGACCCAACCGAGAAAGCCATAATCGGGCCGCGCTTGTGGACCGCCCAGTCGCACCCGTCCCAGAGGCGAGATAATCAAGCCTATACAGAGCAGTACGAAAACATCGGCACTGACAATAAAGAACCACGCCAGGTTGTCTGTCAGCCAGCTGCGCATCAGGGTGAACAACGGCTCGACCTGGTCCTGCAGGGCAAGTGTCAATATCACGAAGAACAGCACCACGAGTGCCGAGACCGCAAATACCTTGCCATGCAGATCAACATCCACCCCAAGAGTGTTGGTCTGAATATTGTCCTGACCGATCTGGTAATCCGTGTCGATCAACTGGGTCGGTCCATCGGGGGCGGGAAGGCCTTCGCCTGACGGCGTCGTATTGTCCTCTAGCTGTTGTGCCATGCGCGGCCCTCCTTGTCATTGATACAAGCGGCATATATTAGCATGCAGGCCATTGATATTTAGGGGCCTGTCTCGATGATGTAGGCGCACGCCCCCTGCCTGGGTGTTGCGCTGTCCTTCCCCCGAAAATGGACAAGGGCAATAACTGCCATCGAAACACGAGCATTTCCAAAAAGAGGGTTTCCTAACCGCGACGCCGCTTGGTACCGGCGGTGGCCTCGGCGGCCATGGGATCCTCGGGCCAGGGGTGCTTGGGATACCGACCTCGCATCTCGCGACGCACCTGCGCATAGCCCCCCGCCCAGAAGCTCGCCAGGTCGGCGGTGACCTGCAGCGGCCGACGCGCCGGCGAGAGCAGATGCAACAGTACCGCCTCGCGCCCTTCGGCGACCCGCGGCGAGGCGTGCCAACCGAAGCACTCCTGCAGCTTTACAGCCAGCACCGGTGGCTTGCCCGCCAGGCAGGGCGCGTAATCGACCCGGTGGGTGGCACCGCTGGGCACCGTCAGGCGCTCCGGAGCGAGTTCATCGAGGCGTCCCCGCAGGGACCCGTCGAGGCTATCCAGCAGCAGACGCGCCAGCGGCAGGCGCTCCACGGCGTCGAGCCGACGAATGCCGTCGAGGTGGGGCCCCAGCCAGTCGTCGAGCCCCTCGAGCAGCGCCTCGTCGGTCACCTCCGGCCACGCTTCGCCCAGGGTGCGGTAGAGCAACGCCAGCCGGCCCCGCAGTTGAGTCAGCGCGTCGCTGTCCGGGAGCCCGCGGCGGCGCAGGGCATCGAGCAGAGCCTGGCGCACCGCCTCCGGCGGCAACGCCTGAAGCGCACGTCGCTCGAGCACCACGGCCCCCAGGCCACGCACCTCCTCCCCCGTCAGCCTACCCTGCTCGTCGGACCACTCGAGACGCGTGCGCCACTCGCCACACTCGGGATAGAGCGCCTCCAGGCGCTCGCAAGACAGCGCCACGGCGCGAAAGATTCGCGCACCGCTGGCCTCACCGGAGAGCTCGGCGGCCACCAGCAGCTCGGTGTGGGCCAGGGGGTGGCCCTCGGGCAGAGTGGCGTGCCCACCGCCGGCGAGGCGGAAACGCCCCGGCGACTCGAGGCGCTGGGCGATACGCTCCGGGTAGGCGATGGCCAGCAGCTCCCCGAGTGGGCTCGGGTCGGAGACCTTGAGTGCCACCCCCGCGATGCGGGCCAGGCGCTCGGCGTCTCGTTGCCACTGTCGGTGCGAACGGGGCTCGCTCAGCCGGGCCTGCAACATGCGCTCCAGGTCACGCTCCTGGTCGACCCCGCGCTCCTCGAGCAGTGCCACCAGGGCACAGGCCAGTGAGGAGGCCCGACGCTCGCCGGCACGCTCCAACATCGCCGCCAGGCGAGGATGCATGGGCCATCGCGATGCGCCTCGACCCAGCTCGGTGAGGTGGTCGGCATCATCCACCAGCCCGAGGCGGCGCAGCAGGTCGCGACCGGCGGCCAAAGGCCCGGCCGGTGGCGGCGTCACCCAGGCCAACTGGTGCGCATCGGTGATCCCCCAGCGCGCCAGCTCGAAGGCCAGCGGGGCCAGGTCGGCCTGACGAATCTCCGGCTCACCATGGGGGATCAGCGGCTGCTCCTCGGCCCACAGTCGAACGCAGAGCCCCGGCCCCTGCCTGCCGGCACGCCCGCGTCGCTGGTCGGCGCTGGCGCGGTTGACTCGCCGGGTCTCCAGCCGGGTCAGGCCGCTGCGCGGCTGGAACACCGGTACCCGTTCGCGACCGGCATCCATCACCAGGCGCACGCCATCCACGGTGACGCTGGATTCGGCGATGGCGGTGGCCAGCACCACCCGCCGGCGCCCCTCGGGGTCGGGGCGCAGGGCGCGGCGCTGGGCCTCGAGAGGCAGGCGTCCGTGGAGCTCCAGGGCAAGCAGCTCGGGGGCACGGCTGGCCAGCTCCGCCCCCAGGCGACGAATCTCCGCCACCCCGGGCAGGATCACCAGGGCATCCCCCTGCTGCTCGGCCATGGCGTCGAGCAGTGCCCTGGCCTGCTGGGCAGGCACCTCCTGGCGGGCATTGAGCGTTCGATAGCGGGTCTCGACCGGAAAGGTTCGCCCTGGACACTCGATCACCGGCGTCTCCTGACCCAGCACACCGAGCAGGGCATCGACATCCAGGGTGGCCGACATCACCAGCAGGCGCAGGTCGTCACGCACCGTCTGGGCGTCCAGGGCCAGAGCGAGGCCCAGATCCGCCTCCAGGCTGCGTTCATGAAACTCATCGAAGAGGATGCCGGCCACGCCCTCGAGCAGGGGATCCTCCTGCAGCATCCGGGTGAGCACCCCCTGGGTCACCACCTCCAGACGCGTGGCGGGGCCCACCCGGCTCTCGCCACGCATCCGGTACCCCACCGTCTCCCCGAGCCGCTCACCCAGTCGATCGGCCATAAAGCCGGCGGCCAGTCGTGCCGCCACTCGTCGCGGCTCGAGCAGCAGCAGGCGGCCCTCCCGGGCCCAGGGGGCATCGAGCAGGAAGAGCGGCACCCGGGTGGTCTTGCCGGCACCGGGTTCGGCCACCAGCAACGCACGGGAGTGATCGGCCAGCGCCGCATGGATAGCGTCGAGTCGCGCGTCGATGGGCAGGGTCATGAGGTGTCAGCGCTCCGTCTCGACACGTACTTCAACGCCACAGCCCTTGAGGATCACCCGGGTCAGGAAGGTGGTGATGCTCTCGACATCGCTGTCGCTGAGCGACTCCCGGTCGGTGATGCCGACCACCTGGGCCTCGAAATCGGCGTAGTGCTGGGTCGCCGACCAGATCAGGAAGATCAGCCAGACCGGGTCGACCGGGTCCATCAGGCCGCGCTCGGCCCACTGGCGGAAGATCGCCGCGCGGGCCTCTACCCAGTCCCGCAGGTCGCCACGCAGGTACTCCTGGAGGAAGGGGGCGCCGGCCAGGATCTCGGCGGCAAACAGCCGCGACCCCTCGGGATGTCGCCGGGAGAGCTGCATCTTGCTGCGGATAAAGGCCTCCAGCACCTCGGCCGGGTCGTCATCCACGGAGATCTCGTCGAGCAGCGCATTCCAGCGCGCCATCATCCGCTCCAGCAGACGCACATAGAGGCCACGCTTGCTGCCCATGTAGTAGAGGAGATTGGACTTGGGAAGCCCCGCCTGGGCCGCGATTTCGGCTAGGCTGGCGCCACGGTAGCCATGATCTGCGAACACCCGCTCGGCGGCGGCCAGTATCTCGCGCTCGTTGCGCTCCCGGGTGGCCCCGCTGCCGTTGTCGGTGCGAACGGAAACGACAGCATCACGCTGGGTCATGGGGCTCTCCTGGGCGGTCTGAATGGCAGAAGTTTGCCGCACGCCCCCAAGGCGTGCAAACCATGGCGGAAACTCGTAGATAGCTTGGCAACTTGGTAGCCCGGGGCTGACCTGTCGACAAGCCTACGAGGAGGCGCTGTAAATACCTCCCTGTACGCTACCTCGGCCGTCCCTGGTCCTCGGACCTCCCCTTCGGCTTGTCCCCAGCGCCCCTTGGTTCGGATAACTGCGATTGCCCTGGAGCAGTCGGCCAGTGCTTGCATTTCTCCCTTTCCTGAACCAAGCTGAAAGCAATCCTGACCGATCGGTCAGACTGGATTCGAGGCCCCCCCTGACAGCAAAGCCTCGGATTCCGCCACCGCCCGAATTCCAACCACAAAGAGAACGGCGATGATTGAATTTCTGCTCAACGGCCAACCGCGCCGGTGCGAGGCGACGCCCGACACCAGCGTGCTCGAGCTGCTGCGCGACACCCTGGGCCAGACCGGTACCAAGGAGGGCTGCGCCACCGGAGACTGCGGCGCCTGCACCGTGGCCATCGGCGAGCGCGACGACCAGGGTACCCTTCGCTACCAGGCCGCCAACGCCTGCATCACGCCCGCTCATCAGCTCAACGGTCGCGCCCTGGTCACCGTCGAAGGGTTGTCCCGGGGCGATGCCCTGCACCCGGCCCAGGCGGCCATGGTCGCGTGCCACGCCAGCCAGTGTGGCTTCTGTACCCCGGGGATCGTGATGTCGCTGTTTACCCTCCACGAGGAACAACAGCGTACGCCTGCCCCACTGACGGCGGCACGCCTGGAGGCAACGCTTGGCGGCAACCTCTGCCGCTGCACCGGCTATCGCCCGATTCACGATGCCGCCATGACCATGGGTGACTACCCCGCCCCCGTCGTCAGGGCCTGGGAGCCGACGGCCCCGGAAGGCAACAGCGTCAAGGAGGGAGAGAAGCCGGAGAGCGCCAGGCCGGCGTCCCAGTCGAAGGAGTCCGGCTTTATTCAGCCCGCCTCGCTTGAGTCGCTGATGGCCGAGCGCCGAACTCACCCCGAGGCGCCACTGGTCGCCGGGGGCACCGACCTCTGGCTCGAGGTGACCCAGCGCCTGGCCCGCTTCCCGCGCGTCGTGGACCTGACCCGGGTGCCCGAGCTCCAGCACATCGAGCCGGCCACGCTGGATGACGGACGGCACGGCTGGTGGATCGGCGGGGCGGTGACCTATGCACGACTCGGGCCGTTGCTGGCCGAGCACTACCCCTCCTTCGAGCATCTGCTCCATCGTCTGGGCTCGGCCCAGGTACGCAACCGCGGCACCCTGGGTGGCAATATCGCCAACGCCTCGCCCATCGGCGACACCCCACCGGTGCTGCTCGCCCTGGGCAGTCGCCTCTGGCTGGCGGGCCCGGGAGACGCTGAAGGAGGAGACGATGAAGGAATAGCCGAGCGCGTGCTCCCCCTCGATGAGTTCTTCCTCGATTACAAGCGCACCGAACTGCGCCCGGGCGAGGTGATTCGCGCCATCTTCCTGCCCCACCCCCAGCCCGAGCGAGAGCTGAGGATCTGGAAGCTCTCGAAGCGCCGGGAGGATGATATCTCCGCGGTACTCGGCGCCTTCACCTGGCGCCTTGACGACGGCGTGATGCGTGAGGTGCGCCTGGCCTTCGGCGGCATGGCGGCGATCCCCAGACGCGCCGAGGCGGCCGAGGCGGCCCTGGAGGGACACGCCCCCACACCCGCGGCCTTCGCTGCGGCCCGAGCCGCTCTCGAGGCGGACTTCCAGCCCATGAGTGATGTGCGCGGCAGCGCCGACTACCGCCGCCTGAGCGCCGCCAACCTGCTAGAACGCCTGCGGCTGGTGGTAAGCGAATCGCACCCATCCGACGATAACCCCCAAGGCTCCCGGGAGGTCATGCTCCATGCGTACGCTCACTAAGCCCCGCCAGCAGCGCCAGGGGAGCGCCACCGCCGGCAATACCCACGCGCATGCCCACGAAAGCGCCGTCAAGCACGTGACCGGGAAGGCCACCTATATCGACGATATTCAGGCACCGTCCAATTGCCTGCATCTCGCGCTGGCGCTCTCCCCGGTCGCCCACGGCCGCCTGGCGCCGATCGACATGGAACGCGTCCGCGCCCTGCCAGGCGTGATCGACGCGGTCGGCTTTCACGACGTGCCGGGGCATACCGATATTGGCCCGGTATTTCCCGGCGATCCGATCTTTGTGGAAGAGGAGATCAGCTACGCGGGCCAGGTCCTGTTTGCGGTCGCCGGGGAGAGTCACCGGGCCGCCCGGGAGGCGGTCAAGGCCGCCATGGACGCAGGCGTCGTGAAGATCGACGAGCAGCCGGCCAGCCTCGACCCGGTGGCCGCCGCCGAGCGCGGCGAGTTCGTGCGCCCGACCCACGTTCAGGAGAGCGGCGACTGGCAGGCCACCCTCGCCATGGCCTCCTCGGTCGTGGAGGGCGAGCAGTTCGTCGGCGGTCAGGAGCACTTCTATCTAGAGGGTCAGGCCTGCCTGGTGACGCCCACCGAGGATGAGGGTGTCGTGGTTCACACCTCCAACCAGCACCCCAGCGAGACCCAGAAGCTGGTCGCCGAGGTGCTGGGCGTGCCGCTGCATGCGGTCACGGTGGAGGTGCGCCGCATGGGGGGCGGCTTCGGGGGCAAGGAGACCCAGGCCTCGCCGTGGGCGTGCATCGCCGCCCTGATCAGCCGTCGCACCGGGCGTGCCGCCAAGTTGCGCCTGCCTCGCGCCGAGGACATGCGCGTCACCGGCAAGCGCCACCCCTTCCACAATCGCTACCGTCTGGCCATCGACGAGTCGGGCGTGATCCAGGGCGGCGAACTCACCCTGATCGGCGATTGCGGATACTCGCCGGACCTCTCCGAGGCGATCGTCGACCGCGCCATGTTCCACGCCGACAACGCCTACTCGCTGGGCCAGGCCCGGGTCACGGGCCACCGAGCACGCACCCACTTCGCCTCCAACACCGCCTTCCGCGGCTTCGGGGGCCCCCAGGGCATGATGGTGATCGAAGCGGCCATGGACGACATTGCGCGGCGTGTCGGCGAGGACCCGCTGACCATTCGCAAGCGCAATCTCTATCGAGGGGGCGAGACGCCCCTGCGCCGAACCACACACTATGGCCAGACGGTGGAACAGCTTGGCCTGCTCCACGAGTTGATCGAGCGTCTGGAAGCCTCCAGCGACTACTGGCAGCGCCGGCGTGAGATCACCGAGTTCAATGCCCAAGACTCCGTGATCAAGCGGGGACTGGCGCTGACGCCGGTGAAGTTCGGCATCTCCTTCACCGCCAGACACCTCAACCAGGCCGGTGCCCTGCTCCACGTCTATACCGACGGCAGCGTGCAGATCAATCACGGCGGTACCGAGATGGGCCAGGGCCTGCACACCAAGATCTGTCAGGTGGTGGCACGCGAGCTGGGGCTGGACCTCGAGGCGGTACGCATCACCGCTACCCGCACCGACAAGGTTCCCAACACCTCGCCGACAGCCGCCTCCAGCGGCGCCGACCTCAACGGCATGGCCGCCCGGGACGCCTGTCTCAGGCTCAAGGAGCGGCTCTTCAATTTCGCCGCCACGAACCTGCATGTCGACCAGGGCCTCGAACGTGACGGCATGCGCCTGGAAGCGGGCCACCTGGTGGCCGGCAACGGCGAGAGCGAGCGGCGCATCCCCTGGGGTGAGCTGGTGCAGGCGGCCTACTTCGGGCGGATATCGCTCTCCGAGAAGGGCTTCTATGCCACCCCGCTGATCCACTATGACCGTGAAACCGGCAAGGGGCGCCCCTTCTACTACTACGCCTTCGGCGCCGCCGTAAGCGAAGTCCACGTCGACACCCTGACCGGGGAGTACCGGGTGGCGCGCGTCGATATCCTTCACGACGTCGGCGACTCGCTCAACCCGGCCATCGACCTGGGCCAGGTCGAAGGCGGCTTTATCCAGGGCATGGGCTGGCTGACCAGCGAGGAGCTCAGGTGGAACGACGACGGGCGCCTGCTCAACGAGGGGCCAGCCACCTACAAGATCCCCACCTACGGGGACCTGCCGCCGGTGTTCAATGTCGAGCTGATGGAGGGCCACCCCAACTCCATGGCCAGCCTCTACCGCTCCAAGGCGGTGGGTGAACCCCCCTTCATGCTGGCCATCTCGGTATGGTCGGCGCTGCGCGATGCCCTGGCAAGCCTTGCTGGCTACCGTGCCTCGCCACGCCTGGATACGCCGGCAACGCCGGAGCGGGTGTTGATGGCCGCCGAGGCGCTGCGCCGCCATGACCATCAGGAGGCAAGGCCCAGCGAGGAGGTAGTGCCATGAATGCGCGCCCGGAAAGCTGGCACGCCGCCCTTCACCGCCTGCAGCGGGAGGGCGTGCCCCATGCCCTGGCCACCCAGGTCACCAGTGCCGGCTCGACGCCACGCGAGCCCGGGGCACGCATGGTGATCACCGCAGACGCCGTCTATGACACCCTGGGAGGCGGCACCTTCGAGTGGCAGACCATTGCCGCCGCCCGGCAGCGCCTGACCGGACACGAGGGACGACCGGAACCCGGCATCAGCCTGGAAGCCTTCAGCCTGGGCGGGCGCAGCGGCCAGTGCTGTGGAGGTTTCGTCAATGTGCTGATCGAGGTCTTCCCCGGCAGCACCACCACCCTTGCGCTATTCGGCGCCGGCCATGTGGGCGGCGAGATCGCCCGCCTGATCGAGCCGCTCGGCTGGCAGCTGCTATGGCATGACAGCCGCGAGGGCGTCTTTCCCGACTGGGCATCCCACCAGGCGCGGCTGGCATGCCGTCCGGCACCGGACCCCGAGGCCGCCGTGGCCGCCCTGCCCCCGGGCGCCCACTGTCTGGTGATGACCCACGATCATGCCGAAGACCGCGCCCTGATGGACGCCCTGCTGCGTCGCGGTGACTGCGCCTCCATCGGCCTGATCGGCTCCCGGAGCAAGTGGGCCAGCTTCCGCTCGCGTCTGCGCGACGCCGGCCACGATGAGACCGCCCTGGCTCGGGTGCGCTGTCCCATGGGCATGACGACAGGCCCGGAGGGAAATAAAAAGAGAGGCAGCGACAAGCGCCCCTACGCCATCGCCCTGGCCACCGTGGCCGAGCTGCTGCCACTGGTGGCGGACAACGAACGCCCCGAACAGCGGGGCCTGAATCCGGCCGAGCTGCGCGCTCTTTTCTAGCCAGCGACCCAAAAGATCCACTGAGCCTCGACAACGATCGCCATCGGGCGCCGGGAACAGACCGAAGAGGAGGTCATTTGCCATGGATGGCAAATGTAGCGTCCAGGGACGGATTCACAGCGCCTCTTCGAAGGTCTGTTGCCGGATCAGCCCGATGGCGGCAACCAAGAGCCCTAAAGATGACAAAGTCTGACTCGCGCGTGCTGCGCGCCGAACTGCTGAGCTTCGATGACGACCCCGGCGACAGCGACACGCCCGCCCCGGGCAGTGTGCGCCATATCGCCGACGGTGCCCTGTGGATCGAGAATGGCCGGATCCGGGCAGTGGAGGAGTACGCCAGCCTGGCACCGACCCTGCCCCCCGGTACCGAGGTGATCGATCATCGCGGCAAGCTGATTACCCCGGGCTTTATCGATAGCCACGTGCACTATGTGCAGCTCGAGATCATCGCCTCCTACGGTCGCCAGCTGCTCGACTGGCTCAATGACTACACCTTCCCCGAGGAGCAGCGCTTCGCCGACCCCGACCACGCCGCGGCGCTTTCCGACGCCTTTCTCGACGAGCTGTTGCGGGTCGGCACCACCACCGCCCAGGTGTTCTGCTCCAGCCACCCCGCCTCGGTGGACGCCTTCTTCGCCGCCAGTCACCGCCGCGGCCTGTGCATGCTGGCGGGCAAGGTGCTGATGGACCGCCATGCCCCGGCTGGGTTGACCGACGACCTCGAGGGGGGCATCCGTGACAGTGAGCGACTGATCGGCGACTGGCACGGCAAGGGGCGGCTCGGCTACAGCCTGACGCCGCGCTTCGCCCCGACCTCCACTCGCGCGCAGCTCGACGCCGCAGGAGGGGTACTGCGCAGCGACGACAGCCTGTGGGTGCAGACCCACCTGGCCGAGAACACCGGCGAACTCGACTGGGTCGCCGAGCTCTTCCCGGGCAGTCGGGACTACCTCGAGGTCTATGAGCAGTCGGGGCTGGTCGGACCACGCAGCACCTTCGCCCATGGCATCCACCTCGACAACGAGATGCGCGGCCGTCTCGCCGAGCGCGGGGCCAACCTGGCCTTCTGTCCCAGCTCCAATCTCTTCCTGGGCAGCGGGCTGTTCGACCGTCAGGCCGCCCGGGAGATGGCGTTGAACGTCACCTTCGCCAGTGATGTGGGCGCCGGCACCGACCTCTCCGGTCTTGCCATGCTCAAGGCCGCCTATCAGGTGGGACAGCTGCGCGGTCAGCCTCTCACCGCCTGGCAGGGACTCTATGGCCTGACGCTGGGCAATGCCCGGGCACTCTCTCTCGATGCCCATATCGGCCGCCTGGCACCGGGAATGGCCGCCGATTTCGTGGTGCTCGACCCTGCCGCCACACCGCTGATGGCGAGGCGTACGGCGCGAAGCACCTCGCTTTCCGAAACGCTCTTCGCGGTGATGATGATGGGCGACGACCGCTGTGTCGCCGAAACCTGGGCCGATGGTCGTTTACAACATCGACGTGATGACCTGGAAGAAAGCCACGGATCCTGAACACGAGTGAAGGCTCCACGTGTCGGCGTACCAGCGAGGCGCCGACACGGCTCGGCCATGATAGGCACCAGGGAGCGCTCCATCACCATGGCCCATCAAGAATCGCCGATCGACAACAACCAATTCAATACAGCTACTCAACAACAACAAGGGGTATCCATGAGCGCCAACACTTCGCCACTGGCCGATAAAACGACGAGCGTGCCAACGCCGGCCGACGAACACCCTCTCGATCGCTACTTCGGTGTCAGCCGACGCGGCTCCAGCCTGAGGACCGAGATCCTTGCCGGCGTCGCCACCTTTCTGGCTTCGATGTATATCATCGTGGTCAACCCGGCGATCCTGGCCGAGGCCGGCATCCCCTTCTCGGCGGCACTCTCCGCCACCGTGCTGATCAGTTTCATGAGCAGCCTGGCCATGGGCCTGTATGCGCGCAACCCCATCCTGGTCGCGCCGGGCATGGGCATGAACGCCCTGTTCACCTATACGCTGGTGCTGGGGGCCGGCCTCTCCTGGGAGGTCGCCCTGGGCTGCGTGTTCTGGTCGGGTGTGCTGTTTGCCGTGCTCGCGGTCTTCAATGTGCGCAAGGCGATCATCGAGGCGATTCCCGCCTCGCTGCGCTATGCCATCACCTGCGGCATCGGCCTCTTTATCACCTTTATCGGGCTGAAGAACGCCGGCTTTATCGTGGGCAGCGAGGCTACCCTGGTGACGCTGGGCAGCTTCGATCCCGGTCTGGTGACCTTCTTCATCGGCCTGATGGCCACCGCCGTGATGGTGATCCTGCGCATGAACGGCGCCCTGATCCTGGGCATCGCGCTGACCACGCTGCTGGCGGCCCCCATGGGTCGGCTGTGGGGCGAGGAGCTGATGGTGGAGTGGAGCGGTCTCGCCGCCTGGCCCGACTTCGGTGCCGTCATGAGGGTCGATATCCTCGGCGCCCTCAAGGTGGCCTACTTGCCCTTCATCTTCGTGATGCTGTTCACCAACTTCTTCGATGCCCTCTCCTGCTTCATGGCGCTGTCGGAGTCCGCCGACCTCAAGGACGAAGATGGCAACCCGCGCAACCTCAAGCGCTCCATGACCGTGGACGCCTTCGCCTCGATGATCGCGGCACCACTGGGCACCAGTGCCGCTCAGACCTTTATCGAGTCCGGGGCGGGCGTGGCCCAGGGGGGACGCACCGGGCTGGTTGCGGTGACCATCGCCCTGCTGTTCCTGCCCTTCCTGTTCCTGTCGCCGCTGCTGTCGCTGGTGCCAGTCATCGCCACCGCTCCGGCCCTGGTGCTGGTGGGGCTGTTCATGCTGTCGCCGATCGGCCGCATCGACTGGGGTCGTTACGAAGAGGCCTTTCCCGCCTTCCTGGCGATCATCCTGATGCCGCTCACCTACTCCATCACGCTGGGCATCGCCTTCGGCTTCCTGAGTTACGTGCTGATCAAGCTGGCCACCGGCAAGGGTGGCGAGATTCGACTCGCCATGTGGGTCTCCGCCGCCCTCTGCGTGGTGCTGCTCGCCACCACGTGAGCCCGATGGGATGATGCAGGCCTGACCATGCGCCGGGCCTGGATAGCAAGACGGCAGCCTCCGGGCTGCCGTCTTCGGTCATGGCGTTACGACTGGCCGGTCAGGCCTCTGCCAGCCGCCGACGCCACTCCTGGCGGCGCGCCTCACCGACGAAGGCGGCCTCGATGGCGTTGCCGGCCAGGCGCCGGAAGGTCTCCTTGTCCCAGCCGAAGGCGCGCTTGCAGGCCAGGAAGTTGGCCAGCATGCCGCCGCCGAAGTAGGCGGGATCGTCGGAGTTGAGGGTCACATTGAGCCCTTCGGCCAGCATCCGTGGCAGCGGATGCTCCTCGAGCCGTTCGACCACCTTGAGGCGCAGATTGGAGAGCGGACATACCGTCAGCACCACCTGCTCGTCACGCAGGCGGGCCACCAGGGCCGGATCCTCCAGGCAGCGCACCCCGTGATCGATACGACACACGTCGAGCCGGTCGAGAGCGTTGCGAATGTACTCCGGGGGGCCCTCCTCGCCGGCATGCGCCACTCGCGGAATGCCCAGGCGGCGAGCGCGCTCGAAGACCTCGCTGAACGCCTCCGGTGGATTGCCCAGCTCGGCGCTATCCAGCCCCACGGCATCGAGCATCTCCCAATAGGGCGACGCCTGCTCCAGCACCCACACCGCCTCGGCGGCATCGCGGTCGCGCAGAAACGCCATGATCAGTGCCGTGGAGAGGCCCAGCTCCCTCTCGGCCTCGCGGCATGCCAGGGAGAGCCCCTCCATGACGACCGCGAGTCCGACGCCCCGCACGAGATGTGCCTGGGGGTCGAAGTGCATCTCCACATGCACCACGCCCTCGGCATGGGCGCGACGGAAATAGCCCATGGCCAGATCATGAAAGTCCCGGGCGGTCTGCAATACGCTCATCCCCTGATAGTAGAGGTCGAGGAAGGATTGCAGGTCACTGAAGTCGTAGGCGGCATGCACCTCCTCCACCGAGGCATAGGGCAGCGTGACGCCGTTGCGCTCGGCCAGGGCAAACATCAGTTCGGGCTCCAGGGTGCCTTCGATATGCAGGTGCAGCTCGACCTTGGGCAGTCGGGTCAGGAAGTCACGCATCGTTTATCTCACTCTCCCGGAACGGTATGGCCCCATCCTGAAAGAAACCGGGCCTACACGAAAGCCGCGCCTGTCAACGCTTCTACGGCAACTCACGCAGCGTCTCGGCCAGGGCCTCGCGGCGCACCTCTCGCTCGGACTCGAACGCCTCTCGCTGCTCCTCCAGCGCGGCGATCTCCTCCTCCTCGGCCTCGAGATCCCCGAGATAGCGCTGGCCGAGGTCGTTGTCGGTGCCTACCGCCGCCAGGTTGTCACGGATTCGTGCCTGGCGCTCGGCGGCTCGCGTCAGCCGCTCCTCGAGATCCTCCAGCTCGCGCTCCACCTCGGCCAGCGCCCGGCGACGCTCCAGCACTTGCTCGAGATGCGTCGCGGTCTCGCCGTCGGCGGCCTCTCGCCACTCGACAAGCTGGGTCACGCCGGCATTCGCCAGCGCCAGGCTCTGACGCCGCACCCGGGTCTCCCGCGCTACGACCTCACCACTCTCGCCAGGTGCCAGGCTCACTTCCAGGCGATGATGGCCGGGGGTGCTCTCAATCAGGGCCTCGGAGGCGAACTCCCAGCCGCTGCGGCGGGGATGCTCGATCACCACCTCCCGGGCCTCACGGGCATCGTTCTCTACCGCGTAACGCGTCACCCGCCGCGACTGGTGGGTGATCCGCAGGGCACCATCGACGATGACCATGCGCTCGAGCCGCTCCTCGGGGCGGGCGCTCTCGACGATACGCACCTTGCGATCGGCGGCGAAGCTGGCCAGACGCGACTCCCCGGCGGGAATCCCCGGCAGGTTGACATCACCCACGTGTCCCACTCCGGCGTCATAGACGGTCACCAGACCCGGAGGCAGCCAGGCATCGGTGTCATTCTCCAGGCGCACCGCCGCCACCGGATGACGCTCGCCGCGCTCGGGCTGGTAGAGCGAGACACGGCGGGCCGGCACGGCGGCATCGATATAGGGCAGCGAGAGGGTCCGCCCCGCCGCGAGATCCACCGAGGTGGGGAGACGCCAGGTGGCCGTCGTGGCGCCCTCGACCACCTCGGGGCGCGATGCCGGAGCAGACGGCGCCACCGCGCTGCGGCTCACTGCCGCGTCGCCATAGGCCATCATGGATTCGGCCTTGGCACCACGCAGCGCCTCCATGGCACCCTCGTCGGGCCGCACCGGTGCGATGCTGTCGGCAGTGACCGGCACCTCAGTGCGCGTTGGCCAGTAGCGCTCGAGCAGGCGCTGGGTCAGGGTGACCGGGGCGCCGCTGGAGAGCGTCAGCGCCACATCGCTCCAGTCGCTGCCGCTGGCATTCTCGATCACCGACCACGCCTGCAGGCGAGCCTTGCCATCGGCCTCGAGCAGCAGTCGGTAGCTGCTCTTCCAGACCGGAGCCGCCACCACATAGGTAAGCGACACATCACGTTCGCCCTCGCCCTCGAGATCGATGGCGATGCGGCGCATCTCGTCGGTGCGAGCGCGACCACTGACCTCGGCGGCCTCGGCCAGGCGCTCACGCAGGTCTGGGTCCAGCACCTCGAGGCGGGCATCGTCGCCCAGGCGCAATGTGGCCACGCCACCCTCTTCCTCGAGCAGCGACAGGGTCTGCACGGCGCGCCCGTTTTCGTCGGCACCATGCTCCGCGACACCCAGCAGCAGCCCTTCGAGGCGCTGGCCACCGGAGCTCACCCTTACCTTCACCCCTTGCAGGCTATCGGCCAGTCGGGCCACCGAGCCCAGATCCTCCGGACCAAAGGGCAGCCGACGGTAGGTCTCCTCAAGCGTCGCCAGGCCATCGAGGCTGAGCCCCTGAAGGCGTCCCGCCGGGTCACGCACCACCAGGCTCTTGAGCACATCGTTGACCTGCTCCAGGGGCACCTCCAGATAGAGGGTGCCATCTCCCTCGAGACTGGCCCTGCGCTGCACCTCCGCCAGGCCACCGGAGGAGAGCGTCACCGCCTCGACGGGCAGCTCGGCGGCCATGGCCGAGCCTAGTGGCCATGCCCCGGCCAGCAGGATGACGAGGCGAAGAGAGAGATGGCGACGGCCCCGCTCGGGTAGTGCGTCCCTGACAGTCATATCGACTCCTTGTATAAATTCACCTGACCTTCGACCAGTATCAGGCGGTGATCGATCCCGGGTGGGTCGAAATCTCCGCCATCCAGCTGGTGTACGAGGTAGATCGTGGTGCGCCCCTCGAGCCAGGCATCCAGGCGGGGGCTCAGCCGCGCCACGGTGGCGGCATCGAGGCTGGCGAAAGGCTCGTCGAGCAGTACCAGATCGGGGTCCAGCAGGTAAAGCCGAGCCAGGGCCAGGCGTCGCGCCTGGCCACCGGAGAGGCGTCGCCCCCCCTCGCCGACTCGAGTGTCAAGGCCCGCGGGCAACGTCAGCGCCCAGTCGGCCAGCTCGACCCAGGCCAGTGCCGCCCATAACGCCCCCTCCTCCGCCTCCGGTCGGGCCAGGCGCAGGTTGGCGGCCAGGCTGTCATCGAGCAGGTCGATATGCTGGGTCAGCGCGGCCACTCGCCGGCGAAGCGATGCCTCTGGCCAGGCGTCCAGGGCCACGCCTCCCAGCTGGATCTCGCCGGCGCTGGGCGTGAGCTGACGCAGCAGGAGCCCCGCGACACTCGACTTGCCCGCCCCCGAGACACCGCACAGCGCCAGCCGCTCACCGGCAGCGAGCTTCAGCGTGAGCCCCTCCAGAGCCGCCAGTGGCGCCCCGGGATAGTGCAGCGAGACCCTGTCGATGCTTACCGAAAGAGGACCGGGGCGTGCGGCCCGGCCACTCTTCACCGCCGGCGGCCGAGACGCGGCCCGGCGCAGCCCGTTGAGTCGCCGGGCCGCGCCCCGGGTGGCGCCCAGCCAGGTAAAGGCAGCGGGAAGGCCGGTCAGTGCCTCGTTCATGGCCAGCACCGCCAGGGGCATCATCACCGCCACCGGCCCGCTGAGCATGTCGGCCTGCCAGGCCGTGGCGGCGAGCCACAGCGCCGTGAGTGCCGTGCCCCCCACCAGCACCGCGACCAGGGCATTGCCCAGCGCCACCAGGGTCCCGAGCCATCGCTGATCCCGATAGAGTTCCGCCTCCAGGGCCTCGATCCGCTGACGATGATGAGCAAGGGCGCCATAGGCTTCCAGCTCCGCCATGCCCTGCATCTGCTCTACAAGACGCCCTCGCAGTGACTCGCGAGTGGTGATCTGGCGCCGACTGGCGGCCATTCCGAGACGCGCCTGGCCGACCACCAGCCAGCCCCAGCCGATCAGCAACACGCCCCCGACCACGAGACCCGCCATGGGCGCCCAGAGGGCCAGGAAGCCCCCCAGCCCCAGGATCGCGAGCAGCGACACCACGGCCGGGGCCAGCAGCCGCAGGAAGAGGCTGTCCAGGGTATCGATATCGGCGGTCAACCGGTTGAGCCAGTCGCTGGCGCGCCGCTCTCTCAGGGCGTGCGCATCGAGAGCGGCGATCATCCCGAACAGCCGTCCGCGCAGATCGGCGAGCAGTCGCAGCACCGTGTCGTGGTTGTAGAGCCGCTCCAGATAGCGGGCCACGGTTCGCGTCACCGCAAAGGCGCGGATGCCGCCACCCGGCAGATAGACATCCAGCCGTGCCGCCACGCCTGCGGCCAGCAGCATGCCGGTGAGACCGGTGGCGGTGATAAACCAGCCGGAGAGCGCCAGCAGACCGATGGCCGACAGCAGCGTCACTGCCATCAACCCTGTGCCAGCGGCCAGCCGGCCACGGCGGCGTGCCAGCAGTTGTAGCCAGGGAGCCAGTTCGCCCCACAGGTCACGACGCCCCTCGACGGATTTTCTCATCGGATGCGCTCCCCCTGCTGATCGAGCATCAGCCGCCGGTCGGCCAGTGCCATCAGCGCCGGGTGGTGGGTAGCGATCACCAGACAGCGTCCCTCCAAGGCCAGCTCCCCCAGCGCCGCGATGATATCCGCCTCGGTCGCGGCGTCCAGGCTCGCCGTTGGTTCATCCAGCAGCACCAGCGGGGCATCGCACAGGAAGACCCTGGCGAGCGCCAGGCGCTGGGCCTGACCACCGGAGAGCCCCGCGCCCCGCTCGCCCAGCGGTGTATCGAGCCCCCGGGGCAGGCGTGCCAGCAGCTCGCCCAGGCCGGCACGCTCCAGGGCCCGGCGCATGGCCCCCACATCCGCCTGCGGTGCCGCCAGGCGCAGGTTATCGGCCAGGCTGCCCTTGACCAGCAGCGGCCGCTGATCCATCCAGGCGTAGCGCAGCCCCGGCGCCATCCGCTGCCGCCCCCGCTCGGGGCCAACGAAGCCCGCCAGCAGCTGCAGCAGCGTCGACTTTCCTCCCCCCGAGGGGGCGCTCACCACCACCACCTCGCCGGGCACCAGGACCAGGTCGAGGGGGCCGAGCACACGGCCGCGTTGGGGATAGCTCACCGTGGCCGCCTCGAGGCGAATCAGCTCCCCCGATACGGCGGCGGGTGGCGCTTCTTCACCGCCGCTTCCGCGCAGCTCCTCGACACTCTCGGCAAGCAGCGCCATCAGCCCGTCGGCGGCGCCCAGGGCAGCGGCCCGATCATGATAGTGCTGGGAGAGCACACGCAGCGGCTGGAAGAACTCCGGGGCGAGCAGCAGCACCAGCAGGCCGCTGAACAGGGTCAGCTCAGGCGAGGGACCCAAGGTGATATAGCCGAGCAGACCGAACCCGACATAGATCGCCACCACGGCGATGGCCACCGAGGCGAAGAACTCCAGTACCGCCGAGGAGAGAAAGGCCACGCGCAGGGTGCGCAGGCTGCGCCGGCGATAGTCGTCGGCGGCGCCATGCACCTCGGCCGTCGCCTCCCGGGTGCGACCGAAGAGCTGCAGGGTAGTGATCGCCCGGACCCGGTCGATGAAGTGGCCCGACAGCCGCGAGACCGCCTCGAACTGTTCGCGATTGAGGCGCTCGGCCCCCATGCCCACCAGGGCCATGAACAAGGGGATCAGTGGCGCCGACAGCAGCAGGAAGAGCGCCGCCAGCCAGTCGAGCCAGGCCACCGCCACGAGCACGACCAGCGGCTGGAATATTGCCAGGGCGAGCTGGGGGCGATAACGCGCCATATAGCCATCCAGGGCCTCGACCTGCTCGACCAGCTGGCTGGCCAATGACGCCGAGTGCCTGGTGGAGAGCCCCGCCGGCCCCAACCTGGCCAGATGATCAAGCAGTTCACCGCGTATCCGCCGTCGCAGGGCCAGGCTGGCAACGAGTCCCAGGCGCTCCTGGAGGAACAGCGCCAGGCTGCGTACCAGCAGCAGCGCCAGCATGCCCAGCGCCAGGGGAGTCAACCTCGCCAACGGCGCCTGCGCCATCAGCAGCTCGCTGATAAATCGAGCGAGCAGCGCCAGCTGGCCCAGTGTGGCCAGGGCGGCCACCACTCCGGCGACGACCGCCAGGGTCAGGCGCCAGCGCTCATCGGCGGCATAAGCGGCCAGCCACCGGGAGGCCTCCCCGGCGGCACCATGACGACTGCCCACCGACTAGTGGTAGCCGTCGCCGGGACGGACCTTGCCGCGGAATACCCAATAGGACCAGGCGGTATAGGCCAGCACGATGGGAATCACGAAGAGCACACCGATCAGCAGGAAGAGCTGTGACTCCGGGGCCGAGGCGGCGTCCCAGATCGTGTAGTCGGGGGGCACTATCACCGGCCACTTGCTGGCCACCAGGCCCAGGTAGGTGAAGAGGAAGAGTCCCAGCGTCGCGATGAAGGGTTGCCCCTCCTGGCGCCGATGAACCGCCATCAACAGCCAGGCGGCACAGGCCAGTGCCAGGGCCGGCAGCACCCAGATCAGATGAATATGGTCGAACCAGCGCTGGAACACCGCCGGATCCACCAGCGGGGTCCAGACGCTGATCATGGCGAAGGCGGAGAGCACCGCCAGCAGCAGGACCGGAGTGATGCGGTAGGCCCAGCGCTGGATCTCGCCCTCCGACTTGAGGATCAGCCAGGTGGCCCCCAGCAGTGCATAGCCGACCATCAGGCTGATGCCCGTCAAGACCGCGAAGGGCGTCAACCAGTCCATGGCCCCTCCGACGAAGACGAAGTCCTCGACCGGGAAGCCCTCGATATAGGCCCCCACCACGGCGCCCTGGGCGAAGGCGGCGACCGCCGAGCCCCAGCAGAAGGCACGGTTCCACCACACCCGATTGCGTCGCGACTTGAAGCGGAACTCGAAGGCGATGCCGCGGAAGATCAGGCCGGCGAGCATCAGGAAGACACCGATATAGAGGGCCGGCAGATAGACCGAGTAGACCAGCGGAAAGGCCCCCAGCAGCCCGGCCCCACCCAGTACCAGCCAGGTCTCGTTGCCGTCCCACACCGGGGCCACGGAGTTCATCATCACATCCCGAGCCTCCTCGCTCGGCGCGAAGGGGTAGAGGATGCCGAGGCCCAGGTCGAAGCCATCCATCAGCACGTACATGATCACGCCGAAGCCGATGATCACCGCCCAGATCATGGAGAGGTCGAAGGATTCCATATCACTGCCTCCAGGTTGGGGCCGCATCGTCATCGAAGCGGGCATTGGCTGCCGAGAAGGGCCGCTTGGCGTGGGGCGAAGGATCGGCATCGTCACCCGATTCGGGCAGCATGCCCTGGCGCACCACGCGAGTGAGATAGTAGAGGCCGCAGGCGAACACCACGGCATAGACCGTCATGTACCCGATCAGGGTAAACAGTGCCATGCCACCGGTCAGCGACGGGGTGACCCCCTCGGCGTGGGTCATGAGTCCGTAGACCAGCCAGGGCGCGCGGCCCGTTTCGGTCACGAACCATCCGGCCAGCACCGCGATAAAGGGCGTTACGCTCATCAGCCGCAGCACCTGCAGGTAGCCTCGCTGCCGATAGAGGCGGCCGCCACGACGCAGCCACAGCCCCACCAGGGAGACACCGATCATCAGCACGCCCAGACCGACCATGACCCGGAACGACCAGAACACCAGCCATACCGTCGGCTGCTCATCCTCCGACACCTCGCTGAGACCCGGAACCTCGCCATCGACATGGTGAGTCAGGATCAGGCTGGCCAGGTTCGGAATGCCGATCTCGAAGCGATTGTCCTGGGCCGCCTGGTCGGGCCAGGCGGCCAGCAGCAGCGGCACATTGGTATCGGTCTCCCAGTTGCCTTCCATGGCGGCGACCTTGGTGGGCTGGTGCTCCAGGGTATTGAGGCCGTGGAAATCACCGATCACCGCCTGGGTGGGCGTCAGCACGAGCAGCAGCCACAGGCACATGGAGAGCGCCCGGCGGTTGGCTTCGACATCGCGGCCGATCAGCAGGTACCAGGCGCTGACGCCCGCCACCACGAAGCCACCGGTAACGAACGAGGCCATCACCTTGTGGGAGAAGCGCCAGGGGAACGACGGGTTGAAGATCGCCGCCGACCAGTCGGTGATATGGAACCGGCCATCGATCAGCTCCGCGCCGGCCGGGGTCTGCATCCAGCTATTGGCGGAGAGGATCCAGAACGACGAGATGAAGGTGCCCAGCGCCACCATGATCGCGGCGAACAGGTGCACCCCCTGGGGCACCTTGCCACGCCCGAACAGCAGCACCCCGAGGAAGGCCGCCTCCAGGAAGAAGGCCGTGACCACCTCATAGCTGAGCATCGGTCCGATAAAGTTGGCGGTGGCATAGGAGAAGTTGCTCCAGTTGGTGCCGAACTGGAACGACATGACGATGCCCGATACCACGCCCATGCCGAACACCACCGCAAAGACTCGGGTCCAGAACTGCGCGAGGCGGTCCCAGGCGGGGTGTTCCGTCTTGTAGAAGAGGCCGTTGAGCACGGCAATGTAGGATGCCAGGCCGATGGTGAACACCGGGAAGATGGCGTGAAAGGAGACCACAAAGGCGAACTGCAGTCGCGACAGCAGAAGAGGATCCAGTTCCATGGCGCTTGCCTCGTTACGCTGTTAACTCGAGAAGGTCGCAAGGGGGTGCATGGATGCACGCCTCCTGGACACCTGGGAACAGTCAAAGCCTAGCAGGTCCGAGTGAAACGAGGGCCGCGATCAGTCGGCCACCGCTACCCACTCGGTTTCCTATCAGCATACGCTCATTCACCAGTGACCCACAGTGTAAGAAGCCTTTCAGGGGGGAGTCGCATTGTCGCAGTCGCCGGGTCAACCACCCCCGCCGCTCACCACCAGGTTCACCATCCAGCCGGTGTACCCCAGGAACATCGCCAGCAGCGCCGCCCCCTCGAGGCGGTTGATGCGCCCCTCTCGTCCACGCCAGCCCATGGCGAAGAGCGCCATCATGAGCGTCATGACGGTCATCAGGCTCCAGTCGCGCAGCAGCACCTCGGCGCCCACCTCGATGGGATGAATCACCGCCGCCAGGCCCACCACTCCGAGAGTGTTGAAGAGGTTGGACCCCACCACATTGCCCAGCACCAGATCATGCTCGTTGCGACGAAGCGCGCTGACCGATGAGGCGAGCTCGGGCAGCGACGTACCCACCGCCACCACGGTGAGCCCGATGATCAGGTCGCTGACCCCGAGGCCCTGGGCGATGGCCACGGCACCCCATACCAGGACTCGCGAGCTGACCACCAGCAGCACCAGGCCGACACCGGTCCAGACCAGACCCGCCTTCAGGCTCATGGGGTGAACCGTCAGGCTCTCCTCGGTATCGGCGGCCAGCGAATCCGAGCCCTCGTGGCGGGCACGCCAGATACTCCCTCCCATGAAGGCGGCCAGCAGGACCAGCAGCAAGCCCCCTTCGAGACGACCGATGACGCCTCCCCACATCAGCAACGCCGACAGCAGTGTCGCGACGCCGAGCACCGGCAGTTCGCGACGCACCACCGAGGAGTGCACCGTCAGCGGCGCGATCAGCGCCACCAGCCCAAGGATCAGACCGATATTGGCGATATTGGAGCCGTAGGCGTTGCCCAGCGCCAACCCGGGGTTACCCTGCCCCGCCGCCAGCGCCGAGACCACCAGCTCCGGCGCCGAGGTACCGAAGCCGATCACCAGCATGCCGATCAGCAGCGGCGACAGCCCCAGGCGGCCCGAGGTTGCCGCCGCGCCATCGACGAAACGCTCGGCGCTCCACACCAGCAGGATCAACCCTGCCACTACCGCCACCGCGGGTAGGATCATCGTCTCGTTCCCGTTACATTCATATGTGCATGTTGAAAAATGGCAGTGCCCGTGGTGACGTGTCACACTTTCCGTTAGCCCACGGCCCGGCGCAGTGTACGCCTGCGCCGCCCTTCGAGTGAAGCCGCGCCCCAGGAGAGATCAGCCCCCTTGGCCACGCCCTCTATTCCCCTTCGCCAACGCCTGACCACCCCGCCGCTGCTGCAGGGTGAGGCACCACGCGTCGAGCGCACGCCGCCGGAGAGCCGCGCGCGCCGCCGCCTGCGCGCCTGTCAGGAGTGCGACTGGCTGGTCGCCCTGCCACCACTGCGCCCCGGCGAGAAGGCCGACTGCCCACGCTGCCATCACATCCTGGTGACCCGCCATTTTCGTCCCGTCCAGCGAAGCCTGGCCCTGGCGCTGGCCGCCCTGATGGCTCTGGGCCTGGCCCTGGCCTTTCCCTTCCTCAGCTTCAGTGTGCGGGGCATCGGTAATCGCATCGAGCTGACCCAGACCGCGACGACACTGATCGGCTTCCACCAGCCGATAGTGGGCGGTGCCGTGCTCCTGACCATCGTGGTACTGCCCGCGATCTATCTGGCCGGGGTGATCTGGCTGCAGCTGGGGCTGCTACGCGACACCCCGCTACCGGCCAGCCGAACGATCGCGCGCTCCCTGGCACACCTCACCCCCTGGATGATGGCCGATGTCTTTATCATTGGCGCCCTGGTGAGCCTGATCAAGATCGCCGGCATGGCCGACATCGACCTCGGCGTGTCGTTCTGGTCGTTCTGCGCCTTCGCCCTCCTGTTGCTGCTGACCACCCAGTCGCTGGATGCCGACTGGATGTGGTTCTCGCTGGCCGGCGAACCGCGTGCACCGAAGGGGGCCCGCACCGGCGAGACCGCGGCCCCTCAGGGCCTCACCGGCTGTCACACCTGCGGGCTGGTCGGCCGCCTCGATGCCGGCGGTCATGGCCAGTGTGAGCGCTGCGGCGAGACACTGCATGCGCGGCGTTCATATAGCCTGCAGCGCACCTGGGCGCTGTTGGCAGGCGCGTCGATCATGTATATCCCGGCCAATGTCTATCCGATCATGACCACCACCAGCCTGGGACATAGTTCCCCCTCGACGATTGTCGGCGGCGTCGTCGAGCTGATCGGCATGGGCTCCTGGCCGGTCGCCGCCGTCATCTTCATCGCCAGCGTGATCGTGCCGGTCGGCAAGCTGATGGCCCTGGCCTGGCTGTGCCTGATGGTCAGACGCAGCAGCGAGCTCAATGCGGCGGCCCGCACACGGCTCTATCGCGTCACCGAATTCATCGGTCGCTGGTCGATGATCGATGTCTTCGTGGTCGCCATCCTGGTGGCGCTGATTCGCGCCGGCACGCTGATGTCCATCGAGCCGGGGCCCGCCGCCCTGGCCTTCGGCGCCGTGGTCGTGATCACCATGCTGGCCGCCATGACCTTCGACCCCCGACTGATCTGGGACACGCCGACGCCCTCTGAGACAACGGCGTCTCGGCCGCCCCTCCATGGACGACACCCTGAAGGAAGCTCTGGATGAGTGAAGAGACTCCGCGCCATGACGACGCCACCCCGCAGCACCATGCCCGGGCAACGCCCCAGGCACGCGTCTCGCCGATCTGGATCGTGCCCATCGTGGCCCTGTTGATCGGTGCCTGGCTGGTCTACGACAACTATCGTAGCCGTGGCCCGCAGATCACCCTGACCATCAGCAACGCCGAGGGCATCGAGGCAGGCAGCACCCTGATCAAGACGCGCAATGTGGAGGTAGGCCGGGTCGAGCAGGTGCACCTCTCCGAGGACCTCTCTACCGCCGTCATCACCGCACGCATGGGACCGGACAACGAGGCGATGCTGGTCGAGGATAGCCAGTTCTGGGTGGTCAAGCCGCGGGTGGGGCGCGAGGGCATCAGCGGCCTGAACACCGTGCTGTCCGGTGCCTATATTCAGCTGCAACCGGGCGAAAGCGAGGTCGAGGCGCGCGAGTTCGAGGTGAGTGACCAGCCGCCCGTGGCACCCGCCGGGGCCGCCGGCCTGCGCATCAACCTGATCAGCCAGCTGGGCAACTCGCTGCGGGTGGGTGACCCGGTCACCTACCAGGGCTATACCGTGGGCCGCGTGGAAGAGGCCAATTTCGACGCCACCACCCGGCGCATGCAGCATCGCGTCTTTATCGAGGCCCCCTACGCCAGCCTGGTGACCGACAGCACCCGCTTCTGGTCGGCCAGCGGCATCGACCTGCGCCTGGATTCCGAAGGCTTTCGAGTCAATGTCGAATCCTTCGAGGCCCTGCTCGGTGGTGGCGTCACCTTCGGCATTCCCGAGGACCTGCCGCTGGGCGGCACGGTGGCCGCCGACACGACCTTCACCCTCTACCCCGACGAGGACACCGCACGCCAGGGAACCTTCAACCGCTATCTGGAATACGTGCTGCTGGTCGACGACTCCGTTCGCGGCCTCACCAAGGGGGCGCCGGTGGAGTTTCGCGGCGTGCGCCTAGGTACCGTGGCCGCCGTGCCCTGGAACTTTACCGCCGAGCAGCCCGGCGGTCGCAACGGTTTCGCCATTCCGGTGCTGATCCGCATCGAGCCCCAGCGCCTGGGCATCGAAAACCAGGCGGTCGACATCGACGAATGGCGGGAACGCTATGAGCGCTTCTTCGAGCTGGGGCTGCGTGCCAGCCTCAAGAGCGGCAACCTGCTGACCGGAGCGCTGTTCGTGGATCTCAACTTCCACAGCGAGCTGGAGGAGGAGTATTCGCCGCTCACCTTCGCCGAGCAGCGCGTCTTCCCCACCACGTCCGGCGGCTTCGCGCTGATCGAGTCCCAGATCACCAGCCTGCTGGCCAAGCTCAACGATCTGGAGGTGGAGCCCCTGCTGGAGGGCCTCGACCGTAACCTCGATGCCTCCGAGGCAATGCTCGCGGAGGTACGCACGCTCTCCGCCTCCCTGAGGGAGCTGGTGGAAGCCCCCGGGACCCGCGACGTCCCGGCCAATCTCAATGCCACCCTGGAGGGGCTGCGCACCACCCTGGAGGGACTCTCGCCCGAGTCATCGGCCTACCAGGAGCTGGTGGGCGCCACCCAGCGCCTGGAGCGGCTGCTGCGTGACCTCCAGCCGGTGGCAAGAACGCTGTCCGACAACCCGCGAGCCCTGCTGTTCGACAGCCTGGATACCGAGGACCCCGTGCCGCGCGCACCACGAGAGTGACTACCCTCAGGAGAGCTTGTAATGATGGCAAGAAGATGGATTGGTGCCGCCCTGGCCCCCCTGCTGCTGGCTGGCACGCTGGGGGGGTGCGCCAGCAGCAAGCCCGCGCCCGAGCGCTACACATTGCCAGAAGCCACTCTGCCCCAAACCACTCTGCCAGAGGCCGCCCAGCAGGGTGCGGCGGGAGCCGAAACGCGCTATCAGCTGCAGGTTGCCACGCCACGACTCGCCGACTACCTGGATGTCGAGGGCATCGTCATGCAGATCGACGATATCACCCTGGTGGAAGCCCGCGGTCATCAGTGGGCCGAAGCCCTCGGCAAGCAGCTGCAACGCGGCCTGCGCGACCGCCTGGCGCAGCGGCTTCCCGATACCCGGGTCCTGCTCGACGGCACGGCCCCCCGCGAGGCACACGCCCTGAGTCTGGCGCTGGAGATCGACCGTTTCCAGGGACGTCACGATGGCCGGGCCATCATCGGCGGCCGCTGGCGCCTGCATGCCGCCGACGGCAGCCTGCTGGCGATGCAGACCCTGGAGCTCGAGAACGTCCTCGAGGCCGATGGTTATCCTGCGCTGGTCCGCGCCCTGGGCCGAGGCTGGGACAGCGCGGCCGACGAGCTCGCCGCGGCCGTTCGCGGCACACGCCGACAAGAGTAGCTGCGCCCAAGCCCGGAATCTGGCATAATGCGCATCGCGGCACATCAGCGAGTCCCTCCTGCCGCGCCATGACCCCGAATCTTTCACACCCCGGCCCGGGACTGGCTGCGCACGATCGCGCGGCGCGGCCGAGGTGTTCTGCGGAGACCGCATGACCTTTTCCGAACTCGGCCTGCGTGCCGAACTGCTGAACGCCGTCGAGGCACAAGGCTACACCACCCCGACTCCCATCCAGCAGCAGGCGATCCCCGCCGTGCTCAAGGGCGGGGACCTGCTGGCCAGCGCCCAGACCGGCACCGGCAAGACCGCCGGCTTTACCCTGCCGATGCTGCAGCGCCTGGCCGACGGCCCACGTCCCGGCAAGCGTCAGGTGCGCGCCCTGGTGCTGACACCGACCCGTGAGCTGGCCGCTCAGGTGGGCGAGAGCGTGGCCGACTATGGTCGCCTGCTGACCCTGAAGAGCCACGTGATCTTCGGCGGCGTCGGCCAGCAGCCCCAGGTCGATGCCATTCGCCCGGGCCTCGATGTGCTCGTTGCCACCCCGGGACGTCTGCTCGATCTGCAGCAGCAGAAACACGTCGACCTGTCGAAGGTGGAGATCCTGGTGCTCGACGAAGCCGACCGCATGCTCGACATGGGCTTCATTCACGATATCAAGAAGATCCTGCGGGTCCTGCCCGAGAAGCGTCAGAACCTGCTGTTCTCGGCGACCTTCTCCAACGAGATCCAGGCGCTGGCCAACAAGCTGCTCGATGATCCCAAGATGATCGAGGTCGCTCGCCGCAATACCACCGCCGAGCTCGTCGACCAGACGATCTACCGTGTCGACCGCGAGAAGAAGCGCGAGCTGCTGGCCCACCTGATCACCGAGCACGACTGGCATCAGGTACTGGTCTTTACCCGCACCAAGCACGGTGCCAACCGTCTGGCCGAACAGCTCTCCAAGCAGGAGATCCCGGCCATGGCGATCCATGGCAACAAGAGCCAGTCCGCGCGCACCAAGGCCCTGGCTGCCTTCAAGACCGGCGACCTGCAGGTGCTGGTGGCTACCGACATCGCCGCCCGCGGCCTCGATATCGAAGAGCTGCCCCACGTGGTCAACTTCGAGCTGCCCAATGTCGCCGAGGACTATGTCCACCGTATCGGCCGCACCGGCCGTGCCGGCAGCGAGGGCCAGGCGGTGTCGCTGGTCTGCGTCGACGAACACGGGTTGCTCAAGGGCATCGAGCGATTGATCAAGCGCGACCTCGAGAAGCGCATCGAGCCCGGCTTCGAGCCCGACCCCAATGCCAAGCCGGAGCCCATCGAAAACGGCCGCAATCGTCGTGGCGGTGGTGGACGCGGCGGTAATGGCCAGAGGCGCGGTGGCGGTGGCCAGAACCGCGGGCAAACGCAGGGCCGTGGCGCCGAGCAGCCAGCGGGAACGCGTCGCCGGCGCCGCGGAGGCAGCGGCGGCGGTCGTCAGCAGGCCTGACTCGGTAGTAGCAGATAGCATCACAATATGTGAATATATCTCTTACTCTCCTGACAGTGTCACTCAACCATGCTCAAACAACTGTTTGGCAAACAACCTATTGATATCTGGGTTATCAAGCAGGTCGACCATGACCTGCTGCATCTCTGTGGTCGTGGGACCCTGGCCGCCAAGCCGAATCGCAAGGCGGTGATGGCCGCGCTGGCCGAGTCTCGCTACACGGGCCCTGTGACCATGGCCCGTGGTGGTCGAGCCGTGCTCAACGCTCGACTCTTCCAGGCGCTGGTGCCGCTGGGTGAGCTACAGCTGCTGTCCGATGGCCGGGCCCGGTGGCAGGGCCGCGACTGGCAGGTTGCCCAGGTTCCCCAGCGCTGCTGGCTCTTCGAGGGTCGCCTGGTGGCCCAGCCCGACCCGCTGAACGGTGGGGGCGCACTGGTCAGCGTCGAGGATGTCACCGATATCCTGCACCAGGTGAAACAAGAGATGCCCCACCATCTTGGCAGGGTGGTCTTTCGGCCCGAGAACCAAAACGAGGAGCATCCCCTCCTGGCCCCCCGCAGGGAAGAGCAGCGCCTGGGACTGCGACCCAAACAGGCCTGGGAGTGGCGCCATGACCGCGACTAGGCGGGACTCCACCGTCAGCCTGGGACTGTTTATCTCCCTGATGGTACTGGTGGGCCTCAACCTGCGCCCTGCCCTCTCCTCCCTGGCCCCGCTGCTGACTCGTGTCCAGCAGGACATGGGGCTGTCGCCCTTGGCCATCGGCACCCTCACCACGCTACCGGTTCTCTGCCTGGGGCTGTTTGCGCCCATGGCCCCCTGGCTGGCCAAGCGCCTGGGACCCGAGCGGGCCCTGGCCGCCGGGCTGATACTGCTGGCCGTGGGACTGGCGCTGCGTGGCATTCCCGTCATCGCCACGCTCTTTATCGGCACGCTGATGGCGGGCGCCGCCATCGGGGTGGCTGGCACCCTGCTGCCGGCGCTGGTCAAGCGCGAGCTCCCCGCGGGGGCCGATCTGATGACAGGCGTCTACACCATGGCGCTGTGCCTGGGCGGGGCCCTGGGGGCGGGCTTGAGCATTCCTCTGGCCGACTGGCTGGGAGCGTGGCATCTGGGGCTTGCCAGCTGGTCGGCGCTGGCGCTCATCGCCCTGGTGGCCTGGCAGACCCTGGCTCCCCGCCGCGATGAGGCGGCGCTGCCCAGCGGCGGCGGTTCGATGCGCGCGGTGCTGACCCAGCCCCTGGCGTGGCAGGTCATGCTGATGATGGGGCTGCAGTCATCCCTGGCCTATATCGTCTTTGGCTGGCTTCCCACCCTGCTGGTGGCCCGTGGCTACGGAGAAGCCGAGGCCGGCTGGATGATGGGCGCCTCGGTGATGGTGCAGTTGCCCGCCGCCCTGGCCGCCCCCTGGCTGGCACGCCTGGCCCGGGATCAGCGTCCCGCCCTGCTCCTGGTACTGACGCTGGTCGCCTCGGGATTCTGGCTGCTGCTGCAGGGGGCACCCTCGCTGCGCTGGGTCGGCGTGGTCCTGCTCGGCCTGGGCCAGGGGGGCAGCTTCAGTCTCGCCCTGACGCTGATCGTATTGCGCACCGGCAACTCGCGCCTGGCCGGCAAGCTCTCCGGCCTTGCCCAGGGCGGTGGCTACACGCTGGCTGCCATGGGCCCGCTGGGGGTAGGCGTGATGCTTCAGCTCGACCTGGGGCTCGGCAGCATCACCGGCGTGCTGCTGGCGATCTGTGCGTTAGCGGCCACCTTTGCCCTCTTTGCCGGTCGCAACCGCCGCCTGGAGATCGACAATGATGGCCAGGTGGTCACCCGATAGCGACCAGACGCTCTGATCATGCCCCTGTGCCACCAGGATATCGGCCACACGCCACTCACATGATATCGGCCACAGCCACTTAGGAGCCGCCCATGAGCACGCCTGACTCCCGACGGCCTCGCCCCCTGCTGGTGATCTACACCGGCGGCACCCTGGGGATGCAGGAGACGCCCAGGGGACTGGCCCCGGGCGGCAATATCGAAGCCCGCCTGGCACGCGCCCTGAGGGGCCTGCCGGCGGGCAGCGTCGCCGAACTGCCCGCCTACGAGCTGCTCTCCCTATCGAACCCCATCGACTCCAGCGCGGCCACCCCCGCCGACTGGTCGCGACTGGCCGCGATCATCGCCGCGCGCTACCGTGACCATGCCGGCATCGTGGTACTTCACGGCACCGACACCCTGGCCTGGAGCGCCGCGAGTCTCGCCTACCAGCTGCAGGGCATCGACCGCCCCGTGGTGCTCACCGGCGCCATGAAGCCCCTGGAGGCGCCGGACAGCGACGCCGCCGGAAACGTCGCCCTGGCACTGCGCTTCGCCGCCAACCCGGCACTCCAGGAGATCGCCATCGCCTTCGGGGGAAGGCTGCTCCGCGGTGTATGTGCCCGCAAGTGGCATACTCGCGATGCCATCGCCTTCGAAAGTCCCAACGCCCCGCTGCTCGGCGAGCAGATCGCAGGCACCGCCAGGCATTATCCCGAACATGGCCTTGACCAGGAGAAAGATATCGCGCCGCGCTTTGAGCTGCCCGATTATGCGCCGCTTGGCGACGGCGGCGTGGCACGCATCGCGCTGTGGCCTGGCATCAGCACCCGCCAGCTGGCGGCCTGGTTCAACGACCCACGCCTCAAGGGGGCACTGTTCGAGGTGTGGGGAGCCGGCAACCTGCCCCACGATCCTGCCCTGCTGGAACAGCTGACCCGAGCCAGCGCTGACGGCAAGCTGATCGCCGCCATCAGCCAGTGCCCCCATGGCACCATCAGCCCGGGGGACTATGCCGCCGGCCAGGGGCTCACCGATGCCGGGGTGCTGGCGGGTGGAGCCATGACTCCCGAGGCGGCCCTGACCAAGCTGGTTCACCTGCTCGCCCAGCCGCTGGAGGATGCCGAGCGGCGACGTCGCTTCCTTGCGCCACTGGTGGGAGAGCGTTAGCGCCACCGACTCGGGAGCGTTGACGCGCCTCAGGCAGAGAGCGCGACAAATGGCTATGGTGGGGGTGCATGCTTCGCGGTCACCATCGGCTGACCGCCCCACTGACCCAGCCGGGGACACCAACATGGAACATCCCGACCACCCCTTCAGCGAACTCTTCGAACAGCTCGGGCTCGCTTCGGACCCCGATTCGATCAAGCGCTTTATCGACCGCCACGCCCCCATCCCCGAGGAGACGGCCCTGCCCGATGCCGCCTGCTGGAACGAAGGACAGGCGGAGTTCCTGCGCGAAGCGATCGAGGAGGATGCCGACTGGGCCGAGGTGGTCGATCACCTCAACGCCTCACTGCGCAAGGGGTGACATCCCACCCGAATGATCGCCATATACGCCGCGAGCCCACTCCCTGGAAAGGGGTGGGCTCGCATCGTCTCTCACCTGCATGACGCCGGGATGAGCGCCTCGCCGCCCATCCCGGCATTGGGGAGAGGTGGCGCCGACTGGCTCTTTACCGCAGCAATCCCTCGTCAGCCGAGATCGCGCATCAGCAGCGCAAACTCGATTCGCTCCGGAGCGATCGCCTCGCCGGGCACCGGGATGCGCACCACATGACCCGAACCGGGGGCGGCGCCGACGGATTCACCGCGCCTGTTCTCGATATGCTCGAGGACGAAACGACGATTGCCACCCGGTAACATCAGTTCCATGCCATCCCCCACCTCGAAGCGGTTCTTGACGTCGATCTCGAGAACGCCGCGATCGGGGTCGTAGCCGATCACCTCGCCGACAAACTGCTGGTGCACCCCCACGGAGTTGCCACGCTCATAGTTCTGATACTCGTCGTGGACATGGCGTCGATAGAAGCCCTCTGTGTAGCCGCGGTTGGCGAGGTTGTCGAGTTCATCCATCAGACGCATGTCGAAGGGACGGCCCGCCACGGCGTCATCGATGGCCCGACGATAGACCTGGGCGGTGCGCGCCACATAGTAGTGGGACTTGGTACGCCCCTCGATCTTCAACGAGGAGACCCCCATCTCGGTGAGCCGCGGCACATGCTGCACGGCGCGCAGATCCTTGGAGTTCATGATATAGGTGCCGTGCTCATCCTCGAAGATCGGCATCAGCTCACCGGGGCGTGTGGCATCCTCGATCAGGGCCGAGAGCTCATCCTGCCCCTCTACCCCGCCGGCCGTGGCCGTGCTGTGGCGCGTGCTGCCACCGCCCGATGCGATCAACCCGCCCTGGCCACCCCCCTGGCCCGGTGTCCAGACACCGCTGGCGGCATGGGCCGCGGCCGAGTTGGCCGGCACCAGGTCGCCAGTCTCGTCGTGGGCCGCCGCCACGGTGTTGTACTGCCAGCGGCAGGCATTGGTGCAGGTACCCTGGTTGGGGTCGCGGTGATTGAAGTAGCCCGAGAGCAGGCAGCGACCGGAGTAGGCGATGCACAGGGCACCGTGCACGAAGGTCTCGATCTCGAGATCGGGGCACTCGGCACGGATCTCGGCGATCTCCTCGAGCGACAGCTCGCGAGAGAGAATGATTCGGCTGATCCCCTGCTGCTGCCAGAAGCGGGCCGCCGCCCAGTTGACCACGTTGGACTGCACCGAGAGGTGAATCTCCTGCTCGGGCCAGCGCTCGCGAATCATCATGATCAGGCCAGGGTCGGACATGATCAGCGCATCCGGCCCGGCCTCGATCACCGGCTCCATATCGCGCAGATAGGTCTTCAGCTTGCTGTTATGCGGCGCAATATTCGAGGCCACGTAGAACTGCTTGCCCCGCTCATGCGCATAGGCGATGCCCTTGTGCAGGTTATCGAGCTTGAAATCGTTGTTGCGCACGCGCAGCGAGTAGCGCGGCTGGCCGGCATAGACCGCATCCGCGCCGTAGGCGAAGGCGTAGCGCATGTTCTTGAAGGTGCCCGCGGGGGACAGCAGTTCAGGGGCTTGCATGGGGATCACCGTTGTCAGGACGATGGCACCCTCGACGGCGTCTGGCCGCAGGGATGCAAGGGGATGAAAGGCGCGAAAGTGTAGCAACTCACGCCGATCCTGGCCAGAATCCCCCGCCTTGCGTAGACTAGGCGGCCTTCCGGACCGGACCCCGGCCAAGGTCCCGACGCGCCCGACAGATGGTGCGACGGGACGGAAAAATTCTCCGACTCATCAGGTATCCCCATGACCCAACCCGACTCCCCGGCCACCGTGGTGATCTACTCCGGTGGCATGGACTCCTATACCGTGCTGCACCGTGCCCTGCGCGAGGGCCGCCGGGTACACGCCCTCTCCTTCGACTACGGCCAGCGTCATTCCCGCGAGCTCGAGGTCGCCCGCCGAGTCTGCCAGCGGCTCGGCGTGCCCCATCGGGTGGTCGACATCACCGCCATCCATGGCCTGATCGACGCCTCGGCACTGACCGATGCCAGCCGTACGCTACCGGAGGCCGACTACGAAGAGACCAGCCTTCAGGACACCGTGGTGCCCAACCGCAACATGATCCTGCTCTCGCTGGCCATCGCCAAGGCGGTGAACATCGGCGCCGACCGGGTCGATTACGGTGCCCATGGTGGCGACCACGTGCTCTACCCGGACTGCCGACCCGAATTCGTCGCGGCCATGCAGGCCGTGGCCGGCCTCGCCCACTTCACACCGATCGCCGTTCATGCGCCCTACCTGCACCACGACAAGGCCGCCATCCTCGCCGATGGCCTGGCCATGGGACTCGACTATGCCGAGACCTGGACCTGCTACCGGGGGGAAGCCCTGGCCTGCGGGCGTTGCGGCAGCTGCCGGGAGCGCCTGGCGGCCTTCGCCGCCAACGGGGTGCGCGATCCGCTGAGCTATTCCCAGCGGCCCGACGCCGCCGCCGATGATCAGCAACCCGACCCCGCCGCCTCCCCGGCCCTACGCTCTGCCACAGGAGATCACTGATGTATCAGGTCAAGGAGGCCTTCTACTCGCTGCAGGGCGAAGGCGGCCAGGCCGGCCGCGCCAGCGTCTTCTGCCGCTTTTCCGGCTGCAACCTCTGGTCGGGTCGCGAGGAGGACCGGGCCCGGGCAGTGTGCCGCTTCTGCGATACCGACTTTGTCGGCACCGATGGCCAGAACGGCGGGCGATTCGCCTCGGCCTCGGCACTGGCCGACCACCTGGTCGCCCTGTGGCCGGACGCCCCCGGCACGGCCACGCCGCAGGTGATCTTTACCGGAGGCGAGCCGCTGCTGCAGCTCGACGCCCCCCTGATTGCCGCCATGCATGCCCGCAATTTCGATGTCGCCGTGGAGACCAACGGCACTCTGCCGGCGCCGCCTGGCATCGACTGGCTGTGTGTCAGCCCCAAGGGCACCGCCCCGCTCGTCCAGGCCTCGGGCGACGAGCTCAAGCTGGTCTACCCCCAGGCCGAGGCGCTGCCCGAACAGTTTGTCGACCTGGACTTCCGGCACTTCTTCCTGCAGCCCATGGACACCGCTCCCCGAGGAGTCGTCGGCGACACCCTGTCCGAGACCGTGGCCTACTGTCTGGCCAACCCCCAGTGGCGGCTGTCGCTGCAGACCCACAAGATTGCGGGGATCGACTGATGACACTGTTCGTCAACCGCCTCACCCATCTCGACGTTTCCCTGTGGTGTCCCAGCCGAGGCCTGATCGGCGCCAGCTGGTCCGTGGATGCCGAGCTCGACGGCGAGCTCGGCGAGGATGGCATGCTATTCGACTTCGGCGAGGTGAAGCCGTGGATCAAGACGCGGCTCGACCGGGACGCCGACCACACCCTGCTGGTACCTACCGCGGCCGCCGGCATCAGTGTGCACGACTGCGACGAGGGGCTCTGTGTGCGCACCGAGACTCCCTATGTCATGGAGGTCCGTGGCCCTCGCCAGGCCTTCACCCTGCTGCCCTGGGATGCGATCACCCCGAGCCGACTGGCCGAGCAGCTGGCCGCCGAGCTGTCGCACGAGCCACCGCCGCGGGTTGAGGCCATTCGACTGACACTGCGCGAAGAGACCATCGAGGGGGCAAGCTACACCTATAGCCATGGCCTCAGGCGCCATGCCGGCAACTGCCAGCGCATCGCCCACGGCCATCGCTCGAGACTCCATATTTGGCAGGATGGCCGGCGCCAACCGGCGCTCGAAGCCGACTGGGCCTCGCGCCTGTCGGATCGCTACCTGGTGGACGCGGCCGACGTGACCGAGGGCCTGGGCGCCTCCTCTCTCGGCCGGCTGACCAGCCGTTACACCGCCGAACAGGGGCACTTCATGCTGACCCTGCCTCGGGAGCGCTGCGCGGTGTTGCCGAGCCCGACCACGGTGGAGCATATCGCCGCCTGGCTCGCCGGCGTGATCAGCCAGGAAACCGGTCGAGCGACTCGAGTGCAGGCCTTCGAGGGTGTCGACAAGGGCGCCGTTGCCACGGCCCGGCCATAAGCGAGCCGCTCCACAGTCGCGAGGAGAGCATCATGCAACAGGCACAGGAGACGCCGGGGTGTCGCCCCGGCTGCGGGGCATGCTGTATCGCCCCCTCGATCACCTCGCCCATACCCGGCATGCCGGAGGGCAAGCCAGCCGGGACACGCTGCGTACAGCTGGACGAGCATAACCTTTGTCGGCTGTTCGGTGATCCCTCTCGGCCGGCAGTTTGCCGGCTATTCGACTATGACGCCGAACTGTGCGGCCATCATCGCCACCAGGCGCTGGAGCGTATCACGGCACTGGAGCTATCCACCCGAGAGGCGTGACGCCCTCAGGCATTCGACTCGAAGTGCTGCAGGGTTTCCAGCAACTCCCTGACACGTTGTGACGAGAAGTCATACTCCGCCATCAGTGCCTCGAGTCGTTGTTCAAACCCTTCGGGGGCCGTTGTCGTCCCAGCCATATCCTCTGCATCGGAAGACTCGAGCGCCAGTTCGGCAGCAGGCTCGGCTGCAGGCGTGGTGTCCAGCGCGCGCAGAGCCTCGGCAAAGGCATCGTCGAGTTCCCGAAACTGGCGCAGTTTATCGCGCTCACCCATGGCTTTGCGTGGTGTCTGTTGTTTCATTGGTGGTCATCTTAAAGCGGGCGAAATGAGGCGTGCATGGCACATCGCCCGATTGGAGAAGCGTCGATTATACTCGCATTCAGCGCGCTCGCTAAAGCCATCATGCTCCACACGCCAGAGCCAGCCCCAGGGAATGACTCCAGCCCAGCGGCTCGCCCTCCCGTTCAAGAGCAGACTGCGGCCTGATGGCGGGATACACGAACGGCGCCCACAGGCGCCGTTCGCAAGAGCCGGTCTCTGCCGTTCACGCCAGAAACCTAGTCTTCAACACGCACCAGCCAGGACTCGACGGTGTCGGGACCGAACTCATCCTTCCACGCCTTGAGAGTCTTCTGGTTACCACCGCGAGTCTCGACGACTTCTCCGGTATTGGGGTTCTTGTAGATCTTCAGCTTGCGCTTGCGACGCGTGCCGGTGGAAGCGGTTGTCGCCGCCTTGGTCCCGGAAGTTGCCGGCTTGGGATCGAGCAGTGCAATGACCTCGGCTGCACTCTTGCCATACTCCTTCATCAGCGACTCGAGCTTTTCCTTGAACTCGAGCTCGCTCTGTAGGCGCTTATCATTTTGCAGCTTATCAAGATTGGCCTGGAGCTCCTTCAACTGCTGCTCCATCTGCATATATTCGTTAAGAAGAGACATGGGAATGTTTCCTTGGAAATTACGACGGGATGCAAGGGGTGTATATTATGCGCGTTAATCTCGATCCTTGGCAATAGTCTGGTTGAATTGATCAGCCAGTACAAGCCGTCGCAATTAAATACTTCCACCGACACTCAAGCTCAACAGTAGTGGCAAGCAAATAAATCCCCAGGATAATGAACTCTCCTTGGCAAATAACTTTACGAGTTCATGGCACCACTATTCAGCAGAGACTCCGAGAGACCGGAGCTCGCCCATCATCTCGATCATCGAGAGGGGAAATATCTCGTATAAAAAAACCGCCGCCCCGTAGGGCGGCGGTCTTGGCGGATCGGAAAGCGTTATCCGATCAGTCCTGACCCATCTGCTGCTTGATCAGGTCACCGATGGTGGTCGGGCCACCACTCTCGGGAGCCTCTTCACGCAGCTTCTTCAGGTTCTGACGAGTGTCGTCCTGATCCTTGGCCTTGATGGAGAGGTTGATCTGACGGTTCTTGCGATCCACACCGATGATGCGAGCCTCGACGCTGTCACCCTCGTTGAGGACGTTGCGAGCATCCTCGACGCGGTCGGCGCTGATCTCGGAGGCCTTGAGCACGGCGATGACATCGGTCGCCAGCTCGACTTGGGCTTCCTTGGCATCGACCTCGATCACACGACCGGTCACCACAGTGCCCTTGTCGTTCACGGCCAGGAACTCGGCGACCGGATCGGTGTCCAGTTGCTTGATGCCCAGGGAGATGCGCTCGCGCTCCGGATCGATGGAGAGGATCACGGCCTCGGCCTCGTCGCCCTTCTTGAACTGGCGAACCGCTTCTTCGCCGGTATCGGTCCAGGAGATGTCGGAGAGGTGCACCAGGCCATCGATGCCGCCTTCCAAGCCGATGAAGATACCGAAGTCGGTGATCGACTTGATGGTACCGGCAACGCGATCGCCCTTGTTGTACGTGGCGCTGAAGGTCTCCCACGGGTTGGCGGTGCACTGCTTGATACCCAGGGAGATACGACGACGCTCCTCGTCGATGTCCAGCACCATGACGTCCACGTCGTCGCCGACCTGCACCACCTTGGACGGATGGATGTTCTTGTTGGTCCAGTCCATCTCGGAGACGTGAACCAGACCCTCGACACCCTCTTCCAGCTCGGCGAAGCAGCCGTAGTCGGTGAGGTTGGTGACGGTGGCGTGAACCTTGGTGCCTTCCGGGTAACGATCCTTGATGTTGACCCACGGATCCTCGCCCAGCTGCTTCAGACCCAGAGACACACGGTTGCGCTCGCGGTCGAACTTGAGGACCTTGACGCTGATCTCGTCACCCACGGCCACGATCTCGCTCGGATGCTTGATACGCTTCCAGGCCATGTCGGTGATGTGCAGCAGACCGTCGACGCCACCCAGATCGACGAAGGCGCCGTAATCGGTGAGGTTCTTGACGATACCCAGGATCTGCTGGCCTTCCTGCAGAGTCGCAAGCAGGGCCTCACGCTCGGCGCTGTTCTCGGCCTCGAGGACGGCACGACGGGAAACGACAACGTTGTTGCGCTTCGGGTCGAGCTTGATGACCTTGAAGTCGAGCTCCTTGTTCTCGAGGTGCGTGGTGTCGCGCACCGGACGCACGTCGACCAGGGAGCCCGGCAGGAAAGCACGGATGGAGTCGACATCGACGGTGAAGCCACCCTTGACCTTACCGTTGATCACGCCCTTGACGATCTCGTCCTTCTCGAAGGCAGCTTCCAGCACCTTCCACGCTTCGGCACGCTTGGCCTTCTCGCGGGACAGGCGAGTCTCGCCGAAACCGTCTTCAACGGCTTCCAGGGCGACGTGGACTTCGTCACCGACGGCGATGGCCAGCTCACCGTTCTCGTCACGGAACTGGGCCGAGGGGATCTGACCTTCGGACTTCAGGCCGGCATTGACGGTAACCCAGTCACCCTCGATGTCGACAACGGTAGCCACGACGATGGCGCCCGGCTCCATGTTGATGTCCTGGAGAGACTGTTCAAAAAGTTCAGCAAAGCTTTCGCTCATGATGTTCCTACGTGATCAACGTTAAAGTGCGGCAGGGCCGCTTCCTCCGCACCACCAGCGAGTGCGGGCCTTATTCACCAAACCCCCGGAGATGTTGGCGCTGGTTCGACCTGGCTCGGCTCTCGGCAAACGGTGCCGAGCCACGTCATCACATGCTGCCGGAGGCGCCGCAAGGGAGTTTCAGGCGTCGGGGAGCAGACCACGCTGGGTCAGCAGCTCCGTCAGCCGATCCACCACTTCCGGTATCGTCAGGCGCGTGGTATCAAGCGTGATGGCATCTTCTGCCGGCTTGAGTGGCGCCACGCTGCGCTGCATGTCGCGGGCGTCGCGCGCCTGAATCTCCTTCAAAAGACTCGATAGACTAGCATCCACACCGGCCTCCCGCAACTGGGCCTGGCGACGATGGGCCCGCTCCTCGGCACTCGCGGTGAGAAATATCTTCAGAGGTGCATCGGTGAAGACCACGGTGCCCATATCACGGCCATCGGCCACCAGCCCCGGGGACTGGCGGAAGTCACGCTGGCGACTCAGCAGTGCCTCGCGGACCGCCGGCAGCGCCGCCACACGGGAGGCTGCATCGCCCACCTGCTCGGTGCGGATGGTAGTGGTGGCATCGCTGCCCTCGAGCATCACCCGGGTGGCGCCGCCTTCGGCGACAAACACCACCTCGAGATGGCGCGCCACCTCGGCGAGACTCGCCTCATCATCCAGGGAGACGTCATGCTTGCCGGCAGCCAGTGCCGTGAGTCGATAGAGGGCGCCGCTGTCGAGCAGGTGCCAGCCCAGGCGTTCAGCCACCAGGCGGCTGATGGTGCCCTTGCCGGCACCACCGGGGCCATCGATCGTCAATACCGGCGCCTGGGGGCTGGTCTGGGAATCGCTCATGCCCCCTCCTCGCCGCTCTCTTCCGTGAGTGTCAGCCCCACCTTGCGCGCCAGGTCGACGAACCCGGGGAAGGAGGTAGCCACGTTGGCACAGTCATCGATGATGATCTCTTCGCTCGCCCGCAGCGCAGCGATGGCGAACGACATGGCGATGCGATGGTCCTCGAGGCTGTCGATACGGCCGCCACCATAGTTGGGACCCTCGGCACTGCCTCCACCAACGATATCGATGCCATCGGGGTAGAGGGTGTGCTCGACGCCGATGGCGGCCAGCCCGTCGGCCATCGCCTGCAACCGGTCGGACTCCTTGACACGCAGCTCTTCCGCGCCGCGCAGACGCGTGGTTCCCCGGGCATTGGCCGCGGCAATAAACAGCGCCGGAAACTCGTCGATGGCCAGGGGCACCTGCTCCAGCGGAATATCGATGCCCTGCAGCGGCGCATGACGGATATGCAGATCGGCTACCGGTTCGCCCCCTACCTCGCGCTCGTTCTCCAGGCGCAGATCGGCTCCCATCAACTTGAGGATATTGATCACGCCGATACGAGTCGGGTTGATGCCCACATGCTCGAGCACCAGATCCGAGCCCGGGGTTATCGCCGCGGCCACCAGGAAGAAGGTCGCCGAGGAGATATCGCTGGGCACATCGATGGGCGCCGCGGTGAGACGACCACCACCGGAGAGCCAGCAGGTATCCCCATCACGGTGCACCGTATAGCCGAACCCGGCCAGCATGCGCTCGGTGTGATCACGGGTCGGGGCCGGTTCGCTGACCCGGGTCTCCCCCTCCGCATACAGGCCGGCGAGCAGCAGGCAGGACTTCACCTGGGCACTGGCCATGGGCATGTCGTAGGTGATGCCCTTGAGCGGACGACCACCATGGAGTCGCAGCGGCGGTCGCCCCCCCTCGGCGGTGTCGATCTCGGCCCCCATCAGGCGCAGCGGGTCGGCCACCCGGTTCATGGGACGCTTGGTCAGGGAGGTATCGCCGGTGAGCACGGTATCGAAGGCCTGTCCGGCCAGAAGCCCGGCGAACAGGCGCATGGCGGTACCGGCATTGCCGACATACAGGGGGCCAGAGGGCTTCTTGAGGCCGTGCAGGCCGACCCCATGGACGGTGACTCGTCCCTGGTTTGGCCCCTCGATGGCCACCCCCATCTCGCGGAATGCCTGAAGGGTCGCCAGACTGTCCTCTCCCTCCAGAAACCCCTTGATCTCGGTGATCCCCTCGGCCAGGGCGCCGAGCATGATGGAGCGATGGGAGATCGACTTGTCGCCGGGAACACGAATGCGCCCGACCACGGCACCACCGGGGCTCATCCGGTAGCGCAGATTACCTTGCTGTTGCATCTGATATTCCGCCTGATAGCTGGTCTTGTTGAGCAGGGATTCGAAGTAGTGCCGAGCATGGCTGGCGCGATCGAAGATCGCCAACATGGCGTCACCATCACCACGCTCCACGGCATCACGCAGGCGTGCCACGCCGGCCTCGAAGTCATCGAGGGAGGCGAGCACGGCATCACGATTGGCGGTGAAGATGTCACGCCACATGACGGGGTCGCTGCCGGCGATACGCGTGAAGTCACGAAAGCCACCGGCGGCATAGCGAAAGATCTCCAGGCGCTCATCCTGGCGCGCCAGCGTGTCCACCAGCGAGAAGGCCAGCAGATGTGGCAGGTGGCTGGTGCGAGCCAGCACCTGATCGTGGCGCTCCACCTCCATCTCCAGCACGTCGGCACCACAGGCGCCCCACAGCGCCTGTACGCGGGCCAGCGCCTCGGGGTCGGTATTCGGTTCGGGCGTGAGGATCACCTTGTGGCCGATATAGAGCTCGGGGTCGGCCGCGGCCACGCCGCTCTTTTCGGAGCCGGCGATGGGGTGGCCGAGCACCAGGTTGGCCGGCATCCGACCGAAGACCTCCAGCGCACAGTCGCGGATGGCCGCCTTGGTACTGCCCACATCGGTGATCACCACGTCGCCGGCGGCGTCACCCAGATAGCGGGCCAGCTCAACCATCACGCTGCGCATGGCCAGCACCGGCACGGCCAGCACGATCAGCGAAGCACCGTCGACCACCCTTTCGAGGCGAGTATCACCGCGATCGATCAGCCCCATCTCGAGGCCGCGCCGAATCTCGTCCGGATCCGGATCACAGGCGACGATCTGCTCAGCCGGCCCGAAGCCGCCGGCACCGTCGCTGTCGCGACGGCCGTAGCCACTGGCTCTCAGGGCGGCGGCCAGCGAGCCACCGATCAGGCCGAGCCCGACGATCAGGATGCGAGACTCCTCGTGCTTGCGCGTCAC
This sequence comes from Halomonas sp. LES1, assembly GCF_031846005.1. Taxonomy (NCBI): domain Bacteria; kingdom Pseudomonadati; phylum Pseudomonadota; class Gammaproteobacteria; order Oceanospirillales; family Halomonadaceae; genus Halomonas; species Halomonas sp. LES1. Next base: position 285,944 of record NZ_JAVRGC010000001.1, read on the forward strand.
CATCGATGCCATGCCCTAGAGCACGCCGACGGGGTAGGACCCCAGCACCTTGACCTCGGCGGCGCGCAGGCGCACCTCCTCCAGCACCGCGGCCACCCGGGGCTCCTCGTGATGCCCCTTGAAGTCGATAAAGAAGACATAGTTCCACACGCCGCTGCGCGAGGGACGGGTCTCCAGGCGCGTCATGTCGATCTGATGGCGATGGAAGGGCTCGAGCAGATCATGCAACGCCCCGGGCTGGTTGCGCATGGCCACCACGATCGAGGTCTTGTCGTCGCCGGACATGGGCACATCCTGATTGCCGATAATCAGGAAGCGCGTGGAGTTGTCCGGACGGTCCTCGATCTTCTCGGCCAGGCGGGTCAGGCCGTAGAGCTTGGCCGACATGTCGCCGGCGATCGCCGCGCTGTGCCACCCGGTCTTGACCAAGCGTGCCGCCTCGGCATTGGAGGAGACCGGCACCCGCTCGGCCTGGGGATAGTGGGCATCCAGCCACTTGCGGCACTGGGCGAAGGACTGCGGATGCGAGTAGATCCGCGACACCTTGTCACGCCGGGTGGTCTCGCCCACCAGCAGGTGATGGTGGATTCGCAGCACCACCTCGCCGCAGATACGCAGGCCGGAATCGATGAAGGAGTCCAGGGTGTGGTTGATCACGCCCTCGGTGGAGTTCTCCACCGGCACCACCCCGTAGTTGACCGCCCCGGCCTCCACCTCACGAAACACTTCGTCGATGGCGGCCATCGGCAGGCTGATGGCACTCTCGCCGAAGTGCTTGAGGGTCGCCTGCTGGGTAAAGGTACCCTCGGGACCGAGATAGGCGACCTTGATGGGCTGCTCCAGCGCCAGACAGGCCGACATGATCTCGCGGAACAGCCGGGCCACCTCCTCGCTATCCAGCGGCCCCTTGTTGAGCGCCATGATACGACGCAGCACCTGGGCCTCGCGCTCGGGGCGATAGAACACCGCCCCGGCATCCTCGGCGGTCTTGACCTGGGCCACCTGCTGGGCGCACTGGGCGCGCTCGTTCATCAGCGTCAGCAGCTGGCTGTCCAGATCATCGATGCGGCTGCGCAGCGCATCGAGATCGATGGGGGAGTCGCTCATGATATTCAGCCCTTTCTATTTTCGAAGTCGGCCATGAAATCGATCAGTGCATCCACGGCAGCTTCGGGAACGGCGTTGTAAAGGCTGGCCCGCATGCCGCCCACGCTGCGGTGGCCTTTGAGGTTGAGAAGCCCCGCCTGCTCGGCCTCGGCGAGGAACGGCTTGTCCAGACGCTCATCGGCAAGCACGAAGGGGACGTTCATGCGGGAACGGTTCGCCGGCGCGATGGGATTGGAGTAGAGCTCGCTGCCATCGATGGCGGCATACAGCTTGGCGGCCTTGCGCGCATTGATGGCCTCCATGGCCGGCAAGCCACCGATATCGTGTCTGAGCCACTCGAACACCAGCCCCGCCAGATACCAGCTGTAGGTCGCCGGCGTATTGACCATCGAGCCGCCCTCGGCGAGGGTCTTGTAGCCAAACAGCATGGGCATGCCGGGGCGTGCGCGCTCGAGCAGGTCGTCACGCACGATCACCACGACCAGCCCGGCGGGACCGATGTTCTTCTGCGCTCCGGCGTAGATAACGCCGTATCGAGAGACATCCAGCGGGCCGGAGAGGATCGACGAGGACATGTCGCAGACCAGCGGCACCTCGCCCCCGTCCGGACGCACCGCCCGCGGGGTATAGTCGAAGGCGAGTCCGCCGATGGTCTCGTTGGCGGTGACATGCAGGTAGGCCGCATCATGGGAGAGCTCGATCTCTCCCTGCTGCGGCACCCGGGTATTGCCACTGGCCTCACTCGAGGCCGCCACCCGGGCGTCACCGAACAGGTGGCGCGACTCGGCGATGGCCTTGCGACTCCAGATGCCGGTATCCACGAAGTTGGCGGTGCCGCCGTTTCCCAGCAGGTTGTAGGGCACCGCGGCAAACTGCTGGGTCGCCCCGCCCTGGGTGAAGAGCACCCGATAGTTGGCGGGGATCGCCAGAAGCTCGCGCAGATCGGCCTCGGCCTTCTCAGCGATGGCAACATACTCCGCCGAGCGGTGGCTCATCTCCATCACCGACAGGCCGTGACCACGGTAGTCGAGCATCTCGTCGCGGGCCCGCTCGAGCACCGCGGTAGACAGCGCCGCCGGACCGGCGCAGAAGTTGAAATGACGTGTCATGCGTCCTGGTTCTCCATTGGGGTCAGCCCCTTCAATCCTCTTCGGCGCCTGATCCCGCACCCTCGTTGCCTGCCTCGGCGGAGTCGTCGCCTGCGCCTTCAGCCTCTCCAGCGCCCTCGGGCTCTTCCGACTCCTCGGGCTCATCGACGCGCACCGTCTTGACCAGCTTCTCCTCGTTACCCAGTCGAATCAGCATCACGCCCTGAGTATTGCGCGAGGTGATCGAGACCTCATCGACGCGGGTGCGCACCAGGGTGCCGCGATCGGTGATCAGCATCATCTCATCGGAGGAGTAGACCTGCATGGCCGCCACCAGCGAGCCATTGCGCTCGCTGGTCTGCATGGCGATGACACCCTGACCGCCACGACCGCGCAGCGGGAACTCCTCGAGGCGACTGCGCTTGCCGTAGCCGTTCTCGGAGGCGGTCAGGATATAGATCTGGCCGCCATTAGCGGCCTCCACGGACGCCCCCTCCTCGCCCTCGATCTCGGCGTCACTCTCCGCCCTTCTATCAAAGCCGGCCTCGGCATCGATCAGCTGGCTCTGGGGGATGATCAGGCTGATCACTTCGGCACCATCGAGGAGGCGCATGCCACGCACGCCGCGCGCAGTACGCCCCATGGCCCGTACATTCCCCTCCTCGAAACGGATCGCCTTGCCATTGGAGGAGAGCAGCATGACATGATCGGAACCCGAGGTGATGGCCGCACCGACCAGGCGGTCGCCCTCCTCGAGATCGATGGCGATCAGGCCGACGCTGCGCGGCCGCGAGAACTGCTCGAGGCTGGTACGCTTCACCGTGCCCTTGGCGGTGGCGAAGAAGATATAGCTTTCGGGGTCATAGTCGCGCACCGGCAGGATGGCATTGATCGACTCGCCCTCATCCAGCGGCAGCATGTTGACCAGCGGCTTGCCGCGTGACCCGCGGCTGGCCGCCGGCATCTCGTAGACCTTGAGCCAGTAGACCTTGCCGCGATTGGAGAACAGCAGCACGGTGTCATGGGTCGAGGCCACCAGCAGATGCTCGATGACATCCTCGTCCTTCATGGCGGTGGCGGACTTGCCGCGTCCACCGCGCCGCTGGGCCTGGTAGTCCGAGAGCGGCTGGGTCTTGGCATAGCCGGAGCGGGACACGGTGACCACCATGTCCTCCTCGGCGATCAGGTCCTCCATGGAGAGGTCGAGGTGGCTTGCCTGAATCTCGGTCTTGCGCGGATTGCCGAACTGGTCACGTACCGCGACCAGCTCCTCGCGGATCACCTCGAGCAGGCGCTCGGCGGACGCCAGGATGGCCATCAACTCGGCGATCTTCTCGAGGATGCCGAAATATTCGTCGAGCAGCTTCTCGGTTTCGAGCCCCGTCAGGCGGTGCAGACGCAGCTCGAGGATAGCCTGGGCCTGGGCCGGCGACAGGCGATACTCGCTGCCCGCCGTATTGAGCCCGAAGCCCTCCTCGAGATCCTCGGGCTTGCAGGAGGTGGCGCCGGCCCGCTCGAGCATGCCGGTGACCTGCCCGGGCGACCAGTCTCGTGCAAGCAGCTTCTCCTTGGCCTCGGCCGCATTGGGCGAGGCCTTGATCAGCTCGATGACCTCGTCGATGTTCGAGATGGCAACGGTGAGGCCCTCGAGAATATGGCCACGTTCGCGAGCCTTGCGAAGCTCGTACAGGGTGCGCCGTGTCACCACCTCGCGACGATGACGAATGAATGCCTCGAGAATCTCCTTGAGATTGAGGATCTTCGGCTGACCGTTTTCGATCGCCACCATATTGATGCCGAAAACGGTCTGCAGCTGGGTCTGGGCGAACAGGTTGTTGACCACCACCTCCCCGGACTCGCCACGCTTGACCTCGACCACCACCCGCAGACCGTCCTTGTCGGACTCGTCGCGCAGCTCGGCGATCCCCTCGATGCGCTTCTCCTTGACCAGCTCGGCGATCTTCTCGATCAGACGCGCCTTGTTCACCTGATAGGGAAGCTCATCGATGATGATGTGATCCCGGCCACTCTTCTCGTCATGCTCGATGGTGTGGCAGGCGCGCACGTAGATGCGCCCCCGGCCGGTGCGATAGGCCTCGAGGATCCCGGCACGGCCGTTGATGATGCCGCCCGTGGGGAAGTCAGGGCCGGGGATATGCTCCATCAGATCGTCGACGGTGAGAGTGTAGTCATCGATCAACGCCAGGCAGGCGTTGATGATCTCCCCCATGTTGTGCGGCGGGATATTGGTGGCCATGCCCACGGCGATACCCGACGAGCCGTTGACCAGCAGGTTGGGCACCTTGGTGGGCAGCACCTCGGGGATACGCTCGGTGCCGTCGTAGTTGTCGACCCAGTCGACGGTCTCCTTCTCCAGATCGGCCAGCAACTCGTGAGAGAGCCGCGCCATGCGAACCTCGGTGTAACGCATGGCGGCGGCACTGTCGCCGTCAATGGAGCCGAAGTTACCCTGGCCGTCGACCAGCACATGGCGCATGGAGAAGTCCTGAGCCATGCGCACGATGGTGTCGTAGACGGCACTATCACCGTGAGGGTGATACTTACCGATGACGTCGCCCACCACACGAGCGGACTTCTTGTAGGGTTTGTTCCAGTCATTGCCGAGCTCGTGCATGGCAAACAGCACGCGCCGATGCACGGGCTTGAGGCCGTCGCGCACATCCGGCAGCGCCCGGCCGATGATCACGCTCATCGCGTAATCGAGGTACGACTGCTTGAGTTCGTCCTCGATGTTGACTGGCAGAATCTCTCTGGCGAGCTCACCCATGGGTCGTCGAATCCTTTGCACTGCAGGAGGTTGGCCGCCCGCCGTGGCGTTGCCCGGGGCGCCATTTACAGCCGCACATCATATCACTCCGGCGCGGGCAAAGGGAGCTGACTATTCGAGTTCCGCCCCGCCATCGCTACTCCAGCACGAGGGGAGCCAACAGCTCATATAGCTCCCCCTCGATGGGAATGGCACGGTTGGCGGCCACGTCGAGCAACACGAAGGTAATGGTGGCACGACTGACCAGTGCATCATCGCCACATCGATGAATCTCCTGGGCCATGCGCGCGCTACGCGCGCCGAGCTCGCAGACCCTGCTGCTGACCTTGAGATCGTCGCCGGCCACGGCCGCCGCGCAGTAGTCGATATTGACATTTACCGCCACGAAGGCCACATCACCGCGCTGTAGACGATGAAACAGCTCGGGTCGGTCATCGAAATAGGCCCAGCGCCCCTCTTCCAGGAACTCCAGATAGCGGGCATTGTTGACGTGACCATAACCATCGAGATGGTAACCACGCACGCGCAGTGAAACAGAGGAAATTCGACTATCCACGGGTCATCACTCCTTGGCCTGAAAAGACTCGATTCTAGGCATCCACACCGCCCGAATTCAAACATCCGTTTTATATCTGTCTCATGATCGATGCTGGCACCCTCGCGCCCCTTCGGTGATAATGGCGACCCTTTTCTCCGGGAAAAATGCTGCATGTGGTTCAAGCACTTACACCTTTATCGGCTACACGACGCACCTGAACTGGATGCCGCCACGCTGGAAGAAGCCCTGGCCGAACAGGCGGCGCGACCGCTGGGCGGACAGGATCCCCGCCGCCTGGGCTGGACCTTCCCGGGCGGTCGTGCCGACACCAGCCGCCTCCACGAGCTGCAGGGGCAACGCCTGCTCTGCGCCCTGCGTCAGGAACGGCTGCTGCCCGCCAGCGTCGTCAAGGAGGAGGTCGACGAGCGCGCCGCCGAGGTAGAGGCTCGCGAGGGGCGCAAGCTGCGCCGCCAGGAGAAGATCACCCTCAAGGAGCAGGTAGTCGAGGAGCTGCTGCCCCGCGCCTTCGTGCGCAGCCAGAAGATCGACCTCTGGTGGGACACCCGGCGTCGGCTGATCGGGGTCAACGCAAGTTCGCGAACACGAGCCGAGGAGCTACTCGACCTGCTGCGGGAAACCCTGGGCAGTCTGAAGGTCACGCCACTGGCAACTCAGGTAATGCCCATGCGCGCCATGACCCAGTGGCTCACCGACCCCGCCTCACGCCCCGCCGACCTGGTGATGGGTGACCAGGTGGAGCTCAAGGCCAAGGGCGATGACGGCGTGCTGCGTGCCCGCCAGGTCGACCTCGACAGCGACGAGATCCAGCAGCTGCTGGAGAGCGGCCGGCAGGCCAGCAAGCTGGCCGTGGAGATCGAGGGCCGGCTAAGCTTCGTCCTGCATGACGACCTGGCGCTGAAGTCGCTGCGCTTCGGCGACGCACTGATCGACGAGGCCAACGCCAGCGATGATGGCGATGACGCCCTGCTGCGCCTGGATACCGATTTCGTACTGATGGCCCAGGCTTTGGGCGACAACACCGAACGCCTCATTGCCTGGCTGGGCGGCGAGGCCGGCACCGCAAGCGACATCCAAGCATCATGACCGAGAACCGACCCGACAGCAGCGCCCAGGACCCCTGGGCCGACATCCGCCCCTTCAACGACGAGGAAGTCGCGGGGGTGCTAGCGAATCTCACCCAGGAGCCCGAGTTGCTCGACGCCCTGACCCGCTATCGCCTGCCGCGACTCTCGCGCCTGATGCCTGGCCTCTCGCGCCGACTGGCAAGCCTGGCGCTGCGCCGGCAGGTGCGTGGCGTTCAAAGCATCAAGCAGTTCCAGCAGCGTATCGCCGGCTACATGGAGCGGATGATTCGCACCACGACCGATGAGTTCAGCACCGCCGGTCTCGACAGGCTCGACCCGGCGACGGCGTATCTGTTTATCGGCAACCATCGCGACATCTCCCTGGACCCCGCCTTCGTCAACTACGCCCTCTACCTGGCGGGTCGTAACACGGTGCGCATCGCCATCGGCGACAACCTGCTCAAGAAGCCCTATGTCACCGACCTGATGCGCCTCAACAAGAGCTTTATCGTGCCGCGCAGCGCGCGTGGCAAGCGCGCCATGCTGGCCGCCTACCAGAAGCTTTCCGGCTATATGCGTCACTCCATTACCGGCGACAATCACTCCATCTGGATGGCCCAGCGTGAGGGGCGCGCCAAGGACGGCATCGATGGCACCGACCCGGCGATCATCAAGATGATGACGATGTCGCGGCGGGCCGAGGATCGCCAGGCAAGCCTCGGCGAGGCGATTCGCGAACTTCGCCTGGTACCGGTCGCGATCAGCTACGAGTATGACCCGTGCGACGTACAGAAGGCCCGCGAACTGCATGCGATGCATACACTCGGTAAATACGAAAAGGGTCAGTACGAGGACATCAGCTCCATTGTTGCCGGCATCACCGGCCACAAGGGGCGCGTCAAGCTCACCTTCGGCACGCCGCTCAGCGCCGACTTCACGGCGCCTGATGAGGTCGCCGCCGAGATCGACCGACAGGTACTGGAAGGCTACCAGCTCTTCCCCAGCCACTATCTGGCACTGGAGACCCTGGGGCACGCAGCGGAGCTTGTCGACCTCGGTGAGGTCACCGAGGCCGACCGCGAGCGCTTCCAGACACGGCTTGCTCAGGTGCCTGCCGAGCTTCGGGAGTGGTGGCTGGCCCAGTACGCCAACCCGGTTCTCAACAAGGCGGGGCGCGCCCCCTTCACGCCAGTCGCGGCCCAGAACGAACCCAGGAGCGAGGCACGCTGAGTTCAGGCCGACGGCACGCCTGGTCAGCTGGACCGGAACCCTCCCCCCCGACGACCCATTAATCTCCATGCCGGCCGACACTCTAACGTGCGGCTGGGCATGGGTGTGCGGATACGGCATGGCCAGAGTAGCCAAGCCTTCCGACCCCGAGCCTCGGCCTTAGCCGGCAATTCTGTAAACTGATGTAAACTGACGTTAGTTGATGTAAGCTGATACCCATGACTCGTCGCGAGCTGTCCAGCTGGCAGCGGCTCGCGCCCAAGCGCTGATGCAACCTTTACGCCTGAGTATCTGATCTGAAGCTAGACTGTCGGCCGCCAAGCCCATGGGGAGTACATCGACGTGTCGCTTACCAAGCAGCTCTGGCTGACTATTGCCCTGGCACTCTTACTGGCCTTTAGCGGTAGCCTGTATATCGGCTTGTCAAGCTTCCGACACCAGATAGAGCAAGAGGCCGAGATACGCAACCGTCTGAATGCCGAGGCTTTAGCACTAATCATCAGCCAGGTGAGCATGACCCCGGATAGCATTGGACAACTGCTTGCCACCCAGTTTGACTCCGGCCACTACCGCCGAATCGAACTGCGTGACACACAAGGCAATGTCGTGGCCCTGCATGAAGGCAGCAAGCCGCCTATCGAGGTTCCGAGCTGGTTCGTCAACCTGGCCAACATCGAAGCACCGGCCGGCCATGCGACCGTTCATGACCCCTTGAACCGTTACAGCACTCTGACCTTCGAGAGCCAGCCCGACATCGCCTATCGACCGCTGTGGCTCGCGACTCTAAAGCTTGCCGGCTGGTTCGGAATGCTCTGCCTAGTCGGCCTATTACTCGCTGCATGGGTCGCACGTAGCATTCGCCGACCGCTGCGACGCCTGGTGAAGCAAGCCCACGATATTGGTAACCGCCAGTTTATCACCACTCCCGAACCTCGCCTGCGCGAGGTGCGGAAGGTGGTCAAAGCCATGAACCGCCTTTCCGAATCCCTGGCCGAGATACTTGGCCGTGAGAGCGAACGCCTCGACCTGCTTCGCAAGCGATTGCAGCACGACCCGGTCTCGGGCGTACTCAATCGAGAGGCCTTCATGAAACAGTTGCACAACAAGCTCAAGTGTAGCGACCGCCAAGCCACAGGCACACTCGCCATGGTCCGGTTGTCACGACTGGGGAAAGTCAACGAAAGCCTGGGCCAGGCCGACACCGATATGCTGCTGCACGAACTGGGGCAGAGCCTCGCCCAGGTTGGCAGGCTGGTGGGCGAAGGGGTTGCCGGCCGTCTGAACGGCAGTGATTTCGCCCTGTTGATCCCCTCCTCCAGTGATACTGCGCTGGTCGGCGAAGAGATCATCCAGCGGCTGACCACCCTCGAGCAGGCACAGCAGGAGACTACCCTCACGCTTCCTTCGGCGTTGATCACCTACGCCCAGGGCGACCAACCGAGCACCCTTCTGGCAAGCCTCGACGGAGCACTCGCCAACGCCGAGAACAGCGGCCATCTTGTCCAGCTGGTGGCCAAGGGGGCTCGGCGCCTGACGCTTTTCAACAGTCACGCCGAATGGCGCCAGGCCTTGTCTCAGGCACTCGAGGACGGCGTCTATCTAGGCCGCTACCCGGTGCTCGATGCTCAAGGCCAGCTGTTGCACCTCGAATGCCCGGCGCGTCTGCGCCTGAAGGGCAAATGGCGCCCGGCCGATATCTTCATGCCCTGGATCTCTCGCCTTGGATTCGAACCCCTGCTGGACCTGACGGTGGCCCGAGAGACGCTGCGCGAGCTCAATCGCCACGGCATGCCTCTGGGCATCAACCTCTCCCCGGCCTCGCTGCGCGACGGGCGTTTCATGCTGGATTTCCACAATCTGCTCCAGGGCAATCGGGAAGCCGCACGCCAGCTTTGGATCGAGGTGCCGGAAGTCATGCTGTCCCACGATCTGGAGACATTGCGTAGTCTGGGTCGCGAGCTTCAGCTCTTCGGCTGCCGACTGGGGGTGGAACATGTGGGTCGCGAGTTCCGCCGCATCACTGATCTCGAGGGCTTGGGTCTGAGCTACATCAAGATCGACGCCACCCTGGTCGAGGGTCAGCATGAGAGCCTGGATCAACAGACACTCCTGCGGGGTATAGCCACCCTCTGCCAGTCAATTGGCATCATAGCCATTGCCGAGGGTGTCGCCAGCCTGAAAGAGGCCGAGGTGATCTTCAAGCTCGGCATCAACGGCGTCACTGGCCCGGGTATCCGCCAGCTGGGCCGGCCCGGCAGCCAGGCGAGACTTGTTGACTGAAGCGAGGAACCAACAACCCACCGGGCGGTGATACGAGTATAGACTCCGCCCTCGGCTCAACTCTGGGCCTCTCGGCAGGAGTCACCTCAATCCACTCAGATCACCTCACCCTCTTCATCATCGCCCCCCGCCAGGCCAAGTCCCTTCAGCCATCGCCGCAGCGACTGCCGTGCCATCATCTTCCCTGGGCCACTTCCGGTAACTCGGTGAACTTTATCATCCCCTTATCCATCAACAACCCAATCACATCCTCCAGCACGCGCACAAAGGCCAGGCCCGGCGTCTGCAGGGAGACCTCATCCAGCCCCCCCTCCTCGTAAAGAAACGCCACCAGTGTAGGCGACCAAGCCATCACATACTTGTTACACTCCGATGTTTTATCTCGGCTGACCTGTGCGATACGACCGCTGGCATCCCGCTTTTCCTACATGGCTGGTCTCCTGAGGTTACTGAAGCCAGCGGAATGGCCCGAGATGAAAATCAACTTCACTAAAAGTTCATTTACACGGCATCATCACTGGCCAGTGCCGTCACTTCTACTCCGGGCGAGAGTACGCCGACCCTTATCGCTCACCCATCGAGTTGCTCCACGCTCGAAGCACGGGTTTCAGCATAAACTGCATGACGGTTCGCTTTCCCGTCATGATGTCTACTTGGGCCGTCATACCCGGGATAACCTCGATCTGCGGATGATCCTGGGGGTTCTCCGTCGCTCGAACACGCACCAGATAGAAAGTGTTATCGTTATCGTCGGTTATGGTGTCAGCACTGATATGCTCGAGCTCCGCCTCTAGCCCGCCATAGATAGTGAAATCATAAGCGGTCAACTTGATCGTGGCCGGTTGGCCGGGACGTAAAAAGGCGATGTCTTGAGGGGCGATCTTCGCCTCTACCAGCAGCTGGTCATCACTGGGAACGATCTCGACCACTTCCTGCCCAGGCTGGGCGACGCCCCCCAGGGTGTTGATATTGAGCCTCTGTACCACGCCCTCGACTGGTGAGCGTATCTCCGCCAGGCGCACACGATCCTCAAGCCCGGTACCGGTCTCTTCCAGGGCACTAAGCTCACTGGTGGTTGTAGCCAGCTCGATGCGCCAGTCGTTACGCCGCTCGGCCCCCAGCTCGCGAAGCTGCGTTTCTGCTTCCTCGACCGCTGCCTGCAACCGCGCTACGGAAGCCGCCGCCTGGTCACGCTCGCCGGTGGCCCGCGACACTTCACGACGGAGTCGCAGGACTTCCACTTCGGAAACCGCGCCAGAGCTCAGCAGTGGACGAGTAAGATTAAGCTCCTGGCTCGCCATATTGGCCTTTCGCTGCGCCGTATCGCGACGCGCACGCGCCTCCCGGAGTTCTTCCTCACGCTGACGGGTACGCTCGCGCAGCACGTTCTCCTGCTCCCGCAACTCTTCCCGAGCACTCTCGTAGGCCTCGCGCTCCTGGGCCACGATATCCGGCGCCTGCTTGCGCAATACTTCAGATGGCGAGAATGGCGTACCACTTACCAGCGCACGCAGACGTTCGGCACGTGCCTGTAATGAGAGCACCTGAGAGCGATTTTCACGAAAGTTGGCGAGGTAACGAGTAGGGTCGATGCGCATCAACACCTGCCCCTGCTCCACCGACTCCCCCTCGCGCACCAGTATTTCCTGGACTACACCGCCATCATAGGTCTGCACGCGCTGCAACTGGCTGGAGGGTATCACCCGCCCTGCCCCACGCGTCATCTCATCAATAGGCGCAAAACAGGCCCATACCAGTAGGGCGACGACGGCCAGCAACACCATATAGAGAAACCAGCGGGCACGAACCGGATCCTGCTGCAGGCGAGCCCAGTCGGCATCACTGGTCCAGTCGCGACTCAGATGTGCAGCGGTGACCCGCTTGGCGAAGAGTCGGTCCATGAAGGGCCGAAACGGCTTGCCGCCGGCCTCGGAGAAGCGGCCGATCGCTTCGAAGCCACGCTGCTCGGCCATGCGCTCCTGCTTCTTGGCCATTAGCTTGCCCTCCCGATCTGCCCTTTACGCAGCGCGTCGAGCACCTTGTCCTGAGGGCCATCCGCCATCACCCGGCCTGAATCGATCACGATGATGCGATCGACCAGCGAAAGTAGTGAGGTGCGATGAGTCGCCAGAATCATGGTCTTGGCTTGCGCGAACGTCTTGAGATTAGCCTTGAGGGCCTCCTCGCTGGTGTGATCCATGGCGCTGGTGGGCTCATCAAGTAACAGGATCTGGGGATCATTGACCAGCGCCCGGGCCACCGCAACGGATTGGCGCTGCCCCCCTGAGAGCGCCTGCCCACGCTCACCCACCGGGAGATCGACCCCCTGGGGATGAGCATTGACTAGCCCCTCCAGGCCGCTCAGCCTGATCGCACGCAACAGTGCCTCGTCATCTACCCCCTCGCTACCACCGCCAGCGATGATGTTTTCCCGCAGAGTTCCGTAGAAGAGACTGATGTCCTGGGAGACATAACCGATCTGTCGACGCAACTGGATGGGATCGAACTGGCGTAGGTCTACACCATCGAGCATCACTGCTCCGGCGGTCGGCTCATAGAGACCCAGCATCAACTTGTTGAGGGTGGTCTTACCACAGCCGATGCGACCCAGCAGAGCCACCTTCTCGCCGGACCGGATGGCCAATGACACGTCGCGCAGCGCTTCGTTTTCCTGCTCCGGGTAGCGCAGCGACACCTTGTCGAAGCGAATGTCGCCGCGGATCACCGGGCGACTGACAAACGCCTTGCCTTCGGGGCGCTCCACGGGTCGTGCCATTACCTCGTTGAGTGACTGCAGCGCGGTCGAGGATTGATGATACTGGGCCAGCAGTGCGGCAGCCTGGCTGATCGGCGCCATGACACGGGAGGAGAGCATGTAGGCGGCGATCAACCCACCCTGAGTAAGATTCCCCTCGATGATCTGATAGACACCGAGAATAATGACGCACACCGCCACACTGTGCTGGGTCCACATCGCCACACTGGAGACCGAAGTGCTGACCAGACGTAGCTGGGCGCCGGTACGGGACAGGTAGGCCGTCGCCTTCTCCCAGGTACTCTGAATACGGCTCTCGGCACGCAGTGTCTTGACGGTCTCCAGTTGCGAGACCGACTCCACCAAGGTGGCATTGCGCTGCGCGCTGGCCCGCCAGGTGGTCTCGGAGAGCTCATGGAGCTTTCCCTGGGCAGCCATGGCGTAGAGGAGGACGAGAGTGACACCCGCCAGCACCGGTATCACCAGCGGCGGACTGATCAGGGCGATGATACCGGCGAACATCAGCACGAAGGGTAGATCGACCAGCGATACCACCGTTGCCGAGCCAATGAACGCACGCACTGACTCGAAAGACTGCAGAGTGGCGGCAAAAGAGCCCGTGGAGGCGGGTTTCGCCTCCATGCGCATTCCCAGGACCCGCCCCATGATCGAGGATGACAGCTTGACATCGGCGCGACTCGCCGCGAGATCGACGAAGGCATTGCGCATCAGTCGCAGCACCAGATCGAAGCACAGCACCACAAAGATTCCGGCCGCCATCACCCATAACGTCTCCGTCGCATGGTTGGGAACCACCCGATCGTAGACATTGAGCACGAACAGCGGCATGGCCACCGCGAACAGGTTGATCATTGCCGAGCCAGCGATGACATCGCGGTAAAGCTTGCGATTCTCGCGAATGACGCCCCAGAACCAGTGACGAGAGCGCTGGCGCGTCACTTCAGGACCGCGTTCATCGAAATGGAAGCGCGGGCGCACATAGATTGCCTGGCCACTGTAACTGGACTGCAACCCATCCAGTTCAACCTCGGTTTCGGCATCGCCAAGCTCGGGAAAGATCACCCGGGCCTTGCGCGCCTTGGTATCCAGTCCCAGCAGCACACAGGCGCGCCCCGGCTCAAGCAGCAGCACCACCGGAAAGAGGGCCGGGTTGAGCTGCACCAGGCGACTCTTGACCAGCCGCGCCGAGAGCCCCGCTCGGCTCGCGGCACGAGAGAAGACGCCGGGAGTCAGTCGCCCCTGTTTCAGAGGCAGGCCAGCGGTAAGGGTTTCGGCGGTGGTTGTTATGTCATGGCACATCGCCACGCTTTGCAGGCACTCGAGCAGTTCATCCTGCATGGTTGAGCGCGATACACACTCGGAAGACTCCAGCGGCTCTCTCTGCGTCACACACACCTCGATTATCGATTATCCCTGACATCACCATCGCGATGAGGGCAGAGCACATGCCGGCAGCGTGACCTCTCTCAGCGGGTCCTCACAACCATCAGCTACGCGTCATGACATCGCACACCACATGCACGTCAGTGGCCATCCAGGGCACGATACCGGCGTATCGGGCACCGGCTTCAGACGCGAAGCCGGTGGTGCTCGCCGCTCGCAAGCCCCGGGATGCTTCGGCGAATCAGCACGCAGTCAGTGCTTCGATGACCGCCATATGGAGTCCCGTTATGCAAGACTCTCGCCGACACGGGGTCACTTCCTAGTGCGGCCTGATACCTCGGCGGGAAAATCGGTGTCACCGATAAAATCCGCCAATGTAAAGCCCCTCGGACCTTCTGCCGGACAAATGGTGTCAGGATCCAGCGTCACACCATCGCTTCCCATCTCGGCCAGAGTCGGCATCTCGTCGTGGACCACTCCCAGGGTTCTCATGAGCTGCCCCATGGAGGCCAGCACCCGGGCATCGGCAATCGCTATATCATACTGGGCATTGACATAAGCACGGCTGGCCTCGAAGTATTCATTCTCGCTGTCCAGCACATCCAGCAGGGTCCGCTGGCCGATCTCGAACTGCTGCTGATAGGCACCACGCACACGATCGATGGAGAGACGGTGCTGATTGAGGTAGGTCAGCTGCTCACGCAACCGTTGGGTGTCGCTGTAAGCAATCTGGGTGGTCTGGCGAACATCTATACAGGCCTTCTCGCGCAGGTCACTCGCCTGCTCGACACGATGGCTGGCAGCGCGGAACGAGGCCAGATCGCTGCCGCCACGATAGAGGTTCACGCTCGCGACCAGCTCGATGCTCTGGCGTTGGCGGTCATCGTAGATATCGTAACCGCTGTCGTTGCGGTAGGTACCTGCGCTCCCGCGTAGGTCGAGACGGGGGTGGAAGGCGGACTTGACGGCCTCGCGCTCGGCACGGACTGCTTCGATATTCTCAATAGCGGCATGGAACTCCGGATTGCCCTGGAAGGCCATGTCCAGCGCCTCGGCCACACTAGCCGGGAGGCGATCGTCGAACTTCGGTGCCGGCGCCAGCCGAGCGGCAGGCAGCTCACCGACAATGCGTTGAAAACTCACCGTGACGTCATGCAGATTGGAGGCCTCCGTCATCAGGTTCGACTCGGCCAATGCCAGGCGTCCGCTGATCTGCTCGAGGTCTACCCCACGGCCGGCACCCGAACGCACGCGCTGCTCGATCTGCCTGAATACTCGTAGGTGTTCCTCATAGTTTTCCCGGGCCAGGCTCACCAGCTCGCGGTAGCGGCTGACATCCAGATAGGCACGGGTCGCCTCGAGCGCAACACTCTCGCTGGCTCCAACCAGCTCATAATAGCGCACCAGCTTGGCATGATTAAGGCTATCCACCTCACTGACGGTGGCAAATCCATCGTATATCATTTGGGTCAGGGTGATCTCGGCAAAGCGGGTCTCGTAGCTTCCGCTTTTGGAGAAGCCTGGACCAGGCTCACCTTCCCGATACTCACGGCCAGTTCCGGCGCTGACATCAACAGTGGGCAGGTAGCTCCCGAATGCAATATCCACATCATCATCGGCAGCACGCAGCTCGCTCCAAACGGCCTGCACCTCGGGGTTGGTAGTGAGTGCCTGCCGTACCGCATCGGCGAGGGTGGTTGATCCCGGTGCAGCAAGGCCCGGCGGCAAACCCCGAGCCACCGCGGCGCTAATCGGCATAAGAGCCAACGCAGCGCCCAGGGTAGCAACTCCGATGACGCGGCGAGAGGTTGACGAGATGAGGGTAAATTTCATGAGCTGCCTGTGTAATGGTTGCCTGAAGAGATTTCACTGTGAAATCTCGGTCTACAAAGTTGTTGATATCGCTCGCTACGAGGCGTGGCGCTGTTTTTACTACGTAGCTGATGCTTTCCTGCACACTGCAAGAGCACAATCCTGGTCAGCTGCACCATCTTGCTCTCGGACTGCTGTGCATCGTGGTTCATGGACCGAGCCTTAAACGCGTACACGCTGCCGGCTTGTTATGACCCCACTGCCTAAGCATAGGGTTACGTTTTTTTTAATGAAGAACAAGACCCAACAAGGAACCTCATCAGCACCCTGCAAACGTGCTATCGTCATGGCATCGACACGGCCGGTTATCACAAGGAGCACGCCATGTCCTCATCGGAAATTCAGAAGACGCGCGTCATCAACGAACTGCAGGGTTTCATAAGGAAGCTTCTGCAGGATCCCAGAATCCTCGACCAGGCGCTGGAGATCGCCCGCCGTCATGTGCCGGAGGGTAATTCTCAGGAGGTCGTGGCGCGCATCGCCAACGAGATCTCGGACACCACCAGCATTCATATTCCGGAGGATCCCGAGGAGCATAGCGAGGCCGACAGGCTCTTCCTCGAGCTGCTGCGTGAGGTCGTCAACGAGGAACAGGCACTCTACTGAGTAACGACCTGCCCTCTTCAAACAAGAACCCCGCGACGCCCGGCACCTGCCGGGCGTTTGCGTGTTCGTGCCCCACGACTCTGTTAGAATAACAACCCATTGATTTGACTAGAGCTATACAGCCCTCACCATCATGTACTACCTCCTCAAGCTAAGCCCCGAGATCACCATCAAGTCGCGCTCCGTTCGTCAGCACATGACCCGCTGTCTCGCCGCCAATGTGCGCAATACTCTGAAGCCTCTGGAGCCCGGTATCGGGGTGCGCGCGGGATGGGACCTGTTGATGGTGTCGGTGCCTGATAGCGCCGACGCGCCGCTGATCGATGAGGTCGAGGCGCGTCTCTGTCGGGTCCCTGGTGCCCAGGAGGTTCAGGAGGTTCGCGAGGTCGACTTCGATGACCTCGATGATATCGCCAATCATGTCGTGCCATGCTGGCAGCCGCGCATCGCCGGCCGGCGCTTTCGTGTCTCGGCCAAACGCCGCGGCCAGCACGACTTCACCTCCTCCGATCTGGAACGCCATCTCGGCGCGGCACTGCTCGCCGCCGCGCCCGATGCCAGGGTCGACCTCAAGCACCCCGAGGTGAATGTGACGGTAGAGGTCATCGAGCAACGACTGCGCCTGATCGATCGTCGCCTGCCGGGACTGGGCGGCTACCCACTCGGCCTGCAGGGCCAGGCCCTGGCGCTGATCTCCGGCGGTTATGACTCACCAGTGGCCGCCTGGCGAATGATCCGCCGCGGCATCAAGACCCACTTTCTGTTCTTCAACCTGGGCGGCCCCGAGCATGAGCGGGGCGTGCGTGAGGTCACCCACCACCTCTGGCAGCGCTACAGCCTGTCGCATCGCGTCAACTTCATCTCGGTTCCTTTCGAGCCGGTGGTCGGCGAGATCCTGCGCAAGGTGCCGGACGGCATGATGGGTGTGGTGCTCAAGCGCATGATGGCACGAGCCGCTTCACGCATCGCCCAGCGTGCCCGCATACCGGCGCTGGTCACCGGCGACGCCATCGCCCAGGTCTCCAGCCAGACCCTGACCAACCTGGCGCTGATCGATGATGCCAGCGATCTGCCGATACTGCGCCCGCTGCTGACCGATGACAAGCAGACCATCATCAACCAGGCGCGAGTGATCGATACCGCCCGCTTCGCCGAGGTGATGCCCGAGTATTGTGGTGTCATCTCGCGACGCCCCAACACCCGTGCCCGTCGCGACCAGATCACCGAGGCCGAGGCCGAGTTCGACTTTGCCATACTGGACGCCGTCATCGAGACCACCGAGACCACCCGTATCGACCGTCTTGGCGAGAACCAGCACGACTCAACTGGCCACAAGGCCGGCGGGGAGGTCCCCGAAGCCCACGCGGGCGAGGATGTCAGCGTTATCGACATTCGCCCCCCGGTAGAGCGCGAGGTGGCCCCGCTCGCCCTGAAGTCGGGCCAGCGCCTCGAGATCCCCTTCTACGAGCTGCAGCAGCGTGCCCCGGAGCTACCCGACGACCGGCACTATTTCCTGTACTGCGAACAGGGCGTGATGAGCCGTATGCAGGCGCTACACCTCCATGACCGAGGCCTCACCCACTTCGGTGTCTATCATGTGTCCGCCAGGCGTTGAGCCTGCGCCGACTTCCCGGGAGTGAGTGTCTACGCTAGCAGGAAGGCCACCTGGCATTGCAGAGGGGGCACCTCAGCCTAGCGGTCATTACCGATGGCGAGCCCCCACACTTCCCGCCACCCACCCCGACATGCCGCTCTACCTGGACCCCCCGGGGCTCAGTTCGTGCTGCAGGAGAATACGCTGCGCATCCTGGTGCCCGCCTGGCGGATCCAGAACGTCCGCGACTTCTCCTTCGATGCCGTGACTGCCTACCTGGAGGTCAACACTTCCGACGACGGCCGACCGATGCTGGGCGTCTACGAAGTGTACGACGTAGCCCCTGGCGATCTCTCCCTGCCCTATCGCTTGAAGGAGAGTGCGCCCTAATCGGCGCTGGACATCGAATCGACGGCCCCGAAACGCCATACCCGGTGTACTGCACCGGGTATGGCGTGGTCGACCGGGGTGCCAACCTCAGTTGCAGGGCACCACGTTGCGTTGGGTGTTCAGGGCCCAGAGCTTCTGGCCGTCCGGCGTCTCGCCTTCCTGGCTCCAGGTTTCGGTAACCTTGACGCAGTAGGAGCCAAGACTCTCGGTGGTCACCTGGGGGTCGGCGGGGCGCTCGTTGCCGATGCGCATGATGTCGGGATTCTCGCTAGTGTAGTTCGGGGCGATGGCCCCTCCTGCGCAACCGGCGAGCAGTGCGACGATGCCCATGAGGGGCAGGATACGGCGAAATGCCATGGATAATACCTCCGAGAAGAACGTTGGGGTCCATCGAAGGTGACGTTAGGCTGATGAGTCCGTCGGCAGGCCACGCCATCCACTGGGCCCCCACCGGCAGAGGGGCAGACTCTACCCGAGTCGTCGGGTCGCGCCAAGCGTCGCCGGTCGGCGACGATGGGTCGGGATCCCCCGGCCGCCGGACATAACGCGACTCACGTCGGTGGCCCTCGATGGCGGGCCACCGGGCAGGTGCAGTCGGGGGCGAAGATGCTACAATCGAGGCCTGATTTCACGGATAGGTCGCATGGCGGCCTCGACTTCGCCCCGGCGTCGAGTCGGCCGCCATGTACCACGCTTACGGGAACCTCTGAGCCACCATGTTGAATACCGCCCCGCGCAAGATACTGGCCACCAGCGCCCTGCCCTACGCCAACGGCGCCATCCACCTGGGCCATCTGCTGGAATACATCCAGACCGACATCTGGGTGCGCTTCCAGAAGAGTCGCGGCCATGAGTGCCACTACGTCTGCGCCGACGACGCCCACGGCACCGCCATCATGCTGCGCGCCGAGCAGGAGGGCATCACTCCCGAGGCGTTGATCGAGCGCGTCAGCCGGGAACACCAGGCGGACTTCGCGACCTTCGGCGTCGCCTTCGACAACTACCACTCGACCCACTCGGAAGAGAACCGCTACTTCAGCGAGCTGATCTACACTCGCCTGCGCGACAAGGGCCATATCGCGACCCGCGACATCGAACAGATGTACGACCCGGTGAAGGGGCTCTTCCTGGCCGACCGCTTCATCAAGGGCACCTGCCCATCGTGCAAGACCGACGACCAGTACGGTGACAACTGCGAGGCGTGCGGGGCCACCTACACCCCGGCGGAGCTGATCGACCCGGTGTCGGCCATCTCCGGTGCCACGCCCGAGGTGCGCAGCTCCACCCACTACTTCTTCAAGCTGCCTGACTTCGCCGACTTCATGCATGGCTGGATCAACGATGGCCATGTCCAGCCCCAGATCCGCAACAAGCTGATGGAGTGGTTCGAGGCCGGATTCAACGAGTGGGATATCTCGCGTGACGCCCCCTACTTCGGCTTCGAGATTCCCGATGCCCCGGGCAAGTACTTCTACGTCTGGCTCGATGCCCCGATCGGCTACCTGGCCAGCTTCAAGAACCTCTGCGACCGCGAGGGCATCGACTTCGACAGCTACTGGAAGAGGGGTAGCGACGCCGAGGTCTACCACTTCATCGGCAAGGATATCGTCTACTTCCACGCCCTTTTCTGGCCCGCCATGCTGCATGGTGCCGACTTCCGCACCCCGACGGCGGTAAACTGCCACGGCTTCGTGACCGTCAACGGCGCCAAGATGTCCAAGTCCCGTGGCACCTTTATCAAGGCCGCCACCTATGCAGACCACCTCAACCCGGAATACCTGCGCTACTACTTCGCCGCCAAGCTCACCTCGAGGGTCGACGACCTCGACCTCAACCTTGAGGACTTCACCGCGCGGGTCAACAGCGACCTGGTAGGCAAGGTCGTCAATATCGCCAGCCGCTGCGCCGGCTTCGTCAAGAAGCTGGGTGGAGGCAAGCTCTCCGCCCACTGCGCCGAGCCCGAGCGCGTCGCCCGCTTCATCAGCGCCGGCGACGAGATCGCCGAGCAGTTCGAGACCCGCGAATTCGGCCGCGCCATGCGCCTGGTAATGGAGCTGGCCGACGAGGCCAACACCTATATCGCCGAGGCGGAGCCCTGGGTACTGGCCAAGCAGGAGGGGCGCGAGCAGGAGGTGCTGGATATCTGCTCGGTCGGTATCAACCTGTTCCGCCAGCTGATGATCTATCTGGCGCCGGTAGTCCCGGCCATGGCCGAGCAGGCCCGTGGCTTCCTCAGGCTCGAGTCGCTGGACTGGCATAGCCGGCACGAGCTGTTGCTCGACCACGAGATTGCCAAGTTCAAGCCGCTGATGACCCGCGTGGAGAAGGACAGAGTCGATGCCATGATCGAGGCATCCAAGGAGGATCTGGTGGAAGAACAGAAGCTCAAGAAGACCCCCAGGGGGCCCCTGACCGAGGAACCGATCGCCGAGGAGATCTCCTTCGACGACTTCATCAAGGTCGACCTGCGTATCGCACGCATCGCCAAGGCGGAGTATGTCGAGGGCGCCGACAAGCTGCTCAAGCTGAGCCTGGATCTGGGCGGCGAGAGCCGTACGGTCTTCTCGGGCATCCGTGCCGCCTATGCCCCCGAGGCACTGGAGGGTCGTCTCACGGTGATGGTCGCCAACCTGGCGCCGCGCAAGATGCGCTTCGGCGTCTCGGAGGGAATGGTGCTGGCCTCGGCCAACGACGAGGGCATCTATCTGCTCTCACCGGACTCCGGCGCCGAGCCCGGTCAACGGGTGACCTGAACCACCGTGAGTCGCCATGACCTGATCGAGGCCATCGATGCCCTGCTGCCCCAGACCCAGTGCGGCAAGTGTGGCTTCGATGGCTGTCTGCCGTATGCCGAGGCGATCGCCGAGGGCGAGCCGATCAATCGCTGCCCCCCGGGCGGCGAGCAGACGCTCGCTCGGCTGGCCACCCTGACCGGCCAGCCCGAGCAGCCGCTGGCGGAACCCGCCCAGCTGCCCCTGGCCGCGGTGATTCGCGAGGCCGAGTGCATCGGCTGCACCAAGTGCATTCAGGCCTGCCCGGTGGATGCCATCCTCGGGGCGGCCAAGCGCATGCACACGGTGATCACCGACGAGTGTACCGGCTGCGAGCTTTGCGTGGCGCCCTGCCCGGTGGACTGCATCGACCTCGTGCCTCACCCCGCCTGGGCGTCTGCCGAAAGCGATACGGAGCGCGACGCTTACCTGGCGCGCCGCGCCGAGCTGGGTCGCCGACGCCACCGCACCAGACAACAGCGCCAGGCCCGGGAGGCCCGCGACAAACGACTCGAGCGCCAGAGGCGGCTGATGCAACAGCGGCGCGGCGCTGCCGGCAAGGAGACTAGCGGCTCACTCGGCGGCGCGGTCATCCAGCGCCAGCGGCAGATGGCCGTCAAGGCCGCCGAGCAGGCCCTGAAGCGAGTGCAGCAGCAGCTGGAGAGCGCTCGCCGCCGCGGCGACGACAAGGCCGAGGCCACTGCCCTGGCCCAGCTGCCCGAAGCCGAGCGGCTGCTTGCCGAGGCCAGAAGCGCGCTAGAGCAGGTAGACTCCACCGAATGATCCGATGACACCTTCCCGACTCACTGCCCGGGGCTGATCCGGCGACAGGCCTGCGAGGAGGCGCTGTGAATACTTCCCTGTACGCTACCGACGCCATCCCTGGCGTAGGACCTCCTCTTCGGCCTGTCCCCGGCGCCCCGAGCTCCTGCCAGGGACTGCCATGAACGCCCAGAAACGCTACGAAATCTTCGCGCGGCTGCGCGAGCACAACCCCCACCCCACCACCGAGCTCCGCTGGGAAACCCCCTTCGAGCTGCTGGCCGCGGTGCTGCTCTCCGCCCAGGCGACCGATGTGGGCGTCAACAAGGCCACCGCGCGGCTCTTCCCGGTAGCCAATACCCCCCAGGCGATCATCGAGCTGGGCCTCGATGGACTCAAGGAACACATCAAGACCATCGGCCTCTACAACACCAAGGCCGTGAATCTGATGAAGACCTGCCATCTGCTGGTGGAGGAGCACGGCGGCGAAGTCCCCGGGACGCGCGCCGCCCTCGAGGCGCTGCCCGGCGTCGGGCGCAAGACCGCCAACGTGATCCTCAACACCGCCTTCGGCCAGCCCACCATCGCCGTGGACACCCATATCTTCCGGGTTTCCAATCGCACCGGCATCGCCAAGGGCAAGGATGTGGTCGAGGTGGAGAAGAAGCTGCTGCGCCACGTGCCCAGGGAGTTCCGGCAGGATGCCCACCACTGGCTGATCCTGCACGGTCGCTATACCTGCATCGCCCGCAAGCCGCGCTGCGGCAGCTGCGTGATCGAGGATCTGTGCGAGTACCAGGAGAAGACCGAACTCTAGCGAAACTCCACGGCTTTATCCTCCTGGCACTCTGGCATCTAGAAGCCTTCCGCCTCGAGACGCTCGGCCAGCTGCTCGAGAATCTCTATGCCCTGCACGTCGGTTGGCAGCCACGGCAGCCGCGGGCGCGGCAGATGCCCCAGCTGCTCGTCGATGCGCCTCAGGTAGGTGGCCTCCTGCTCGCGGCGTGCGTTGAGGAAGTCACCGTCGGCCTCCGGAGGAATCACCCGATTGACGAGCGTGCCCGCCACCGGCACATGGGCCTCCTCCAGGGTGGCCACCGCGCGCGCCGTCTCGAGGATCGGCAGTCGCTCCGGGGTCATCACGAAGAGGAAACCGGTCTCGTCCGGATTCTCGATGCGTCGTCGTGCCTGATGAAACAGCCGCCGTCGTTCCATCAAGGTCCTGGCCACATCGCGCGTCTTCTCATCGAGGTCCGCCAGCCCATCCTCGTGGGGGTCATCGAACGGCGTCGAAACATCCTTGCCGCGCTTGGGCGCCAGATGTGACAACACCTTGCCCAGCTCCTCGGACTTGCGATTATGGGCCAGCAGTCCATCGGTCCAGGCGGCCATCGCCTCGGGCAGCGTCAACAGGCGCAGGGTATGGCCGGTGGGTGCCGTATCGAAGATGACCAGGTCCCACTCCCCCGAATCATCGGTGACCAGGCGCGACAGCCGCTCCAGCAGTGCCGCCTCCTGGGTACCCGGTGACTGCCGGGTCAGGCGCATCTGACGCTCGAGCTCGGCCATCATCTCCGGTGCCGCATAACGGCGCATCTGAGCGGTGACACGGGTCAGGTGGGCCTCCACCTCGGCATCCGGGTCGATCTCCATGGCGTCGAGATTGGGCAGCAGCCGCCGCGGCACATCACTCAGCTCGCGATCGAAAACGTCGCCCAGGCTATGCGCCGGATCGGTGGAGACAACCAGCACCCGCCGCCCACGGCGGGCCGCGAGCACCGCCAGGGCCGCGGCGACGGTCGTCTTGCCGACCCCACCCTTGCCACCCACCCAGAGCAGACGTTTTTCCAGAAGTTCTTTCATTGAACCCTCAACAACATTTGAAGTGGTCGAGTGGCGAGCGCTCCATTCCCATGCGTTGGTGCCATTCGTGGAAGCGCTCCAGCAACAGGGGCTGCAGCTCCAGGGTGTAGTAGGCCGCCGGATTGGGAACTCCCATCATCTCGGAGAACACCAGCAGCATGAACAGGTCGTCCTCGTCTCGGCGGGCGCGGGCAATCGCGCCCCGGTAGCGGGAGGAGTAGACCTCCTCCGCGAAGAAGCGGGCCTGGCTAAGCCAGGCCCGAATCCGTTCGAGACGAGCCGCACGACCCTCCTCCTCATGGTCGTCGCTCATCCTGTGACTCCTAAAAGGTTCACCATTTATTCTTGCTGGGCAGGGGCCTCGCTCTTGATCCGCTTGAGAGCCGACACGCACTCGAGCGAAACCAGAATGGCCGCGACCAGCACCACGATATCCAGCACCAGCAGGAAGTAGTTGCCCTGCTCGAAGAAGCTGCGCAGCTGCAGCAACAGCGCGATGATGGTGACCACCAGAAGAAAGACCAGCGGTGCCAGGGTAAACCACATGGGGCGACCCAGGCGTACCAGCATCACGGTGACCACCAGCAGCGACAGACCGGCCAGCAGCTGGTTGGTGGTGCCGAACAGCGGCCAGATGATCAGCCCGCCGGAGCCATCCGCTCCGCCCGCGCCGAAGGCCAGCAGCAGGCAGCTGCCCACCGCCAGCAGGGTGGCGATCGCCGGCTTCTGCATCCAGCGCTGCTGATAGATCTCGCCCCACTCCTGGAAGATATAGCGCTGCAGGCGCAGGCCGGTATCCATGGTGGTGCCGGCGAACAGTGCCGCCATGACGGTCAGCAGGGTCGCCGCGGTGGCTTCGGGCAGGCCCACGCCATTGGAGATGATAAAGGCTCCCCCCTCGACGAAGGCGTTGACGCCCCCCTGACCGAAGGCGGTGTACATCGCCTCCCAGTCGGCAAAGGTCGCAAAGCCGGCGGTCGCCGCGAGGATGGCGGCCAGCGCCAGCATGCCTTCACCCACGGCCCCGAAGTAGCCGACGAAGCGTGCGTCGGTTTCCTTGTTGAGCTGCTTTGAGGTGGTACCGGACGACACCAGGCCATGGAAGCCGGAGATGGCACCACAGGCGATGGTCACGAACAGCAGCGGAATCAGCGAGGGCGTACCGGCCGGCACATTGTCGTTGAACGCCGGCGCCACCATGCTCGGGTTAAGCAGCAGAATGGCGCCATACAGCACGATCAGACCCACGAACAGCTGCAGGCCATTGATATAGTCCCGCGGCTGCAGCAGCACCCAGACCGGCAGCAGCGAGGCAATCGCGGCATAGCCGAAGAGCAGCAGGATCCAGATGGCGTTGCCGGAGACACCCGCCACTTCCGCCGGCATCTGCAGGGGCACCGAGGGCCCGATGCCGATCAGCGCATAGAGCGCCACCACGCCGACGATGGAGACCATCGGCAGGCTCATCTTGCGGCGATAGATCATCTGACCGATCACCAGCGCCACCAGAATGGCGCCCCACACCGGTACCACGGCACTGGAGAAGTTCATCATCAGGCCGGCAATCACCACGGCGAATACCGCATTGACCATCAGCAGCACCAGGAAGATGACGATCATGAAGATGCTGCGGGCACGCTTGCCCACCACATCACCGGTCAGGGCACCGACCGACTTGGCCCGGTTGCGCACGCTGGCCCAGATCGCTCCCGAGTCGTGAACGCCGGCGAAGAAGATGGTCCCCAGCACGACCCACAGGAAGGCCGGGAGCCAGCCCCAGATCACCGCGATGGCGGGACCCACGATGGGCGCCGCGCCGGCCACGGAGGTGAAGTGGTGGCCCCACAGCACATAGCGGTTGGTGGGCACGAAGTCGATGCCGTCCTCGTATTCGTGGGCCGGCGTCTTGAAGTCGGGGTCGAGTCGATAGATCTTCTCGGCGATGAACTTCGAGTACACGAAGTACCCGGCCGCCATCGCGGCAAGACCCAGGACCATGACGAGAATGGCACTCATGGCACTCTCCTAGCAGTGGACGTGACAGGCAGTTACAAGCTTTGGTTACGGGATGATCTTCGTCTCTTATGTGCGCGACGTCCATATCACGAGCCATCGAAGCCACTCAGGTGCGACGAAAGTGGTACCCACCATCGACACTTCCCGGCCCCTGTCGGCCCTATCCCAGGCCGAACTCGCCGATACGATCCACGGTGCGCCGATAGGCGTCGCGTTCGCGACAGGCATCGAGAAAGTCGACCAGCCGGGGGAACTCGACCAGCCCGCCACGACTTTCCAGCGCCAGCAGGGGAAAGCTCATCTGAATATCGGCGGCACTGAAGGACTCGCCCGCGAACCATGGCCCTCGCGTCACCAGCTCCTCCGTCCAGAACTCTGCAAGGCGCCGGATCTCCGGCCGCAGATACTGCTGCTCCACACCGCGGGCAAAGAGCCGGCCCAGCGGGCGTGCCAGGGTCGGCACCGGCGGCTGCCCGAGCCGCGAAAACACCAGCCGCATGACAAGCGGCGGCATGGCCGAGCCTTCGGCATGGTGCAGCCAGAATCGGTAGCGCTCATGGGCCTCGCTGCCGGGCAACGGGGCCAGCCGGGCCTGTGGATCATGATGCTCGACCAGGTAGTCGATTATCGCACCGGACTCGGCCAGCACCCGTTCGTCGCGGCCCAGATCACGAATCAGTGGCGCCTTGCCCAGCGGGTGAAGCTGACGCAGCGACGCCGGCGCCAGTTGAGTCTCGGGGTCCCGCGAATAGCGGACGACCTCGAAGTCGATACCCAGCTCCTCGAGCAGCCACAGGACCCGTTGCGAGCGAGAGTTCTCCAGATGGTGCAGCTCGATCATGCGCATATCTCCGAATGGAAAGGAAGGAAAACAGGAAGAGAAAAAGACAGTAGGTTTTGCCTGAAAAGTCGGCGAGGGAAAGTTAGACAAGGCAAAAATCGGCGAAAAGACGGCCGGGCTCGCGCACGAGCTTACGGAGTGTAAATGAGTCCTTTGAGTCGATTTTTAACGCCGTATAGCCGAGCGCAGCCAGTTTTCGGACAGAGCCTGAGCCCCACCGTAGCACGCCCCGCCATCGCCGCCTTGTGCCAAGGTCGTCTTTGCCCGGCCATCAACAGCCACATAGACTGATGGCAACAATGATCATAATGACCTGGAGTGCGTCATGGCCAAGGTGTTGGTGGTAGACGATGAGCCGAATATCGTCCTTTCACTGGAGTTTCTGATGCAGCAGGCCGGCTTCGAGGTGGTCACCGCGGAGAGTGGCGAAAACGCCCTGGCGCGGGTCGCGGAGGGGGCGCCGGACCTGGTATTGCTGGATATCAGCCTGCCCGGCATCAGCGGCTTCGATGTTCTCGAGCGCCTGCGTGGCGATCCGGCCCATCGCCGCCTGCCCATCATCATGCTCACCGCCCACGGGCGCGAGGTCGAACGCGAGAAGGGGCTGGCGCTGGGCGCCGATGACTACGTCACCAAGCCCTTCTCGACCCAGGCACTGGTGGAGAAGGTCAAGACCCTGCTCGCCGAGGTGTCCTGATGAGACGTCGGCTATCCGGTCTGCCTCGCCGCCAGCGACTGATCGGCCTGTGGCTGCTGCTCAGCGGCATCAGCATCTTCGGTGGTGCCGTCTTCGCCCTATGGCTCGACACCCTCTTCCAGCCCCGGGGGATCGCCCGCCTGGTCCTGTGGGCGGGCTGCCTCTCGGGTGGCGGCACCATCTTCCTGGTCGGCCTGCTGCTCGAACGCCAGCTGTTCACGCCGCTTCGCCACCTGCAGGTGCAGCTGGCACGCCTGGTGGCCAACCCGGACGCCCGGGACGACTATCCCCCGGAGGGCTGGCTACGCGCTCTTGGCCCCGATCTGGTGCGGGTTCGGGAGGCGTGGCGCAGCGACCGCTCCCGGCTGGCCACCGCCCACGCCGAAGGCGCACGAAGCGCGGCACGGATACGCCAGGAGCTCGAGACCCTGCTGCAGGTGCTCGATACGCCGCTGCTGCTATGCGACCACCACCGTCGCATTCTGCTGTTCAACCAGGCTGCCGAGACGCTGTTCGAGGATCACGCAAGCCTTGGCCTGGGCAAGCGTCTCGAGGCCCTGTTGCCCGCCGTGAGTCTGCAGGATGCCCTGAGCCAGCTGCCGGCCAATGGTGCCCCTCGCGAGGTGCTGGTGCCCAGTGGCGAGCGTTGGCTGCGTGCCACCTTGCGTCGGGTACCCGGCAGCCATGGCGAGACCATGCTGACTCTTATCGACACCACCGCCGCCTGGACCAGCGAGATGGGTGCCCGTGCCGAGCTGCTCGATGGTCTGCCGCGGCTACGTCGCCATGGCGCCAGCCTGACCAGTGCCGCCGACGCCCTCTCTGCCCTGCCCGAAGGCGCCGGCGAGATGCGCCGCCGGCTTGAGCGAGTGATCGCGGAGGAGAGCCAGGCCCTGGGGGAGGATATCGATGGCCTCTCGACCCTGATCGAGCGCATGCAGCAGGAGGGCGAGCGACTGGTCCCCCTGTGGTCAAATGACCTCTGGGCCAGCCTCAACGAACGGCTACCGGCGACACGCCAGCTCACCGCGGTCGGCATGCCGGCCTGGCTGAAGGGCGATGCCAGTGCCCTGCTGGTGCTGCTGGGCTCGCTGCTCGACACCCTGGAGGCAACGCTGGGCGATGTCCCCCTGGAGGGCGAGGTATGCCTGGGCAACAAGCGGACCTACCTCGACCTGATCTGGGAGGGAAAGCCGCTTGCCGAATCACGGCTGGGCGAGTGGCAACAGCAACACCTGGAGGCACTTCCCTTCAATCCTCGGGTGGCCGATGTGCTGCATCAGCACGATAGCGACGTCTGGAGCCTGGCCGATGACGATGGGTGGCATGCTCGGCTGCGCCTGCCCTTTCACGCCGCGGGGCGGGTCGGGGCACCGCGCCAGACGCTTCCGCCACGCCCCGAGTTCCACGACTTCGGCATCGCCGATCTGCCGGCGCCCGATGCGGAGCTGGCCGCCCGACCACTCCGCGCCCTGGAGGTGGTGGCCTTCGATACCGAGACCACCGGCCTGGAGCTGCGCCGCGGCGACACCGTGATCAGCATCGGCGCCTGCCGGGTCGTCAACGCACGACTGCTGGCCAGTGAAACCTTCGACCTCTACGTCGACCCAGGAAAACCGATCCCCCCGGCCAGCACCGCCATTCACGGCATCACCGATGACGCCGTCACCGGCGCCCCACCACTCTCGGTGGCACTGCCTCGCTTCCGCGACTATGTGGGAGACGCCGTGCTGCTGGCCCATAATGCCGCCTTCGATCTACTGGCTCTGCAACCACCCGGGGCCGGCATCGCGCTGGACATGCCGGTACTCGACACCCTGCTGATCTCCCGGGCGCTGGATGCCAGCCTCGATGGCCATGACCTCGACAGCCTGGCCGAACGCTATGACCTCTCCTTCCCCCCGGGCACTCGCCACACCGCCCTGGGCGATGCCCGTGTCACCGCCGAGCTATGGCTGTCGCTGCTGCCCCGTCTGGAGGCCCGCGGCATCGACACCCTCGAGAAGGCCCTGGCCCTGCAGAACAGTGCATTGAGCAAGGAGGACGCCTGCGCCTCATGACGACCACCCCCGATCGGAGCGTCTTGCCATGCTGAGCGTACCGCGGCGCCGCGAGCGTCTGCTGGCATTGATCATCCTGGCCGCACTGCTGTTCACCCCGCCTCTGGTACTGGTGGCGGACCGGGCCATGGCGATCTCCTGGCTGCCGCTCTATCTGTTCATCGCCTGGGGGCTCATCATCGCGCTGACGGCCTGGCTGATGGAGAGCCCGAGTCCTCGCAAGCCACCTGGGGAGTAGATCATGCGCAGCGACATCGTGGTGCTCAGTGTCGCCTTCGGCTACCTGGCACTGCTGTTCCTGATCGCCGCCTGGGGCGATCGACGCGCCGAGCAGGGCCGCTCGATAATCGGCTCGCCCAACGTCTATGCGCTCTCCATCGCCGTCTACTGTACCGCCTGGACCTTCTACGGCAGCGTGGGCCGCGCCGCCCAGTTCGGCCCTAGCTTCCTGCTGATCTACCTTGGGCCGACCCTGGCGATGCTGATGGCCCCCTTCCTGATTCGCAAGATGGTGCGTATCGCCAGCGCTCAACGCATCACCTCGATTGCCGACTTCATCAGTGCCCGCTACGGCAAGAGCTCGGGCCTCGGGGCCCTGGTGGCACTGATCGCCCTGATCGGCATCACGCCCTATATCGCCCTGCAGCTCAAGGCGATCACCGTCACCCACGCGGTGCTGGTGAACTACCCCGATGCCGGCGACCTGCGCCTGGCCGACGAGCCCTTCTGGCTGGACAAGTCGTTCTGGGTAGCGCTGGTGCTGGCCGTCTTCATCATCCTCTTCGGCACCCGCCACCTGGATGCCAGCGAGCGCCACGAGGGCATGGTGGCCGCCATCGCCTTCGAGTCCCTGGTCAAGCTGGTGGCCTTCCTCTCCGTGGGTATCTTCACGGTCTTCGTGCTCTTCCAGGGCCCCGGCGACCTCTTCGCCCGGGTCGCCGCCACGCCCGACCTCGCCAACCGGCTCGGGCTGGATGCCGTCCCGGGCACGAGTACGGCCTGGTTCGGCATGCTGGTGCTGGCCTTCCTGGCATTTCTCACGCTGCCCCGCCAGTTCCAGGTGCTGGTGGTGGAGAACGTCGACGAGCGCCACCTGGCCCGCGCCAGCTGGCTCTTCCCGCTCTATCTGCTGGCCATCAACCTGTTCGTGATCCCCATCGCCATGGCGGGCCTGTTGCTGATGGGGGATGCCGACCCCGACCGCTTCGTGCTCACCCTGCCGCTCTCTGCCGACCTGGAGGGGCTGCCGCTGCTGGTCTTTATCGGTGGCCTATCGGCGGCGACCAGCATGGTCATCGTCGAAACCATCGCGCTCTCCACCATGGTCAGCAACCAGCTGGTCATGCCGCTGCTGCTGCGCACCCGCCACCTGCATCGCAGTGCCAGCGGCGAGCTGGCCGGCTGGCTGCTGGGCATCCGTCGGGTGGCAATCGTGCTGATACTGCTGCTCGGCTACCTCTATCATGCGCTGGTCGGCGACGCCTACAGCCTGGTGACCATCGGCCTGGTCTCCTTCGCCGCGGCCTGCCAGTTCGCCCCCGCCATGCTGATTGGCATGTACTGGCGCGGCGCGCATCACCGTGGCGCCGCCCTTGGGCTGATCGCCGGCACCCTGGTCTGGGCCTGGACCCTGCTGATCCCGGGCTTCGCCCAGTCTGGCTGGCTCGACGCCACCTTCCTCGAGCGGGGGCCCTTCGGCATCAGCTGGCTGCGACCCTATGCACTCTTCGGCCTGGAGGGCTGGGACATCTATACCCACTCGTTGCTGTGGAGCCTCTCCGCCAATCTCGGCCTGCTGGTCGGGGTCTCGCTGTTCAGTCGTCAATCGCCGCTGGAGCAGACTCAGGCGGCGCTGTTTGCCGAGGCCATGCACCCGAATCTGCTGGAGACCTCCCTATGGCACGGCCAGACCACCCGCGGCGAGCTGCGCACCCTGCTCGACCGCTACCTGGGCACGGGGACGACCGCCCGAGTCTTCGCCGATACCGAACCCCACACGAGTGATGCCGAACAGCCGGCCACCCCGGCCCAGATCGCACGCGCCGAACAGGCGCTCTCCGGGGCGCTGGGGAATGCCTCGGCACGGGTGCTGATCAACTCGGTGGTACGCGGTGAAGCACTCGACCTGGAGTCGATCCTCAGCATCCTCGATACCACCTCCGAGACCCTGGAGATCAACCGACGCCTGGAGCAGAAGTCCAGCGAGCTGGCCCAGGCCAGCGAGGAGCTGCGGGCCGCCAACGAGCGTCTGCGCGAGCTCGACCGCCTGAAGGACGAGTTCGTCGCCATGGTCAGCCACGAGTTGCGCACTCCGCTTACCTCGATCCGCGCCTTCGCCGAGATCCTGCGCGACAGCGACAACCTGCCTGAAGAGAAGCGGTTGCACTTCCTCGATGTGGTGGTCAAGGAGAGCCAGCGACTCTCACGGCTGATCGAGGAGATCCTCGACCTGGCACGCCTGGAGAGCGGGCGCCTGACGCTCAACCCTCAACCCCTCGACCTGGTGGCGCTGGTGCGTCACAGCGTGGATGCGGTGCATCATATGCAGGCGGACCGGGGAGTGGCGCTGGAGGTGGTGATCGAGCCGGAGCAGGCCCCGGTCATCGGCGACCCGGATCGCCTGGAGCAGGTGATCATCAACCTGCTCGACAACGCCGGGAAGTTTGCCGACGAGGATGATGCACGAGTACGACTCAGCCTGCTGACACACAAGCGCCACTACCGCCTGATGGTGGAGGACAATGGCCCCGGGATCGGCGAGGAGGAGCGCGAGCGGGTGTTCGAGAAGTTCCACCAGATCCAGCGCGTCGATGCAGCGCCCGACAGGCGTCATGGCCGCCCCCGAGGCAGCGGTCTGGGCCTGCCCATCAGCCGCGGGATCGTGGCCCATCTGGGCGGCCGTCTATGGGTGGAGCAGGCCCCCCATCTCGGAGGGGCCTGCCTGATCATGGAGCTACCCGAAGCGCCGTCGGCTTCGTCGGAAGCGTAAGCTGCAAGCTGCAAGCTGCAAGCTGCAAGCTGCAAGCTGCAAGCTGCAAGCTGCAAGCTGCAAGCTGCAAGCTGCAAGCTGCAAGCTGCAAGCTGCAAGGCAGCTTTCCCCTGCTAACTCTTGATGCCAAGGTTTTTCTTCCAGCTTCAAGCTTAAGCCTGCGGAGCAGGCGCTCTTCCAGCTCCGGGCGAAGCCCGGCTAGCCCCGGCGCGCGCGGCGCTGCAGCGCCCGTATCTGCTGCAGGTCGTGTCGCAGCAGCAACCGCTGGTCCCTGCCGAGGCGTGCCATATCCACCCAGCCGTCGGCAGCACGGCCGGCGCTGAGGTTGTGGCACTGCTCATGGAGCAGCAGTGCCTGCAAGCGCCCATGGGCAGCGGTGAGTTCACGGCAGTTGTCGGCCCCCAGCTTGCCCCTGGCGACCAGCGCAGCGAGCCGCCGCCGGGTATCGGTTTCGCGCACACCGTGCCGCAGCGACATGAGTCTTGCCGCGGCAACCAGTGGCAGGATGGCCTGATGCTTGAGATTGATGGCCCGCTCGTGGGGTGCCCCTTCCAGTGACCCGGCCAACCGGCCGAGGCGATCCAGCGCCACCGGCTGCTCATCGAACAGCGCCCCCATCTCGTCGAGGAAGAGCCCCGCCGCGGGAAGGCGCGCCGCCACCCAGTCGCTCAGCGCCTCGGCGAGGGGCTCGTCACCGAAGACCGGGGTGAAATCGAGCAGGATATTGGCCTGCTGGACGCGCTTGACGCGCCGGTCGGCGCTCCATATCTCGAGCTGGCGCTGCCACTCCGAGAGGCGCTTGCGCCACATCGGCCAGCGCGCCATGACATGACCACTGCACAGCGGAATCCCCGCGCGATCGAGCCGCTCGCTGAAGCGCTCGCCCAGCGACTGGAAATAACCGTCGATCTCGACATGCCGGGCATCCGGATACTCGTCGATGATCATGGCATTGTCCTGATCCGGGGCCAGCAGGCTCTCGTGGCGCCCCCCGGAGCCCAGCACCACGACACAGTATGCCACCGGCGGCGCGCCCCACCCCTGTCCC
The DNA here is from genome assembly GCF_031846005.1 of Halomonas sp. LES1. NCBI lineage: Bacteria > Pseudomonadati > Pseudomonadota > Gammaproteobacteria > Oceanospirillales > Halomonadaceae > Halomonas > Halomonas sp. LES1. The sequence goes on from NZ_JAVRGC010000001.1 coordinate 319,728, forward strand.
TTCATCTCGATCTCGGCGAGACGGATGGCACGACGGTAGAGCCAGGCGTTATGGTCGCTGATCAGTTGGGCGATCCGCCAGGCAGGCAGATCGAGACGCCACAGGGCCTCCACGAGGGTGGGCTGCCAGGCGTGGGCGTCGGCCAGGTCGGGATGGGGCCCCAGGTCGACCAGGGCATCGCGCAGGGGCGCGAGAAGATCGGGCAGGCTGGCGGGATCCGGCAGGGTCGCCCCGGCAAACAGATCCCGCCATGGTGAGGCACGATGCAGAAGGCGCACGACTCTCTCGCCAGGACTAGCGAGCGAACATGTCGTCGCCCATCTCGTCGATGAAGCGCTGCGCCTTGCTGACCATCAGCTCGTCGCAGGCCTCGCGGCCGGGCACCATATCAGAGCGTTCGAAGCGGTGCTCGAGCACCTCATCCTCGTCCTCTTCGCCATCCCCGCTCAGCGGCCGACGGATCCAGCCGCTGACGCGGTATTGGCCACCCTCCTGGGCCGGCTCGGAGACAATCAGATAGCCGTTATGCTCCACCGGCTCGGCGGCCGGAGCATGGCCAGGGGAGCCATCGTCATCGCCGGCACCGAACAGTCCCGAGAGAAGCTTCTTGAACATGACAAGCCTCCTACTAGTACCTAGACCTAGCACCCACGATCCTTGCGGAATGCATGCCGGTGGAGCGCCCGCAGGCGCCCCACGGCGGCATCAGTCCTGCTTGCGTCCCTTGCCGGCGGCAATACGCAGGCGCAGGGCATTGAGCTTGATAAAGCCTTCGGCATCCTTCTGGTCGTAGGCGCCGGCATCATCCTCGAAGGTCGCGATGGACTCGTCGAACAGCGACTGATCGGACTGGCGACCGGCGACGATGACGTTGCCCTTGTAGAGCTTGAGGCGAACCACACCCGAGACATTGCGCTGGGTCTCGTCGATGGCGGCCTGCAACATGCGACGCTCCGGGCTCCACCAGTAGCCGTTATAGATGACCTCGGCATACTTGGGCATCAGCTCATCCTTGAGGTGAGCCTCCTCACGATCGAGCGTCAGCGACTCGATGGCGCGGTGCGCCTTGAGCATGATGGTGCCCCCGGGCGTCTCGTAGCAGCCACGAGACTTCATGCCGACATAGCGGTTCTCGACGATATCGAGACGGCCGATGCCGTTGTCACCGCCCATCTTGTTGAGCTTCTCGAGCACCTCATGGGGCTTCATCGGCACCCCATCGATGGCCACGATATCGCCCTTGTCATAGGTAAGCTCGACGTAGGTGGGCTCGTCCGGGGCGGCCTCCGGCGAGACGCTCCAGCGCCACATGTCCTCCTCGGCCTCGGCCCAGGGATCCTCGAGGATGCCCCCCTCGTAGGAGATATGCAGCAGGTTGGCGTCCATGGAGTAGGGCGACTTCTTCTTCTGGCCGGCGAAGTCCACCGGGATGTCGTGCTGCTGGCAGTAGGCCATCAGCTTCTCGCGGGAGTTCAGGTCCCACTCACGCCAGGGCGCAATCACCTTGACGCCCGGCTTCAGCGCATAGGCGCCGAGCTCGAAGCGCACCTGGTCATTGCCCTTGCCGGTGGCGCCGTGGGAGATGGCGTCGGCGCCGGTCTGGTTGGCGATCTCGATCAGGCGGCGAGCGATCAGCGGGCGCGCAATGGAGGTGCCGAGCAGGTACTCGCCCTCGTAGATCGTATTGGCACGGAACATCGGATAGACGTAGTCGCGCACGAACTCCTCGCGAAGATCCTCGATGTAGATCTCCTTGACGCCCAGTGCCTGCGCCTTGGCACGCGCCGGCTCCACCTCCTCGCCCTGACCGATGTCAGCGGTGAAGGTCACCACCTCGCAGTTGTAGGTTTCCTGCAACCACTTGACGATTACGGAGGTGTCCAGGCCGCCGGAGTAGGCCAGCACCACCTTCTTGACATCGGACATTCGAGGAGCTCCTTTCTGATGAATACGAGAGACCTGCCAGTATAGCGCGCCAGCATGGCCTCGAATACCGCCCATCCACGGGACCTCACGGGAGCGAGCTGCTAGACTGCGCGGACTCGAGCCGGGCCGCGGCCAGCCTGCCCGTGACATCAATGCCAAACACGAAGGAGAGGTGCATGAGCGAGGCGATCGCCCGCGACCTGATGGCACAGCGATTCCGCAGCTACCTGCCGGTGGTGGTCGACATGGAAACCGGCGGCTTCGATTCCGAGCGCAATGCGATCCTCGAGATCGCCGCGGTCACCCTGACCATGAACGCCGAGGGTTACCTGCTCCCCGAGTCGACCTATGCCTTCCACGTGGAGCCCTTTGCGGGTGCCAGCATCGAGCAATCGGCACTGGACTTCACCGGCATCCGGCTCGACGACCCCCTGCGTCGCCAGGTGGCGGTCAACGAGACCGAGGCGCTCAACGAGATCTTTCGTCCCATACGCAAGTCGATCAAGGCCCATGGCTGCACCCGCGCCATCCTGGTCGGCCACAACTCGGCGTTCGATCACGGCTTCCTCAACGCCGCGGTGAACCGTTCCGGCATCAAGCGCAACCCCTTCCACCCCTTCTCCAGTTTCGATACCGCCTCCCTGGCCGGCCTGATGTACGGCCAGACGGTACTGGCCCGGGCCTGCCGAGCCGCCGGCATCGAATTCAACAACAGCGAGGCACACTCGGCTCGTTATGATACCGAGCGCACCGCCGAGTTGTTCTGCGCCATGGTCAATCGCTACAAGGAGATCGGCGGCTGGGCCCAGACCCAGCGCGAACAGGGAATGGAAGAGGCGCCATAGGCTGGAAAGCAGCATAAGCCCGCCCCATAGCAAACACCCCCGCAGCCATGCTGCAGGGGTGTTTTTCTTCAGGCTTCTAGCTTATCGCTTCAGGCTTCCGGCTGGTCGTCCTTGTGCTTGGCGGCCGTTTCCTTGATCAGCGTTTCGAGCTCACCGTTCTGGTGCATCTCCATCACGATGTCGCAGCCGCCGACCAGTTCGCCCTCGACCCACAGCTGCGGGAAGGTGGGCCAGTTGGCGTACTTGGGCAGCTCGGTCCGAATATCCGGGTTATCCAGAATATTGACGAAGGCAAAGCGCTCGCCACAGGCCATCAGCGCCTGCACCGTCTGGGCGGAGAAGCCGCACTGGGGCAGCTGCGGGGTGCCCTTCATGTAGATCAGGATCGGGTTTTCGCCGATCTGGCGCTGGATGTTCTCGAGGGTGGTGCTCATGGCGTCTCCCTATGGGTGTAGCGGACAACAGAGGTCGCGAATGCCGGTACGATCAATACCTGATCCCGGCGGTAGGTCTTGGTGACAGCCATTCTACTGATCCACAACGCGTTGCGCATCCCCCGGCGGCTGGCTAGGATGAGCGCTTTTGCGAGGAGCACCGCATGGCCACTCGGCACTTCCTGACCCTGATGGATGCCAGCCCCGAAGAGCTGAGCAACATGATTCAGCGCGCCATCACCATAAAGAACGCGCTCAAGGCGGAGGGGCCCAACTACACTCCCTTCCCGAATCACACCATGGCGATGATCTTCGAGAAGTCCTCGACCCGCACCCGGGTCTCCTTCGAGACCGCCATGGCACACTTCGGCGGCCATGCGCTGTTCCTCTCTCCCCGCGACACCCAGCTCGGCCGGGGCGAGCCCATCGGCGACACCGCCCGCGTGCTCTCCGAGATGGTCGATATCGTGATGATCCGCACCTTCTCCCACGCCGGACTCGAGGCGTTCGCCGAGGCCAGCAGCGTGCCGGTGATCAACGCGCTGACCGACGACTACCATCCGTGTCAGCTGCTCGCCGATGTGATGACCTGGACCGAGCTACGCGGCAGCGTAAAGGGCAAGACCGCGGTATGGATCGGCGACGGCAACAACATGTGCCACTCCTGGATCAATGCGGCCCGCCAGTTCGACTTCCAGCTGCGCATCTGCTGCCCAGAAGGCTATGAGCCGCGCCAGGATATCCTCGAGGCCGCCGGCGATCGCGTCACCCTGCTGCGCGACCCCGCCGAGGCCGTGACCGGCGCCGATCTGGTAACGACCGATGTCTGGGCCTCCATGGGACAGGAGGAGGAGCAGGCCAAGCGTGAGGCGGCCTTCGCCGGTCTGCAGGTCACCGAATCACTGCTCGATCGCGCTCACCAGGACGTGCTGTTCCTGCACTGCCTGCCGGCTCATCGCGGCGAGGAGATCAGCGAGACCCTGCTCGACGACCCGAGGGCCGTGGTCTGGCAGGAGGCAGGCAATCGTCTGCATGCCCAGAAGGCACTGATCGAGTTCCTGCTCCTCGGCGAGGTCCACGACGCGCCGTAACCCCACTACTAGACCTTGGTCTTATTCGACCAAGGTTGTATACTGCGCCGCAGCACTTTCCACCAAGGAAGACGCGGCGCATGACTACCTCTTCGATCGACACCTTCGGGATGCAGCGCAGCCTGCGCCAATGCCTCGCCAACATGGCCGCCCTGCTCTATCGCCAGGGCCACGTGCTCGAAACCGTCACCGTCCCCCATCGTGGCCTCGACCCCACTGCGCTGGAAACGCTGGAGAGCGACAGCCACGAATGGTCGGTCTGTCAGCGCATACTCGAGTCCAGCGAGGCCGCTACCTGGAACGACCAGCGCCGCTTCGTGCTGACCGGCATGGGGCGCGAACTGCTCTTCGACATGTTCGGAGAGGGCGCCGCCGACTGCGCCTGAACCCAGCCTGACCCGCAACACCTCTCCTCGGCGGAGCACAGTCGCCGCCAGGGCCATGCCCCGGAGAGGCGCGATGAACATCAATGACCAAGGCCCGCCGACGCTCGATTGCGTCGGCGGGCCTTCTTGGTTATGTTGGCAGCTCTTGTCGGGGCGCCCCTCTCACCGTCATGCGGTATCAAGGGGCTGAGATCGGTACGGCCGAACCCGTTGAACCTGATCAGGTTGATGCCTGCGGAGGGAACAAGCTCGTGCCCCAGCCCGCCCCTACCCTGCATCCAGTCTGATCTCCACACCGCCAACCGCCGGATGCACCTCATGAACGCCACCCCACAACGCCGCATCGCCATCGCCGGCGCCGGCCTGCTCGGCCGGCTGACAGCCTGGCGCCTGCTGTGCGACGGCCATGCCGTCAGCCTCTACGATGCAGGCGACCTGGATACGCCGCCCGCCGCTGCCTGGACCGCCGCCGGCATGGTCGCTCCCCTGGCCGAAACGGTTGTCAGCGAGCACAGTGTCTATGAGATGGGGCAGATGGCTCTCGATCGCTGGCCCACCTGGTTAGAGGAGCTGCAGGCGCCCGGGCTATGGCATCAACACGGCAGCCTGGTGGTTGCCCATCCCCAGGATGGCAACGAGCTGATCCAGTTCCGCCGCGACCTTGCCGATACCTTGGGGGAAGGCGCCCTCTATCAGGAACTGGATGGCAGCGCCATCCATCATCTGGAGCCCGATCTGACCCGCTTTCGCCACGGTCTGTTTCTTGCCGATGAAGCACACCTGGATAACCGCGAGCTGCTGACAGGGTTGCTGGGGGCGATTCGTGAGCTGGGCGGCGAGTGCCATGCCCATACGCCGGTGGAAGTGCATCCCGGCGAAGTGGCCACCCCGGCGGGAAGACACCGCTTCGACCTGGTGATCGACTGCCGTGGCCATGGCGCCAAGCCCAACCACCCCACCCTGCGCGGCGTGCGCGGCGAAACACTGCATGTGACGACCAGCGAGATCACGCTGACGCGGCCGGTGCGCCTGATGCACCCGCGCTACCAGCTCTATGTGGTCCCCAAGCCCAATGGGCGCTTCGTGATCGGCGCCACCTCCATCGAAAGCGAGGATCGCTCACCGATATCGCTGCAGTCTTCGCTGGAGCTCTCCAGCGCCCTCTATACCCTGTCACCGGCCTTCGCCGAGGCGCGCATCCTCGAACAGGGCGTCAACCTGCGCCCCGCCTTCCGCAACAACCTGCCCCGGGTTACCCTAAGTGATGGGCTGATCAGCGCCAATGGACTGTTTCGCCACGGTTATCTGCTTGCCCCGGCAGTGGTGGAGCATCTGCTGAGCGAGATCCGGGGCCAAGGTGACAAGCCCTTCGCCGACCTACTGGACGGCCCCGTCCCACAGGAGACCCTATCGTGAAAGCGAGTGACCCCATGCATGAGATCACCCTGAGCCTCAACGGCGAGCCCGCTCGGCTCCCCGAAGGCACCCCCCTGGCGCAGGCCCTGGAGGCGTGGGGCTATGGCGAGCGTCGCGTTGCCGTGGCCATCAACGATGCCTTCGCGCCGCGCTCCACCTGGTCCGAGCGCACCCTCGGCGAGGATGATCGTATCGATATCGTGGCCCCGGTAGGAGGCGGCTGATGCACACCCACTCAACCCATGACGATGCGCTGGTGCTCTATGAAGAGTGCTTCAGCAGCCGTTTCCTGCTTGGCACGGCCCTCTACCCGTCGCCACAGGTGATGCAGGAGGCCATCGAGGCCGCCGACTGCGCCATGCTGACCCTGGGGCTGCGTCGCCAGAACCCCGGCGGCGGCGACGCCGGTGGCGACGGCGATGCCTTCTGGCAGATCCTGCGAGAAAGCGGCTGCCAGCTGCTGCCCAACACCGCCGGCTGTCGCTCTGCCCGGGAAGCCATCACGCTCGCCGAGATGTCCCGGGAACTCTTCGACACACCCTGGATCAAGGTCGAGGTCATCGGCGACGACTACAACCTTCAGCCCGACCCCTTCGGCCTGCTGGAAGCCGTTCGGGAACTGATCGAGCAGGGCTTCAAGGTGCTGCCCTACTGCACCGACGACCTGGTGCTCTGTCAGCGTCTCCAGGAGGCGGGCTGCCAGGCGCTGATGCCCTGGGGGGCACCGATCGGGACCGGGCGCGGCCTGATGAACCGTTACGCCCTGCGCACCCTGCGCGAGCGTATCGACGTGCCGATGATCATCGACGCCGGCCTCGGGGCGCCTTCCCAGGCCGCGGAAGCCATGGAGATGGGCTTCGATGGCGTGCTGCTCAACACCGCCGTGGCCAAGGCTCGTCGCCCGGCACAGATGTCGGCCGCCTTCGCCCGCGCCATCGAGGCGGGTCGCGAGGCCTATCTCGCCGGCCTGATGGAGCGACGCCAGACCGCCAGCCCCAGCACGCCGACCCTGGGCCAGCCCTTCTGGCACGCCACCCCCTGACACGACCACCGGCGAGCGTCATCACGCTCGCCGGTTTGACAGCAGCAGACTATCGAACCTAACTGAATGGGCGGCCCGGGGGCCGCCGATCGTTCCTGCCTTCGATCGCCACAGGCTGGCGATGAGGGCAGAACCCAACGGCGTACCCCACACACGAGGCTGCCACTCTGCTCACCAAAACAAGGAACACTACAATGAGCACTCGCTTTCTGACGCCCCCTGCGCCCAGAGCCCTGACCATCGCCCTCCTCTCGGCGAGCCTGCTGACCTCTCCCGCCGCCTTCTCCCAACAAGCCATTCTCGAGGGTGAGCGTTTCCATCCTCAGGAGAGTCGCAACGGCATGGTGGCCACCAGTCACTTTCTTGCCTCCGAGGTAGCCCGGGATGTGCTCGCGGATGGCGGCAACGCCGTGGACGCAGCGGTAGTCGCCGGCTTTGCCCTGGCGGTCACCCAGCCGCGCTCCGGCAATATCGGGGGCGGCGGTTTCATGCTGATCTCCGATGAGGAGAGTGACGAGGTCATCGCCATCGACTATCGCGAGACCGCACCTTCGGCAGCCTCCGAGACCATGTTCCAGGACGAGGATGGCGAAGCGGTCACCGAACGCTCACGCTTCACCCACCTGGCAGCAGGGGTGCCTGGCACCGTGGCCGGCCTGGCCCTGGCGCTAGAGAAGCATGGCACCCTGAGCCTTGCCGAGGCGCTGGAACCGGCCATACGCCTGGCGGAGGAGGGCTTTGCCGTCCCCCCGCGCTTCGTCAAGGGACTGCAGGATACCCGCGGCCGCTTCGAGGCCTGGGATGCCAGCATGGCCAAGTTCTTCAAGGAGGACGGCAGCGGCTATCAGGTCGGCGAGCTATTCCGGCAGCCCGACCTCGCCGCCACCCTCAAGCGTATCGCCGAGGAGGGGGCCCGGGAGTTCTATGAAGGCGAAACCGCCCGCCTGATCGTCGCCGAAATGGAGCGGCACGGCGGCCTGATCACCCAGGAGGATCTGGCCGGCTACCAGCCGGTGATTCGCGAACCCAGCCACGGTACCTACCGGGGGCACGACATCTACGCCATGAGCCCGCCCTCCTCCGGCGGCGCCCATATCGTGCAGATGCTCAACATCCTGGAGGAGTACCCCATCGGCGAAATGGGCTTCGGCTCGGCCGAGAGCATGCACTTGATGGCCGAGGCCATGAAACGCGCCTATGCCGATCGCTCCGAGTTCCTCGGTGATACCGACTTCGTGGATGTGCCGCTGGCCGGGCTCACCTCCAAGGAGTACGCCGCCGAGCTGCGCGCCCAGATCGGTGAACAGGCCACCCCCAGCGCCGAGATTGCCCCCGGCAACCCGGTCGACTACGAATCCAACGAGACCACCCACTTCTCCATCGTGGATGACAATGGCCTGGCCGTTTCCAACACCTATACCATCAACTTCAGCTATGGCTCGGGCATCGTGGTCGACGGTGCCGGCTTTCTGCTCAATAACGAGATGGATGACTTCTCGGCCAAGCCCGGCGTCCCCAATGCCTACGGTCTGATCGGTGGTGAGGCCAACAAGGTGGAGCCCGGCAAGCGCATGCTCTCCTCGATGACCCCGACCATCGTCAAGCGCGACGGCAAGAACTACCTGATCACCGGCAGCCCCGGGGGCTCGCGGATCATCACCACCACCCTGCAGGTGCTGATGAACGTGATCGACCACGACATGAACATCCAGTCGGCGGTCAGCGCCCCGCGCATGCACCACCAGTGGCTGCCCGACGAAATCCGCACCGAGGCCGGCTTCAGCCCCGATACGCTGGAACTGCTCAGGGAGCGCGGTCACACCATCAGCCAGCAATCGGCCATGGGTGCCGCCCAGTCGATCCTGATCGAGGACGGGATGTATTACGGTGGGGCCGACCCTCGCCGCTCCACCTCTTCCGCCATCGGACTATAAGCCACGCCACCCCCGGCCGTCGTGCCGGGGGCAACAGCCTCTGTCGGCGTATCCCCATGCCAGGGGCCATGTTGCACCCTCGATCGACCACACACGATCGACCACGAAAAAGCCGCCTGACGCAGTGCGCCAGGCGGCTGATTCATTGAATCTTGTTGGTGGAGCCTAGCGGGATCGAACCGCTGACCTCAACACTGCCAGTGTTGCGCTCTCCCAGCTGAGCTAAGGCCCCACACCGATCTCGCCGTTGCGAGAACGGGGCAGATAATACGGTGACATGAGGCCATCGTCAACTCTTTTTTCTGTTTGCCCACCATTTTGTATAGCAACCTAAGTAGTCTTTTCTCGCCGCCACCCTGTGTGGCAGGCTTGTCACCAACGGTTACCCCTACATCATGCGATGAGCCAGTTTGCTGCCGTCGAGTCGTTCAGGAGCGAATCAAATTGATCAAGGTACTCATTGCCGATGACCACCACTTGATAAGAACCAGCCTTGCCCATCTGCTGAATGCCGAAAAGGATCTGCGGGTCACCGGCGAGGCGGCCAGCGGCGAAGAAGCCATCGCCCAGGCCCGGCGCCTCAAGCCCGATGTGGTGCTGATGGATATTCGCATGCCAGGTATCGGCGGTCTCGAGGCCACGCGCAAGATCACCCGCGCCCTCCCGGATACCCGCGTCCTGGTGCTCACCGCCTGGCTGGAGGACAGCTTCGCCCAGCGGCTGCTGGACGCAGGGGCTCGAGGCCTTGTCAGCAAGGGTTCCCAGCACGAGGAGATGGTCGGTGCCATCCGCGAGGTCTTCCAGGGCCACCGTTATGTCAGCCCCGACGTGGCCCAGCGCCTGGTGCTGTCGCGGATCGACTCACCCGAGAACCCCTTCGATGAGCTCTCCTCCCGAGAGATGCAGGTGGCGATGATGATCATCAACTGCCAGAAGGTCGCCGACATCTCGGACCGACTCTTTCTCAGCACCAAGACGGTAAACACCTACCGCTACCGCATCTTCGAGAAGCTGGGCGTCAAGTCGGACGTCGAGCTTACCCACCTGGGCCTGCGCCATGGATTGGTGGAAGGCTTCTCCACCATGCAGTAACCTCGCCAGATGACCTTTGACCATCGCCGCTTCCTGGCCAGCGTCAGCGAGGCCCCCGGCGTCTATCGCATGTTCGACCAGGGCGGGGAGACGCTCTATATTGGCAAGGCGCGCCGCCTCAAGGCGCGGCTCGCCAGCTATTTTCGTGGTGCACTGAACGCCAAGACCCAGGCACTGGTAGCGCGTATCGCCGATATCCAGGTCACGGTGACCAACAGCGAGACCGAGGCCCTGCTGCTCGAGCAGACCCTGATCAAGGAGCTGCGGCCGCCCTACAACATCCTGCTGCGCGACGACAAGTCCTACCCCTTCGTCTTTGTCACCGACCGCCACCCCTTTCCGGCGCTGGAGTACAAGCGGGTTCGCCAGCGCCGAGATGACGGGCGCTATCTCGGCCCCTACCCCAGCAGCCACGCGGTGCGCGACAGTCTCTCGCTGATGCAGAAGATATTCCGCATTCGCAACTGCGAGGACAGCGTCTTCGCCCACCGCTCGCGACCCTGCCTGCAGTACCAGATCGATCGCTGCAGCGCTCCATGCGTGGGATACATCTCCGAGGCCGACTATCGCCGCGATCTGGAGCACGCCGTGCAGTGCCTGGAAGGCAAGAGCGAACAGGTCACCCGAGAGCTCACCGCCGCGATGGAAGCCGCCAGCCGTGAACTGGCCTTCGAGGAGGCGGCCCGCCTGCGCGACCAGATCCAGCAGCTGCGGCAACTGCAGCAGCGCCAGTTTGTGGATACCGGCGATGGCGATGCCGACGCCTTCGCGCTGGCCAGCCGCCCCGGAGCACTATGCATCTCGGTACTGGCCATCCGCCAGGGGAGGCTGCTGGGCGCGCGCCATCATGCTCCCGCCAATGGCCTCGACCTGCCGGAAGAGGCGCTGCTGGGCGACTTCATCAGCCAGTACTATCTGGGCCAGGCCCGGGAGATTCCTCGAGAGGTGATCACCAGTCACGCCGTCCCGGATGCCGAACTGATCGCCCAGGCGCTGGCCGAAAAGGCCGGCCGCCGAGTGCGGCTAACCGATCAGGTGCGCGGGCATCGCGCCCAGTGGAAGGAGCTGGCCCTCACCAACGCCGAACAGCAGCTGGCCGCCCAGCTGGCCAATCACAACCAGCTTGCGCAACGTTTCGATGCACTGCGCGACGCCCTGGGCATGGCAACCGCGCCGGCGCGGCTCGAGTGCTTCGACATCAGTCACAGCCATGGCGAGGCCACGGTCGCCTCCTGCGTGGTGTTCGACGAGAACGGTCCCCGCAAGTCGGACTATCGTCGCTTCAATATCGAAGGGGTGGCGGCGGGCGATGACTACGCGGCCATGCAGCAGGCGCTCACCCGCCGCTTTCGTCGCCTGAAGGAGGGCGAAGGGCAGACGCCGGACGTGCTCGTCGTGGATGGCGGCAAGGGGCAGCTCAACATGGCCCGCGAGGTACTGGCGTCGCTGGGAGTCACCGGCGTGGCGCTTCTCGGCGTGGCCAAGGGCACCACCCGCAAGGCGGGCCTGGAAACGTTATTTCTGGAGACCGTGGACAGGACGCTGAACCTGGAGCCCTCCTCCCCTGCCCTGCACCTGATTCAGCATATCCGCGATGAATCGCACCGGTTCGCCATCACCGGTCACCGCACACGACGAGACAAGCAGCGGCGCACCTCGACCCTCGAAGGCATCCCGGGCGTGGGCCCCAAGCGCCGACGCGAGCTGCTGCGCTTCTTCGGCGGACTGCAGGGGGTCAAGCAGGCGACGCGTGACGAGCTGGCCCGTGTGCCGGGCATCAGCGCCACCCTGGCCGAGACGATCCATCAAGCTCTGCATGGATGATGCTCGCCAAGGGGGATAGAATACGCCAACGCTCAACGCCCCTCTCACCGGCAAGGACAGCTTCGCGCGATGAACATTCCGAATATCCTTACCCTGGCCCGTATCGCTTTCATCCCGCTGCTGGTAGTGCTGTTCTATCTGCCACTCTCCTGGAGCATGCCCCTGGCGGCCGCCCTCTTCGCCCTGGCCTCGGTGACCGACTGGCTGGACGGCTATCTGGCCAGGCGCTGGAACCAGGCCACACCGTTCGGCGCCTTCCTCGACCCGGTAGCCGACAAGCTGATGGTGGCGGTGGCACTGGCGCTGATGATCGAGCGCTATGACGCGGTCTGGCTGACCCTCCCTGCGCTGGTAATCATCGGGCGCGAAATCGTGATCTCCGCGCTGCGCGAGTGGATGGCCGAGATGGGCAAGCGGGGCAGCGTGGCGGTGTCGTGGGTCGGCAAGCTGAAGACCACCCTGCAGATGGTCGCCATCTTCCTGCTGCTGGCCTTCGCCCCCGGCACGCCTGTTGCCATCCTCGCCGTGGTGACTCTCTATGCGGCGGCCGTGCTGACACTCTGGTCGATGGTCCTCTACCTGCGCGCGGCCTGGCCCCATCTCAGGCGTTCCATGTAAAAGAGGAAAGAGGAGAAAAGAGGGGAAGAGTAGAGAAGAGAGGAAAAGGCTTGACTGTCACCGGCTTATCCGTATAATACGTTCTCGAGTCAGGCGGGAATAGCTCAGTGGTAGAGCATCGCCTTGCCAAGGCGAGGGTCGGGAGTTCGAATCTCCTTTCCCGCTCCATTCTTCGGAATGGCCCGACTCATGAGGCTGGATGGCAGAGTGGTCATGCAGCGGACTGCAACTCCGTGTACGCCGGTTCGATTCCGACTCCAGCCTCCACTCCCCTATTTCTTCTGTACTGCCCGACACCGTGCCGCCCGGATGGCGAAATTGGTAGACGCAAGGGACTTAAAATCCCTCGGTGGCGACACCGTGCCGGTTCGATCCCGGCTCCGGGCACCAGGCAATCGCCGATGGGCTAGACAGATACCCTGCGGGGCAATCTTCGATGAACCTGCCGCCCCTGCGCGACCCCTTCTTCACCTATCGCTATCGTCGCCGACTGCATGTGCTGCGTGTCGTGCTGGCGCTGACAGCCTCCTTCTTGCTCACCCATTTTCTGGCGATCCCTCACTCCGGATGGGCGCTGGTGAGCACCGTCATGGTAATGGGCAACCTGCCGCATATCGGTGGCGTACTCGACAAGGGCCGCCAACGGCTGCTCGGCACTCTTCTCGGCGCGGCCAGCGGACTGCTGTTGATTCTGCTCCCCGGCGACCTGGCGCCGCTGATCCCTGCCGGCAGCGTGATCGCCATCGGTGTCGCCACCTGGCTCACCTTCGGCAACCGCCACGGCTACAGCGGCCTGATGTTCGCCATCAGCCTGCTGCTGGTGGCTGGCGACGGCAACCATGCCCTGGATGTGGGTCTGTGGCGGGCCTTCAATGTACTGCTTGGCACCCTGATCGGCATTACCACCACCATGCTGGTCCTGCCTCAGAAGGCCACCGACATGTTGCGTTTCATGCTGGCGGAGAACCTCGACCGGCTGGCGCGCCTGTTTCATGCCCACACCACCGCCACGGCCGCCCTGGATATCGACACCCATGCCCTGCTCAAGGCGACCAGTTCGGCACTGGTCAAGCAGCGCGGCCTGGTCGATGCCATCCACCGTGAACATCGACTGAGTCGAAACGAGCTGGATGACGTCATCTCCCTGCAGCGGCGCATGCTCTCGACCATCGAGTTGCTGCTCGAGACCCACTGGAATACGCGTGCCGGCCACGACCGCATCGAGGCGATGGAGGGGTTACGCGACGAACAGCACCGCCTCTCCAGGGAGCTCGGTACCCTGGCCTACCAGGTGCGTACCGGTCAGGCCATCGACGTCGAGATCAGCCAGTTCGACCTCCAGCGTCACGCCCCGCTGGCCACCACCGCGGTCAGCCCGGAGGGACGCGCCCTGTTCAGTCCCAGTGGCTACCTTTGGTTGAATCGCGAGCTGGCCCGGCTGACCGAGGCCCTGGTCACGCGCCTGGGCGGCCTGACCCGGCTGCCCAGCCGGCGCCTGCGCCGCGCCTCGGGTCGCAAGTGGGCACGCCGCCATACCGCTACGTCCGACAGAGGAGCGCAAGATGCCCCACGGCAACCATGATGTGCTGATCATCGGCGGCGGTGTCGCCGGCCTGGTACTCGCCCTCGAGGTGGCCGACCGACGCGCCGTCACACTGCTGCGCCCGGCCAGCGACGACCCGGGTGCCAGTCGCTGGGCCCAGGGCGGTATCGCCGCCGTACTCTCCCCCAGCGATGATATCGAGGCCCATGTTCAGGACACCCTGGTAGCGGGGGATGGCCTGTGTGATGAGAGCGCAGTGCGCTTCACGGTGGAGCAGGGACCGGAGGCCATCGAGTGGCTGCTCAACCTCGGCGTGCCCTTTACGCGCGACGCCAGCCCTGGGGCCGACTACCCCTACCACCTCACCCGCGAGGGCGGACACGGCGCGCGACGCATCATCCATGCGGCAGACGCCACCGGACGAGCGGTGATGGACACTCTCAAGGCTCATGTCGTGGCACATCCCCGGATCCGGGTTCGCGATGATCTCACCGCCATCGGCCTGCTCCAGGATGATGCCGGCCGGTGCCGTGGCGCACGCTGCCTGAGCAGCGTCGGCCGGCGAACCGACCTGCCGGCCCACGACACCGTGCTGGCCACCGGTGGCGCCAGCGGCCTCTATCGATACACCACCAGCCCCAAGCCCGCCAGCGGCGAGGGCATGCTGATGGCCGCCGAGCTCGGTGCCACGCTGATGAACCTGGAGTTCCAGCAATTCCACCCTACCTGTCTGCATGACCCGAAGGGGGCGCCCTTCCTGATCAGCGAGGCGGTACGCGGCGAGGGCGGGAAGCTGCTCAATATTCGCGGGGAGCGCTTCATGCCGGCGATCGACCCGCGCGCCGAGCTGGCTCCGAGAGATGTTGTGGCCCGAGCCATCGACAGCGAAATGCAGCGCACCGCCAGCGACCATGTCTTCCTGGATGTCCGTCACCTGGGTGAAGCGGCGATCCGCGAGCACTTCCCCACCATCCACCGCCACTGCGCCGAGCGCGGCCTCGATATCGTGAACGCTCCGATCCCGGTGGTTCCGGCGGCCCACTACAGCTGTGGCGGTGTGGCAACCGACCGGCATGGTGCCAGTGATGTCGAGCACCTCCACGCGGTAGGCGAGGTCGCCTGCACAGGCCTGCACGGTGCCAACCGCATGGCCAGCAACTCACTGCTGGAGTGCCTGGTCTTTGCACGCAGCTGCGCCGCCGCCCTGCGTGATGCGCCGCGCGCGCCACTCTCTCGCGCCACCTGCAGCTCGGCCATCATCGAGGCCGCGCCACCACCGGCACGGCTCGACGAATGGCGCGAAAGGGTGCGCCTCCAGATGAGTGCCCGGGTGGCCATCGTGCGCCGCGACGCCGAGCTGCTCAAGGCCGCCGAAGCGCTGGCCGAGCTACAGCAGGAGATCTCACCGATCGTCCGGCAGGGCCAGCCGGGTATCGAGCTCACGAGCCTGTGGCACGCGCTACGCCTGGCACGCCTGACCGTGGCCAGCGCCCAGGGACGGCGCGAGTCCCGCGGCCTGCATTACAACCCGGACTGCCCGCATCACGCCGACCGCCACTCCCGCCCCTCACGGGTACGGCTGGCCGAACTCGGCTGAGCAAGCCGGTAGAGGCATGAGGGCCGTGGGGCGCGTGTATATAGTGGCCCGCACATTTCTCCGGGAGTCGCCTCACCCATCTCATGCATCCGGCCTGGAGTGGCCTAGTGACGTATCAGGTAGCGACGCAACTCTCGGTGATCAAACGACGAGCAGCTATCTGGCCAAAGCCACAGCCGACGGCCATTCAGTCTAAGCCCGATCAGCCAGGGACCCAGATAGTCGCAATGCAGCCTGACCGGCTGCGGGGCGGACGCCCCGGCTTCCTGCCATTGCCACTGCAGCTCCCCGCCGGGCAGCGCCTGTGCACTCAACTCACCCCGGGGCTGGTGAAGCACGCACCCTACCGCGATGACGATCAGACAGAGGGCAACCGGCAACCACAGCCACGAAGGCAGCACGCTGACGAGGAGGCCGACCACCCCGGCGGTCGGCACAAGATGCGCGAGAAGCGCCAGCCTAGACCGGCCGATGCGACACGCTGTCGGCGCTCTCGGCATGCTCGATGATCATCTGGACAATGCGACGACGCACCGGCTCCTCGGGCAGCTCGCGACGCATCAACCACAGGAACAGATCCTGATCCTCCTCGTCGATCAGGTCGCGAAATGCCGCCTGATCGGCGGGATCGAGGGCGTCATAGCGCTGCTCCAGGAAGGGTACCAGCAGCAGATTCAGCTCCCACATGCCGCGACGCGAGTGCCAATAGAGTCGCTTGCGCTGTGCCGCCTCGGGGCTTGATGGTTCGTTCAAGGTCGACCTCGACTTTGCCTTGGGGGATGTCCTGACAGTATACCCGAGGCGATGCCTCGACACAGCTGACGCCGGTCATGGATCCCGGTCTCTACCCATGGTCGTAGTGCGTTGTTTTGTCTCGCTTTGCCGAGTATGCTTGAAAGAAAATAACAGCCGCGCCGCTAATGGAGATCCAAGATGACCAAGTCCGAGCTGATCGAACAGATCGCCATGCGTCAGCCCGAGCTGTCGCTCAAGGAAGTGGAATCGGCGGTTCGGCTGATTCTCGACGACATCACCGAGACGCTGGCATCCGGGGGCCGCGTCGAGATACGCGGCTTCGGCAGCTTCTCGCTGCACTACCGCGAACCCCGGGTCGGGCGCAATCCCAAGACCGGTGAGCCGGTCGCGCTGGACGGCAAGTTCGTGCCACACTTCAAACCCGGCAAGGAGCTGCGCGAGCAGGTGGATGCCAGCCGCGAGCTGGGCTACTGAACCCGGCATTTCGCTCACCCGGCCCAACATTCCTACATCCACATGGGGACACTACGCATGCGTTGGCTCAAAGGCCTGATCCTGGCCATCATCCTGCTGGCGGTTCTACTGGTCGGCATCCTGTTCGCGGTCAACAACCGTGAAGCCCTGCCCCTCAACCTGATCTGGTTCGAGCTGCCTCCCGCCTCGCTGTCGGTATGGCTGCTGGCTTCGCTGGCGGTGGGCGTGCTGCTCGGCATGCTGGCCATGAGCGGCGTCTACCTGCGCCTGCGGGCCCTGCTGACTCGCGCCCAGCGCCATAATCAGCAGCAGCGCAAGGAACTCGACAAGCTACGCGTCCAGGAGCTGAAGGGGAATCGGGAGCTGAAGGAAATCGCCTGAGATGCCCGATGTTCTGCTGCTGACCACCCTGTTGGCAGCCATCGCCATCGGCTGGTGGCTGGGACGCCGCGAACGCCGCAAGCCCATCGATCCCGCGCCTCCGCAAGGGCTGGCACGGGATTATTTCGTCGGCCTCAACTACCTGCTCAACGACCAGCAGGACCGCGCCATCGAAACCTTCGTGGGGGCGCTGGAGGTCAACAGCGAGACCATCGATACCCATATCACCCTCGGCAACCTCTTTCGTAGCCGAGGTGAAGCCGACCGGGCGATGAAGATTCACCAGAATCTGCTCGCCCGCCCCAGCCTGACGGGCGCCCAGAGTGAGCGTGTGCAGCTGGAGCTGGCCCGTGACTTCCTCTCCCTGGGCCTGCTGGATCGCGCCGAGCGCCTCCTCAAGGGACTGCTGCGCGACTCTCAGAACGCCGAACTGACACGCTCGGCACGCCGGCTGTTGGCCGACCTCTTCGAGCGCCAGGGCGAGTGGTCGGAGGCCTTCGCGGTCGTGACTCCACCGCTGCTCCGTGAGGACCAGGAGCTACGCCGCGCCGCGGCCCACTGGCTCTGCCAGCAGGCCGAGGAGGAGCGCGGCAATGCCAGCCCGGTGCTGGCGCGCCGCCATCTCAAGCAGGCCCTGAGCATCGACCCGCAGTGCGTCCGCGCCAACCTGCAGCTGGCCGCCCTGGAGCACGATACCGGGCACTACCACCAGGAAATCACCCTGCTGTCACGGATTCCCGAACAGGACCCCGCCTTTACTCCGTCCCTGCTGACGCCCCTGGCCAACGCCTACCGCCTGCTCGATGACGAGGATGGACTGATCGAACATCTTCAACGGTTGCTCGAGAAGACCCCCTATACCAGCGTGATCATCCTGCTGGCCGAGACCGTTCGCCATCGACGGGGTATCGAAGCTGCCATCGACCTTGTCAGCTTGCAGCTCAATCGCGAAACGAGTCTGGGTGCCCTCGATTACCTGATCGACCTCTATCGCCAGCACGGCCGTGGCACGGCACTGGAACAGCTGGCACTGCTGCAACAGCACACCACGACCCTGCTCGCGAAGCTGCCCCGCCATCGCTGTCGACGCTGCGGCTTCAGCGGCGACCAGCTGCACTGGCAGTGCCCCCGCTGCCGCCACTGGGGGACGATCCGGCCGATCACCGGAATCGAAGGGGAGTAGGAGCTCGCCTCAGGCGAGCTCGGCCTCGATGGCGGCGAGCGCCTCCATCGGCTCCACCGCCTGGGTGACCGGACGCCCCACCACCAGGTGAGTGCTACCCGCGGCCATGGCATCACGCGGCGTCATCACCCGCTTCTGGTCGCCGACCTGAGCGAAGCTTGGTCGAATCCCCGGCGTCACCTTGAGGAAGTCGCCGCCGCACAGCGCGTTTAGACGGGCCGACTCCTGGGCCGAACAGACCACGCCGTGCATTCCGCTCTCCTGGGCCAGCAGCGCCAGACGCTCGACCTGATCGGCGGGGGGCACCGACACCCCCACCTCGGCCAGATCCTCGGCCATCATGCTGGTCAGCACGGTCACCGCGATCAGCCGTGTGTTCAAGGCCTGGCGCTCCAGCCGCTCCCGAGCCGCCTCCATCATGCGGCGCCCGCCTGCGGCATGCACGTTGACCATCCACACCCCCTGCTCCGCCGCCGCCTCGACGGCACCGGCCACGGTGTTGGGAATATCGTGAAACTTGAGGTCAAGAAACACCTCGAAACCACGGCCATGCAGGGCCTCAAGCACGTCGGGACCACTGCGCGTAAACAGCTCCTTGCCAACCTTGAGACGACAGCGCGCCGGATCGAGGCGGTCCGCCATACAGAGGGCAGCATCCAGTGAGGGATAATCGAGGGCGATGATCAGAGGGGAGTCGGTAGACACGAAACAGGCTCCTGACAAGAGGAAATCGACGGCAGAGTATACCAGCCATATCGAACATGAACCGTGCGAGTTCACTGACGAGTATCCGACGATATTCTTCGGCAATGCAGGACAACACGTCAGATTCAATGGCGCTCTGTACTACGTGCAACTGAGCAAAAGGCCCCAGGGAATCTCTTACCACCGCGGCTAGCCTTAAACAGGCATCGTCGGAGGTTGCGATGCCAACAAGGGAGAACTGCCATGCAATTCAGGTTTCACGCCCTGTTCGGGGCCTGTCTCATCGCCCTCCTGCTGGGTCTCGCGTCGCTTGGCGCCGTGGCCCAGGAGGTAGAGCCGATCAATATCAACACGGCCAGCGCCGAGCTGTTGACCGAGCTACCGGGCATCGGACCCAGCAAGGCCGCCGCCATCGTCGAGGACCGCGAATCCAACGGACCCTACGAGAGCGCCCAGGACCTGACACGAGTCAGCGGCATCGGTGATGGCACCGTAGCCAACCTGGAGGACCAGGTAACCCTCTGACCCCGCAACCCAAGCCCCATGACTTCAGGGAACGATGGTCGGCCAACGGAAGGCCGACCATCGCCTTCCTTGCCGCCTCTTTTTAGGTAGTTGATCGAAGATCACTGTACCAAATCGGTGTGCAGTGCATCCCAGCTTATTTCACCTGTCCATTTCACCTATCCATTTCACCTGCCCAGGCTCTCGTCTCGAGCGGTCGATCGCCAGCGCCGGCGTTCAACGCTTGATTTCCAGGTTTGCGCCCCCATGTCTGCTTCATCTCCACCACGGGAGGCGACATGCCTTTTCTCCTGATCTTCACGCTATTTGCCCTGCTCGACTTCGTGGTCCTGTTTTCGGTAGGCGGCCAGATCGGGCTGCTCGCCACGGTGCTGCTGGTCCTGGCGACCGGCTTCATCGGCCTGCATCTCATCCGCCGCGAAGGCGCCGCCACCTTTGCCCGGGCTCGGGAACGCCTCGAGCGCGGCGAGGTCCCCTCTGGCGAACTGCTGACGGGGGCCGCCCTGATCTTCGGCGGCGCCCTGCTGATGGCGCCGGGCTTCATCTCCGACGCCCTGGGCTTCATGTGCCTGATCCCCGATGCCCGCCGACTGATGGGCAAGCTGCTGGCGTGGCTGGGTATCCGCACCCAGGGATTTCATATGCACGGCGGGAATTTTTCCTCCTCGAGCAGCCACGCCTCGGCCGGTCATGCTGGTGGCCCTCGAGATGACTGGTCCCAGGCCGACGAGGGCCGCCACCGGCGCGGTGGCCAGGCCTCGTCATCACAGGACGACGACGGTGCCATCGAGGGTGAATTCATCTCTCGTGATGAGCGCCGCCGCTGATCGGGCGGGTGCGGCAAAAAAAATTTATCGACGGGCCTTGAAAGCCCAGGGTCGGGCCCCACTTACTCGACAGCAACAGGTTTCGGCGCGGTATCCGCGCCATTTACACGGAAGGCGCCCGACGCCTCCCCTCGCTGCCCAGGTGGCGAGGTCACGATGCAAACCGCCGGGTTACCGGCATACAAACCATCAGGAGAACGTGAGCAATGAACATCCGTCCCTTGCACGATCGCGTCATCATTCGTCGCGTTGAGGAAGAACAGAAAACTGCTGGCGGCATCGTGCTCCCGGGCAGCGCCCAGGAAAAGCCGACTCGTGGCGAGGTACTCGCCGTCGGTAATGGCCGGATCCTCGACAACGGTGACGTCCGCGCACTCGACGTCAAGGTTGGCGACACCGTGATCTTCAAGGATGGCTTCGGCGTCGAGAAGCAGAAGGTCGACGGCGAGGAGGTCCTGATCATGAGCGAGTCCGACATCCTGGCCGTGGTCGAAGGCTGAGTCTCGGCCGCCACAACACTCGATACTGACTGACGTTCACGAACTCACAGGAAGCATACGAAAATGGCAGCGAAACAAGTCAAGTTCTCCAGCGATGCCCGCACCCGCATGGCCAAGGGTGTCGACACCCTGGCCAACGCCGTCAAGGCCACCCTGGGCCCGAAGGGCCGCAACGTGGTCCTCGAGAAGTCCTTCGGCGCGCCGACCGTCACCAAGGACGGCGTCTCCGTGGCCAAGGAGATCGAGCTCAAGGACAAGTTCGAGAACATGGGCGCTCAGATGGTCAAGGAAGTCGCTTCCAAGACCTCCGATGTCGCCGGTGACGGCACCACCACCGCCACCGTTCTGGCCCAGTCCATCGTGACCGAGGGTCTGAAGGGCGTGATCGCCGGCATGAACCCGATGGATCTCAAGCGCGGCATCGACCAGGCCGTTGCCGCCGCCGTCAAGGAGATCGGTGAGCTGGCCGTGCCCTGCACCGACACCAACGCCATCGCCCAGGTTGGCACCATCTCCGCCAACGGCGACAAGCGCATCGGCGAGATCATCGCCGAGGCGATGGAGAAGGTCGGCAAGGAAGGCGTCATCACCGTCGACGAAGGCCGTGGCTTCGAGGACGAGCTGGATGTCGTGGAAGGCATGCAGTTCGACCGCGGCTACCTGTCGCCCTACTTCGTGACCAACCAGGACACCATGGCAGTCGAGCTGGAAGATCCATTCATCCTGCTGGTGGACAAGAAGATCTCCAACATCCGCGAGCTGCTGCCGACTCTCGAGTCCGTGGCCAAGGCCGGCAAGCCGCTGGTGATCATCGCCGAGGACATCGAAGGCGAAGCGCTGGCTACCCTGGTGGTCAACACCATGCGTGGCATCGTCAAGGTCGCGGCCGCCAAGGCCCCGGGCTTCGGTGACCGTCGCAAGGCCATGCTGCAGGACATCGCCATCCTCACCGGTGGCACCGTGATCTCCGAGGAAGTGGGTCTGGACCTCGAGCAGGCTACCCTGGACCACCTGGGCACCGCCAAGCGCGTGACCATGTCCAAGGAGAACACCACCATCATCGATGGCGCCGGCCAGGATGGTGACATCGAGGCTCGCGTCAGCCAGATCCGCGCCCAGATCGAGGAGACCTCCTCCGACTACGATCGTGAGAAGCTCCAGGAGCGCGTCGCCAAGCTGGCCGGCGGTGTTGCCGTCATCCGCGTCGGTGCCGCCACCGAAGTGGAGATGAAGGAGAAGAAGGCGCGCGTCGAAGACGCCCTGCACTCCACCCGCGCCGCCGTCGAGGAAGGCGTGGTACCGGGGGGCGGTATCGCCCTGGTGCGCGTGCTGACCAAGGTGGCCGGCCTCAAGGGTGACAACGAGGACCAGACCCACGGTATCGCCATTGCCGTGCGCGCCATGGAGGCCCCGCTGCGCCAGATCGTCACCAACGCCGGCCAGGAGGCTTCCGTCATCCTGAACCGCGTCAAGGACGGCGAAGGCAACTTCGGCTACAACGCCCAGACCGGCGAGTTCGGCGACCTGTTCGAAATGGGCGTGCTGGACCCGGCCAAGGTCACCCGCTCTGCCCTGCAGTCCGCTGGCTCCGTGGCCGGTCTGATGATCACCACCGAGTGCATGATCGCCGACGATCCGGACGAGAAGGACGCTGCTCCGGACATGGGTGGCATGGGCGGCATGGGTGGCATGGGCGGCATGATGTAAGCTAGGCCTACCCTACCCCAGGCACTGCCCTTCCAGGCAAGCCCTGAGACGGACCCCGCCGGTGAAAGCCGGCGGGGTCTTTTCTTGCCAGCGCCAAGTATTGAGCCACAAGCGCCTGGCAACCTGAAACTGGCGGCTTGGCGGCTTGGCGGCTTGGCAGCTTGGCAGCTTGGCACGGTAAGATACGCGCCCTGTCCCATATCACCACCAGGCCTTGTCGAGCCCCATGCTATCGAATATCCGAATTATCCTTGTCCAGACCTTTCATCCCGGCAATATCGGCGCCGCCGCGCGAGCCATGAAGACCATGGGGCTGAGTGAGCTTGTGCTGGTCAATCCGCGCCGGTTTCCCGACCCCGAGGCTACCCGGCTCGCCGCCGGGGCCGAGGACCTGGTGGAGGATGCCAGGGTCGTCGATTCACTGGCGGAGGCCGTCAGCGACTGCGTACAGGTGGTGGGAGCGAGTGCGCGACTCCGCAGCCTGCCGCTGCCCCACTTCGACGAACCCGACGCCATGGCCCGCGAGCTGGTGGAGCATGCCGTTCATGACCCGGTGGCGCTGGTGTTTGGCCGCGAGCGCTTCGGCCTCACCAACGACGAGATCGCCCTGTGCAGCCACCAGGTCAGCATCCCCGCCAATCCCGACTATGGCATTCTCAACCTCTCCCAGGCAGTGCAGGTGCTCGCCTATGAGGCATTTACGGCCTGGCGAAGGCGCCCCGATAGCGGCTACCGTCCGACCCTGCCCGCCGAAGAGCGCCAGCCGAGTCGCGAACAGCTCGCGTATTTCCATGAACACCTGAGCCAGGTGATGCACCGCAGCGGGTTCATCACCCAGCCCCATGCCCATACCGAGGCTCACCTGCATACGCTGTTCGCCCGCGCCCAGCCCTCGCGACGCGAACTCTCACTGCTGCGTGGCCTGCTGGCGTCGTTCGAGCGCCACCTGCCCCAGAACTAATCACCATGAAGCACTGGCGCACAAGCACAACGGCGACCCGAAGGTCGCCGTCGAAAAGCACTCGCTAGCAGGCAGATGCCTAGAGTGTAATGGCAGCCAGCCAGCCGAAGCCGATCAGCGGGATATTGTAGTGGACGAAGGTCGGCACCACGCTATCCCAGATATGGTCATGCTGGCGGTCCACATTCAGACCCGAGGTCGGCCCCAGCGTGGAGTCGGAGGCCGGTGAGCCGGCATCGCCCAGCGCCGCCGCCGTCCCCACCAGCGCCACGGTGGCCAGGGGCGAGAAGCCGAACTGAACCGCCAGCGGCACGAAGATGGCGGCGATGATCGGGATCGTGGAGAACGACGAGCCGATCCCCAGGGTGATAAACAGCCCCACCAGCAGCATCAGCAGCGCGGCCAGGCCGCGATTGTCACCGATCACCTCGACGCTGGAGTGCACCAGGGTCTCGATATGCCCGGTAGCGGTCATGACCGAGGCAAATCCCGATGCCGAAATCATGATAAAGCCGATCAGCGCCATCATGCGCATGCCGCTGGTAAAGAGGTCATCGGCCTCACGCCACTTGAAGATCCCGCCCACCGAGAGCAGCGCGAAACCCACCAGCCCGCCGAGGATCATGGAACCGGTCCAGAGCTGGATGCCCAGGGCCGCCACGATGGCCACCACCGACATCACCAGCCCCATGGCATGCGGCTCATGATGAGTCTCGGGATGATGATGCGGCACATTGGTGGTCGCCACGTCCGCATCGGCATAGTCACGCGGACGGCGATAGCTGAGAAATACCGCAACCAGCAGGCCCAGGGCCATGCCCCCCACCGGCACGCCCATGGCCAGGGGCACCATGCCGCGACTTATCTCGAGTCCCAACGCCTCACCGGCCTGGTTGATGTTGGCCAACAGGATATCGTTGAGGAAGATCGCCCCGAAGCCCACCGGCAGCAGCATATAGGGCGCCGTGAGACCGAAGGTCAGCGCACAGGCCACCGCACGGCGATCAAGACGCAGCTGGTTCATCACCTTGAGCAGCGGCGGAATCAGGATCGGAATAAAGGCGATATGCACCGGAATCAGGTTCTGGGAGGAGATGGCCACCAGCAATACCGACCCGAGCAGCAGGTACTTGACCACCGCCTGACGGTTTGCCGTGGCCTCCTGACCGAGCAGGGAGATAAGCCGCCTGGCCAGCAGGTCGGGCAGGCCCGAGCGTGAGATCGCGACGGCGAAGGCACCCAGGGTGGCGTAGGCCAGGGCCACCTTGGCGCCTCCCCCTACACCGTCGTTGAAGGCGCCCAGGGTCTCCTCGACGGAGAGCCCCCCGATCAGGCCGCCCACCAGCGCCCCGACCACCAGCGCAAAGACGACCGAGACGCGTGCCAGTGATAGTCCGACCATCACCAGCACCGCAATGATTACCGCATTCATGGCTGAGTTTCCCGAAGAAGGAGTTGGGTTGAGACGAAACGGCGCAGGATTTTATCAGAAGCCGGTAGGCACTGCCGTTACTCGATCCGATCTCCCCCTCAATTTTTGAACATCGGCCTGTGACCACTCGGCGACCACCCCGGCACGCCGACGCGGATCCGTCGAGAGAAGTCATGATCATCATGGGCCGCCAGGGCCCGCTGGGTGATATCACCGCGACGCCCGAGCTCGCTCAAGGAGTGGCCAGGCAACAGGCCACCATGATCGTGGACATAGCCGGGCAATCGACCAGTCAGCAGCAGCCGATGATCCAGCGGCAACTCCTCGACGATACGGCGTATCAAGGCATACACCAGGGTGCTGCAGTTGGCGGTAACGGTGTGATAGAAGCGCGGCTCGCGCGCCAGCTGGTTGGCCTGCTCCACCAGTGCCATCAGCAGCTCGCGGCGCTCGCGTCGCCCGAGCAGCACCCGATAGAGGGTCACCGTCTCCCCCCGCACATTGCTGCGCAGGCGAATCGCATCACGCTCATCGGCGGCGATGATCGCCAGCTCGTACTGCTTGAAGAAGCCACCGACCTCCGAGAAGGCCTCATGGCGCTCGCGACGCACCTCGACCGAGAAGGTCACGAAATCGTCGACCATGCCCCGGCCATTATCGAAGCCGAAGGAGAGCAGCACATGGGCGATGCCCGGCCGCCCCCAGCTGGAGACGAACAGGTCCAGGGTCGCCAGGCGCCGAAGGTCATACTCCCGCTGCTGCCAGGCCACCGAGGCCGCGTCGTGGCGGTACCAATCGAAGCAGCGCACATGATCGAGCACCAGCCGTTGGCCGTGCTGGCGGCCCGTGGCCAGGTAACGCACGTCCTCCGCCCAGTCCAGATCGCTCTCCGGCACCAGACGCCACCACCAGCACAGCAGGGCGAGCATGCTGACCCCCATGCCCAGCACTGCCCCGAGGCGGCTCCCCTGCCATAGCCAACCCAGCCACAATACACCCAGCACTAGCCAGGCCAAGGCGGCAGTCCGTCGCCAGCGTGCGCCTGCCGGAAAGCGGTGCAGCAGCGCCAGGCTGCCCCATAAAGACAACACCAGCAGCGCCGGACTCAGCGCGAGATTGTTCAACAGCGACATGCGAGCTCCCTTCGACCCGCCGCCAGGCTACCACGCCCCATCTCCACCAAGCTCAACGCTCAATACCTGCACAGAGCACCAGTCAAAGGCGCCGGGGACAGGTCGGAGAGGGGGTCCGAGGACCAGGGATGGCCGAGATAGCCTACAGGGAAGTACTCATAGTGCCCCCTCCACGGTCCGGCGCTCCGGGGCCTGTCGCCGGAACAGCCTTGAACAGTACTGCTATCTGAAATAGCCCTGTATGCCTACATTAAACAGGCGCCAGCCACTCGCCAAAGGCCTCCGTGGCGGGCCCCGGCTCTCCCCGGGTCACATCGCGGTAGAGGCGCTGGAGGCGTGCGGTCAACGACTCCCGCGGAATTGGCCTATCGACGGCCGGCGCCCCGGCCCGCGCACCGATATGGCGACCATCCAGTTCGCGCAGCGGCAGGATCTCCGCCGCGGTACCGGTCACGAAGGCTTCATCGGCGATATACAGCTCGTCGCGGGTGATACGCCGCTCCTGAACCTCGATGCCCAGCACCTCTCGGGCCAGGCGAATCACGCTATCCCGGGTGATGCCCTGCAGACAGGAGGTCACCTCAGGGGTATGCAGCACGCCATCGCGCAAAAGGAAGACGTTGGCCGCCGAGGCCTCGGCGACATAGCCCTCGGGGTCGAGCATGATCGTCTCGTCGAAGCCGGCCCTCACGGCGGTGTTGAGTGCCAGCATCGAGTTGACGTAGTGGCCATTGGTCTTGGCCCGGCACAGGCTGATATTGACGTGGTGGCGCGCCCAGGAGGAGGTCAATGCGCGCAGCCCGATTGAGGCCGCCTGAGGCGAGATATAGTCCCCCAGGTCCCAGGCGGGAATCATCACATGGGTAGTGAGCCCCTGGGCCCGCAGCCCCAGCCCCTCGGCCCCGAGGTAGACCGTTGGCTTGAGATAGGCATTGGCCAGGTCATTACGCTCCAGGCACTGCCGCTGGGCCTGGATCAGGGTATCGGCATCATAAGATAACGGTATATCCAGGGCATGGGCACTATCCAGCAGCCGGCGAGTATGCTCCACCACACGGAACAGATGGGTCCCCCTGGGACCTGCATACGCGCGCACCCCCTCGAAGCACCCCATGCCGTAGTGCAGGCTATGGGTCAGCAGATGGGTGCGGGCGTCACGCCAGGCCAGCCATTCAGCGTCATGCCAGAGCCAGCCATCACGATCGTAGAGCGGTGTCATTGTCATGCCATTCCTTGTCGGTAGCGGTCAAGGTCGGCCCTCTGCTGTCCAGGCGGAGCGCCAGCCGTCGATCAGCTCACGCTGATGGGGCTGAAGGTCCTGATAGGCCCAGGCCGCGATCTCCTCGGCCTGGGGGTCAGGTACCGAGATGTGGCTGCCGGCCAGGGCCTGGATGGCCGCATGACCGCATAGCGGCACATAACCCTCGGAGTAGCCTCCTTCATGGACCATCACCAGTCGTCCATGGCCGAGGCGCTCGGCCAGTCGCCTGAGTGAGGTCGTCATCCGGGCAAAGGCGGTGCCGTTGAGCAGCATCTTGCCGAGGGGGTCCTTGGCGCAGGCGTCATAGCCACAGGCCACCACGATCAGTTCCGGCGCGAAGGCCTCGATGGCCGGCAGCACCAGCGACGCCATGGCATAGTCATAGGCACCTAAACCCGAGCCTGGGGGCATCGGCAGATTGAGGCAGGTCCCCAGGCCGGCCCCCTCCCCCTGCTCCTCGAAGCGGCCGGTATTCAACGGGTAGTTGCCCGCCTGGTGAAGGGAGACCGTCAGCACCTCGGGGTCGGCGTAGAACGCCGCCTGCTGGCCATTGCCATGGTGCACGTCCCAGTCGAGGATCGCCACGCGCCCCACCTGGCCCAGGGCTCGCGCGCGCATCACCGCCACCGGGATATTGCCCAGCAGACAGAAGCCCCGCCCACGGTCGGCCTCGGCGTGATGCCCGGGGGGGCGACACAGGGCATAGGCCTGGTCGAGCTCACCGGTGGCGACGGCCTCGACCGCCGCGATGGCCAGTCCCGCCGACTGCCGCGCGGCGGCCAGGCTACCCGGCGTATAGGGAGCACAATCCCCCGCCTCGCCGCCACGCTCGGCATCGCCGGCCTCCAGGGCATCCAGGTAGCGTTCGGTGTGGAAGTACCCCAGGTCCCCCCGGGTCGCCGGCGCCGGCTTGCGCACCGCCAGTTCGTCGATCAGCCCCGAGACCTCGAGCAGATTCTTGAGGCGCCGCTTGCTCTCCGGGCTCTCCGAGGCCGGCTGCGGCTGAAGGAACTCGCCGGGGGCCGAGAACACCCCGATGGCCCCCGGATCGTGCCAGAAGCAGCGCTCGTGCCAGAAGAAGCCGGTGGTCGGAGTTCTATCCTGCGCCATTATCAGGCTCCCTTTTTATGCAAACATTGCGATGGCCGGCGTCTAGCCCAGCAGCGACGGTATCCAGGTTGAGAGTGAAGGAAAGCTGACCAGCAGCAGGATCACCGCGATAAAGGCCACATAGAATGGCAACGAGGCGATGATCGCCCGCTCGAAGGGCACATTGGCGATACGTGCCGCCGTCATCAATGTCATGCCCACCGGCGGGGTGACGTTGGAGATATTGAGCACCACGATCATCAGGATCGCGAAGTGCAGCGGGTCCACACCGAGCTGAACCATCGCCGGCACCAGCACCGGGGCCACCACCACCAGCGCCGGCAGCACATCCATGACGGTGCCGATCAAGATAAGCAGGGCACACACCAGCAGCAGCTGCAGAAAGGTCGAGTCGCTGAAGGTGGTGATCAGGCCTGCCGCGTCCCTGGCGATACCGGAGCGGGTAACGAACCAGCCGAGTACCGCCGAGGTGGCCAGCAGAAAGAACACCACGCCCGAGAAGCGCACCGTCACCAGCAGCGCATACCAGATCTTCTGCCAGGTCAGGCTACGGTAGAAGACCACGCCGATGGCAATGGCATAGACCGCGGCGAAGCCCGAGGCCTCGGTAATGGTAGTCAGCCCCGAGAGAATGCCGCCAAGGATGATCAATGGCACGATCATCGCTGGCAGCGCGACCAGAAAGGCCATCCCGGCTACCTTGAGTGGCGTCGGCGCCTGCTTGGGATAGCCCCGCTTCCAGGCCAGAAAGAAGCTGACGGCAAGCAGGGCAAGGGCCATCAGCAGGCCGGGGATAATGCCTCCCGCGAACAGGTCGATGACCGAAATATCGCGCAGCAGGGTGGCATAGACCACCATCACCACGCTGGGCGGGATGATCGGCCCGATGATCGACGAGCAGGCCGTGACCGCGGCCGCATACTCGGCGTCATAGCCCTGCGCCTTCATCTCCGGGATCATGATCTTGCCAATCGCCACGGTATCGGTGATCGCCGCCCCGGTGAGGCCGGCAAAGAACACCGATACCGACACATTGACGTGTGACAGGGCCCCGCGGACCTGACCGAACAGGGCATTGTTGAAGGCGATCAGCTTCTGGGTCAGCCCTCCCTGGTTCATCAGTTCGGCGGTGAAGATGAAATAGGGCACGGCGATCAGCAGGAAGCCGGACACCCCGGCAAACATGCGGTCGGCGATGATGCCGAGCATGCGCTCGTCGCCCATGGCAAAGCCGCCGGCCAGCCCCGACATGGCCATCACCACGGCGACCGGCGCGCCGATCAGCAATAGCACAACGAAAGCGATGATCGCGGGCATCATGAGCGCTTCTCCCCATCGGCGGTGTCGATAAGCCCATCGATCACACTGTCGTCATCGATGAAGTGTTCCAGCAGGTCGAAGCCCTGCACCAGGTGCAGCAGGACGATGACCCCGCTGATCGGAATCACGATGGTGGTGAACTTGGCCGATATCTGGATCTGGTCGGAGACCATGTAGACCTGGGAGGCCCCCTGGAAGAACCCCCAGCCATACCAGACCAGCATCAGGCCAAACAGCGCGATGACACCCAGGCACAGGCCTGCCGCCACCTTCAGCAGCAGTCGCGGCAGGCTGCGCACCAGTAGCGTCATCGCCACATGCTCGCCATAGCGCAACGAGATGGTCATGGAGAGGAAACCGATCCAGGGCAGGAAGAGCCTGGCCAGGGAGTAGGTCCAGCTCAGCGTGCTGCCGGTGGCCAGCTTGTAGAGAAAGGCCGTGAACGAGATGCCCAGCATGATGAGCACGCAGGCCACACAGGCCACGATCGCTGCCTGATTCACCGCATCACTGATCCGGCGCAAAGGCTGAAGGAGGGTCATCAGCATACCTCGAGGTGATCGACGGCCAGCCCGCGGGCCGGCCGTCCCACGACACAGGCACCAGTCGCCTGTCGATTCACTGGCCCCGGGATCGCCGGGGCCGTTCTCTCAATCGCGATGGTAACTGACCATGTTACTGGCCATGTTATTGATTACGTTATTGATTACATTATTGACCATAATTGGCCATATCGCTCTCGACGACCTCCTCGCCGACCCGCTTGACCTCGGCAAGGAAGGCATCGACCTTCTCCTCCTCGATACCGAAGTCGTTGACGATCCACTCCTTCCAGGCCGGCGTGGCGATCTCCGCCATGCGGGCCCGCTCCTCGGGAGGCATGATGTAGCACTCCTCGAAGCGCTCGCAGGACTCCACCCAGCTGGCCGTGGCCAGGGCACCGGACATGCCGTGGCCGATGGCGATCGCCTCGCGGGCGGAGGTGACGATGGCCTGCTGCTGCTCCTCGGTCAGGCTCTGGAACCACTCCTCGCTGACCAGCCAGGCGGCACTGTTATAGACGTGCCCGGTGAGCGTGGTGTAGTCCGTCACTTCATTGAAGTTGAAGGTGGTATTGAGCACCGGGGCGTTGAACTGACCGTCGGCCAGGCCGGTCTCCAGGGCGGTGACTACCTCGCCCCAGGGCAGCGGCGTGGCCGAGGCGCCCAGCGACTTCATGATGGCCACGTGTCCGGGGTTCTCCTCGGTGCGGATATTGAGCCCCTCGAGATCCTCCACGGTCTTGATCAGACGCTCGTTGTTGGTGAAGGCAACGAAGCCGCCGCCGTCATCGAAGGTGCCCAGATAGCGCATATTGGTCTCTTCGATGGTGCCGGACATGAAGTCGGCGAACCAGTCGCCATCGAAGAAGGCCCAGGCCTGACGCCAGTTGTCGAAGATGAAGGGCGCGGTCATCAGCTGGTAGTCATCATAGAAGGATGACATGGCACCGGTGGTGATGATGGTGGACTGCAGGGTGCGTCCACCCTGCACCTCGGAAGCCGTCTCCACCTCGGAGCCCAGTTGGCTGTTGCCGAAGATCGATACCGTGATCTCCCCGTCGGTACGCGTCTCCACCAGGTTCTTGAACTGGATCAGCGCCGGGTAGACCTCGTTGTTGCTCATGTTCTCGGGAAGGATGGTGGCGATGGCCATCTCCTCGGCCTGGGCCTGGACGGCCGCCATGGCCAGGGGCAGCGCCGCCAGGGCGGCCAGACGCGGAAACTTCTTGCTATGCATGGGCTTGCCTCTCGGTATTGTCGTTATCGGATGCGGCAAAGGCAGCGCCTGAAACGCTTGCCTGCTCATTATCCTAGAATGCCAATCTCGATACTGCTTGCGCGCGCCGTCGGTCCCTTTCAACGCCGATGCCGTTCGTAACCTCCCCGGAACCCCCATCCAGCGTTGAAGCCGGCGTCTGACCAAGCCCCGGTGCCCTCTTATAGTGTGTAAAGGAACCACTGCCGGACAGGGAGTCGTGCCTTATGCCGCTTGTGCTGATCATCCTGCTGCCACTGACGGGCGCTTGCCTGCCCGCCCTGCTGCAGGGACGATCATCACGCCTGCTGGCCTCGGTCTCCGCCCTCCCCGCCCTCTTCTGCCTGCTGCTGCTGCTCAGCTGGCTCCCCCATGTGATGCAGGGCGGTGAGGCCGTGGTCCAGCGGCTCTCCTGGCTGCCCTCCCTGGGTCTCGACGCAAGCTTTCGACTCGACGGCCTGGGGCTGCTGTTTGCCCTGCTGATCACCGGCGTCGGCTGCCTGATCCTGCTCTATGCCCGCTACTATTTCGAAGGCAGCAAGACCACGGCACGCTTCTTTACCCTGACCCTGCTGTTCATGGCGGCCATGCTGGGCATCGTGCTTAGCGAGAACCTGCTCTTTATGCTGGTGTTCTGGGAGCTGACCAGCCTGACCTCCTTTCTGCTGATCGGCTACCACACCGACGATCATGCGGCTCGCCTGGGTGCTCGCATGTCGCTGGTGATCACCGGCGGCGGCGGCCTGGCTCTGCTCGCCGGCATCATGCTGCTGGGCCAGGCCGCCGGCAGCCATGAACTCTCCGTCATCCTCGAGGCCGGCAGCCGAATTCGCGCAAGCGAGCACTACTGGCTGTTGCTTAATCTGATCCTGCTGGGCGCCTTCACCAAGTCGGCCCAGTTCCCCTTTCACCTCTGGCTGCCCCATGCCATGACGGCGCCCACCCCGGTCTCCGCCTATCTGCACAGCGCCACCATGGTCAAGGCGGGGCTGTTCCTGCTCGCGCGACTGCACCCGGCACTGGCCGATACCACGCTATGGTTCTACCTGGTGACCCTGACCGGCATGCTGACGCTGATGGTGGGTGCCTTCGTGGCCATGTTCATGCACGACATGAAGGGACTGCTGGCCTACTCCACGGTCTCCCACCTGGGGTTGATCATGTTGTTGCTGGGGCTGGGAACGCCCATGGCACTGGCGGCGGCCCTCTTCCACCTGGTGTGTCATGCGCTGTTCAAGGCCCCGCTGTTCATGATGGCGGGCTACGTGGACCACGCCACCGGCTCCCGCGACATGCGCCATATCAACGGCATGTGGCGTTTCATGCCGGCGCTGATGGTGCTGTCGGGCGTCGCCTCCGCCGCCATGGCCGGCCTGCCCCTGATGAGCGGCTATCTGAGCAAGAAGATGCTGTTCAACGAAAGCCTGCTGGTCGTCACTCCGGAGTGGGCGGCGGTAGTGATTCCCGCCTGGGTGGCCCTGGCCGGACTCTTCTCGGTGGCCTACTCGATCCGGATCTTCCATAACGTCTTCTTCAATGGTCGGCCGATCGACCTGCCGATCTGGCCACCCGCCCCACCCCGGCTGGCGGCCCTCTCGCCCATCATGCTGCCGGTCCTGGCCACCCTGCTGGTGGGATTGGCCCCCGAGCCGATCTATATGGCACTGGTCCACCCCGCCTTCGCCGCCACCCAGCAAGTAGCCGTTGCCCCCTATGACTTCACGGCCCTGGGTGGCCGTCTGCCCATGCTCATGAGCCTCTTCGCCCTGGCCGGCGGTGCACTCTTCTACCACTGGCGTACGCCGCTTTTCCGTCTGCATGCCCGCCTGCCGATGGTGGATGCCAAGGAGATCTTCGACTGGTTCATGCGTCGCGCCACGGCTCTGGCCCAGCAGCGTGTGTTCCAGCTGGAGAATGGCTCCCTGCAGCGTTATCTGACCTTTATCATGGCTACCCTCGTGGTGCTGGTCGGCCTGCAGCTGCACGATGTTCCCCGCTGGGACGGCGGCGTGGCGCTTGCCCCCCTCGACCCGCTCACCCTGCTGGCCGCGACCCTGCTCTGCCTGACATCGCTGGGGGTGGTGGTCTATCACCATCACCGGCTCCCGGCCCTGCTGCTGCTCGGCGTCACCGGACTGTTCGTCACCGTGACCTTCGCCCGCTTCTCGGCACCGGACCTCGCCCTGACCCAGCTGATGGTGGAGGTGATGGCGGTGGTGATCATGATGCTGGCACTCTCCTTCCTGCCCCAGACCTCCCCACGCGGCTCGACCCGACTGCGCATGGGCCGCGATCTGGCCATCGCCGGATTGATGGGCCTGGGCGTGGCCGCCTTCAGCTTCGCCATCCTGACCCGCCCCCAGCAGACGATCTCCGACTTCTTCATGGCCAACAGCGTGCCGGGCGGCGGCGGCAGCAACGTGGTCAATGTCATCCTGGTGGACTTCCGCGGCTTCGATACCCTGGGCGAGATCACCGTACTGGGCATCGCCGCCGTGGCGGTCTTCGCCTTCACCCGCGACCTGCATCTCAAGGAGCGTGTGGTCGACACCAACCCCGCCCACTGGGTGGCCGAGCCCTATCCGATCATGCTCGGCGCCGTGGCCCGCCTGGTGCTGCCCGTTGCCCTGCTGGTCTCGGCCCATATCTTCCTGCGTGGCCACAATCAGCCCGGCGGCGGCTTTATCGCGGGGCTGATCACCGCGGTGGCGCTGACCCTGCAGTACATGGCCGGCGGGCTGATCTGGGCCCAGGCACGCATGCCGACCGCCTTTCGGCCGATGATCGGTGCCGGGGTGCTGATCGCCTCCTTCACGGGCCTGGGCAGCTGGCTGTTCGGCTTCCCCTTCCTCACCTCGGCCCACGGTCACCTGCACCTGCCGCTGATCGGCGAGTTCGAGCTGGCCACCGCCATGCTCTTCGATCTCGGTGTCTACGCCACCGTGGTCGGGGCCACGCTGCTGATTCTGGCCAACCTCGGCAAGCTGATGACGGTGGCCGGCCCCGGCGAGGAGATCGGCTGATGGAGCTTCTCTATGCCATCACCCTTGGCGTGCTGACCAGCTGCGGCACCTATCTGCTGCTGCGGGCGCGCACCTTTACCGTCATTCTGGGGCTGACCCTGCTCTCCCACGCCGTCAATCTCTACCTGTTCGCCTCGGGTCGATTGGTGGCCGGGGCACCGGCCATCATCGGCATCGCGGACACCATGGCGGACCCATTGCCCCAGGCACTGGTATTGACCGCCATCGTCATCGGCTTCGCCATGACCGCCTTCGTGGTGGTGCTGGCGCTCAAGGCCGCGGTGGAGCTGCGCAACGACCATGTCGACGGTGAGAATCCCGACGAGGACCGGACATGAACCACGTTCTGATCCTGCCCATCCTGCTGCCGCTGCTGACCGGCGCGGGCCAGCTGCTGTTCTACCGGGCCTCCTTCGCCGTGCAGCGCCTGCTCGGGTTTGCCAGCACCGGCTGGCTGGTACTGCTGGGTCTCTGGGCGATCGCCACGGCCGGTGCCGGCGACTACCTGATCTACCAGGCCGGCAACTGGCCGGCCCCCTTCGGCATCGTTCTGGTCCTCGACCGCCTCGCCGCCATCATGCTGGCCCTCACCGCCGTGCTCGGACTCTGCTGCCTGCTCTACGCCAGCGGTGGCACCGACCGGCGCGGCGCCCACTTCCATGCCCTCTTCCAGTTCCAGCTGGCGGGCCTCAACGGCGCCTTCCTGACCGGCGACCTGTTCAACCTCTTCGTGTTCTTCGAGATCCTGCTCATCGCCTCCTACGCCCTGCTGCTGCATGGCGGCGGCCGCGCCCGCAGCCGCGCGGGCCTGCACTATGTGATCATCAACCTCGCGGGGTCGGCGCTGTTTCTGATCGCCCTGGGCACCCTCTACGGCCTGGTCGGCACCCTCAACATGGCCGACCTGGCACAGCGAATCGCCGCGGCCCCGGCCGAGGATGCGCCGCTGCTGGCGGCGGCCAGCCTGATTCTGCTGGTGGTGTTCGGCATCAAGGCGGCGATCCTGCCGCTGCTGTTCTGGTTGCCCCGCGCCTACTCGGCGGCCAGCGCACCGGTGGCGGCCCTCTTCGCCATCATGACCAAGGTGGGTGTCTACGCGATCCTGCGGGTCTTCCTGCTGGTCTTCGCGCTGGGTGAGGCTCCGGTCAACGAGACCGCCTGGGAATGGCTGTGGCCCCTGGCCCTGCTGACCCTGGCACTCGGCGGCATCGGTGTGCTGGGCTCCGAGAGCCTGCGCACCCTGACCGCCTATCTGGTGATCCTCTCGGTGGGCACCCTGCTCGCGACCATCAGCCTGGCCACCCCCGCCGCCCTGGGCGCTGCCCTCTTCTACCTGGTGCACAGCACGCTGATGGCCGCCGTCTTCTTCCTGCTCGCCGACCTGCTGGGTCAGCAACGCAAGGAGGGCTATGACCGCTTCTCCGCGGTGGGCCCCATCGGACACCGCTGGGTGCTGGGCAGCCTGTTCTTTATCGCCGGCATCGCCATGGCGGGATTGCCGCCGTTTTCGGGGTTCGTCAGCAAGGTATGGATTCTGCAGGCCAGCGGCGCCGAACCCGGCGGGCTATGGCTGTGGGGGGTGCTGCTGGCGTCGGCTCTCTTGGTGATCATCGCCATCAGCCGCACCGGCAGCAGCTGGTTCTGGCGACCAGGCGAGATGGCAAGCCCCTACCCACTCAGGCGCGGCCTGCTGACCCTGGTCTACAGCATGGTCGGCCTCAACGCCTTGCTGGCGGCCTTCGGTGACCCGGTGATGGCCTACCTTGCGCTCACCGCCGAACAGCTGCTCGCCCCACAGGGCTATATCAGCGCGGTGCTGCCCGAGGCCACCGCGTCAACCTGGGAGGTCGCCCCATGATGCCCTCGATCCGCGCGTGGCGATTCTGGCTGCCGCACCCGCTGTTCTCGCTGTTCCTGGCACTGCTCTGACTGCTGATGGTCAATGACGTCAGCGTGACCCACGCACTGCTGGGACTGGTCCTGGGGGTGGCCATCCCGATGGTGACACATGGTTTCTGGGCCGAGGAGGCGAGGATCCGGCGGCCACTGCCGCTGCTGCGCTACCTGCTGGTGCTGCTGCTGGATATCCTGCGCTCCAACCTGGTGGTGGCGCTGCGCATCCTGCGCCCCGCCCGGCATCTCAAGCCGGGCTTCTTCATCTACCCGCTGGCCCTGGACGATGACTTCGCCATCACCATCCTGGCCAGCACCATCTCGCTGACTCCCGGTACCGTCACGCTCCACCATGACGCCGAGGCCAACACCCTGCTGGTGCACGCCCTGCATCTGGAGAACGAGGCCGAGACCATCGAGGAGATACACCGCCGCTACGAGCGCCCGCTGCAGGAGATCTTCCGATGATTGCCCTGGTGACTCCCATCGCGATGACACTGTTCGCCGTCGCCGCGCTGCTCAATCTCTACCGCCTGGCCGCAGGCCCGGATATCGTCGACCGCATCCTGGCGCTGGACACCCTGATGATCAACAGCATCGCCTTGATCGTGCTGGCCGATATCCAGATGGGGCTCGGCGTGTTGTTCGAGCTGGCCCTGCTGATCGCGCTGATGGGCTTCGTCGGCACCGTGGCCATGAGCAAGTACCTGCTGCGGGGGGACGTCATCGAATGAACGGCCTCGACATGTCCTGGATCATGCAGCTGGTCATCGCCCTCTTCCTGCTGGTGGGTGCGGTGGTGGCGCTGATCGGCTCCTGGGGGCTGGCCAAGCTCCCCGACTTCTACACCCGCCTGCATGGGCCCACCAAGGCCAGCACCCTGGGCGTCGGCTGCACGCTGATCGGCTCGCTGCTCTTCTTCAGCCACCAGCAGGATGGCGTCTCGGTACAGGAGGCCCTGGTGACCATCTTCCTGTTCGCCACCGCGCCGGTCAGCGCCCATATGATGGGCAAGGCGGCGCTGCGTCGGCGCCTGCGGGGCGTGGCAGGCACCCGCAATATGCCCAAGGAGTAGCCCAAAGCTATTGCAGTTACTGTACCAAGGGGCGCTGGGGAAAAGCCGACGAGGAGGTCCTACGCCATGGATGGCGTCGGTAGCGCCCAGGGAGGGGTTTACAGCGCCTCCTCGTCGGTCCGGCGCTCCGGGGCTTATCGCCAGATCAGCCCCGAGCCATCTGCGATAATTCTGGGAGTAGCCCCCAGCGGGCCAACTCGGCGTCAAACCCTGCTAGGGTGAACGGTGACTGGCATCAGCGACTGGAGACCGATATGTCCCGCTTCCCCGACCATCTGACCGGCGACGGCCCCCACAACCCCTTTCCCGGCGTGCGCGTGCTGGAGCGCCGCCTGGGGCGCGAGATCCCCCACCAGCTGGGCTCCAACGAAGGGCTCGATATGCCCCACCGCGCCCTGCGCGAGCGCTTCGGCGATGCCCTGGCGGAGCACGTCTACAGCTACGGCGATGCCGAG
Source organism: Halomonas sp. LES1 (assembly GCF_031846005.1). Lineage (NCBI taxonomy): Bacteria > Pseudomonadati > Pseudomonadota > Gammaproteobacteria > Oceanospirillales > Halomonadaceae > Halomonas > Halomonas sp. LES1. The sequence goes on from NZ_JAVRGC010000001.1 coordinate 357,994, forward strand.
GCGCTGGGCATCCGTCGACGCCTGGCCGAGCAGAAGGGAATCCCGCTGGAGGCGATGCTGGTGGACGCCGGGGCCGACAGCTTGCTCGCCCTGACGCTGCGCGCCGTCACCTCTCCCGGCGAGACGGTCGTCGCCACCCGGGGCACCTACCCCACCTTCGCCTACTTCGCCCGGGGCCACGGCTGCCGCGTGGAGGAAGTCGCCTACGACGAGGCGCCGGGACGACTCGCCCCCGACCTCGACGCCCTGGCGCACACGGCCAGAGAGACCCGCGCCCGGCTGGTCTATCTGGCCAACCCGGACAACCCCGGCGGCCATCTTCACGGCGACGAGGATGTACTGGCCCTGCGCCACTCCCTGCCCGACGACTGTTGGCTGCTGCTCGACGAGGCCTATCACGACTTCCGCGGGGACGCCGACGGCGAGTTCGGCCGTCGGGTGCTCCCTGGCGTGGTGCGCCTGCGCACCCTCTCCAAGGCCCATGGCCTCGCCGGGCTACGTGTCGGCTACGCCATCGCCGAGCCGGAGACCCTGGCGATGATGATGAAGGTCCGCATCCACTATGCGGTGTCGACACTCAGCCAGGCCGCCGCCGAAACGGTGCTGGACGCCCCTGACGAGGTCGCCGCCCACGTGGCCGCGGTGAGGGAGCGCCGCGAGCGCCTGGCCGCCCACCTGCGCGAACTGGGCGCCGACGTGCTGCCCAGCGCCACCAACTTCGTCGGGGTGCGACTGCCAAGTGCCGAGCTCGCCGCCGAGGTACACAAGACGCTGCTCGACGAGGGGAAGCTGATCGCCCGCCCCGCCGACCCGGCCCTGGGCCATGTGCTGCGCATCACCGCCGTGGAGGATGCCCTGTCACCCGGCCGGCTGGCGACGCTGGAGCGCGCTCTGCAACGCTAGCCAAAACCGGCTACAGGCGACATAGTAGAGTCCTTTAGCCTGCAAACCAGCCCACTCAATGGACCCGCCGATGGACGCTCTACGCCGCCACTCCCTGATGATCCTCGTGCTCGGCAGCCTGGTGGTCACCCTGGCCATGGGTCTTCGCCACGGCTTCGGCCTATTCCTCGAACCGATGAGCGCGGAACTGGGCTGGGGACGCGGCGTCTTCGCCTTCGCCCTGGCCATCCAGAACCTCCTTTGGGGCCTCGCCCAGCCCTTCGCCGGTGCCGTGGCGGATCGCTACGGCGCCGCCCGGGTGGTGGTGGTCGGCGGCGCGCTCTACGCGCTGGGATTACTGTTCATGGGGCTCTCCGAAACGGCGCTGGGCATGACGCTCTCGGCCGGGGTGCTGATCGGACTGGGGCTCTCCGGCACCACCTTCTCGGTGGTGCTGGGCGCGGTGGGGCGCGCCGTGGCGCCGGAGAAGCGCAGCATGGCCATGGGCATCGTCAGCGCCGCGGGCTCCTTCGGTCAGTTTGCCATGCTGCCGGGTACCCTCGGGCTGCTGGAGTGGCTCGGCTGGTCCGTGGCACTGCTGGCCATGGCCGCCATCGGTGCCCTGCTGCTGCCGTTGGGCGCCCTGCTGCGTGACCGCCCCTCACCTGCCGCGGCAGGCGATCTGCCGCTGCGCGCGGCCCTCGACGAAGCCGTCGGTCATCGTGGCTTCTGGCTGCTCTGCCTGGGCTTCTTCGTCTGCGGCTTTCAGGTAGTTTTTATAGGCGTGCATCTGCCCGGCTATCTCTACGACAATGGCATCGCCGTTCAGGTGGGCAGCACCGTGCTGGCGCTGATCGGCCTGTTCAATATCTTCGGTACCTATGTCACCGGCTGGCTGGGCGGACGGTTCTCCAAGCCGCACCTGCTCAGCTGGCTCTACCTGTGCCGTGCCGGGGTCATCACTCTCTTCCTGATGGCGCCGCTGAGCCCGGCCAGTGCCTACGCCTTCGGCATCGCCATGGGGCTGCTGTGGCTCTCCACGGTGCCCTTGACCAACGGCATCGTCGCCTCGGTGTTCGGCGTCCAGCACCTCTCGATGCTCGGCGGGATCGTCTTTCTCTTCCATCAGCTCGGCTCCTTCATGGGCGTCTGGCTGGGGGGCCTTCTCTACGACCTGCAGGGTGACTACGACGTGGTCTGGAAGCTGGCCATCCTGCTGGGGGTCGCCGCCGCCGCGCTGCACTGGTGGATCAACGAGACACCGGTGCAACGCACCCGACACCCGCAGGTAGAAGCATGAGTCGTCGCCTGACCCTGCGAATCGTAGCTGCCATCATCACGGCTACTACACTGGCCCTGGTATGGCGGGGCTGGCATCAGCTGGACGGCTCCCTGCTGCTGCTCGGCAGTCGGCTATGCTGAGGCCAATCAGAGCGAGTGTATTAAAAGCGGTGCCCGCGCGATGGGACGGCCCCGGAGAGGAGGATGCATTTGCCAGAAGCCGAGGAGCAACGCCGCCGGCACAGCCTCCTTCGACTGCTTCCGGGTCTGCTTCTCGGCATGCTGCTGTCGGGCTGCAGTACCCTGGAGCGCCACCACGAGGCCCTGCTGGTACTCGGCGACCTGGCTGCCGGCGAGACACCGAGCCGGCTGAAGCAGCGCACACCTCCTCCCAAACGTAAGCGACTCGCCTACGCCGTGGAGGGACGCGACTATGTGGCGGACCTCTACCATCCGGCAATATCACCTCGGGGGACCCTGATTCTGGTTCATGGCCTCACCGAGGCAGGCCGGCGCGATCCCCGTCTAATGGCCTTGGCTCGCACCCTGGCGCGGTCCGGTTTCACGGTGCTGGTGCCGGAGCTGGACGGCCTGCGTGACTTCTCGGTCGGCACTCGCGAGGTGCAGCGCATCGCCGATGCCATCCGCTACGCCGCCGACGCACTTGCCATGAGCGTCGAAGGTCCGGCACTGGCCGCCATCAGCTTCGCCACGGGGCCAGCGCTACTTGCCGCCATGCAGCCGGACACCACCCACCGGGTACGTTTCGTGATCGCTGTTGGCGGCTATTACGACCTGACTGACCTGCTGCGCTACGCCACCACCGGAGAGGATCGGGGTAGCACCGGCCGACGGCCGCCTCCGCCCCAGCGTGATGTGCGCTGGGCCGTGCTGCGCAGCCAACTCCACGCCCTGGAGGATGCACAGGACCGGGAGCGGCTGGCAGCCATCGCCCGGCGTCAACTGGCGGGCGAGGAGGTACCGGAACCCGACGCGAGCGAGCTGAGCCCCCAGGCAATGGCGCTGTACGAGCTGGTGACCAACCGCGACCCGGCGCGCGTCACGTCGCTGCTCGAGGCGCTACCACCGCGGCTGCTCGTCCAGTTCACGGCGCTGGATCTGGCGTCTCGGGATCTCGCCGCGCTGGAGGCGAGGCTGGTACTGATCCACGGCCCGGACGACCGGGTGATCCCGATCAGCCACTCGCGACGGCTACGGGATGCCCTCCCCGCCGGCCAGGCTCGACTCTTCGAAGCCGAGGGACTCGGGCACGTGGAGGTCTCGTCCCACTGGCGCGACGCCTGGTCGCTATGGCGGGCGATCCATCATGTGCTCGAGCTGAGTGAGACGGAGAGCGAGCACCGCTGACCGTAGCCCGGTGCCGCATGGCACCGACGGCCGAAGCGACTCAGGCTACAGGTGCAGGATCTCCTCCTTGAGCGAGAAAGTGAAAAAATCTCAAATCGAAACGATTCGACATACGCACCGTGATCTATAATTAAACAGCCCAAGCCAGACCTCCCAGTCGGCAATCACAAGCCCTGCATACAGGCCATGAGGGCGTGTTACTAGTGAACCCGCGTGTCCTGCAGCGACGCATTCCTTGCCCCCTCGAGATCCACCAGGCCGACGGCACGGTGCATGCCGGCGTGGCATGGCGCCGTGGTATCCACCCCGGTATCGGGGCGTCGCTCGGCACCCAGGATCGGCTACCGAGCACCGAAACTGCCTCGATACCCCAACGAGGCAATGACCATGAAACTCATGGCATGCAGCTCGGCCCTGTTCATCGCACTGCTGTCTCTCTCTCCCGTTGTAGCGGCAGACTCGGTGTACCTGGAAGAGCGCACCAAACGCCTTCACGACAAGGCGACGACATCCACCGTGGTGCCGACAACGATGCAACGAAAGGCGGGACCTCGCACAATGGGAGCGAGAGCGGCACCGACAACGATGCAACAAAAGGCGGGAGTTCGCACAACGGGAGCGAGAGCGGTACCGGCGGCGACAGTCGCGTCCCCCGAGCCCTGGTGGCACTGACACCAGGTACCGGATATCAAGCGCGACCCGGGTAAGGACCACGGTGGACAACCCGCGTGTCTCTCACCGCCACGGCTCGCCATCGAGCCGTGGCGGCTTCCTGTTTCCCGAGAGGAACCCACAGCCTCTCGGCAACCGACACGCTCTCTACCGGCGCGTAAATAGACAAGAGATCGAACCGTCGCAGCGCCATATCGGGAGCGATCAAGCGTTGTAGACCACCCTGCCCAACTCGCCGATGTCGTAGCCGCCCAGCGCCTCGGCACGCTCGACGAAGCGCGGCTCCTGCGCGAACGACAGTAACCGCTGAATCGGCGGTTCGAAGTAGCTGCGCCGGCGCATCGCCAGGTCGAAGTGCTCCCGGTGCAGCGGCAGAAAGGTCAGCCCCTGGCGCCTCGCCGCCGCCTCCACCCCGAGCCCCGCATCCGCCTCACCCTGGCGTATCGCCAGGGCGAGATCATCCTCCGAGAGCGAAGGGTGTTCTGAGAACCGTAGTCGCGAGGCCTCCACGCCCGCCCGGACCAGTAGCCAGGTCAGCAGCCGCCCCGCCCCGGCATCTGGCTGGCGGTGGGCGACCCGCACCTCGGGCCGCGCCAGGTCGGTCAGACGACGAATGCCCAGCGGATTGCCCGGCGCCAGCAACAACCCCTGACGCCGGCTCGCCCAGCGCACCATCACCAGATCGCGCATGCCCCCCATCCCGAGGGCCTCGGGACGGTTGTACTCCCCACTCGTCGCATCCAGCAGATGCAGCCCGGCAAGCATCACCCGCCCCTCCATCAGGCGCCGGACCCCATCCCCGCTGCCCTGACACAGTAGCGCCAGCTGGGAGCCACTCTCCCGCACCGCCCACTCCAGCAGCGGGTCCTGGCTACCGGCCAGCACCACGGGCACCGGCCGCGCCGTGGATTGATCTCCCTCCAGATGGTTCATCAGCCAAAGGTCGATGCTGTGGCGAGGAAACAGCAACTTGCCCGTCACTCGCACACAGGGAATGGCCTGTTGGCGTACCAGGTCATAGACCTTGCGCTCCTTGAGGCGCAGGTAGTCCGCCACCTCGGCAGTGGTCAGGTAGGTCTGCATACCATTTCTCCGCTTCGACTGCACATTACTGTTTAAGAATGTTTTATTTACACTACTGCATGCATCTTGAAACCTGAACGCACAAGATGCCAGTCAACCAACGGAGACCTGCATGCCCAGCGATACCAGTGCCCTGACCACCGCTCTCAGCCTGATCCTCGGCTTCGATCCCACGCTGATGGAGATCGTGGCCCTGTCATTGAGGGTATCGCTGGTTGCCGTCCTGCTGGCCGCCGTGATCGGGCTGCCGCTCGGCGCGGCCCTGGCGCTATGGCGCTTCCCCGGTCGTGGCGCCCTGGTGGTGGCATTGAACGCCCTGATGGGGCTACCGCCGGTCGTGGCGGGTCTCTGCGTCTACCTGCTGCTCTCCCGTGCCGGGCCCCTCGGAGAGTTGGGACTGCTGTTCACGCCAGGCGCCATGGTGGTGGCCCAGGTCATTCTGGTATTGCCGATCATCGCCGCCCTGGCCCGCCAGCAGGTGGAGGAGTTGCACCAGGAGTATCACGAGCAGCTCACCTCCCTGGGGCTGTCGCGGCTACGCATGATCCCTACCCTGCTGTGGGATGCCCGCCTGGGCCTGGTCACGGTGATCCTGGCCGGCTTCGGCCGCGCCAGTGCCGAAGTGGGCGCGGTGATGATCGTGGGGGGCAATATCGATGGCGTGACCCGGGTGATGACCACCGCCATCGTGCTTGAGACCAGCAAGGGCAACCTGGCACTGGCACTGGGCCTGGGCATCGTGCTGCTGGGGCTGGTGGCGCTGGTCAATGCCGGCGCCTATATGGTCGGAGAAACGGCCAGGAGGCGACTGGGATGAACGATCTGACGGCACGCTTCGTGACCGAGCCGCCGGCCCAGAGCCTGAAAGGCGTGAGCTTCACTCATCGCGGCCAGCGCCTGCTCGGCCCCGTGGACCTTCGCCTGACGGGGTGCAAGCGCACCCTGGTGATGGGTCCCAACGGGGCCGGCAAGAGCCTGATGATGCGATTGGCCCACGGCCTGTTGCCCGCCACCCAGGGTCAGCTGCGCTGGGAGGGGCGCACCCCGCGCCAGGCCATGGTCTTCCAGCGCCCGGTGCTCCTGAAGCGTTCGGCACTGGCCAATCTGGTCTATGCCCTGGCGGTCAACGGCACCCCGCGTCAGCGACGCAAGTCACGTGCCCGCGAGGCACTGGAACGCTTCGGCCTGAGCCACCTGGAACGGCGGCCGGCCCGCGTGCTCTCCGGCGGCGAGCAGCAGCGCCTGGCCCTGGCCCGTGCCTGGCTGCTCGACCCCGAGGTGCTGTTTCTCGACGAACCCACCTCGGCCCTGGATCCCGCCGCCATCCTGGCAGTGGAGAGCGCGGTGCAGGAGTTCCACGCCCGGGGTATCCGCATCCTGATGAGCAGCCATGACCTCCACCAGGCTCGTCGCCTGGCCGATGAGGTGCTGTTTCTCAACGCGGGGCGTCTGGTCGAACACACCGATGCCGCCACCTTCTTCACGGCTCCCGCCTCGGACGAGGCGAGGGCCTTTATCCGCGGAGAGCTGGTGCTCTAGCCGGCCTCTCCGCACCAACCGGCAACCGCCATCGCCAACCGTCGTCAACAAGACACAACAACGACTCTCAGCAACGAAACTCATCAGCAACACAAGGAAGCGACCATGCAACACAAGGCACGCATTGCTCTGACCGCCATCGGCCTGATGGGCCTCTCGCTGGCCGCCCAGGCCCAGGACGGAGAGAAGTACATCACCCTGGCCTCCACCACCTCGACGGAGAACTCGGGGCTTTTCGACGCCATCATCCCCCAGTTCACCGAGAAGACCGGCATCGACGTGCGCGTGGTCGCCGTGGGCACCGGCCAGGCCTTCGAGATCGCGCGGCGCGGTGACGCCGACAGCCTGCTGGTGCACGACACCGCCGGCGAGAAGCAGTTTGTCGAAGAGGGCCACGGCACCGAGCGCGCCGACGTGATGTACAACGACTTCGTGCTGATCGGCCCCGAAGGCGACCCGGCCGGTATCGCCGATGCCGAGACCGTGGCCGAGGCGATGCGGCTGATCGCCGAGGCCGAGGCGCCCTTCGCCTCCCGCGGCGACGACAGCGGCACCAACCGCGCCGAGCTTCGTCTGTGGGACGCCGCCGGGGTCGAGCCGGGTGGTGACTGGTATCGTGAACTGGGCAGCGGCATGGGCCCGACCCTCAATACCGCCGCCGGCATGGATGCCTATGTGATGAGCGACCGCGCCACCTGGGTCGCCTTCGAAAACCCCCAGAACCTCGAACTGCTGTTTGCGGGTGATGAAGCGCTCTTCAACCAGTACGGCAGCATCCTGATTTCAAAGGAGCGACACCCCCACCTCAAGCACGACCTCGCCGAGCAGTGGCATGGATGGCTACTCTCCGAGGAGGGGCAGAGCGCGATCGGCGATTTCGACGTCAATGGTCAGCAGCTGTTCTTCCCCAACGCCGACTAGCCCTCCTGCCGAATAGCACTCCGACGGCGGCGCCCTCCCGGGCGCCGCATACTGCCTATCGATAACGACGCAGGACCCGGGCCGCCCTATCGCGATATACTGTCCACTTAGACAGTTCATGATACGGGACGGCACGTGAAAGCGCTGGTAGTCGAAGACAATCCCAACCTGTCCAACTCCATCGCCACGTTTCTTGGTGAGGCAGGCTTCCAGGTGGAGACCTGCGACGATGGCCAGGCCGCCGAGCAGTGGCTGCGCCACTTCTCATTCGACCTGATCCTGCTCGACCTGGGCCTGCCCAACCTGGATGGCATCCATGTGCTGCGCCGACTTCGCGCCCGCCAGGACAAGACACCGGTACTGATTATCTCGGCACGGGACGACCTGGATCAGCGAGTTCTGGGCCTGGAAGAGGGCGCCGATGACTACCTGGGCAAGCCCTTCTCCCTGGTCGAGGTGGTGGCCCGGGCCAAGGCCCTGGTGCGCCGTGCCAAGCAGTTCGGCGAGAGCAGCCTGCAGTGCGGCGGCCTGGAGTTGCCCACGGACAGCCCCTACGTGATGGTTAACGGCGAGGCGGTGGCGCTGCACCGGCGCGAGCGAGAGGTCCTCGAGTATCTGCTGATCAATCAGGGGCGCCTGGTCAGCAAGGGTCAGATCATCGACCGCCTCTCTGACCTGGACGATGCGATCACTCACAGTGCCGTGGAGACCTATATTTCCCGCCTGCGCAAGAAGATCGGTCACGCCGCCCAGCTCCGCACCGTGCGCGGACTCGGCTACCTCCTCGATGCGGGCGAGCCACGCTCGTGAACTCGATTCGCTCCCGCCTGCTGCTCTGGATCGGCCTGCCCTTCAGCCTGGTCGGCATCCTCACCCTGATTGCCAGTCAGGTAGTGCTCTCTCGTCAGATCAACGAGACCTTCGATGCGATGCTGCTCAATGCCGCCGAGCGGGTGGAGCGGCGCATCCACACGGTGGAGGGCGTGCTTCGCATCAATATGCACTACTTCAGCATCAGCACTCTGGGCAGCCGCGGCGATGGCAAGATCTTTTATCGCATCCGCGACGATGCCGGCAATATGCTGGCTGGCTTCGAGGGACTGGAGGCTCCCGCTTCGGACACCACCACGCCGACCTTTTACGATACCCGCTACGCCGGAAACGAACTGCGTGCCGTGGCGACCAGCTTCCCGGTAGTACGCGGCACCCAGAACAGACGTATCGAGGTGATCGTGGCCGAATCGACCGAGGCCCGCGACACCCTGATCAACGAATTCCTGCTGACCCTATCGGGGCTGACCGCACTCGGGGGCCTGCTCGCCGTGAGCATTGCCCTGCTGGCAATCCATCGGGGGTTGGCGCCCCTACACGCCATCAGCCGTAGCCTGCGCCAGCGCTCCCCCAATGACCTGGATCCCATCGAGACCCAAGTGCCTCGTGAGGTCACCACCCTGGTGGCCAGCATCAATGGCCTGATGGCACGGATGCGCCAGAGCATCCTCAATACCCAGCAGTTCAATGCCGACGTCTCGCATCAGTTGCGTACTCCGGTCTCGGAGATCCGCGCCTTGGCGGAGGTCACCGCCCAGGGTTGCGAGGCCCCCTCACTGCGTTACCCCCTGAAAGAGATCGAGCGCATTGCCGAGCAGGCCGGCCACACGGTGCAGCAGCTACTGGTCCTGGCCAAGACCCGCCACGAGCTGGTGGACACCCAGGCTCTTACACCGCTACACCTCGGTGAGGTGTGCCGAGAGGCCTGCGCGGAAGCTGCCGCGCGAATCTATCAGCGGGGGCAGGAGCTGGAGCTTATCGAACAGCAGACCGATGAGGTGATCGGTGACCCGGTGCGTCTGCGCTGGCTGGTGCAGAACCTGATCGAGAATGCGAGTCAGCATGCCGGTGGCGAGGCCCCCTACCGGGGCACCATCCGGGTAAGTACCTTCCAGCGTGACGGGGCACCGGCGCTCAGCGTTGCCGATGACGGAGTCGGAGTGGCGGCTGAGCACCTGACCCGGCTTGTCCTACGCTTCTATCGGGCCAGCCCCACGACCCCGGGCAGTGGCCTGGGCCTGGCCATCGTCGACGAGGTAGCCCGCGCCCACGGCGCCCACCTCGAATTCTCCACTCCGCCGGGCCAGGGACTAACCGTCAGCGTCGTCTTTGCACCGCGGCTCGACGCCGATGTGCCAGCGCCATCGGCGGCGGGGTAAGCAGGATCAATAGCGTCACCAGGGTACGTTCGAGCACGGCTCAGGCGCTCGCGGCCTTCTTGCCTCCCTTGAGCAGGCCCAGCAGGCGCTTGCCGAACAACGACACCAGCAGCAGCGCCAGGATCAACAGGGTCACCGGGCGCTCCAGCACATAACTCAGGTCGCCACCGCTGATCTGATAGGAGTGCAGCAGGGACTTCTCCGCCATGGCCCCCAGCAGCATGCCGATCACCGCCGCCGGCACCGAATAGCCGTAGTGGCGGAAGATCCAGCCGACCACCGCGAACACCAGCACCGTTACCGGCCCGGTCATGTTGCCGGTGAGCCCGAAGGAGCCCATCACCGCCAGCACCAGCACCGAGGGGATCAGGTAGCGCATCGGCACCTTGATGATATTGGCCAGCAGCGGAATGAACAGCAGCCCGATGACCAGCAGCAGGAACACCTGGGCGAAGTTGGCGAAGATGATGGCATAGACCACATCGGTCTGCTGGCGGATAAACTGCGGACCGCCGGTGATGTTATGCATGGCGAAGGCCGCCAGCATCACCGCCGTGGCACCGCCACCGGGAATGCCCAGGGCCAGCAGGGTGGCCATGGAGCCCGCCTCCGAGGTGCTGTTGGCCGACTCCGAGGCCACCACGCCCTTGGGGTTGCCCTTGCCGAAGGAGTCCGGGTCCTCGTCGCGGCGCTGGGTCTCCACGTAGGAGAGCAGGTTGGAGACAGAGGAACCGACCCCGGGCACCGCCCCCACGAAGACCCCGATCAGGCCGCCGCGGATCATCACCCAGGGGTAGCGAACGGCCATCTTGAAGCCCTCGAAGATTTCCGAGACCTTGACCTTGCGGGAAGCCTTGGATTCGACGATAAAGTCCTTGTTGGCCAGCTTGAACAGCTCGGAGGCGGCGAACATGCCCATCATGGCCGGAATCACCGGCACCCCGTCGAGCAGGTAGGTCTGCCCCATGGTGCCCCGCGCCATACCCAGCTCGTTGAAGCCGATCGTACCGATCAGCAGGCCCACGAAGCCGGCCATCAACCCCTTGAGCACCTGCTCGCCCTTCAGGCTGGCGATCAGCGTCATGCCCCACAGGATCACCGCGAACATCTCCGCAGGCCCCAGCTTGAGCACCATCAGGGACAGCGGCTGGATCATCACGAAGAGAATCAGATAGCCCATCAGCGTACCGAGCACGGACGACACCAGGGCAATCCCAAGTGCCTGGTTGTGCTTGCCCTGGCGCGCCATGGGGTAGCCGTCGAAGGCGGTGGCGATAGCCGAGGAGGTGCCGGGAATATTCATCAGGATCGCCGGGATGCCACTACCGAATGAGCCCCCAGTAAAGATGGCGGTCAGGAACAGCATCGCCTGGACGAAATCCATGTACAGGGTCATGGGAAGGAAGATCGCCATGGCCATGGAGATCTGCAGCCCCGGGGTGGCGCCGAAGATCAGCCCGATAACGATACCGGGCAGCACCACCATCCAGGGGGAAAAGCTCGAGAAGAGCAGGGCCAGTCCCTGCTCGACGGCGACAAAATCGATCATGGTGTGACTCCCTTAGCCCGGAAGGATCAGCATATGCATGGGATAGGGCAGCATCTGCGAGAAGAAGAGTGCCACGCCGAAGCCGAAGGCCAGGCTATAGCCGCCCAGCAGTGGCCAGTTACGTTCGCCCTTGAGGACCAGGAAGGCCGCGATAAACAGCACCGTGGCCACATCGAACCCCAGGCTCTGCAGCGACAGCACATAGACGGCGAACAGCCCCACCACCGGCAGGGTATGGTGCAGCGGCTCACCCTCGCTCTCCTCGCGGATCAGCAGGGTACCCTTCTTCAGGCGCACTCCTACCTCCAGGGCCACGATGGCCAGCACCACCAGGGAGAGAGGCAGGATCAGCAACAGGTTCTGGATGGCCGAGGAGACCCGGATGGCATCCAGCAGATACCAAAGGGTAAAAGCGGCCAGGGCCATGAGGACGAGCAGGTCCCCATAGTCGCGTTTGTTGGTGGACATGAGAAAACTCCAGGCACCCCCGGCGGAATCGCCGGGGGTGCATCATGCGGGAAGGATCAGTTGAGCAGGTCGGCGTAGGCCTCGAAGACCTCGAAGTTGGTACGCATCAGCTCATTGGAACGCTCGGGCCCCACCCAGACGCCACCAATATCGCCAGCTTCAAGCTGCTCCTGAACCTCCTTGCGAGCCAGGGTGTTCTGGATCGCCTCGGAGAGGATCGCGTAGCGCTCCGGGTATTGACGCTCGGTCTCGGCGGTCACCGCGAAGCCGCGCATGGAGCCCTGCAACACCGGCACCTCGATATCCATGGGGTCTAGCGCCTCGTTGATGGTCGGTGCGTCCCACTGCTCGATGCGCTCATCGTTGACGATGGCCAGCGGGGTCAGGAACTCACGGATCCCTTCGCTGCCCTGCGCACTGATGGAGGTGAAGTGGACCTGGCCGCCGGCCACCGCGGAACGAGCCTCGCCACCGCTGTTGTAGGTCACCAGGTTGAGGTTCTCCTGGGGAATGCCCGCCTCATCCAGCAGCAGGCGCACCATCAGATGGCCGGCGGAGCCCTGTACCACCGAGGCCCGAATCTCGCCGGGGTTATCGCGGATCGCCTCCAGCAACGACGGCAGGTCCTCGAAACCGCTGTCCTTGTTGGCAGCGATCAGGTCCAGGTCGAACCACTGGAAGTTGATGAAGGAGAAGTCCTCGATGCCGTACTGGGCCCCTCCGGTAAGAATGGTGTTGGTCAGGTAGGGGCAAAAGTGGAGGCGTAGACGGTATAGCCGTCGTCCGGGCGCGACAGAATATAGTTCGCCGATACCTGGGTGCCAGCGCCGGGGCGGTTGGTGACCTTTACCGGCACACCGAGCTCCTCGGCCAGATAGGTGGAGACGGCCCGGGTCATGCGATCGGCACTGCCCCCGGTACCGAAGCCCACCACCAGGTCGACAGGACGGTCCGGGTAATCATCGGCGGCCACCGGAGTGGTCATCGCCAGAGAGGCCAGCATGGCTGCCGCGGCGCCGGCCATCAGGGGCTTGGGAAGGAAGCGATCGAACATGGCGTGTGTACCCTACGTTGTTAGATAAAAATCAGTTAGATGAAAACCGGTTAGATTCAGCTCGGGCATCGCCCGGCAACGTGACTCTAGAGGGCCAAGCTGTCACCAAGCTTGCATGGCACCAACCTTAGACTAAGGTCTATGTCATTTGGGCCGCTCCCTTTACCCCTTCCAACACCCCCACTCCAGGCACGACCTGGCCGGACAGTGGCATGAGTAGCTACTCTCTGGGGAGGGTCATAACGCCATCGGCGACTTCGACGCCTGCGGCCAGCAGCTGTTCTTCCCCAGCGCCGCGTAAGCTGGATTGGACATTCGTCGTACAAGCCACAAGGCGCACTTTACGTTAACGTAAACCTGCCCTAGTCTTGGACCATATACGGTGTTATCACCCGATATGGCCCGTTGTGCGCGTCCCCCTACCCCAGCGCCAGACGCCACAACTCAGACAAGAACGGGAGTCCCCCCATGCACACGCCCTTCAAGCCCCTCGACTTCGGCCTCGACGAAGAACTCAACATGCTGCGCGAACAGGTCAACGCCTTCGCGCGCGACGAGATCGCCCCGCGTGCCGCCGAGATCGACGAGAAGAATGAATTCCCCAACGATCTCTGGCAGAAGTTCGGCGACATGGGCCTGCTCGGCATCACCGTCTCGGACGAGGATGGCGGCACCGGCATGGGCTACCTGGCCCACTGCATCGCCATGGAGGAGATCTCCCGGGCCAGTGCATCGGTTGGCCTCTCCTACGGCGCCCACTCCAACCTCTGCGTCAACCAGCTCAAGATCAATGCCAATGCGGAGCAGAAGGCCAAGTACCTGCCCAAGCTGATGAGCGGTGAGCATATCGGCGCGCTGGCCATGTCCGAGCCGGGCGCCGGTTCCGACGTGGTCTCCATGAAGCTGCGTGCCCGCCAGGATGGCGACAAGTACATCCTCAACGGCAACAAGATGTGGATCACCAACGGCCCCGATGCCGACGTTCTGGTGGTGTATGCCAAGACCGACCCGGATGCCGGCTCCAAGGGCATCACCGCCTTTATCATCGAGAAGGACATGCCCGGCTTCTCCACCGCCCAGAAGCTCGACAAGCTCGGCATGCGCGGCTCCAACACCTGCGAACTGGTGTTCCAGGACTGCGAGGTGCCGGCAGAGAACGTGCTCGGCGAAGTCGGCAAGGGCGTGCGCGTGCTGATGAGCGGCCTGGACTACGAGCGCACCGTGCTCGCCGCCGGCCCCATCGGCATCATGCAAGCCGCCATGGATATCGTGGTGCCCTATATCCATGAGCGTAAGCAGTTCGGCCAGTCCATCGGCGAATTCCAGCTGGTGCAGGGCAAGGTGGCGGACATGTACACCACCCTCAACGCCTGCCGTGCCTATCTCTACGCCGTGGCGGCTGGCTGCGACCGTGGCCAGACCTCCCGCAAGGACGCCGCCGGCGTCATCCTCTACTGCGCCGAGAAGGCCACCCAGGTGGCACTGGATGCCATCCAGCTGCTCGGCGGCAACGGCTACATCAACGAATACCCCACCGGCCGCCTGCTGCGCGACGCCAAGCTCTACGAGATCGGCGCCGGCACCAGCGAGATCCGCCGCATGCTGATCGGCCGCGAGCTGTTCAACGAATCTGCCTAACCACCGCCGACTCCGTGTAGGAGCCCGATTTATCGGGCGATGGTTCATCGAGCGATGCTCAACATCGCGGGATAAATCCCGCTCCTACCTCCCTTGGTAAACGTCTTCAAGGATTCGCTATGAGCATCCTGCAAACCCAGATCAATCCGCGCAGCGAAGGCTTCCAGGCCAACGAGACGGCGATGCGTGATGAGGTGATGAAGCTGCGTGAGCTCACCGCCGCCATCGCCCAGGGCGGCGGCGAGAAGGCTCGCGCCCGTCACGAGAGCCGCGGCAAGCTGTTCGTGCGCGACCGTATCGACCACCTGGTCGACGAGGGCTCGCCCTTCCTCGAGTTCTCGGCGCTGGCCGCCCATGAGGTCTACGACTCCGCGGTGCCCGCCGCCGGAGTGGTCACCGGCATCGGCCGCGTCTCCGGCGTGGAGTGCGTGATCGTCGCCAACGACGCCACCGTCAAGGGCGGCACCTACTTCCCCCTCACCGTGAAGAAGCATCTGCGCGCCCAGGAGATCGCCCGCAAGCATCGTCTGCCGTGCATCTACCTGGTCGACTCCGGCGGCGCCTTCCTGCCCCGCCAGGACGAGGTCTTCCCGGATCGCGACCACTTCGGCCGCATCTTCTACAACCAGGCGACTCTCTCCGCCGAGGGCATCCCGCAGATCGCCGTGGTGATGGGCTCGTGCACCGCCGGCGGCGCCTATGTACCGGCCATGGCCGATGAGTCGATCATCGTGCGCGAACAGGGCACCATCTTTCTCGGCGGTCCGCCGCTGGTGAAGGCCGCGACCGGCGAGAGCATCAGCGCCGAGGACCTGGGCGGCGCCGATGTGCACGCCAAGAAGAGCGGCGTGGCCGACCACTACGCCGAGAACGACGCTCACGCCCTGCAGCTGGCCCGAGCCAGCGTGTCACGCCTCAACTGGCAGAAGCGCGGCCAGCTGAAGATGCAGGAGCCCAGGGCCCCGCGCCTCGACCCCAGCGAGCTCTACGGCATCGTCGGTACCGATCTCAAGAAGCCCTATGACGTGCGTGAGGTGATCGCACGCATCGTCGACGACTCCGACTTCGACGAGTTCAAGCGCTACTACGGCGACACCCTGGTCACCGGCTTCGCGCATATTCACGGCCACCCGGTGGGCATCGTCGCCAACAACGGCGTGCTCTTCTCGGAGTCCGCGGTCAAGGGCGCCCACTTCATCGAGCTGTGTGCCCAGCGCAAGATTCCGCTGATCTTCCTGCAGAACATCACCGGCTTCATGGTCGGCTCGAAGTACGAGCATGAGGGTATCGCCAAGCACGGCGCCAAGCTGGTCACCGCGGTGGCCTGCGCCAAGGTCCCCAAGTTCACCGTGCTGATCGGCGGCAGCTTCGGCGCCGGCAACTACGGCATGTGCGGCCGCGCCTATGATCCCAACCTGCTGTTCATGTGGCCGAACGCGCGAATTTCCGTGATGGGCGGCGAGCAGGCCGCCGGCGTGCTGGCCCAGGTCAAGCGCGAGCAGATCGAACGCGAAGGCAAGCAGTGGTCCCCGGAAGAGGAAGAGGCGTTCAAGCAGCCCACCCGCGAGCAGTACGAGCACCAGGGCCACCCCTACTACGCCAGCGCACGGCTGTGGGACGACGGCGTCATCGACCCGGCCCAGACCCGCGATGTGCTCGGCCTGTCGCTCGCCGCCGCCATGAATGCCGAGGTCGAAGAGACCAAGTTCGGCGTGTTCCGGATGTGATCTCCCTTGCCACGCAAGGGAGGTGGTAGGAGCGCGATGTATCGCGCGAACCGCCGCTCTGCGGCCAACCTGGACGCCTTCGCGCCACTCGCCCGACAAGTCGAGCTCCTACCCCCAACGCAGAGACGATTGCTATGTCAGCTACCCCCTCCTACTCAAGACTGGACGTCGATCAGCGCGGTGTCGCCTGGCTGACGCTGGAACGCCCCGAGATCCACAACGCCTTCGACGACAACCTGATCGCCGAGCTCAACGCCCACCTGGAGCGTCTCCACGAGGCCGCCAGCAAGGGTGAGGTGCGCGTGGTGGTGCTGGGCTCCGAGGGCAAGAGCTTCTCCGCCGGCGCCGACCTGGGCTGGATGAAGCGCATGGTCGAGTACGACGTCGAGGGCAACCTCGCCGACTCTCGCAAGCTCTCGGCGTTGATGCACGGCCTCGATACCCTGCCCTGCCCCACCCTCTGCCGCATGCAGGGAGCCGCCTTCGGTGGCGCCGTGGGCCTGGCCGCCTGCTGTGACCTGGTCGTCGCCTCAGAGAAGGCCAAGTTCTGCCTCTCCGAGGTCAAGATCGGCCTGTCACCGGCGGTGATCAGCCCCTATGTGCAGCGCGCCATCGGCCCTCGCCAGATGCGCCGCTATGCGCTGACCGCCGAGGTCATCGATGTCCCCACCGCCCTGGCACTCGGCCTGGCCCATCGCGTCGTCCCACATGACGAACTCGACGAGGCCGTGGAGGCAATGCTCGAGATCCTGCTGGCCGGCTCGCCCCAGGCCCAGCGCGCCACCAAGGCGCTGCTCACCGATGTCGCACGCGAGCCCGACAGCGACGCCACCCGGGAGCATACCTGCCGGGTGATCAGCGAGCTGCGCGTCAGCGAAGAGGGACAGGAGGGCCTTGCCAGCTTCTTCGAGAAGCGTCGCCCCGCCTGGACGCAACCCTCTGCCTCCGAAGAACCTGTTTCCAAAGAACAGAACCCCCGTGCCGCGGAGCCCCGCTCATGACCACTGAAATGAAGAAATTCGATACGGTACTGATCGCCAACCGCGGCGAGATCGCCTGCCGGGTGATGCGCACCGCGCGCACCATGGGGCTGCGCACCGTCGCCGTCTACTCCGATGCCGATGCCAATGCCCGCCATGTGCGTGAGGCCGACGAGGCCGTGCGCCTGGGTCCGGCCGCCGCTCGCGACAGCTACCTCAAGGTGGAGGCGGTGATCGAGGCGGCCAAGCGCACCGGCGCCGGCGCCATCCACCCCGGCTACGGCTTCCTCTCCGAGAATGGCCCCTTCGTGGAGGCCCTCGACCAGGCCGGCATCACCTTCGTCGGCCCGCCCGCCTCCGCCATCGCCGCCATGGGCGACAAGTCCGCCGCCAAGGCGCGCATGCATGACGCCGGCGTACCGCTGGTGCCGGGCTACCACGGCGACGACCAGGACGACGCCCTGCTCAAGGCCGAGGCCGACAAGATCGGCTATCCGGTGCTGCTCAAGGCCAGCGCCGGCGGTGGTGGCAAGGGCATGCGAGTGGTCGAGTCCAGCGACGGCTTCCAGGCCGCCCTGGATGGCTGCCGCCGTGAATCCCAGGCCGCCTTCGGCGACCAGCGCATGCTGATCGAGAAATACCTGACCCAGCCACGCCACGTCGAGGTGCAGGTCTTCTGCGACAGCCACGGCAACGGTGTCTATCTGTTCGAGCGCGACTGCTCCGTGCAGCGCCGCCACCAGAAGGTACTCGAGGAGGCGCCCGCGCCGGGCATGAGCGCCGAGCTCCGCCGCGAGATGGGCGAAGCCGCCGTGCGCGCCGCCAAGGAGATCGGCTATGTGGGCGCCGGTACGGTGGAGTTTCTCCTGGATGCCGATGGCTCGTTCTATTTCATGGAGATGAACACCCGCCTGCAGGTGGAGCACCCGGTTACCGAGATGATCACCGGCCAGGACCTGGTCGAGTGGCAGCTGCGCGTGGCCATGGGCGAGACGCTGCCGCTGGCCCAGGACGAGCTGACGATCAGCGGCCATAGCTTCGAGGCACGCCTCTACGCCGAGGACCCGGAGCAGGACTTCCTGCCCGCCACCGGCACCCTGACCCGCTTCGCCCTGGACCTCGAGGGCGCGGGGCTGGATGCCGACAAGGTGCGCCTGGACAGCGGCGTGGAGAGCGGCGATGCCGTCTCCATGCACTACGACCCCATGCTCGCCAAGCTGATCGTGCACGGCGGCGACCGCGACCAGGCACTCGCCACCCTCAACCGCGCGCTGGCCGCACTGGACGTGCAAGGGGTGGTGACCAACCGCGCCTTCCTGCAGCGCCTGGCCACCCACCCGGCCTTCAAGGGCTGCGATCTCGATACACGCTTTATCGAGAAGCACGAGGAGAGCCTGTTCGCGCCACGCGAGATCACCACCGAAGCCTACGCCTCGGCGGCCCTGATTGGCCTCAAGCAGCTCTCCCGGGAGTGCGAGAGCGACTCCCCTTGGGATCGTCATGACGGCTTCCGCCTGAACGCACCCAACACCATCCGCATCGCCCTGTGCGCCACCGGCCACGACCTCAGCCGCGCCCAGGCACCGGATGCCGAGGAGGTAGTGGTGGTCGAGGGCCGTCGCGAGGCCGCCTCCGGCCCCTGGCAGCTGGTGATCGGCGAACGCACGCTGACCGCACGCATCCAGCACCTGGAAGGCGACGCCGTGGCGGTCACTCTGGATGGGCACCGTCGTCGTCTGCAGGCCCGCCTGGCCGACAACGGCGTGGTGGTAATGGCCGACAGCAGCGGCGAGACCCGCCTGTTCTGGCGGCGCATCGATGCCATCGACCACGGCCAGCACGAGACGGAGTCCACTCTCACCGCTCCGATGCACGGCACGGTGGTGGCGCTGCTGGTTGAGCCGGGCCAGAGGGTCGAGAAAGGCATGCCGCTGATGGTGATGGAAGCCATGAAGATGGAGCACACCATGGCCGCCCCCGCCGACGGCCACGTGGAGAGCTTCCACTTCGCCGCCGGCGACACCGTCGGCCAGGGCGACGTGCTGCTCGAGTTCGCACCCGAAGAGTGACAGCCCGCCAGGCTGAGCGGCGCCGGGGACAGGTCGCAGAGGGGGTCCTATGCCATGGATGGCATCGGTAGCGCCCAGGGAAGGGTTCACAGCGCCCCCTCGTAGACCTGTCGCCGGGCAAGCCGCGACCCATAGGCACCTTATCGGCACGTCGGCAAGACAGGAGAGAATTCATGACATTCCCCAAGCAGGTACGCCTGGTCGAGGTCGGCCCCCGCGATGGACTGCAAAACGAGTCGACGCCGATCGCGACCGACACCAAGCTCGAACTGATCGACCGCCTGGGCGCGGCCGGCATCCGCTATATCGAGGCGGCCAGCTTCGTCTCCCCCAAGTGGGTGCCACAGATGGCCGACCATCGCGAGGTAATGGCCGACCTAAAGCGCCGCGATGGCGTCACCTACGCGGCACTCGCCCCCAACCTCAAGGGGCTGGAAGCGGCACTCGAGTGTGGCGTCGAGGAGGTTGCCGTATTCGGCGCCGCCTCCGAGGCCTTCTCCCAGAAGAACATCAACTGCTCGGTGGCCGAGTCTCTGGCCCGATTCGAGCCGGTGCTCGAACGCACACGAGAAGCCGGAGTGCGGGTCCGCGGCTACGTCTCCTGTGTGCTGGGCTGCCCCTACGAGGGCGAGATCGCCCCCGCCAAGGTGGCCGAAGTAAGCAAGGCACTGTATGACATGGGCTGCTACGAGGTCTCGCTCGGCGACACCATCGGCACCGGCACCCCGCTCACCGCCAAGCGCATGCTCGAGGCGGTCAGCCGCGAGGTGCCCATGGAGAAGCTCGCCGCCCACTTCCACGACACCTATGGTCAGGCGATTGCCAATCTCTACGCCGTGCTCGAGGAAGGCATCGCCGTCATCGACAGCTCCGTGGCCGGCCTCGGCGGTTGCCCCTACGCCAAGGGTGCCTCCGGCAACGTGGCAAGCGAGGACGTGGTCTACCTGCTCAATGGCCTCGGCATCGAGAGCGGCATCGACCTTGACGCCCTGGCCGACACCGGCACCTGGATCACCCAGACCATCGGTCGCCCCAACCGCTCCAAGGTGGGTGTAGCGCTCGCCGCCAGGTAACTGACACAACAGAACGAAAAAAGCCCCCGAGCCAGTGATTTAGCTCGGGGGCTTCGGTTTTGGGTGGGTTGCGCCAAGGTTGGACGCGGACTACGCAGCAGGCTGTCCCAGCCAAAGACGACAACACCGCTTTTTCATATGTTTTATCAGATTAATTTCTCTACTTCGGCACCTGAGCCGATAACTGTCTAGCGGCTAGGCCCCGCGCGACCTACTGCAGCTCGAACGCCACCGGCTGCAGCGGCTCGGGTGCCGGATCGCCCAGCGCCTCGGCCACACTGATCTCGTGCACTCGGCAGATGGCGTCCAGCGGCAGGTCATTGGCCTCGCGGCCGAAAGGAAACTCCATCTGCTCCGAGAGGCGGTCGAGCCCGAAGAAAGTGTAGGCGACGATGGCGGTGAACACCGGGGTGAACCAGCCGACGCCCGACACCAGTCCGAACGGCAGCAGGTAGCAGTATACGTAAGCGGTACGGTGCGCGAGCAGCGTATAGGCAAACGGTAGCGGTGTCTGAGCGATACGCTCCGAGGCGGCCTGGATTTCGGCCATGCCGTGCAGGTGATCATCGAGCGCGGCCGCGGCCACCGAGTCGACCTCTCCTGCTCGTCGCGCCTCGGCCACCACGTCGCCGGCCCGCTGCAGCATGAAGGCCGCGGGATTGCGCAGGCTCAGCGCCCGGTCGACAAGGTCAGCGGAGAGCGAGGCCGGCAGGTCTGCGCGCACCTCCTCCTCGCGCAACTGCCCGCGCAGCAGGTGAGCATGGGCCAGCGCGCGCATCATTATCTCCCGGCGCCGCTCCGGGCTCAGATAGATACCGCCGACCCGGACCAGGCTGCGCATCTCGACGACCATGTGCCCCCACTGCTGGCGCGCCTCCCACCAGCGGTTGTAGGTCGCCGTGTTGCGCACGCTCAGAAGGATCGACAGCACGATGCCCATCAAGGTAAACGGCAGCAGCGTGTGCTGAACGATGCCTTCAAGATAGTGATGGCGAGCGACCCAGGTGATGGCGGCGGCGAAGAGACCGGCCAGCAGGATATGCGGCAGGATATGGGGCACCACCGAGCCCTTCCAGGCCAGCATCAGCCTGAACGCTCCGGGGCGATCACGAACGATCACGACACATTGACTCCGAACGACGAAAGCAGCGATGGTGTCACAGCCCCTCGAGAGAGGAAAGCGCCCACCCGTCAGGGCCACGCCGCGGCTAGCGACGATACTCGTAGAGGTTGTTCCGTGCCCCGTAGAGCCACACGCTTCCCCGGGCACGAAAGCCCAGTGCGCGCAACAGGCGGTTGGAGCGAGCGTTGTCCGGCAGCGTCACCGCAAGCACCGACTCAAGCGCGTGCGCTATCATGCCCTGCTCGAGCACAGCGGTCGCGGCCTCGAAGGCGTAGCCCTGACCGCAGAACTCGGGCAGGAACGCATAGCCGAGATCGGGCCTCTCCACTTCGTCCCGTTTCACCAGGCCACACATGCCGATCGGCGTGCCCTCGCCTTTCAGCTGCACCAGGTTTAGACCGAAGCCATGGGTGCGGTAGCTCGCCATCGGACCGCGATCGAGGTAGCGAACGGCCTCCTCCCGGGTGCGAACCTGCGTGTCGGCGATATGGCGAATGAACGAAGGCTCATTCAGCAGCCGCACAATAAAGTCGGCATCCACGTGCGCGAAATGCCGAAGAGTCAGTCGCTCAGTATCGGATACTGTCGGCATGCCAACCCCTGGGTTGAAGGCTTGATGGGGCACTGGATCTGGCTATCACTGGCATTTAACGCCGCCAGCAGAGGCACGTTTTGCGTGTCCTGTTGACTGCCCTCGTTATGCTTGCAACCATTTATACATTACCAATGCATCAACGTAGCCTTGTGCTGGATGATTAAATGCTTTTGGTAAACGACCAACTATTTCGAAGCCTAACTTTCCCCATAGATGAACAGCACCTTCATTGCTTGATGCTACAAAATTAAACTGCATCGCTTTGTAACCCAGCTCTAGTGCTATTTTTTGAGAGTGCTCACACATAGATGTCGCTAGCCCTTTGCCTCTTGCCCGCGAAGAAACCATATAGCCACAGTTACAAACATGATCACCAGGGCCGGCTTGATTAGTTTTCAAATAATACGTACCTAATATATTGTTATTTTCTTCAAATACATAGGTCTTGCGCGGAGCATCTAACCAAATTTTCTCAGCCTGCTCTTTGGTTGTATTTATTTCGTATGCATACGTCTCACCGGCCAAAACTATTTCATGGAATATTGGCCATATTGAATCCCAGTCTTCTTTTGTTGCCTCTCTAATATTCATTACTCTTTCTCACCTTAACGCCTTGCTCACCGCAAATTTAGGAGCGCAGCGAGTAATTTTTCCGCGTGCAGCAACTTGTTAGGCTTCTGATTTGCATGCACTTATTTTATTCTCTAAGTTTTTTACTAACGGTTCTACTGAGCCCAATAACTCCTGTATGCTTTCAATTTTACTTGGCAATTTTTGCTCAATTAGTGATGGGGCCATTAAAAGGTGAACCTCATCTGTATTGATTGGATAATTGCCGCGCAGACCTTTCGTGATCAAATCCTCGCCTGCTTTTATAGCCCAGTCTCCTGAATAACCAATATCAGGAACACCTGGACGCAAGCCACCCTCAATTCTCTTGGCCTTAGGGATTTCCCAATATTTATCCTTGCACCACAGCAATCTGTCGTAGAGTTCTCTTAACCTCATTGAGTGGATTTCGTGGCTAGCCGTATTCGCAGCTTCAGCTAGCGAAGTTACATGGACATTTGTCAGTGCCGCCGCCTCTATTGCACCACTTTGAAATCCATTCTCTGCCAGAAGAATTCCTCGATCAGCCCCTGTATCATTAACAATCTCCCTAAGACCAAGGACATGAAGTTTAGAAACTTTGGACTTCCAATGCTTGCACTCAATAAGCCAAGTTATGTCAAATCCCGCATGATGTGATTTCACCAATACATCGATATCATGTTTTGTTCTTGCACCCTGAATCGTAACGTCAGTCTCGGCTTCCAAACCCAGAGAACGGAAAAATTCAGCAGCTTCTTCTTGATAATCTCTCCAATCCAATGAAGTCACCTAAAATATGGGATTAACGATGCAGGCCTAACGCCAGCCAGCATGCGCGGCTGCGGAATGGAGGCGAAGCCGCAATGCAGTAGGCGTCGCCGTGCCTGGCCTTGTTATACACAAGACGGAAGTATCAGTCCTACGAGACTCAGTACTAAGCCAATACCACCAACCGCCTTACCTTTACCCAGCCAGTTCAAAAAAGACATCAGCAGTTTGGCAGGCTTTAATAGAATTAAATATGATCCTACCGCTAGATACCCAATACCTATATCTTTCCAACGCTCAGATGCAGCAACTTGATTAGCCATAAACTGGTCGGAAGTTGTCGGCTGAGGACCTTTTTCAATATCTTTCAATATAGGCTTTGTATTGCTGACGACCCTTTGCAAAATTGCAATCGTTGCAGACCGGTATTCCGTCGTATACATGATTACTCTGTCAATTCCCTGCTCGATTGCTAAAGCTACACCCGGCTTCCAAATTTCAAGAAACGCGAGTAGTACTCCCACCAATCCGACTAATGCACTTGTTTCAATACTCATAATTCTTCATTTTTTGAATATAGGGCCGCTCAGAGTTTCAATGGTAAAGTGATTTAAGACAACTTGGTTAGCTTGTCTAGTAATAAAAACTCGGCGCTGGCTCTAATGTTCCGAAGTTCACAGTTTTTATTGGGTCCACAACTTCAACCTCATCGACCTCCAATTGATCAATAGGTCCACTTAAATCGCCAACCAGAGTAATCAAAATTTCAGTTTCAAACTCCTCGTCCGCTTCTACGTCAATACTTCCTATGTAGCTGTGATCCTTATCGATGGAGTCATAAATTGACAAAGAAAATTCGCCCTCGGCCCCTACCGTAATTGACACATAAGCTTCAAGAACCACAGAGTCATGATCTTTATCTACAACTCTAAATTCATCGTCCAAAAAATCAAAACTATTGAACCAACCGTGGCTCCCTTCGGCCTCCCAGTAAAACTGGGATTCAGCGTCTTGGTCGGGCGTAAATCCGTCGAAATAGGAGGTAAGACAAGCATTAACACCATTGCGAAAGTTTTTTGCGTCACCCTGTTTCAGAGCATTTTCAATAGCTTCGACTAACGCATATGGAGCATTTTCCTTATTGAAGTAGTCAAGCGATACAGAGAAATCCTCTTCATAATCTATTCGGGATGATTCTGCGCAGAACTTTTCCCAATCCCCATCTTTGGCGACAGCTAAAACGTTGACATCTTTTGCTTCAGCCCAAGCCTCGACGGCTAAAAGTACTATTGCGTCTGGAAACTCGCTCTTCTTTTTTCCTGACTCCGCAAAAGGCGGCTCTTTTGAAAAATACTGATTAAGTAGCTTATCGACAGATAAAAAATTCCCGGTTTCTAAGACCAAAGCCCCGGAAACTTCGATGAATTGCGCAATCCTGCTGTCAGATAGACCCTCTATTTCTTGGCCTTCGATTAGCTTCTGTCTAGATTCGTTTAACTCACTCCCCTCGAAGAATAGATGATCTTCAGCGTCATTCAGTGCTTTTTCTAACGAGTATCTAGACTTTTTGATCTTTTCATCTAAATGGTTTTTTACTTCATTGTTGATTACGTCAGGGAATAAATACTCAATTGGGCTTCGCTTAAACTGCTTTAGTTTACCCAGAAGCCCTTTTTCTAAACGCAAACCATTCCCGTCAAATATTGATGTATCTACGAGAATGGCTTCGTATTTTTTGCTTTCGTCAATCACCCATCTCTCCTTGACGTATAACGCGAAGCTCAGCCGAGGAAGGCCGCGTAGCGGGCTGACGTCGGCTGGAGCGATGTGTTATACGCCGCCATGACCGACTTGCGGAGGCCAAACGCCGTGCTGCATTGCGCTCTGGGCGGTTCCATGAACTTGTGTTTGGTAATGTCGATAATTCTCCCCCTGCTGCTGGCTAACCGCCATCCCGTAGTTGGTGTTGTTCGTGTGATATGCCTTATCCAGGTCGGTGTTATTTGTATGTACTGCAGTTTGATACTGGGTATTGATCTCGGCCTCCCGAATCTCCTTCTCAATCCGCGCCTTGTCCGTTTCTTTGTCATACTCACTTTTCAGCTCAATGAGCCGTAAGTACACTTTAAGAAGCTCGCCATTATCTGGGGAATTCTCGATCGCCTTCTCAAGAAATTGGCGACACTTATCAAAATCTTCACTTTTCATCTAGTTCACCTCGGCTTTTGATTGCGTATAACGCTTGCAGCATGCGCGCCTACGAAATGGAGCCGAAGGCGCAATGTAGTAGGCGTCGCCGTGCCTGCATTTGTTAGGCGACTGTGTACTCTAAGAACTCTTGCCGACTCATCACTTTAGTTTCAACTCCCAGCCATTGATATACAGCTTTAACCTTGCGAGCAAAGTTAGCATCGTTAGTTACAAATACATCGCTATAAGCCGCATAAATCGCATGGCTAGTGTCATGTAAACTTGCGTCATATTTCTCTGATTTATCTGGAAAGTACCTCTGACTTTCCAGATGCTCCATTAGCTTTTCGACAACCATCTCAAATATGGGGAAATATGAGCGAATAAAACCAAAACGGAGCATCGAAGCAGTTATGTGTTGCCCCGGTACAAACTTGCCAAGATCAGGGTGCCGTTTCATTCTTACATGATGGCTACGAACTACTTTTTTAAGATCTTTTCGGTACTCTTCTAGAGCCACTTGAATATCTGAATTATTAGCTTCTAACTTATTGATTATTCCAGATTCTTCTATTTTTTCGCCATTCAGGAGCTTGTCTTTTTGGTGTTGCTCTGGAATTATATTTCTATCATACATAGAGAGCACCCTTTCATAAGTATCCAAAGGATCTTCCTTGTATGTATTTATTCCATTGTTACGAACCGAAACTAAATTCCTTCTTGGGTAAGGCAGAAAGCAATAAGAATCCGTTAATTCTTTTAAAAACAGCACCTTTTCATCAGCTCTTTCTTCACTTTGCCCATGATGTTTCACTGTATTAGCAATCTCTTCTAAATGAGCCGGGCTAAAAACGATTCTATGCCCACCATTTTTTAGTCTATCCACCACATCAATAACACCTTGATGCCTTTTGTTTTTCAAATCAATAACAATGTTATTATCAAGATATATGTACTTCATATTTTCACAGTTTTAATTACGCCGAACGCTTCAAACACCGGCGCAGCTTTGCTGCGTCCGAGTGCTTTGACTTGTTAGGCGCCTAGAACAAGCTACTTTGTTCATTCTTAAATTTCTCAATAGATAAATGCAGTCCAATTTTTTTATCGGCTTTAGATAGTGCACTTTCACTCATGTAAGAGACCAAGGATTCCAGATCGATTACTGTTTTCACTTTAATAAATAGTTTTTCTTTGTTAACAAAGACAAGCGAACTCTTCTTTCTTTTAAGCAGCTCAATTGCATTACTTAAAGTTCCTGTACTTTTGGCATCCCATATCATCAAGCCATAATCACAGTCGTCTGCCATCACTAAATCTTTCGCTGTGAAATATGCTCTAGTTCCAGGGGAGTGGTTTGTTTGAACATTATTAGTATCCCAACCTCCAACATTATTTCTTGGCTGGGAGCCAGTGCAGTAAACTAGAACAGATTTGGCCCCCTTAGTGACCAAGTAACTTTGAATGGATGCATCTACGCCGTCCGCATCTCCAACCAATACTTGAAATTCCGAGTCAATAATATTGTCGATACGACGCAATACATCATGATTGATATTTTTAATTCTCATCGAGCCTGAAATAAAAACTTTATGCATTAATGTTTCCTAGTTGCGGTTGCAACATAAACATTTCTAATCTTTCCATACTCTCTAAGAACACGAGTTGCCGCCTCTAAAGAAGATCCAGAATCATAAAGGTCATCGACGATTAAGACGTCATATTGCCCTTCACCCAGCGAGTCGTTAATAGCAAAGGCTTGAACAAACGTTTCCACCTTCTCCTCTCGATTTTCAATATCCTTCATTTGAGGTGTATCTTGATTTTTTAGTAACAAATTTTCATAACATGGAATTCCCATGTTTCTCGCTAACGCTCGAGCGATTTCGACTACAGGTTGTCTTGCGCGCTGCTTAGAAGGAGGCATAGGGATGACTAAACAAGCGCTAGAAAAATACTGCGAAAGTGAAGTACTTAGTTGGCTTGCAATGCTAGCTACTTGGTTAAAATTCGAACGGTACTTTAATTGATAGAGCGCCTCACCAACTTCTGATCTTGTTGTGTCAAACTCAGGGTGGCCCCACTGATTATCCCCAATATAAGTACTTGATAAAACATGCTTATCAAGTGAATAGCCCAAATCCCAATTGCCATTTATTCTTTGAACGTTAACTTCCATATTATCTCCTTGTTCGAAGTTGAGATTGGCGAATTCGCCTAACAGGTATTAGACAGCGCGCTCGTTTATTGACTTGAACGAGCATGCGCGTTCAACAATCTTATCAAGCATGATTTCATATCGGTAAGTCATTGATTTTCTGAGTCTGAAGCATAATTTGGCTACCTATGCAGAATTCGCGTGCTTGCGCGATTTGCAAGTATCCATAATACTGTATGAATATCCATATCCCGAGAGGAAGTTTTTATGGATACGCAATGCAGGCCACCGAAGCTGATGGACCGGGTCAGGACTACCATGCGGGTGAAACGCTACAGCCCGCGCACCGAGAAAACCTATTGCTACTGGATACGCTTCTTCATTCGCTTCCATGGGGTACGTCATCCTGCCGGCATGGGTGGCGCAGAAGTACGCACCTTTCTCGAGCATTTGGCGGTGGAGCGCCGAGTGGCGACGGCCACACAGAACCAAGCGCTGAATGCTCTCGTATTCCTCTATCGTCACGTCCTCGATCAACCCTTGGGAGATATCGGAGAGTTCTCGCGTGCCAAGCGCCCTCGCCGGCTTCCGGTGGTGCTTTCCCATGAAGATGTCATGCGAGTCCTGAGCCACCTGGCTGGCCCCATGCACCTGATGGCCACCCTGATGTATGGCTCAGGGCTACGGCTCATAGAGACATGCCGGCTACGAGTTCGAGATATTGACTTCGAGCGGCAGATTATTACGGTGAGAGCTGGCAAGGGCGAGAAGGATAGAACCACACTCCTCCCGGGGATCAGTATTCCCGCCTTACAGCAGAGCATCACCGTGGCCAAACATCAGCTCGAGGAGCGTCTGCAGCATGGAAGCGTGCCGGTGACGCTGCCCCACGCGCTCGATCGCAAGTACCCCAATGCAGGAGTATCCCTAGCCTGGCAATGGCTCTTCCCCGCCAGCCGCCCGTGCTTCGATGATGCAGGCAAGGTGGTGTTGCACCATATCCATCCATCGGCAGTACAGAGAGCGGTAAAGCATGCCATGCGAGCCGCCTTAATAGCTCGTCCGGGCTCTTGCCATACCCTGCGACACAGCTTCGCCACCCAGTTGCTGACTCAGGGTACCGATATCCGCACGGTGCAGGCGTTACTCGGCCACAAGAGCGTGGAAACCACGCAGATCTATACCCATGTACTCGGCAAGGACTTCGCTGGAGTACGCAGCCCACTTGGTTGAAGCACCGAAGGCGCCAGGCACGCTACCGCCCCTACCTGGGCATGCTGACGACTTGCAGCCATCCATGCGGTAGTCCTTGCGTGCTGCGATATGCCTTCCTGGCTCCCTGCCGGGGATTCATAAGAGGAGCCTATGTGAGCCGTTGCGGGGTTGCAAAGTAGAGGTTGGTCGCAAGCGCCGCCACCACCGTCTGTTCGGCGTGTATCTCGGTGGTATCGAAGAGAGGAACCTCGGTATCGTCGCCCTGAATCAACAGCCCGATCTCCGTGCAGCCGAGGATCACGCCCTGGGCGTCCTGCTCGCCCAGCGAGGCCACGACCTCCAGGTAGGCGGCTTTCGAGTCCGCCCCAATCTGGCCCTGGCAGAGTTCCTCATAGATAACGGAGTGGACCATCTCACGCTGGGTGGCATCGGGAAGCAGCACCTGAATGCCCTGCGCTTCCAGGCGCTCCCGGTAGAAGGCCTGTTCCATGGTGAAGCGGGTGCCCAGCAGCCCCACCCGGCTCACGCCCTGCCGGTGCAGTTCTTTAGCGGTGGCATCGGCGATATGCAGCAGGGGAATCGTCACGGCCTGTTCGATCTGGGAGGCGACGATATGCATGGTGTTGGTGCAGAGCACCAGGAAGTCGGCACCGGCCGC
Source organism: Halomonas sp. LES1 (assembly GCF_031846005.1). Lineage (NCBI taxonomy): Bacteria > Pseudomonadati > Pseudomonadota > Gammaproteobacteria > Oceanospirillales > Halomonadaceae > Halomonas > Halomonas sp. LES1. The sequence continues at coordinate 387,806 of NZ_JAVRGC010000001.1, forward strand.
TTCCAGAGAGCGAGCCGCCGCTCCGAGAATCTGCGCCGTGGCCGCCCAGTCACCGCGGCGCTGTAGCGCTTCGATCTCGGCGAAGTCCACGCTGTAGAGCACCAGCTGGGCGGAGTGCAGCCCACCCAGCTGCGCCTTCACGCCCTGATTGATCAGCCGGTAGTAGGTCTGGGTCGATTCCCAGCTCATGCCGCCGATCAGCCCGATCGTTCTCATCTTCACCCCTCCCATGCGCTAGAAACGCAGCAGGCGGAACGGCACGCCGGTAGATCAACCCGGCTGCACATGCCCCTGCCGTGCTTGAGTGACTTGCCCGCCTCAACTGAGATAGGCGTAGCAGGCGTAATCGCGCCAGCAAGGTAGCAACCATTGTGCATCACGCCCACATCGTTAGCCTTAGTGATCAGGCTCCCAACTGAATTAAAACCGGGGATTGATCGTCAACGAGAGCATGGCCGAGAGCTGGCACAGCGGCCTTCCGGAAGCCTGCTGCAGCTCATTGAAGGCCTCCTGGACCCGCTGCAGGTCGCGCTGACTCGTCGGCGGCTGGTCAATGATATTGGCGGCGACCAGGCGCGCCACCACATCGCCGGTCAACAGGAAGGTATCCTTGCCGATCAGGCGCAGAAAGCCGGCGGCCGAGCGTCCCCCCAGGCGGGCGCCACGCGTGGCCAGTAGCCGCCAAAGCCCGATGATGTCGGCACTCGGCCAGTCGGCGATGAACTCGGCGAAGCTTGTGCCCAGCTCCTGGCGAATATCCAGAATAAATTGCGCATTCCTGGGGATGGTCTGCAGCTAGGTCCGGTGGCGGATGATGCGCTCGTTGTTCATGTAGCCATCGACCTGCTCCGGGGTGAGCAGCACCATCTTCTCGGGGTCGAACCCCCAGAAGGCGTCCTCGAAGGCGGGCCACTTGGCATCGACCACCGAGTGTTTCATGCCGGCCCGAAACACCCGCAGGCTCATGGCGGAAAGGTAACGGTCATCCCCCAGCTGTTTCAGCTCGTCGGGCGTCAGCGGCCTGGGAAGAAAGGCCTCCATGGCCTCGTCAGAGTCGAAGCGGTTGCGAACCATGTCGTGGAGCCATCGATAATCCAGTGTCATGCTACCTCGCTCAGGCCGTGCCATCGCCGTTCTCCACGTCTACCCCGATGAAACCACCGGACTGCCGCCGCCAGAGGGCGGCATAGAGGCCGCCCTTGGCCAGCAGCTCCGTGTGACTGCCGCTCTCGACGATCTCACCCTCGTCGATCACCACCAAGCGGTCGAGCATGGCGATGGTCGAAAGCCGGTGGGCGATAGCGATCACCGTCTTGCCCTCCATCAGTGTATAGAGCTGATCCTGGATCGCCGCCTCCACCTCGGAATCCAGCGCCGAGGTGGCCTCGTCGAGCACCAGGATGGGGGCATTCTTGAGCAGCACCCGGGCGATGGCGATACGCTGACGCTGGCCACCGGAGAGCTTGACCCCGCGCTCCCCCACATGGGCATCCAGGCCGCGGCGCCCCTCAAGGTCCACCAGCTCATCGATGAAGGTGTCGGCATGGGCGCGACGCACCGCCTCCTGAACCTGCTCCTCGCTAGCCTGGGGGCTGCCGTAGCGAATGTTGTCGCGCACCGAACGGTGCAGCAGCGAGGTGTCCTGGGTCACCATACCGATCTGCCGGCGCAGCGACTCCTGGGTTACATCGGTGATCTGTTGGCCATCGATGAGGATGCGCCCGCCCTCCAGATCAAAGAAGCGCAGCAGAAGATTGGCCAGGGTCGACTTGCCGGCCCCGGAGCGACCGATCAACCCCACCTTCTCGCCGGGGGCGATGGTCAGGTCGAGGCCATCGAAGACTCGCTGGTCTTCTCCATCCGGGCGCGCATAGCCGAAGTGCAGGGCCTCGAAGCGTATCTCGCCACGCGGCACCGTCAGCATCCCGGCATCGGGCGCATCCCGGACCGTCGGCTCCTGGGCGATGGTATTCAGGCCATCCTGCACGGTGCCGATATTCTCGAACAGCCCGGCCACCTCCCAGAGAATCCAGTCGGACATGAAGCGAATGCGCATCACCAGGGCGATCGCCACGGCGATGACACCCAGCGATACCGCCTCCAGGTACCAGGCACCGATGGCCATGGCCGCCACCCCGGCCAACAGCAGTGAGTTGAGCACCGTCAGGCTGACGGTCAGGCCGGTGGCCAGGCGCATCTGCCGATACACGGTGCCCATGAAACCCTCCATGGCATCCCGGGCGTACGCTTCCTCGCGACGGGTATCGGCGAACAGCTTGATGGTCTGAATATTGCTGTAGCTGTCGACGATGCGCCCGGTCATCACCGCCCGGGCATCCGCCTGCGCCATGGAGACCGCCCGCAGGCGCGGTACGAAGATCCACATAATGGCGATATAGCCAGCCAGCCACACCACCAACGGCAACATCAGCCAGGGCTCGGCGCTGCCCATCAGCAGCATCGCCCCGCTGAAGTAGACGAGCACATAGACCATCAGGTCCATCAGCTTCATCACCGTCTCGCGGATCGCCAGCGCCGTCTGCATCACCTTCTGGGAGACGCGGCCGGCGAACTCGTCCTGATAGAAGGCCAGGCTCTGGCCAAGCATATGGCGGTGCGCCAGCCAGCGGCCGATCATCGGATAGTTGCCGAAGATGCCCTGCTGGGTCACCAGCGACTGCAGCAGGGTCAACAGCGGCAGGCCAATCACCACCAACACCGCCATCCCGGCCAGGCGCCAGCCATGCTCGGCGAAGAAGCCCGCACGCTCGGCGCCGGAGAGCCAGTCCACCAGTTCGCCCATGGTGTGGAAGAAGAACACCTCCGCCGCCGAGACCAGCGCCGTCAGCAGCGACATCACGACCAGCAGCGGCAACACCGGCCGCGAGAAGTGCAGGATAAAGGCGAACAACCCCCTGGGGGGTGTGCTCTGATGATCCTCGGGGTAGGGGTTCACCCGGGTTTCGAAATAGCGCAAGAGGGCGCGAAACATGGCGGCAATCCGGTTGCATAGGATGACTCAGCCTCGACGTGTTCGAGACCCATCGGACGGTACGCTCACCGACTGCAGGACACAACGCTCAACGCCGCCGCGATACGCGTGATGAGACCGATATCGACAGGTTCGTCGAACGAAATAGCCCCCGAACCAGGTGATTGGCTCGGAGGCTTTCTGGTCTTGGTCTTTACAGCCTCGGGCTAGCCGAGGCCGTGGTCAGCGCGCCGTGCAGCGCTCGAGAATTTCCCCCGAGGTGCCATCTTCCTGGTGGCGTACCAGCATTCCCTCCGCACCGGCCCCGGAGCCCTTGGTCCACCACTCCAACCCGCCGCCCACATAGCGTGCGCCGCTGGCGGAAACCGCAATTCGCATTGGGTAACGCTCGTCTTGGTACTGAACCGTCGCGCTGTCGCTATCGGGATAAGCGGCGGCGATTGCTGTGCCGCTCTCGCACCGATAGTGATGCATGGAAGACGCTGCGGCTGCCCGCTGCTCCCGTGAGTCCACGCTCTCCTCCGGAGAGGAGGCACAGCCAGCAACAAGCAGAAGGGAAGCGATCGATAAGAGCGTAAGCTTCTTCATAACAGCCTTGGACCTCGATGATGTAGTGATGGCATGGAGATACTCTCCCGCGCGGTGGCGCCTTGGCGAGGTTACCGACTAGCTCCGCCTTTCGAAACAGCGCGCCACCTGGTAGCCGGGGATAAAGCAGATGATAAACACGGTAGCAAACGTCAGAGCAGCCAGCAGATAGGCAAGCACCGGGGACACACCAAGCCCCCAGGCGAAGGAGAAGACCAGCCCCTGAAACGCCTCCCAGGGCCAGCGGTAAGCGGGGAAGTGCGTGCCGTGGTTCAAAACGACGACAAGCAGCGCGACGCCGGTAACGGCGGTCAGCAATCCAATGGCTGTTCGTTGATTCATCTTACCTCGCCTTGTCGGTGTGCGGCGCAATGCGATAGCCCAGAGCATAGAGCGCCGGCACGAAGAACAGGGTGATCAGGGTGCCGACGGCCACGCCACCGATCAGCACATAGGCCAGCGGCCCCCAGAAGCTATCCAGGGTCAGCGGGATAAAGGCGAATATCGCCGCCAGCGCAGTCAACACCACCGGGCGGGCCCGCTGCACGGCGGCTTCCACCACGGCGTCGCGCATCGTCATCTCGGATCTGACGTTATCCGCCACCTGCTGGGTCAGAATCAGGGTGTTGCGCATCAGGATCCCCGCCAGCCCGATCAGCCCCAGGGTGGCCACGAAGCCGAACGGCTGGTTGAACAGCAGCAGTGCGGCCACCGCTCCGATCAGCCCCAGCGGGGCCGTCGCTATCACGATAAAGGTACCGGCGAAGGAGCGCATCTGCAGCATGATGAAGATCAGCATCAACACCACCATCAGCGGCTGCAGGGCCTGGATCGAGGCCTCCGCCTTGGTCGACTGCTCCACCGAGCCGCCAATCTGCAGCTGATAGCCGGTGGGCAGGCGTTCACGCAGATCGCCGAGCGCCTGCCAGACCTCCTGGGTCACATCGTTGGGCTGGGCGCCCTCGATCTCGGCGTTGACGGCAAGGAACGGCTGGCGGTCGATGCGCCGGATCACCGGCTCCTCGAAGACGGTCTCCAGCTCGCCCAGCTGGGCCAGCGGTATGCGCCGCCCCTCGCGGTTGAGGATCTCCAGGCTCTGCAGATCGACGGTGTCGGTCTGCGCCCCACGTCCCACGGCGGGCACCAGGCGAATACCGTCGCGCAGCTCGGTGATGGTCATGCCATCCAGCTGGAACTGCAGCTGACGCGCCACCTCGTCCGGGGTCAGGCCGACCAGCTGCAGCCGGTGATGATCGATCGCCAGGTGCAGCCGCGGGACCCGCTCGTTCCACTCCAGATGGGGGTCGCGTATGGCGGCATGATCAGCCATTATCTCACGCACCTGATGGCCGATCTCGCGCAGGCGGTCGGGGTCATCGCCCAGCACGCGAAAGCTGACCGGCCAGTCGACCGGTGGCCCGTAGAGCAGCTTCTGCACACGGACTCGCGCCTCGGGGAAGTCACCGGCGGCGATATGCTCGTTGAGCTTTTCGATCAACCGTTCCCGCGCCTCCCCTCCCTCGGTCACCGCGATCAACTTGGCAAACGCCGGATTGGGCTGTTCGGGGTTGGCGGAGATAAAGAAGCGCGGGGCCCCCGCCCCGACGTAGGCGGAGAGCGACGCCACCCCCTTGGCCTCGCCGATCAGCGTCTCGAGGCGACGCGTGGTCGCATCGGTGGCGCCGATCGCCGTGCCCTGGGGGTGGTAGACGCTGACCAGCACCTCGGGACGGTCCGAGCTTGGGAAGAACTGCTTCTCTACCGGCCCGGCAAGGCCCGCGGCAGCCGCCACCAGCAGCACCACCGTAAGCGCCACCACGCTCTTGCGGTAGCGCACGCAGCCACTGATGATCCCGCGCAGGCGACGATAGCCGCGCGACTGGTAGGCCTCGCGCTGGCCATGGGCCGCCTTCTGCTCGGGCAGCAGCTTGACGCCCAGGTAGGGGGTGAAGACCACCGCCACGATCCACGACAGCAGCAGCGAGACACACAGCACCCAGAAGATATTGCCGGTGTACTCGCCCACGGCTGACTGGGCAAAGCCGATCGGCACGAAGCCCGCCACGGTGACCAGGGTTCCGAACAGCATCGGTGCCGCGGTCACGTTCCAGGCGTGGGTGGCCGCATCGAGCCGATTCCACCCCGCCTCCATCTTCACGATCATCATCTCCAGGGCGATGATGGCATCGTCGACCAGCAGACCGAGGGCGATGATCAGGGCGCCGAGGGTGACGCGGTCCAGATTGATCCCCATCGCCAGCATCGTCACGAAGGTCAGCGCCAGCGTGATCGGAATGGCGATTCCCACCACGATGCCGGCGCGCAACCCGACCGCCAGCATGGTAACCAGCATCACCACCAGCACGGCGACCAGGAACTTCACCTGGAAGAGATTCACGGCGCCGGCGATGGCATCGGCCTGGTTGGTCATCACCTCGAGCGACATGCCCAGCGGCAGCCGCTTGCGCTCCTGCCGCCAGAAGGCATCCAGGCGATCGCCGAACTCGAGGCCATTGACGCCCTGCTCCATCACCACTCCCAGCAGCAGGCTCTCTTCGCCGAAGGCGCGCACCAGATAGCTGGGTGGGTCTTCGTAACCGCGGGAGATCTCGGCGATATCGCCCAGGCGAATCAGCCGCTCACCGATACGGATCGGCACATCGGCCAGCGCCTCGGGGTCCGACAGATCGTTCGTCAGCCGCAGATAGAGGCGCGGCCCCAAGGTGTCGATGCGCCCGGCAGGCAACAGTCGGTTATGCGCCTGGATGGCGGAGAAGACGGCCTCGGGTGAGATGCCCAGGCTCTGCAGCCGCGCCAGGTCGAAGTCGACATGCATGCGCTCCTGGCGCTCGCCCAGCACCTCGGCCTTGTTGACCCCCTCGACCCGCTGCAGCCGGTCCCGAACCCCTTCGGCCTCGCGTAGCAGCTCACGCATCGGCATGCCGGGCGCGGTCAAGGCCGCCAAGGAGAAGTAGACGTCACCGAAGTCCTCGTTGATCATCGGCCCCATCACGCCCTCGGGCAGACTGGGGGCGGCATCCTGCATGCGACGACGCACCTGATAGAAGCGCTCGGTTATCGCCTCACCGGGCACGGTATCCTCGAACTCCACCTTGAGGTCGGCACGCCCGGGACGGATGGTCGTCTCGATGCGGTAGAGGTCGTCGACCTCCTGGATGCGCTTCTCCAGCGGGTCCACCACGCTCTCCTGGATCTCTTCCGGCGAGGCACCGGGCCACGCCGCCGAGACCATCATCACCCGTACGGTGAAGTCCGGGTCCTCCGCTCGCCCCAGGGAGGCGAAGGCATAGGCCCCCGCCAGCAGCGCCAGTATCAGGAAGAACAGCGTGACGGCCCGCTCACGAACCGCCAGCGCCGAGAGGTTGGGAAAGCTCACGGCGCCTCCTTCGCGTCCAGCGGCCGCACCGCCATGCCATCAGTGAGCAGGTGGGTCCCCAGGCTGATCACCGCTTGCCCGACCTCGAGCCCGTCACCGCTGACCCAGGCGTGCTCGCGGGTCACCTGTTCAAGCGTCACCGGCAGCGGCTGCGCCTCCCCCTCCACGACCTGCCATAGCCTCGGGCCCTCGCCGCGCTCATCCAGCGCCGCCACCGGCACCTGGAAGCGCGCCTGCGCTGTGGCATCCGCCAGGGTAAAGCGTGTCTGGACCACATCGCCCAGGCTGCGCCCCTCGAGCGGCGCCTCGAGACGGTAACGGGCGCGCCAGGTGCGGCTGGCCGGATCGGCCGCTCCCGCCACCTCGCGGCGGGTCAGGGTGATGCGCCGCTCCCCCACCAGCAGCTCGCCCGTCTGGGGCGGCCGCGACCGAGCGGGGAAGTTGACTTCGACCTCGCGCGGCCCCTCCTGCGCCAGCCTGGCGACCGCCTGACCAACGCCGACCACCTGCCCCGGTTCACCGCTGACATCGATCAGCACACCATCGGCCTCGGCACGCAGGCTCGCATGGTCCAGGGCGTTACGCGCCTGGGTGACCCGGGCACTCGCCGCCTCGCGGCGCGTCCTGTTCTCGCGCACCCCCAGCTCGGCACGCTCGAAGGCCTGACGGCTGAGATACCCCTTCTCCAGCAGCTTCCGGTCCCGGGAGAGATCGGCCTCGGCCACGTCCAGGGCCGCCTCGGCAGCGGCAAGCTCCGCTCGGGCGGCGGCAAGTGACTCTTCAAGATCACTGGGGTCGAGGGTGAACAGCACCTCGCCCTGGTTAACGCGCTGGCCGGCATCGACGTGGCGCGTGGCGATCTGACCGCTGACCCGAAAGGCCAGAGGCGTTTCATAGCGGGCGCGCAGCACCCCGGTGAGCGACAGCGTGGGAGCCGAGCTCGCCGTCAGCGGGGCCGTCTTCACCCAGCGCGGTGAGTCCGCCACCGATGGCGGCGACGAGTCCTGGCAGCCGGCCACGAGCACCAGCAGCAACAGTGGGAAGGGCAGATATCGCATTGGGCATCCCGGAATTTCAAACGATTATTTGAAACGATCATACCAGATGATTCCGGCACCAACTGCCCATTGGCTCACCCCTATTCCGTTAGCGTCCTGCCCTCATGGAACAAGGCATCGGATATCGGCGCCGGGCGTCCCAGAAAGTACCCCTGCGCCTTGTCCACGCCAAGCTCTCTGAGCACGTTCAGCTCCTCGATTTTTTCGATGCCCTCGGCAATCACGTTGCACCCTACCGCCTTGGCAAATGCACACAGCGCCTTTGCGAGCAGAAACTTCTGTGGGTGGCAGTGGATGTCCTGGGTCAGGGTAATATCGAGCTTGATGATATCGGCCCCGAGCTCAAGAATATGATGAAAACTGGCGTAGCCTGATCCAGCATCATCGATAGCCAGGCGAACACCTCTCTTGCGAAGAGGCTCCAGGGCTTCTCTCAAGACCGCATAGCTATAAATTGGCGAGTGCTCGGTAACCTCGAGAACGATACGGCTGGCATCCGTATTTTTCAGCGCTGCGTGTACCGCCCCGCTCAAGATAGAGTCCGGTGACGCGTTGACCGCAATATAACTATCGGCACTGAACGCATGCATGCCTTCGATGGCCTTGCCGATAGCCATCACCTCGAGGGCTTCGCCCAGATTGACGCTGGCGGCCTCGTCAAACCAGATATTGGGTGCCCTGTAGGGCTCAGTAATAAATCTTGAAAGCGACTCGAAGCCCACCACCCGACCGGACTTCAGGCTGTATATTGGCTGATAGTGGATGGCGATACCTTCTTCATCCAGTACCGACTGAACCCTGCTGGAAACGCCTCGATAAAGTGTTTCGGCCTTGATATCGCCTTCAATCAACTCGCTCGCTATCTCGGAAATTGCGTTCAGAAAAGATAGATCCCTGCTGTTAAGCGTCTCATCCGGCACATCTTTATAGCAGCAGAAAGTACCGTATACCTCACCGCTGGACAGCATGATAGGCACTCCCATATAGGCACCTATCGATAACTTGTCAGTGACGCTCATATTGCGGGTGACAGGATTTATTTGAGTATCATTAATAATATTATCAAGCTCGTCATCCACAATTCTCTTGCAATAAGTTTTTTCTAGCGGATCCGAACCTCCAACGCTAACGGGAGCGTTTTCATCCTCGGCGTCGACAAACTTGAAAACACGTTCTCCATCGACAAACTCTGAAATGAAGGCAACATCCATATCAAGATGCTTGCGAAGAATGGATAGCATATTCTTCAACTTCACATCTACGCTACCCGAACCAACTTCATTAAAAAGGTATGCCGGCAAACTCTTATTTTCCATCTTATCCTCTGACCCTTGCCACTAACGTTGACCCAGTATTGCCTGATTATTATCCGGATTTCGACATTCGCCGCTATGTCTATACAAGCCGATACACTCCAGCGCGGTCAAGTGCATTGCTTGACGTCAGGTGCTGAAGTCCGGAGAGCGATGGTATCGATTAGCGCGACCACCCGCGCTGGGCGATCTGCCTCGCGCAGCGAGACGCTGCTGGGTGCGCTGGTGGCATTCTCGGGGCTGACGCCCCTGATCCTGACTTTCAGTGGAAGCGTGCCCACGCCGCCGCTCGCCTATGCGGCGGGGATGGCTGCCGGGCTGTCGTGGATCGCCTTCTCCCTCTATCTAAAGACGGGCAGCCAGTCACGGCCGACCGACTATAGGCTCCTGTTCGGCGGTGTCGCCGCAATCGCGCTGTGCCTGCACCTGCTCGTTGAGCTCACTACCGAAAGAGCACCGTCGGGAACTGGCTGATGGCCTCGGTGATCGGCGTGTCAGCGCTTGTACCGGGACTGCCGTTTCAGCCAGCCCTCTGCCCCGACCTACCCTCACAGCGCCACTTCAATGGGATTCACAAGCCGCTCGAAATCCCCATAGGACAGCTGCATGACATCCGTGTGATTGCCGGCATTGAAGGCGATGCGGTCGGCGGCGGTCAGATGTGGTGAAACAAACACCTCCATCCCGAAAAGATGGCCAAAGGGTGGCATCGCACCGACCTCGCAATCCGGGAAAGAGTCCTTGAACTCGCCCTCTTCGGCCAGCTCCACGGACGTGGCGCCGACGGAGTGAGCCATCTGCTTCAAGTCCACTCGATCGGACGCCGGTAGAACTGCCTGCGCCAGCCGTCCGTCGATCTTCACCATCACGCACTTCGCGAAGTGCCTGCCCGTCACATGGACAGACTCGGCAATCTCCTGTGCGGTATAGGCCGGGGAGTGCTGGAGAATCGAATACTTGACGTTCTGATCATCGAGGTAATGTTTCACTCGCTCCATGGACATGACGACCACCTGCTCGTTGTCTCGTCAAAGCACGACTATCATTTCAAGGATAGTCCCCATCGGAGCGGTCGTCTCCATATATACCTTGGCCAACGCTATGCTGCGGCCGGGTCTGCTGTCCGATGGCCCCGGCAAGTGGCCGACGCCTGAAACCAGCGCGTGGCTGACCTCAGGCTGCCCCTGCTGGACCCGACGGGAAGGCAGCGGAGTCGGCCGCACGCTGTTGTGCGGCGGCTCATCGCTGGAAGAGGCCCGGAAGCGCTCAGGCGTCCGCAGAACCGTAGACGTCCTGCATACGCATGCCGACCCGGATGGCGCGAGCAGCATGCAGCTTCCGGTAGCTCTCGATCAAACGCTGGTGCTTTTCCAGCCCTTCCAACGCCATGCTGGTCGGGGTGAGGCCATGGAAGCGCACGCTGCCGTTCACCGAGCCGATAACCGCCTCGATGGTCTCTTCACCGAACATCCGCCCCAGGTTATAGCGGAAGTCGTTCACCTCGAGCTCGTCATCCAGCACGACCTCCAGCACCGCCTGCACCGCCTGATAGAAGAGGTTGCGCTCCACGGTGTTGTCGTTGTACTGCAGGAACATCTCGACCCGCTCCAGCGCCTCCTCGTGCTGCCCCAACGCCAGATGGATCAGCAACTTGAGCTCGAGGATGGTGAGCTGGCCCCAGATGGTGTTCTCGTCGAACTCGATGCCGATCAGCGAAATGATCGTCATATGCTCGTCGAGCTGGCTCTCCTCCAGGCGCTCGAGCAGATCGGCTAACTCGCCGTCGCCGAGGCGGTGCAGGTTGAGGATATCCTCGCGGTAGTCGAGGGCCATATTGGTGTTGTCCCACACCAGGTCCTCCACCGGATAGACCTCGGAGAAACCAGGCACCAGGATGCGGCACACCGGCGCGCCGAGCTCTTCGCGCACCGCGACATAGGACTCCAGCCCCATCTCCTCGAGGATGCCGAACAGAGCCGCGCTCTCCTCCTCGTTGCTGTAGGTGCCGCCGCAGGTGAAGTCCCAGTCGCAGAACTCGATCTCCGAGCGGGAGCTGAAGAAGCGCCAGGAGATCACCCCGGACGAATCGATGAAGTGCTCCACGTAGTTATTGGGCTCGGTGACCGCCATGGAGTTGAAGGTGGGTGGCAGAAAGTCGTTGAAGCCCTCGAAGCTGCGACCCTGCAGCAGCTCGGTGAAGGTCCGCTCCAGGGCCACATGGAAGCTCGGATGCGCACCGAAACAGGCGAATACGCCACCGGTCTTGGGGTTCATCAGGGTCACGCAGGTCACCGGGAACTGGCCGCCCAGGGAGGCGTCCTTGACCAGCACCGGGAAGCCCTGGGCCTCCAGCGCCTCGATGCCCTCGACGATCTCAGGGTAGCGCGCCAGAACCTCCTGGGGGATATCGGGCAGCACCATCTCCTCTTCGATGATCTGCTTCTTCACCGCCCTCTCGAGGATCTCGGAGAGGCACTGCACCTGTGCCTCGGCCAGGGTGTTGCCGGCGCTCATGCCGTTGCTGAGGTAGAGGTTCTCGATCAGGTTCGACGGGAAGTAGACCGTCTCGCCATCGGAGTGACGCACGAAGGGCAGCGCGACGATGCCGCGATCCGCCCGTCCGGAGTTGGTGTCGATCAGGTTCGAGGCGCACAGCTCCCCTTCCGGGTCGTAGACCTCGCGGCAGTAGGCATCGAGGATGCCTTCCGGCAAGGCATCGTCGGGCCCCGGCAGGAACCACTTCTCGTTGGGGTAGTGAACGAACTCGGCGTTGGCGATCTCCTCGCCGAAGAACTGATCGTTATAGAAGAAATTGAAGTTGGTCCGCTCGATGAACTCGCCCAGCGCCGAACAGAGCGCACTCTCTTTGGTGGCGCCCTTGCCATTGGTAAAGCACATCGGCGAGGCGGCGTCGCGGATATGCAGCGACCAGACGTGGGGCACGATATTGCGCCAGGAGGCGATCTCGATCTTCATGCCCAGATCGGCCAGGATGCCGGTCATGTTGGCGATGGTCTGCTCCAGCGGCAGGTCTTTGCCCTCGATCCAGGTACCGCCGTCACTCTCCCCATCGCCCAGCGCCTTGCTCCTTTCACCGCCCATCAGCAGGGCCTGGGCGTCCTCGTCGATGTTCTCGACCACCTCGATCTGAAACTCCGGACCGGTCTGCACCACCTTCTTCACCGTGCAGCGGTCGATGGAGCGCAGAATGCCCTGGCGGTCCTTGTCGGAGATGTCCTCGGGCAGCTCGACCTGAATCCGGAAGATCTGCTTGTAGCGGTTCTCCGGGTCGACGATGTTGTTCTGCGACAGCCGGATGTTCTCGGTGGGAATATCCCGGGCGTTGCAGTAGACCTTGACGAAGTAGGCCGCGCACATCGCCGAGGAGGCCAGGAAGTAGTCGAAGGGCCCCGGCGCCGAGCCATCCCCCTTGTAGCGGATGGGCTGGTCGGAGATGACCGTGAAGTCGTCGAACTTGGCCTCCAGGCGGAGGTTGTCGAGATAGTTGACCTTGATTTCCATGGGGCACCGGGGGAGCGTTGGGCGTGAACGGACGAAACCGGGCATTATCCCAGCTCTGGTGCCAGTCGTCATGCCGAATCCACAGATTGCCAAGGGCATTGGTCACGGCACGGCAAGAAGCGGCCCCTATCCACACCAAGAGCACCCGCGAATAAAACGCCGTTCAGGGTCAGGCTTCCTCGGGGCCATGCACCGTGACGCCATGCTGATTCAGTATCTCGAGGAGGGTCGGCAGATCCGGTGAGCCAGGGAGCACCCGCGCATTAACGGTGCGGAACATCTCCACGGCCTGGCCTTGCTGGGTGATTTCGATCATCTCTCCGCCGCCCTGGGCGAAGTGGAAGGCATTTACCGTGCCGGCGGGCACGTGGGCCAGAGTTCCTGCATCACAGAGCGCTGACTGGTCGCCGGCCGAGAAGTGAACGGCCCCCTTGAGCACACTGAAGCTTTCGTCCCAGGGGTGGCTGTGCGGTGGCAGACCCACACCTTCGTCACCCCGCTGCAGGGTGATTTCCCGGCCACTGGCCTGGTCCTTGGATATCAGCACGGTGACGTCTACACCGACGACCGAGAGGGGCGATGCATGGTCGCCTGGGCTTATGATGGTCGCATGGGGATTCATGACTCTTGCCTCGCTACGGTCCTGCCGGGCCAGGGCACCGACTGGAGTAACCCCGATACCCGTACCCGTTGCAAGCAGCGACCATAGCGCGCGTGCCTGAAAGGCGTGGGTGACCGAACTCCAGGCATACTCGTACCCCGTGCCGGAAAGCTGGCGGCCCTGCTCGCCGAGCATCAGCAGCTCCAGGGCCTCCTCCTGGTCGGGAGCCAGCCCTTGAGGTGGCCTGGGCGTAAGCCCCCCACCACGCCGCACATTGATGGGTCGCGGCTTCACCCAGCCGTTACCGCGTGCGCGCCGCTTGGTGGGCCGTACCCAGACCGGTGATACCTGGAGCGTCGGCGTGCGCGAGTTCGGGTCAATATCCAGGAACAGCGCCAGGCGGTGGTCCTCCTCGAGCTCTTCGACATATCGCTTGCCACCGAGCGGTGACTGGAGCTCGTCCAGCCACGCCTCCCAGCGCTGCTCCAGCATGGCGGTGTCATCCTCCGGCGGTATGCCCTCGGCCTCCATGGCATCGACAAAGCTCTGGATCACCGCCACCGCATGCTTGCATTGACGCCCTACGGGGCAGCTGCAGTCGCTGACCACGCCCATCTCGGGATTGTCGGGATCCACAGCCAGACTGGTGAGATAGCGGCTACGCCCGCTGCCATCCACCTGAGCCCGCAGCACCAGCATCGCGTCCTCATGCTCAATACGCGGGTGCTTACGCACCTTGCCCTGCTGCGCATAGTCCTGCCCACGGGCAAACGATTGCACATCGAAACTTGACTGCCAATGGATATCCTTCAAGGCGCGGTAAAGCGTCAATTCAGAAGCAGCAAGATGGGCATCCGGCACAATGATTCCTCGATAGATAACGACAAGGTCGTTATTGGAACGAAACCCAATACCCGATACCCGAAGCAACGATGGAACGCGAGACAGGCGTTTCATATCCCCCACCACGGCGGATGACATCGACGTATCGAAACCACGAGGAATGTTAGTCAGGCAACCATATTCGCCCACCGCTAAATCGAGTATGGTAATCGGTCTTGTTTACCGCCTGGTCGATAGCCGGTCTGGCGACCAAGGCCGTCTGAGCCGCGCCACCGTTGCCGAGCCCGGTGCCTGAACGGCCAACACAACCTTACATCTGCCCCCGAATCAGCAGTCAGGCCATGCCATGAACCAACCCTTGTCCTCCGCGGCATCCGCTCGTTTCGTCCCTGCCAAATACCTGGCGGCCCTCGGTCCCGGCTTCCTGTTCGCCGGGGCCGCCATCGGCACCTCCCATGTGGTGCAAGCGACTCGCGCCGGAGCCGAGTATGGCATCGGCCTGCTGGGGTTTATCCTCCTGGCGATCCTGATCAAGTACCCCACCTTCTTCTTCGGCCCCTTCTATGTCAGCGTCACCGGCAAGTCGCTGATCGAGGGCTATCGCCAGACCTTCGGCAGGAGCGTGGTGGCGCTGTTCGCCCTGGTGCAGCTGCCGATGCTGGCGATCATCATCGCCGCCATCGCCATTACCACGGCGGGCCTGGCCGGCACCCTGCTGTCACTGGACCTGAGCGCCCCGGCTATCGCCACCGTGCTGATCACCGGCGGCTGCCTGCTCACCTATACCGGCGGCTACCGAATGCTGGACTGGGTCAACAAGGTGTTTATCGTCATTCTCACCCTGACCACCCTGTTGGCCACGCTGGCAGCGTGGCCGATGGTCGACTGGAGTCTCTATCCCGCAACCGCCGCCTCGCCGCTCTACAGTGCCGCCACGCTGGTGACCCTGGTGGCGGTGCTGGGCCTGATGCCCTCGGATATCACTCTGGCGATCCTCAACTCGCTGTGGTCGGAGGCTCGTAACAAGACCCGTGGCGAGCGCTGCGACACCGAGGCGGAGAAGCTCGATTTCGATATCGGCTATATTGGCGCCGCGATCCTTGCCGCATGCTTCGTGATCATGGGCGCCGGGGTGATGCATGGTCAGGGCATCACTCCTGCCGACGGTGCGGTGGGTTTCGCCAGCCAGGTCGTCGGCCTTTACACCTCGACCCTGGGGGAGTGGAGCGGCGTTGTGGTGGGAATCTCGGCCTTTACGGTGATGCTGACCACGCTGCTCACCGTGCTGGACGGTTTTCCGCGCATGATGACCGCCGCCTACCATGCCATTACTCGCCCCGAGGAGATCGAGGCGGAGACGCGCAGGATCGAGGGAAGCCATGCTTATCTGATCGCCATGCTTGCCCTGTCGCTGCTGGCCATCCTGATTCTCTTCACCCTGATGGGCAACTTTCGATTGTTCATGGACTTCGTGATGGTATCGGCCTTCCTGCTCAGCCCCATTCTGGCGGCGCTCAACCATTTCACCGCCAACGGCGCCAGCGTGCCCCTGGAGCAACGCCCCTCGCTTCTGATCAACGCCTGGAGTCTGCTGGCCATCGCCACCTTGGTGCTGCTCTCGCTGGGGTATCTCTTCGTGCGCTTTATCCACTGACCCTCTGAGACCAGGGACGACTCAGCATGCCGACCATAACCTGCATCGACGACCTACAACGCCTGGCACGGCGCCGAGTGCCCAGGATGTTTTACGACTATGTGGACTCCGGCGCCTGGACAGAAAGCACCTACCGGGCCAATGCCAACGACTTCGCCAGCATCAGACTTCGCCAACGCGTGATGGTGGATATGAGCGATCGCCGTCTGGAGAGCGAGATGCTCGGCGAGCGAGTGAGCCTGCCACTGGCGCTCGCCCCCACCGGCCTGACCGGCATGCAGCACGCCGATGGCGAGATCCTCGCCGCCCGCGCCGCCGAGGCCTTCGGAGTGCCCTTCACCCTGTCGACCATGAGCATCTGCTCCATCGAAGACATCGCCGAGCACACCTCGCGCCCCTTCTGGTTCCAGCTCTATGTGATGCGCGACCGGGAGTTCATCGGTCGACTGATCGACCGCGCCAAGGCGGCGGGATGCTCGGCCCTGGTGCTGACCGCCGATCTGCAGATCCTCGGGCAGCGCCACAAGGACATCATCAACGGCCTGACGGTGCCACCCCGCCCCACCCCTCGCAACCTGCTCGACCTCGCTACCAAGTGGCGCTGGTGTCTGGGCATGGCACGCACTCGACGGCGCACCTTCGGCAACCTCGCGGGTCACGTCGAGGACGCCACAGACCTGGGGCAACTGGCCAAGTGGACCGCGGGCCAATTCGATCCCAGCCTGAGCTGGGACGATGTCGCCTGGATCAAGGAGCGCTGGGGCGGCAAGCTGGTGATCAAGGGCATCCTCGAGCCGGAAGATGCCGAGCAAGCGGTGGCAGCGGGTGCCGATGCCATCGTGGTCTCCAATCATGGCGGCCGCCAGCTGGACGGTGCCACATCCAGCATCCAGGCCTTGCCCGCCATCGTTGCCGCCGTGGGGGATCGCTGCGAGGTTCACCTGGACGGCGGTATCCGTTCCGGCCAGGACCTGCTCAAGGCCCTGGCGCTGGGTGCCAAGGGCGGCTATATCGGGCGTGCCTTCCTTTACGGTCTGGGGGCGATGGGCCAGGAGGGTGTCAGTGAATCCCTGCGGATCATCCACAAGGAGCTGGATACTACCCTGGCGTTATGCGGCCTGCGGGATATCCATGATGTCGACACCCGGATCCTGCGCCCAGGCAGCTACCCCATGGCGAGCTGAGCCGCCCTCGCCCCCTGTGCCGCCAGCTGCCAACGGCTCTCGCGTGGCGGCGCAGTGATGCCAACCCAGATTTCTATTATTTCATTGATTTAACTGAATATTATTACGCAGCGGCACCCATCTTGAGGCACCATGCATGACCTTTGAGCCAGGCCGCTATCGACAGCTCTCCGCACTGCCCGAGTCACCAGGCAGGCATGGCCGACAGCAACCCTCTTTAGACTTATAAGTCAGCTCTTGTTAGCATTCCGTCGTTCTAGTCGGCGCCACCCCCCTCGGCGCCACAAATTCTCGCAACTAGAGCAATTCCCTCATGCCCCCCATCACTGCCCCTGCATCCGCCGGGAACTCGGCGTTTTCGCGTCTGGGCGATCCCATCGTTCTGCTGCTTACGGTCGGCTTCATCGTGGCCTTCGTGGGCCTGTCGTTTTATGACATCAGCATGGTGGCCGACAGCATCAGTGCCGGCTTCGCCTGGACCGCCGTAACGCTGGGTACCTACTTCCAGCTACTGCTGCTGCTGACCTTCATGATCGCCATCGGCGTGGCCATCTCACCCGCGGCCAGTGCCCGGGTCGGCCAGCTGGACAGCCCTCAGATCAGCACCTTCAAGTGGCTGTCGATGATCATGTGTACCCTGCTGGCCGGTGGAGGCGTCTTCTTCGCCGCCGGTGAGCCCATCTACCACTTCGTGGTGACGCCGCCGGCCTTCGACACGGAGGCCGGCACCGCCGAGGCCGTCGCCGGCGCCCTCGCCCAGTCGTTCATGCATTGGGGCTTTCTGGCCTGGGCCGTGCTGGGAACCCTCAGCGCCATCGTGCTGGCCCATGCCCACTACGTGAAGGGACAGCCGCTGCAGCCCCGCACCCTGCTCTACCCGGTCTTCGGCGAGCGGGTCATGCGCGGCGCGCTCGGCAGCATCGTCGACGCCTGCTGCGTCATCGCGGTGGTTGCCGGCACCGTCGGCCCAATCGGCTTTCTCGCCACCCAGATGAGCTTCGGCCTGCATGAGCTGTTCGGCATCAGCCAGGGGTATGGCACCAAGCTCGGCATCCTCGTGGTGCTGGCGGGTGTCTATATCACCTCGGCCATGATCGGCGTGCACAAGGGCATCCAGATCCTGTCGCGATTCAACGTCTTCCTGGCGCTGGCGATTGCCGCGGTGATCCTGGTCGCCGGTCCGACCCTCTACCTGGTCAACGCCTTCAGCCAAGGTTTCGGTGAGTACCTGTCATCGTTCTTCAGCATGGCCACCATGAGCGCCGAGACTGCGCCGGCCTGGTGGATGCAGTGGTGGACGGTCTTCTTCTTCGCCTGGTTTATCGGCTATGCACCGCTGATGGCGATCTTCGTGGCGCGCATCTCCCGCGGCCGCACCATTCGCGAGATGATCCTCGCCGTGGCGGTGATGGCGCCGGTCGCCACCACCCTCTGGTTTACCCTGCTGGGTGGTTCCGGCATCCACTACCAGCTGATCGGCGCGATCGACCTCACCGAGGCGCTGAACAACTTCCAGTTCGATGTGGCGACCCTGACCGTGGCCCAGGCCCTGCCGGGCGGTACCCTGATGGCACTAGCCATCCTGCTGCTGACCAGCATCTTCGTGGCGACCACCGGCGACTCCATGAGCTATGCCATCGCCGTGGTATGTGCCGGCCACGACGAGCCCAGTTCGCTGGTGCGCGCCTTCTGGGGCCTCGCCATGGCGGTGATGGCCGGCATCCTGCTCTATATGGGGTCGGGCCAGATCGGTGCACTGCAGCAGTTTATCGTGATCACCGCGATTCCCGTCTCACTGGTACTGCTGCCCTCGCTGTGGGCCGGCCCCAAGGCGGCCTATGCCATGGCCCGTGAACAGGGTGTCATCACGCCTAATGTGGCGACCATTCCCAAGGCCGACTGAGCCACAACTGACGCTCGGCAAGTGGAAAGAGAAGTGAGACAGGGAGGCACCCATCCGGGTGCCTCCTTTTTTCTTTTTGCAGCGTGAGGCACGCTAAACCTCTGATAGGCTCGGTAGTACCTACTCTTCACGACCTGGTCGTTATCACATGGAAGGAGCCATCATGAAGATCTTTTCAGCCTTGATCCTTGCCGTCGCCACCATCGTGGCGGCCTCGTTGATTGGCGAGGGGCTTACTCATCTGCGTATCGGCGACCGCTACGTCACCGTCAAGGGACTCGCCGAGCGCGAGGTCGAGGCGGATCTCGCCCTCTGGCCGCTGCATTTCGTGGCCTCCGGCACGACCCTGCAGCAGGCCCGCGAGGAAGCCCGCGCCAGCCGCGAGGCCATTCTCGCCTTTATCGAGCGTCACGATATTGATACCCAGCAGGTGGAGCTTCAGCGCCTCAACGTCAACGACACCGCCGCCAACCCCTATGGCAACAACGATGGCGAGCAGCGCTTCATCATCAATCAGACCCTGATGGTGCGCAGCACGGAGATCGAGCAGATTCGTGATACTGCCCAGGCGGTGGGCGAGCTGCTCGACGCCGGCGTGGTCCTCTCTTCGGACTACGGTCCCAGCGGCCCGATCTACCTGTTCAACCACCTTAACGAGATCAAGCCTGCGATGATCGCCGAAGCCACGGCAGCGGCTCGGGAGTCAGCCGAACAATTTGCCCGAGATGCCAATGCCGATATCGGTACCCTGCGTCGTGCCAATCAGGGGGTATTCGAAATACGCGCTCGCGACCAGGCGGCAGGCACCTCCGAAGAGCAGCAGCCGATCAAGACCGTCAGGGTAGTCACCACCATCGAGTATTATCTCGACTAGGTTGGCAGGCTAGGGTGGCAAGAGACCGGCGAAGCGTACACCGCTGAGCAGGGCCATCTCACGCTTCCAGGTCGCCAGGTCCCGAGGCCCGAAGCCGGCCAGGCTGTCGTGACCGCAGGCACGCGCCATAACCTGCATCAGCTCCACCGAGGAGCGCAGGAAGCGCTCGAGCTGGGCGGCAGACTTTTCGACATCGAGGCGTTGGCGCAGATCGCCCCGCTGGGTGGCGATGCCCGCCGGACAGTTGTTGGTATGGCAGATCCGTGCCGCCACACAGCCAATCGACTGCATGGCGCTGTTGGCTATGGCGACCCCATCGGCGCCCAGCGCCAGGGCCTTGACGAAGTCGATGGGCAGGCGCAGGCCGCCGGTAACGATCAGGGTCACCCGACCGCTCGCGCCTTCGTCATCGAGATAGCGGCGGGCACGCGCCAGGGCCGGAATGGTGGGCACGCTGATATGGTCCCGGAACATCAGCGGCGCCGCCCCGGTGCCACCACCGCGACCATCGAGGATCAGGTAGTCGGCGCCGGCGTCGAGGGCGAACTGGATATCGTGTTCGATATGGTTGGCGCTGAGTTTGAAGCCTATCGGGATGCCACCGGTGATTTCGCGTACGCGATCGGCACAGCGGCGGAAGTCATCGACCGTATGCAGCTCCTCGAAGGTCGCCGGCGACACGGCTGGCTGGCCCTCTTCGAGGCCCCGCACCTCGGCGATTCGGGCCGACACCTTGCCAGCTGGCAGATGCCCGCCGGTACCGGTCTTCGCTGCCTGGCCACCCTTGAAGTGAAACGCCTGGACCTTCTCGAGCAACCGCTCCTCATAACCGAAACGGGCACTGGCCAGCTCGTAGAAGTAGCGGGAGTTCTCGGCCTGCTCCTCGGGCAGCATGCCGCCCTCGCCGGAGCAGATGCCGGTGCCGGCGCGCTCGGCGCCTCGCGCCATGGCGATCTTGGCCTCCTCGGAGAGTGCCCCGAAGCTCATGTCGGAGACCAGCAGGGGCATCTCGAGGGTCAACGGCTTCTTCGCCTCGGGGCCGATCACCAGGCGGGTATCGACCTTGGCGTCATCGAGCAGCGGCTGGGTCGCCAGCTGAGCCACCATCAACTGTAGGTCGTCCCATTGGGGCAGGGTGTGACGCGGCACGCCCATGGCATCCATGGGTCCGTGGGGGCCTACCCCGTCTAGCCCCTCCCGTGCCAGACGATGAATCAGCTTGACCGTGGGTTCCTCCTCGGTGGCCTTGGCCTTGGGGGCGGCGCTGCCACCCCCCGACTCGGCTTCGGGTGCCTCATGGCCCACCTGCTCCTTGCTGAACTGCTTGTGCGTACCATCGCAATAGGGGGCGTCACCCGTCTGCTTGCACCGGCACAGGAACACCTCGCCGTCCTGCTCGGCGGTGAACATCAGTGGCGTGAAGCCTGTGCCTTGATGAGAACCATCACAGAAGGGTTGATCACCGGAGCGACCACAGCGGCAGAAGGCGTACTCCTTGCCCTTCGCCAGTGTGACCTTCTTCGGCTTGTTGTCGGCGATGACCGGCTGGCTCATATGATGCTCCTTTGTCTGTGGCCCTCTTCAAAAGCCCGCTGAGGCGCCCCGCGAGGCCAAGAAGTCCTCATTTCCATTCTGCAGTAACTCTGGTCCGGCGGCCAATCACTGTCGAACCATCGAGGCGGCCCCTGGCACCCGCTTATCCAGCAACCATTCTATTTTTACGAAAAGTACATCCGAAATATGCCTCTTTTGTTCTATCTGATTGACCATTTAAGATTCTCATCACCAATCAGAGAGCTTCAAACGAAGCCAGATCGATACCCCTACAAAGGAGATACTTCATGTCACTCAAGCCGATGCTATCCGCCCTGCTGATCGCCGCTATCCCGATGGCTGCCCAGGCTGGACAGGCCCCTGCACTTACCTCACAGCTCAACGAGCCTCTGGCCACCACCCAGCAAGCCCCGGCGCAGGAAGCGGTGATGAGTGTTTCCGGACCGATCGAGAACGAAGGCAGCAGCACTGCCATGGCCAAGGCACGTGCTACGCTGAAAGCGCAGCATCGCCAGGCAACGAACATTGAATTGACCGGCGATCCGCTGACGCCGGCTAAAAAGGCAACATCATGAAAGGGTCGATCGAGTCTCGCTGCTTCACAGGGGACAGGCCATGGCAACATTGATCCAAGCCGTTGCCCGCTTGTTAGGAAAACCAAAGGCTCACAACCACAGCCGGGAGATACAGCCCATGACCAAGGTACTGGTTCTTTACTACTCCATGTATGGCCACATCGAGACGATGGCCAACACCATTGCGGAGGGCGCACGCCAGGTGGAAGGCGTTGAGGTAACGGTAAAGCGCGTGCCCGAGACCATGGCCCCCGAGGCGCTGAAGGCCGCCGGCGGCAAGACGGATCAGGAGGCCCCGGAGGCCTCTCCCAAGGAGCTCGCCGACTACGACGCCATCATCTTCGGTACACCCACGCGATTCGGCAACATGTCGGGGCAGATGCGCACCTTCCTCGACCAGACCGGTGGCTTGTGGGCCGGTGGCGGCCTGGTGGGCAAGGTGGCCAGTGTCTTCACCTCGACCGGCACAGGTGGCGGTGAGGAGATGACCATTACCTCGACCTGGACCACCCTGGCGCACCACGGGATGATCATCGTGCCGATCGGCTATGGCACCCCGGAGCTGTTCGATATCTCCCAGGTCGGTGGCGGTACCCCCTACGGGGCATCCACGATCGCGGGAGGCGACGGCTCTCGCCAGCCTGACGAGCGTGAGCTGACGATTGCTCGCTACCAGGGTGAGACGGTGGCCAAGGTCGCGGCTCGACTCAAGGCCAACGGCTGAGACTGCTCCCGGCCCACCCTCACATCTCCCCTGAACTGACGTGCCGGCAAGCCCCTCCTCCCTGGCGGGGCTTGCCGGCACGCTTGCGGTATCGAGCGGGCAGGTTCCCCACTCCTGACCGTTTCGCTAACATGAGACGTCCCTGACCACGAGCTCCCCCATGCAAGCCACCCTCGAGCAGCGCGCGCTGAAACTCTCCATCATCATGACCCTGGTGGTCTCGAGTCTGGGGGTCGCCGTCGGCCTGCTGGCCGGTTCCCAGTCGATCCTCTTCGATGGCGTCTTCTCCACCATCGATGCCGCCATGTCGGGGCTGGCACTGCTGGTGGCAAGGCTGGCCGTGCGCGAGGCCAGCCAGCGCTTCCAGCACGGCTACTGGCATCTGGAGCCACTGGTAGCGGCCCTCAACGGCAGCATCCTGATGCTGCTGTGCTTCTACGCCTTCCTGACCGCACTGCTCGACCTGCGCGAGGGCGGTCGCGAACTGGCCTTCGATCTGGCCATCGCCTATGCCGTGGTGGTGGCCATCGCCTGCTTTGTGATGACCGCCTATCAGCGAAAGATCAATCGCACGGCGGACTCCGAGTTCGTGCGCATCGACATGCAGGGCTGGCTGATGGCCGCGCTGATCACCACCGCGCTGCTGGTGGCATTCATCATCGCGCGGCTGCTGCAGGGGACGGCCTGGGCCCATCTCACGCCCTATGTGGATTCGGTGCTGCTGATGCTGCTGACGGCCGGTTTCATGCCGGTCCCCATCGGCATCGTGCGCCGTGCGCTCAAGGAGATCTTTCTGATTGCGCCAAGCGCACTGGACGCGGAGGTCCATGCCGCCATGACCCCGGTGATGACACGCGAGGGGCTACTGACCTACTACAGCCATGTGGCCAAGGCGGGGCGTGGCCACTATATCGAGATCCATATCGTCACCACGACCGACTTCGCCGCCGAGCGTGGCGTGGCACTGATGGACGAGATTCGCGAGCAGATCGCCGAACGCCTCAGCCCTCCACCGGAGCGGCGCTGGTTTACCGTGGCCTTTACCGCCGACGAGCGCTGGGCCTAAGCATGGACGACCAAGCCCTTATCGGGCTTATCGTCTTGATGAACGGCCCGGGCTGTCCCAGATGCCCTCACGCTGCACCGCTCGCCCCTCCTCTTCCAGCTTGAGCAGGTGGGCCAGCGCCGAACGTGTCGCCAGTCCCTGCTTCGCTTCCGGCACATCGTCATAGGCTTGGCGTGTCAACGCCTCCAGGCTTGCCGGGCCGTGGCGCGACAGCGCCAGGCGAACCTTGTGCTCGCGAGCCAGGCGATGGGTGATCAGGAAGTCGATGGCACCATGGGCCTCGCCGATCAGGAAGCCATGGCCCGGGGCGATGGTGTCGAACGCTTCCTCGCCCAGGGCATGCAGGGCCGCGATATAGGCGGCCATATCGCCGTCCGGGGGATTGATCACCACGGTGGAGCCCTGCATGACCTGGTCGCCGGAGAAGAGCAGTCGCTTATCCTCCAGCAGATAGCAGAGATGATTAGAGGCGTGCCCCGGGGTATGCAGCACCTTGAGGGTGCCGGCCGGCGTCTCGAGGCGCTCCCCGTGTCGCGGGCAGTGGTCCGGAATGAAGTCGGCGTCCTGGCTGTCGCCGGCTGGGGGTGGCAACCCGACCAGCCGGGCACCGGTGCGCGCCTTGAGCCACATCGCTCCCGGCGAGTGGTCGATATGGGTGTGGGTCACCAGCACCCGGGAGAGCCTTCCCTCGGCAAGCTCGAGCAGCCGCTCCAGATGGTCGGCGTCGGCGGGGCCGGGATCGATCACCAGATGATCGCCTCCGTCGCCGAGCAGATAGCTGTTGGTGCCGGGGCCGGTCATTCTGCCCGCGTTAGGGGCGGTCACCCGGGTCACCCCAGGCGCCAGGCTGACCGCCCGGCCGGGCACGATCTCGGCCATGGCGCTGGCGTGCCGCTGGGGATCCAGGCGGCGCACCTCGGCATAGGCCGGTGAATCCGGTTCCACCTGGCAGCGCTTCCCCTGGCGCCGGGCCGGCCAGGGTCGACCGGGATGCGCCGTCGGCGGGTTGGCATGGGCATGGCGTAGCAGCGCTTCGGCGCTGGCAAAGTCGCCGATCAGGCGAAGAGTACGCAGGGTCGGATAGCTCAGCCCCATCTCCCCACGCCGATGGGCCTGCAACGCCTCCTTTACGGTCAACCAGGTGTGGGCGATCGTCTCGCTGCCGTCGGGGACGGCACGCTGTCCCGGGGGCGCCAGGGTCACGAAGAAGTGAGTGTCGAAGCGCCGCGGCGCTCCTGGTGGTGTCACCCAGCGCCCCAGATAGGCCAGCCGATCCAGCGGCAGGCACAGGTCATACTGCTCACACAGCGCCCGGAAGCCCACCTGCTCGCCTCGCAGCGCCTCACGCCCCTCGACGAGGATCGGGTGTTCCCCCGATAGCGGTGTGCCATCGATACCCATGGCCGGCAGCAGCCCCGCCTCCTCCAGACACTCGCGCAGGGCGGCGATCATGTAGTCGGTCCCGCCCTCCTCCAGGCTCATCACCTGACTGATATCGGCATCATCGCGTCCCCGCACCAGGGCCCGAGACTCGAGATCCTCCACATCCACGGCGCCACCGGGAAAGACGTGATAGCCGGGCAGAAAGACGGCCTGCCAGGTACGCTGCAGCAGCAGGACTTCCAGGCCCGCCACGCCATCGCGCACCAGCGCCAGGGTAGCGGCGGGACGCACCCGCGGGGTTCGCTCAGGGTGACTCATGTCGACCAGCCTCTCCTTATCGCTTAGTGGCGTTATTGATTTAGTGGCGTTACTGATGTGGGGCCCTATCGATATGAGGATTCATGATGATCCAGGGTGCCCCTCACCCGCCTGGCTCGGGTCGGATGAGAGCTCGGCGCCCTCGGCAATGGTCACATCACGGCGGCTGACGGCCACCACCTCCCGAGGCCACCACTCGGGATGCTCGTCGCGAATAAAGGCCAGCAATTTCTCGCGCAGGCGGGCCTCGGCGACCCACCCCCCCATGGGTTCACGGGTCATCATGTAGCAGCGCACCTCGACCGTTGCCTCGGTCTGGGCCGTCGCGTAGCAGCACAACTTGTCCGGCTCGATCACATCGGGCTCCTGCTCGGCGAGCTCGTGAAAGCGTTGCCGCAGGCACTCGATATCGGCGCTGATGTGCAGGGTAAGCGCCAGCTGGCGATAGAGACGTGCATCCTTGGCGGAGAGGTTATAGAAGGGTTGAGAGACGAAGTGCTTGACCGGCACGATCAGGCGCCGCTCGTCCCAGCCCCGCAGGCGGATAAAGGTATAGAAGATGCCTTCGACATAGCACCACTGCCCCTCGAACACCACCAGATCCCCCATCCGAATCGGCTTGGCCAGCGACAGCTGGAAGGAGGAGAGGATATTGCCCAGCACGGCCTGGCCGGCGATACCCACCAGCACCGTCAGGACACTGGCCGACGCCAGCAGCGAAAGACCGAGGGTGCCGAACAGATTGATCTCCGCCAGGATATAGATCGTAACCGCGATGATCGTGACCAGGATGATGCCGCGCCTGAGGGCATAGAGAGAGGTCAGCAGCTTGCGTTCGTCTCGGTGACGGGTGTCATCGATCTCGCCCACCAGACGCTGGGTCATCCTGTGCAGGAAGGCGTCGACCAGGCGCAGGGCGGCAAGCCCCATGCCCCAGGCCATGATCACGATAAGCAGGATCCGGAAGCCGGCTGTCGCCACACCGGAGAAGGAGACCACGGTGCCCAGCAGCACCTGGGCCATCAGCGACATGGCGATAAAGGTCACGGGTACCGGTATTCGGGCAACGAAACGTTTGGCCAGGGTGCCGGCCGGCAACCAGCCCGCCATGGCCGAGGTGAAACGATACACGGCCCACCCCAGCAGACCGATCAACGTCAAGAAGAGCGGAATCGCCAGCCACTCCCATAACCGCAGCATGCCCAGCGAACGCTGGAGTCGCTCGGGTATGCGCTGCTCGAGCCAGGAGGGCCCGTAGGCCTTATAGAGGACGGGGATAAATGCCAGGGTGTCGGGAGTGATCAACCACACCGGCTCCTGATCGCCGGCCCGATAGCGGGCGATGCGAATCGCGTGGGACTCGCCGTCGGCCTCCAGCGAGGTCAACAGAAGGTTACGGCGCGGCTGCCCCGTCAAGGGGTGCTGCCCCGACATGTCCTCGACCATGGCATCGCGCCGACTGGAGAGGTCCGAGGGTTGCAGCCAGTCGCCCCGCTGCAGCACCGACGCAAGCTGGCGTGCCAGCTCGCCACCCCGGGTGGCCTGCTCCTCGGCCGGCAGTTCGGTGAGATTGAGCAGATGCGCCGCCGCCTCGAAATCTCCCTTGCCGTTCAGGGTAAGAAAGCTGCGCAGCGCCTCACGGGGTGTCTGGCGCCGCACCTTCTCGGGCGGCTCGCCGAGGCCGCTGTTGAGCGTCTCGAGGGTGAACCAGGGGCCATCCTCATGCTGAGAGGACTGAACCGCGACCGGACACGCCAGCAGCAGTGCCAGCAACACGAATACCCAAGAAAGCACCGGCATCGGCGTCGGCAATACCCGGCGCCATTGGGGCAAGCAGCGCGAGAGATAGCGCTTCATGTCGGTCCCTCCCTACCCGTCGTTAGCCTCCCCTACCCGGCCATCCGCGGCCGGGCTCCGCTCCTGGCAGTACACTCGATGCTTGCCGTACCGTCCACCCCCTCCGCGGTCGATTCAGTCCTGATGCGCCGCCCCCGTGCGGGCGCGGCAGGGGCCGAACAGGCAGGCGGCAAGCAGGATCAAACCCGCCAGGCTGGCGATCATGCCGGCGGCGCTGAGCGACGTATCGAAGCCCAGCCAGCGCGGCGCCTCACCGGCCAACAGATAGCCCCCTACCGCGGCCAGCAGGGCGAATACCTGACTCCAGACGATCTGCACGCCAAGGCGGTTGGTCATCAGCCGCGCGGCGGCGGCCGGGCAGATGAACATGGCGATCACGATGATCGAGCCTACCGCCTCGAAGGCGGCGATGGCGGCCACCGCCACCAGGGTCACCAGCATCAGGTCGACCAGCGCCGGACGGGTGCGCATGCTGGCGGCGAAGTCGGGGTCGAAGCTGGCCAGCACCAGTGGACGCCGCATCACCACCACAAAGGCTACCACCACCAGGCCGACCCAGGCGGCCCGGCCCAGCTGGGGGGGAAGGTCGGCCAGCGCCTGGGGGTCGAACAAGGCGGCAAGGCTAACCCCATCGAACCAGATCAGGCTCTCCAGGTTGCCGTAGAGGGCATGCTCGACGTCCAGGTGCACCCCGGAGGCGCCATGCCACTCCAGCAGCAGCACGCCGACGGCGAACAGGCTGGTGAAGACCACGCCCATGGCGGCAGTCCCCTCCACCCGCCCCAGGCGACGAACCAGCTCGATCAGCGCCACCGTCACCAGGGCGGCCACCCCGGCGCCGAGCATCATGGCCAGCGAGGCCAGGGTGCCGGTAATCAGGAAGCTGACCACGATCCCGGGCAGCGCCACATGACTGATGGCGTCGCCGATCAGGCTCTGGCGACGCAGCACCAGGAAGTTGCCGAGCAGCGCACAGGTCATCGAGATGATGATCGCGATCGTCAACGGCACCAGGCTGAACATCATGAACTCGTTCATCGTGTCACCTCCGCGGGGGGCAGCTCCGCCTCCAGGGCCATGATGGCATCCGCCGACAGCACCTGACCGATCGGGGTCAGACCGGCATGCTCGCGATGCAGGGCATCATCCGGGTAGCGTCGCCGATAGTGCGCCCAGAGTCGCTCCTCATGCTCGGCGTCGCGCGCCGCCGCCTCGCCCGCCGGGGTGGCGACCCCATCGCGGCGCACCAGGCCGCGACGGCGCAGCAGCCTCAGCGTCAGGCCATCGAAGATCGGCTCGTTGCGATCCAGGGCCAGCAACCCCTGACGCAGATGCACGCGCCGGCGCAGGCGCTGGTAGGCGAGTAGAGAGGCCAGCACGCCGCGGCGCGGCGAGAACAGAAAGGAGATCAGGAACAGGCCGAAGGCGGAAAGCACGATCAGTGGTCCGGTGGGCAGACCCTCACGCACGCTGGAGAGCGTCACGCCGAGATAGCCCGCCAGGGCCCCGAGCAGAGCGGCCAGGGCCACCATGCGCATGGGTTGATCGGTCCAGAACCGCGCCGCCACCGGAGGAATGATGGTCAGCGCCACGATCAGGATCAGTCCGGTGACCTTGAGGCCGATCACCACGACCGCCATCAGCAGCAGCAGAAGCAGCAGATCGAGCCTGCTGGTATTGTAACCCTGGGTGCGGGCGAAGGCCGGGTCGAAGCAGAGCAGCAAGAAGTCGCGTCGCCACACCAGCAGCGCCACCAGCAGACCCAGGGCACAGGCGGCGATCAGCAGCGCTTCGGAGTAGAGCATGCCGGCGGTCGCCCCTACCAGGTAGCTGTTCAAGCCTGACTGGCCGCGCACCGAAAGGGTCTGGATCACGGTGATCAGCACCACCCCGAAGGCGAAGAAGGTCGATAGCACGGCACCGATGGCGGCATCCTCGCCCAGTCGAGTGCGCTCCGCGATGCGTTGCACCAGCCACAACCCCAGGGCGGCGCTCCCCGCGGCACCGGCGAGCAGCACCGGCAGTACCCGCCCATCCCCCTGCCAAAGCCCCATGACCAGGAAGGCCAGGGCCAGCCCCGGCAGGGTGGCGTGGCTGATGGCATCGCTGACCAGGGCACGCTTGCGCAGCAGGATATAGCTACCCACCATGCCCGCCGCGGCGGCCAGCAGCATGGCGCCCACGGTGACCAGGCTGGTGTTGTAGCCCAGGGTGAAGGTAAGTGCCCGCCACCAGGTCTCCATCACCATCTCCCCTCCTCCTGGCGCCTGCCACTCGGGGATTCGGTGAGCCGCGCCAGCTGAACCGGGCTGAGTCGGCCGCCGTAGGTGGCCTGCAGGTTCTCTTCGGTAAAGGCCTCGTCGACCGAGCCGGCAGCGATGCGCCGCACATTCATCAGCAGCACATGATCGAAGTAGTCACGCACCGTGGCCAGGTCATGATGCACGCAGAGCAGGGTTCGGCCCTCGTCGCGCAACGACTTGAGTACCTGGATGATGGCCGTCTCGGTCGCGGCATCGACCCCGGCGAAGGGCTCATCGAGGATGGTGAGATCGGCCTCCTGGATCAGCGCCCGAGCCAGGAACACTCGCTGCTGCTGGCCGCCGGAGAGCTGGCCGATCTGGCGGTCGGCAAAGCCTTCCATGCCGACCCGTGCCAGGCTCTCCATGGCGCGCTGGCGCAGCTGACGGGAACCGAACTGCCACCAGCGCAGGTCCCGGTAGAGCCCCATGCCCACCACGTCGATGACGCGCGCCGGGAAGTCCCAGTCGACACTGGAGCGCTGGGGCACGAAGGCCAGGTGGCGGGTCTCCTGAACGAGCGGGCGGCCAAAGACCCGCACCTCGCCGGAGAGGCGCCGAGTGATGCCCAGCGCCGCCTTGAGCAGCGTCGACTTGCCGGCACCATTGGGGCCGATGATGGCGCTCATGCTGCCGGGCGGGGTGACGAAGTCCACCGAGTGGACGACCGGGCGGTGGTCATAGCTGACCGTGAGCCCCTGGATCGCCAGGGGGCTGGCGATCACTTCCTTGCCGAGGCGTGAATCGGGCATGGGTTACTCCTCCTCGTCGGTATGGGACGCATCCATGCCCAGGCGGCCCCGCCAGCCCTGCTCCGGCGCACTGCCTCCCAGGGCGCGGGCGATGGTCGTCACGTTGTGGTCGAACATGCCCAACCAGCTCCCTTCATAGGTTCCCTCGGGGCCCATGGCGTCGGAAAACAGCTCACCACCGATACGCACCTCGTGACCCACCGCGGCACTGCCCTCGCTCAAGGCGCGGACACTGCGCTCCGACACCGAGGTCTCGACGAAGACGGCACCGATCTCGCGCTCGACCAGCAGATCGACCAGGTTCTCGATACGCGAGAGCCCCGCCTCACTCTCGGTGGAGAAGCCTTGAATGCCCATTACCTCCAGTGCATAGGCCTCGCCAAAATAGCCGAAGGCATCGTGGGCGGTGACCAGCACACGGGATGAGGCCGGAATGGTGTCCAGCACCTCACGCGCGTAGGCATCCAGCGCCTCGAGATTCTCCAGATATGCCTCGGTGCGGGCCTCGAACTCCTCGGTGGCTTCGGGGTCCAGTTCGATCAGCGCATCGCGCACGGCAACGACCGCATGGCGCCAGCGACCGGGATCCATCCAGATATGGGGGTCGGGCTGGTCGGCGTAATCCTCGTCGGCGAGCAGTCTCTCCCGCGGCACCGCCTCGCCCACGGCATAGACCGGGCTTCGCTGGGCCAGGCGATCCAGCAGATCGGTCAGCTGCACCTCGAGATTGAGGCCGTTCCAGAACACCGCGTCGGCGCGGCTCATGGCCACCACATCGCTGCGCGTCTGGCGGTAGAGGTGCGGGTCGACCCCGGGTCCCATCAGCCCTTTCACCTCGACCCGATCGCCCCCTATTTCGCGCACGACATCGGCGATCATGCCGGTGGTGGCCACCACGTTCAATCGCGAATCGGCGAGTGCGGGGGCAACCGCCAGCATCAAGGTGAGTCCCAGTAGAGAGGCGAGTCGTCGAGAGAGTTTCGGCACGGGGGGCTCCTGGACAGGTTTCAAGGCAAAAGGCCGGGGGTACGCTGCAACAACCACACAGGATAACGGGAATTACTACGATTACCAGTCGTTCAACTTATCCTCCAGGCAGCCCGCTCGTAAGCGCTCACCGAACAAGATCGCGACGCCTCACCGCCTGGGGTATGGTAACCCCTCGAAAGGTCCCTGCCTCCCCGAGGAGACGCCATGCCGCGCCGTCATCTGCTTGCTGCCCCCCTTCTTGCCTTGACCCTGAGCGGCCTGCCTGCCACTGGCCTGGCCGGCGAATGTCCTCGACCGGGGGAGTGGCAGCACGGCTCCGATGCGATCCCCGCCGACACCCTGATGCGCGAGCTCGCCTCCCGGCGGGTCGTGCTGCTCGGCGAACAGCACGAGCGTCAGGCCCACCACCGCTGGCAGCTGCACACCCTGGCGGCGCTGCATGCCCACCAGCCCGCGATGGCGATCGGTCTCGAGATGCTGCCGCGCAAGGCCCAGCCGGCGCTGGATGCCTGGGTGGCAGGAGAGCTCGATGAGGCGGCCTTCCTCTCCTCCAGCGACTGGCACCAGGCCTGGGGCTATGACCCAGAGCTCTACCTGCCGATCCTGCACTTCGCGCGCATGAACCGTATCCCGCTGGTAGCGCTGAACGTTACCCCCGAGTTGCGCCGGCGACTAAGCACACAGGGCTGGGAGAAGGTAGCGCCGGAGGAACGACATGGCCTGACGCCGCCGGCACCACCATCACTCGATTATGTCGGCGTGCTGAGCGAAATCTATGCCCGGCACCCGGAGGGCAGCGAGAATCCGGAGGGGCTCGAGCGATTTATCGAGGCCCAGCTGGTGTGGGATCGTGCCATGGCCGAAGGCCTCGCCAGCGCCGCCGAGCGGGTGCCGCTGGTCGTCGGCCTGATGGGAGAGGGACACCTCAGGCATGGCCACGGGGTTCCCCACCAGCTCGAGGACCTCGGGCTCCGCTCCCATCGCACGCTGTTGGCCTGGTCGGCACAGCGCGAGTGCCCGCCCCCCGAGGCGGTCGCCGATGTGCTGTTCGGCCTGGGGGACGAGTCACGCCATGAGCCAGAGGCACCGCCACGACTGGGCGTGCTGCTGGTCCCGAACGAGGCCGGGATCAAGATCGACCGGGTGGCCCCGGCGAGCGTGGCCGCGGCGAGCGGCCTAAGCGAAGACGACGTCATCGTCCTCGCCGCCGGCCGCCCGCTGGATACCGTGGGGCAGCTGGTCGCGATCATTCGGCGCCAGCCCCCTGGCACCCTGTTGCCACTGGAGATCGTTCGCGACGGTGAGGTCCGCGAGATCCTCGCCCGCTTCCCCGTTGATATGCCCTGACCCCGGGTGGCCGCTCACCGGGGGGCATGGCATCATGGCCGCCCCCCCAGAGAACCCACGAGGATATCGAGATCCAATGCGTCCCCTGATTCGCCTGTTCTTCCGTGGCCTGCGCCTGGTACTGGCACCGATCATGCTGATTTCCGAGAAGCTCACGACCCCCAGGGCCGTGGAGCGCTCACCGGAAGAGCAGGCCGAGGTCGATCGCGCCTGTGAAGACCTCGCCCTCTACCAGTTCCGCACCTGCCCCTTCTGCGTCAAGGTGCGCAAGGAGCTCGCCCGCCTGGCTCTGCCCATCGAGACCCGCGACGCCCAGTTCGACCAGCAGCATCGCCGCGAGCTCGCCGAGAACGGTGGCCGCGTCAAGGTTCCCTGCCTGCGTATCGCCCACGCCGACGGCCAGGTCGAGTGGCTCTATGAGTCCGACGATATCAACGCTTGGCTGCACCAGCGCTTCGCCACGGCGTGACTGTCCATCCATAAGGGATCTATCCCGGGGGCTAACGCAGATAGCTTGGCAGCTCGGTCGCCCGGGGCCGATCCGGCCATAACCCCGGCTGGACCTCCATGCCCCTGGCGCCTACACCTTGGTTATGGAGATCCATGACCCACCCACGCCGCGCGGCCTTGTGACGCTGCTGCGCTTCCTGGGACTGGTGGTACTGGGCGCCACGGTGGGTGGCGTGGCGGCGCTGTTTGCCGCCGGTTTCGTGCGCGGCGTGCTGTGGCTCAACGAGATACTGCTGATCTCGCCACGCAGCCGCATGATGTTTGCCTGGCCGGAATGGCTGATACTGACCACCGTTGCCGTGCCCGCCCTGGGCGGACTGATCGTCGGCCACCTGCACCAGCTCCTGCCCGAACGGCGCCCCCATACGCCTACCGATGCCATCGCCGCCGTCCAGACGCGCCGCGGCCGGCTGCCGCTCAAGGCCGGGGTCGTCTCCGCCTTTACCGCCCTGCTCTCCCTGGGTGCCGGCGCCTCGGTAGGCCAGTACGGCCCGCTGGTGCATCTGGGGGCCAGCCTCGGCTCCCTGGGCGCACGACTGCTGCGCCTGAGTCGTTCCGACGACAATATCACCATCGCCTGTGGGGTGGCCGCGGCGATTGCCACCGCCTTCAATGCCCCGCTGGCGGGCATTGTCTTCGCCCATGAGGTGGTGCTGCGTCACTACGCACTGCGTGCCTTCGCTCCCGTCGCCGCCGCGGCCCTCGTCGGCCATGTGATCGCCACCCAGGCACTGGCCCAGGGCGCCCTCTTTCATGTCGCCGAGACCGTGGTCCCCCAGGCCTGGGAGTTCGCCCTGTTCGTCGCCATCGGCGGGCTGGGCGCCCTGCTGGCCGGGGGCTACATGCATGCCATTCTCGGCGTCGGCCGCCTCGCCCGGCAACTCCCGCTGCGCCCGGCACTGCAGCCGGCCCTGGCGGGTGCCCTGCTGGGCGTGGCGGCACTCTGGGTGCCCGATATCCTCGGCATGGGCCAGGAGACCCTGCGCTTCGCCACCATCGCCGGAGCCTTCGGCAGCGGCGAGCTGCTGCTGGTGCTGGGCCTGAAGGTGGCGGCTACCGCCCTGTGTCTGGGCATGGGCTTCAGCGGCGGCGTGTTCAGCCCCGCCCTGGTGGTCGGCATGCTGTTCGGCGCGCTCTGCGGCACCCTGGCGGCCGGCATGACCGGCATCTCCCAGGAGACCTTCGTCTTCTATGCGGTCTGTGGCATGGTCGCCGTCACCGCTCCGGTCATCGGCGCCCCGCTGACCAGCCTGCTGATCGTCTTCGAGCTGACCGGCAACTACGCCCTGACCACCGCGGCCCTGGCCAGCGTGACCCTGGCCAGCCCCATCGCCGCTCAGATGTTCGGGCGCTCGCTGTTCGATATTCAGCTGCGCGAGCGGGGCCTGGATCTCTCCTCCGGGCGTGACCAGGCCCTGCTGATGGGCACCCGCGTGACCGATTACCTGACCCGGGAGTGTGTCACCCTCTCCCCCGAGGCGTCGCTGGACGAGGCCATCGTCGGCATCGCCCGGCAGCACCATGCCGAGGCCTACCTGGTGGATGCCCGGGGGCGCTTTCATGGCTGCGTGACACTGGCCGATCTGGAGGCGGCGCGGCAGGCGGCGAGCCCACCCCGACGGGCCAGGGAGTGCCGGGATACAACCCGGCCGACGCTGCGTCCCGACACCACCCTGTGGGCGGCGATGACCCTGCTCGAGGAGGTCTCCGGCGAGGCCCTGGCCGTGATCGACGACGGCATCTTCTGTGGTGTGGTCTACGAGATCACGATCGCCCATGCCTACCTGGACCAGAGCGATGCCCTGCGCCGCGAGGAGCATGGCCATGGGTAGGCCGACTCCTTTCCTGCTGGTGGTGCTAGTGGCGCTATGGGTGCTGATGGCCTGGGGCCCTGTGGTCTCGGCCGAGCCCTTGCGGGTGCTTAGCTGGGGCGGTGCCTACGAGCGCGCACAGCGCGAGGCCCTGTTCACCCCTTTCACCGAGCAGACCGGGATCGAGATCGAGGTGGCGCGCTACGCCGGTGGCCTGGACGAACTGCGCCGCGCCATCGCCGCCGGCGAGGTGCCCTGGGATGTGATCGACATGACCCGCAGCGAGGCCATGGCCGCCTGTGACGAGGGGCTGCTGCAGCCTCTGCCGCCGGATCTAGCTGCCCCGGCCCCGGACGGCACCCCCGCCGAGCGGGACTTTATCCCGGGGGCCATCGGCGCCTGCGCCCTCACCCATACGCTGTTTGCCACGGTGGTGGCCTATCGTCCCGACGCCTTCCCGGGGCGGCGCCCCTCTCGCATCGCCGACCTCTTCGACCAGCAGCGCTTTCCGGGCCCCCGGGCCCTGCAGCACACCCCGGCGGTCAATCTCGAGTGGGCACTGCTCGCCAGCGGTGTCCCCCGCCAAGAGCTCTATCGACTGCTCAGCACCCCGCGGGGGCTGAGCCTTGCCCTCAAGCGCCTGGACCAGCTGGATACCATCCGCTGGTGGGAAGAGGGCGAGGCGCCCGTGGAGCTGCTCACCCATGGCCAGGTGGTCATGGCATCGGGCTACAACGGGCGCTTCTTCAATGCCATGGTCCAGCGAGGCGCGCCCCTCGAGATTCTCTGGGACGGTCAGGTTCAGGAGCACGAGACCTGGGTGATTCCCCGCCATGCCCGCCATCCCCGGGCCGCCCGCGACTTTATCCGCTTCGCCACCTCCACCGAGCGGCTCGCCGCCCTGGCCCGGCGAATTCCCTACGGGCCGGCGCGTGAGTCTGCCGCCTTCCGGGTCGGTCGCCACCCGGTGAGCGGCGTGGATATGCGCCTGCATATCCCCACGCATCCGCTCAACGCCGAACACGCCATCACCAAGGACGAGGCCTGGTATGCGCGCACCCTGACGCGCATGAACGACTACTTCGCGGCTTGGCTGGAGGCTCGGGGCGACGACTTTCCGGCCGCTGCCGGGCCGAGCCCGGCCGCATCGGAAATCGCCGCCGGGGATACCCAACGCCAGAAGACCCCGTGAGTTAGAACGCCGCGTCGACCACCGCCTCAAGGCGGACCGCCGCGCCGCCCCCGAATCAGCAGATTCCGCGGGGTAAGCTCGCGCTCGCAGAAGGTACCGAGCTCGGCGTCATAGCCGGCCTCCTCGAGGTAGACCAGTCGGTCCAGCCCCAGCCAGACCTCCAGGGGGCGCCGAAACAGGTGGCGCACCAGTTCCAGGCGCGCCACGTCCCGCTGGCGGCGTTGCCCCCATGCCTCATGGTCGGCCCAGTCGATGCCACCGGGCAGCGTGATGCCCTTGCGGGCCGCGGCCCAGCGACAGAACGCCTCGAAGGTCGCCGGCATGCGACCATAGGCCAGGCTCGGCACCGGCAGATAGTCGTCGACGCCCCGCACCTTGCGCTGCAAGCGGTCGAAACCGAGCCGCCAGGCCCCCGCCCGCTGGCGATGGCGCCGGTCATGCCGCGGTGCGGTGACCGTCTCCTGAACCGCCATGGACAGGTCATCCCGGGAGAGCTCAAGCCGGAAGCGCGCCATGCCGTCGGCGCCGAGACGCGAGAGCGGTCGATACCAGGCATCGGCGGTGCGCTGATAGCAGCATGGCGCCAGGGTCACCGCACACCCGGTGTCCACGACCCGCTCCAGCAGGCGGCGATGCAGGTCCCCGCAGGCGTGCAGCGCACAGGCGTGGGAACCCGGCGCCAGCCAGCGCTCGACGCCCGGCGCCATGACATCCTGGCGGGCCAGCACCACCGGCGCATCCTGGGCCTCGGCAAGCGCGGCGCCGCTACTGCACAGGGTGGCATCCCACTCCAGCGCCGCGACCTCGACGCCGTGGTGACGCGCCAGGGTGCGGGCCAGGTGTCCCTTGCCGGCGCACCACTCCAGCGGCGACTCCTCCTGGCGCAGACACACCCTGGGCAGGAAGGCCTGAACCTGGCGCCACTTGCGTCCCCCCATATGCGCCGCCCAGCGCTCCGGCAGAGGCTCCCCCTCTCCCGACAGCCGCGGCAGGCGAGTCAGCGCCTCGAGCTCCGCCACCGGCAGCCAGTCGGCCAGCGGCGACTCAATGAAGGGCGCCTCCTGCAGGCGCTCCGCCTCGGCATCGGAGAGTGACAGCAACGCCTCGGCCATGGCGGACCACTCGGCTGACCAGGGTAGCCGGGGGTGCTGAAACGGCAGGGGGTGCCATAGCGGTCGCCAGGTGGCGAGCAGCTCGGTCAGGCGCTCGAGGCGCCGGGCCGGACTCCATGGATCGGACACAGGCTCTCCCGAGGCAGATCGAGGATCAGATGGTATTGCGCAACCCGAGCTCGTAGGGGTGCGGGTCGAGGTAGGTCTGGGCACGGATATAGTCGGAGCCATGGCGCTTCAGGTAGTGGCTGAGCAGGCGAATCGGCACCGCCAGATGCACATGTCCCTGTCGGTAGTCATCGATGGCGGCCAGCAGGTCCTGCTTGGTCTCACCGTCCAGGGCCGTCTTGAGATAGCCGAAGACATGCATCAGGGCATTGGCGTGAGTCTTGCGGGTGGCGGGTTTGGCCAGAGCCGCCATGAAACGCTCCAGATAGTGCGCCATGGACTCCTCGAGAGGCTGCCTGGCGGATTCGGCCAGATAGCGCCCCAGTTCCCGATAGGCCTCCACGTCGTGGGCCATCAACAGGTACTTCTGACGGCTATGGAACTGCAACAGCTCGTGATAGCTGGGCGCGTCCTCCAGATGGCGCTTCCAGTCATCATAGGCATATACCCGGGTGATGAAGTTCTCGCGCAGTACCGCGTCGTTCATGCGCGCCTCCTCCTCCAGAGGCAATTCCGGGAAGTGGCGGCGGAGTTCGCGCACGAAGGCACCGGCATCCGAGTGGCTGGGCATGCCATTGTCGGGGCGGTAGACCTTGACCCGCTCCAGGCCGCAGCTCGGCGAGCCCTTCATCAGGATAAAGCCGCGCAGATGACGGTGGCGGGCGATAAACTCACGACTCACCGTTGAGAGCCGCTCGGAGACATCCAGTTCGGGGTTACGGGTGCCCACCACCCGCGGCTCCTCCCCCTCGAGGCCAACCATGCGGATGGGCTCACGTGGCACGCCCAGCCCTGCCTCGAGCTCGGGGCAGAATGGCTCGAACGCGAAACGCTCACCGAGCACCTCCAGGCAGTAGCGTGATCGCTTGTGACCCCCGTTGTAGCGCACTTCCTCTCCCGTCAGGCAGGCGCTGATCCCCACCGGAATCCGTTGTTCATCCTTACCCTTGTCACCCATGATCACGCTCCTCGCCCTTCGACGCTCTCAGCCTGGCCTCGTTTATTCTCTTATTGTGTCATAGCCGATACCACCATGCGTCCCAGGGCTAACGCAGATAGCTTGGCAGCTCGGTAGCCCGGGGCTCTCTGGCGACAAGCCCCGGAGCGCCGGACCGACGAGGAGGCGCTGTAAATACCTCCCTGTACGCTACCTCGGCCGTCCCTGGTCCTCGGACCTCCTCATCGGCTTGCCCCCAGCGCCCCTTGATTCCTACTACTGCGAAAGCCCTGCAACGGCCACTCTTTCGAGCGATGATCTTCGGGCGGTCGGTATGGCATCATCGGGGCTCCCTCATCAAGCAAGGAGCCCAGCCATGAGCCAGATCGTCACACCGGATATCTGCGACGCCCATCCCGAGGTGCGCGCCCTCGACCCGCTGTTTATCAACTTCGGTGGCCGCGAGGCCTTCTGTGGCCCGATTCGTACCGTCAAGTGCTTCGAGGACAACTCCCTGGTCAAGCAGGCCGTGGCCGAGCCCGGCGAAGGCGCCGTGCTGGTGGTGGATGGTGGTGGCTCTCAGCGCTGCGCCATGCTCGGCGATATGCTGGCCGAACAGGCGGCCGGCAACGGCTGGAGCGGGGTGATCCTGTATGGCTGCGTGCGTGATGTCGATGTGCTGGCCGAGATCGACCTCGGCGTACAGGCCCTCGGTGCCCACCCGCGCAGAAGCGAAAAACACGGTGAAGGACGGCGCGATGTCCCGGTGACCTTCGCCGGCGTCACCCTCACCCCCGGCCAGTGGCTCTATGCCGACAACAACGGCATCCTGGTCGCCGACGAGCGCCTGCCCCTCGACTGACACCCTGTCAACCAACGCCTGGAGCCTGACATGCTGGCGCTCACCAGCCTGAGCCGAGACCTCCTGCGAAGCCTGAGAGACCATCTGCGCCCGCTGGTGGCCTACCACCTGTTCTTTACCGTGCTGGCCTCCAGCCTGCTGCTGCCGGCGGTGGCCTGGAGCCTGGTCGGGCTCGTGGGTCGCTTCGGGCGCACGGTGATCAGCGGCGCCGAGCTGCTCGACCTGCTGCTGAGCCCGGCGGGTACCCTATGGCTGCTGGCGGCCATCGGGCTTACCTTCCTGGTGCTCTACCTGCAGCAGGCGGGGATGATCCTGGTGGCGGCCCGCCCCCGCGACCGCCATGTGCGCCTGGCCTTCGAGGCGTTGTGGTGGTCCCTGCATCGCCTGCCGGCACTGGCCGGACTGGTCGTCATTCAGGTAGGGACCCACCTGCTGCTGGTTCTGCCGGTCGCCCTCACCCTGGTCTGGCTGCATGGGGCCCTGCTTGGCGGCCTCGACCCCTATTATGTGCAGCGTGTGCGACCGCCGGCGCTTTGGCAGTTCCTCGCCCTGGCTTTGCCCCTGGTAGCGGCCTGGGCATGGCTCGCCGCCTCCCTCTACGTGCGCTGGATTCTGGCCCTGCCGCTGGTGGCACTGGAAGCCCTCTCGCCACGGCGTGCGCTGCTGCACAGCTCCCGGATCACGCGCGGGAAGCGGCGCTCCATCGCCGCGATCTCCCTCGTCCTGCTGGCGCTGATCCTGATCCTGCCGATCCTGGTCACCCTCGCCTTCGACTGGCTGATCACCCCATTGCTGTGGTGGCTGCCGGAACGCAATGCCGTGCTGATTCCGGCCACCCTCGCCTACCTGACCGCCTATGTGCTGGTGACCCTGGCGATCACCTTCGCCGGCATCGCCGCCAACGCGCTGCTCTCGACCTGTCTCTATCTGCGCCTGACCCACCGCGAGGCGCGTCCGGCACCGCCCCCCGCCGATGCCCACCCCGGCCGCCTGGCCTGGGTGGTGGAGCTGGGCGTGGTGCTCTTCGCCGTGTGGCAGGCGTGGCTGATCGTCAACAGCTTCACGCTGCAGGACGAGGTGACCGTGATCGCCCACCGCGGCAGCTCCCTGGACGCCCCCGAGAACACCCTGCCGGCGATACATCGCGCCCTGGACGACGGCGCCGATATGGTCGAACTCGATGTGCGCCTGACCCGCGATCACCAGGTGGTCCTCTATCACGACAGCAGCCTGCAGCGCTTGACCGGCGACCCTCGGCGGATCGGCGAGCTCGAGCGCGAGACCCTGGCCAATGTCGATGTGGGCAGCTGGTTCGGCGACCCCTTCGTGGGCGAGTCGATTCCCGGGCTGGATGAGGCGCTGGCCGCGGTACGCGGCCGCAGCGGCCTGATGATCGACCTGAAGACCGACCCTGGCCGGGAGGAGGCACTGGTCGATGCGGTGGTGGCGGCACTGCAGGAGGAGCAGGCAGCGCGCCTCCGCTGCCTGACGGAAGCGGTGGCGGGCACGACGACACAGGCAACAGCGGTGCAGACCTGCGGCAATCCCGACGTCACCGCCGAGACCCGCCTGGCCACCACCTCGCCGAGGCTGGCTCGGACGATACAGTCCCGCTATCCCGAACAACGGGTGACCCTGCTGGCCCAGCTGATCCTGCCCGGCAGTCTGGAGCGCCGACGCCTGGATGCCCTGGGCCTGCGCCATAACCGCATCGACGAGCAGGAGGTCAGGCTGGCGAAACGCTACGGCTACGAACTCCACGCCTGGACGACCAACAAGCGCTCACGCATGTCGCAGCTGATCGACATGGGGGTGGATGCCATTATCACCGACCGCCCCGCCCTGCTCGCGGAGCTGATCGCCGAGCGCCGGGAGCTCGGCGATGGCGCCCTGCTGCTGATCAAGCTGCATAACTGGCTCAGGCAATAGGGACGAACCTCGCTCCTCGAACCTCGACCCTAATCCCCCATCACCACACCTTCACGGCGTGGGTCGGCGCCGCCGAACAGCCCCTCCTCGGTGCGCTGGATCGCCTGCAGGCCGCTGGTCAGCTCCCGCTCCTGAAGCTCATGACCGCGCTCGCGCAGCGCCTGCTGTATGGCCGCCGGGAAGCGCCCCGCCTCCAGATAGACCGGCCCGCCGAGGGTGATGGCATGGGGCAGGTCCAGCGCCTGCTGGGCATTCAGCCCCCAGTCGAGCATCGCCACCAGCGAGCGGGCGGTGTAGTGGATGATCGCCGCCCCCCCGGAGGAGCCCAGGCTCGCCACCAGCTCACCACTCTCGCGGTCGAAGACCAGGGTCGGGCTCATGCTCGAGCGTGGGCGCTTGCCGGGCTCTACCCGATTGGCGATGGGGGTGCCTTCATCATCCGTGGGAGCGAAGGAGAAATCGGTCAGCTCATTGTTGAGCAAAAATCCTCCCGGCATGCCGCTGCCCCCATCGGAGAGGATGCGCGCCCCGAAGGCCTGCTCGATGGAGCCGGTCATGGCCAGGGCATTGCCATCGGCGTCGATGATGCTGATATGGCTGGTGCCATGTTCGGGCTGGGTCGGCTGCACCGCCCAGGCGGTGGCCAGGCTGCCGGGATTGCCCGGGCTCGCCCCGCCGCTGCCCATGCTCTGCTCCGCCCTGATCAGCTCGGCACGCTTCTCCAGGTAGTCAGGCGCCAGCATCAGCGACCAATCCTCCCCGGGCGCCTCGACGAAATCCGGGTCTGCGATATAGCGTCCACGATCGGCGAAGGCCAGCCGCGATGCCTCGAGGAAGCGGTGTAGCCACTCGGCATCGGGAAGCCCGTCGTCCAGACCGACCTCGAGGGCAGGCAGCTGCTCCATGATGCCGAGGATCTGCATCACGGTCAGATGACCCGACGAGGGGGGTGGAAACCCGCAAACCCGGTAGGCCTGCCAGTCGGTACAGAGCGGCTCGCGTTCCAGCGCCGAGTAGGTTGCCATGTCCTCGAGACTCAGGGTGCCGGGTATATCGGGGTGATGCTCGACCCGCGCCACGATATCCTCGGCGACCCTGCCGGTATGCAGCGCCGAGCTCATCTCGGCGGCGATCTTCTCGAGCGTCACGGCCAGGGCCGGATTCCTGAGCCGGTGTCCCGACGGCAGCGGCTCGCCCTCCTCGGTGTAGTAGAACTCCGCCGCCCGGTCGTCGTCGCGCAGGCCGTCGGTGGCGGCGATGCTTCGATGCAGTCGCGGACTCACGTCAAAGCCCTCATCGGCCAGGGTAATCGCCGGCTCGAAGAGTTCGGCCCAGGGCAGCTTGCCATGGGCCTTGTGGGCCATCTCCAGCATGCGCAGGGTACCGGGGACACCGACCGAGCGGCCGCTGGCCACCGCCTCCGCGAACGCCAGGGGTTCACCCTCCCCATCCAGGAACAGCGTCTCGTCTACCGCAGCTGGGGCGCTCTCGCGCCCGTCATAGGCCATGACCTCTTCGCCATCGTGATACAACAGGAAGGCGCCGCCGCCGATGCCGCTGGACTGGGGCTCCACCAGGGTCAGCACCATCTGCACCGCGATGGCGGCGTCGATGGCCGAGCCCCCGGCCTCGAGAATCTGGTAGCCGGCGTCGGCGGCCAGCGGGTTGGCGGCGGCCACGGCGACGTTACGGGTCTCCCAGCCGGGCTTCTCCTCGCTTCCCGAGCCGGTCTCCGGCGCGATCTCGGGACGCTGATACTCGAACTCCGTCTCACCCAGGACGGTGAGCGGCAGACCGACCAGCAGCGAGACGGCAAGCCGAACCAGCAGTCGGCGGCGGAAGGGCGTGGCTGCTGAAGTGGCCATGGGACGGCTCCTTGTCATCGGATGCAGGCAAGAGTCTGTCAGCATAGCCGAAGGTGGTCCATGCAACGCCCCTGCCGTTGCCGAGATGCCATTCCAGGCAGTGCGGCGGATTCGTCATCGCGCGAGAACAGGTATCATAGGGGCCGACGACCGCTTTCCCCTGTCCCCTGCTGGAGATGTTTGTAATGACTCTGCGTTCGCTGCTCGCTTCCACCGGCCTGCTGCTCGGCGCCATCAGCCCGATGGCCCAGGCCGACACCCTGCGCCTGGGCATCGGCGAATGGGCCACCGGCCAGGCCAGCACCTATGTGCTCAAGGCGGTACTCGAGGATGCCGGCCATGAGGTGGATATCCGCTCGGTGAGCCTGGCCGCCATCTGGCAGGGGCTCTCCGTGGGCGAGCTGGATGCCTTCACCGGCGCCTGGCTGCCGGTGACCCAGGCCAGCTACCACGATTCCGTGGGCGACAAGGTCGAGGATCTCGGCCCCAACCTCAGCGATGCCCGGGTCGGCCTGGCCGTGCCGAGCTATGTCGAGGCGACCTCCATTGCGGACCTGGCCGAGGCCGGCGACACCTTCGATCGACGCATCCACGGCATCGACCCGGGTGCCGGCATCATGGCCCTGACCGAGCAGGCCATGGAGGCCTATGGCCTTGATGAATGGCAGCTGGTCGCCGGCAGCGATGCGGCCATGAGCAAGACCCTGGAGGCCGCGACGG
Source organism: Halomonas sp. LES1 (assembly GCF_031846005.1). Lineage (NCBI taxonomy): Bacteria > Pseudomonadati > Pseudomonadota > Gammaproteobacteria > Oceanospirillales > Halomonadaceae > Halomonas > Halomonas sp. LES1. The sequence continues at coordinate 431,707 of NZ_JAVRGC010000001.1, forward strand.
AGCGTCAGGATTCCATCGTCGTCACCGCCTGGGCCCCGCACCCTGTCTTCGCGGGGCAGTCGCTGCGATATCTCGAGGACCCCCAGGGCCTCTACTCCCAGGAGGAGAGCATCCACACCATCACGCGCCTGGGCCTCGCCGAGGAGAAGCCGGAGATCGCCGCCATCCTGGACCGCTTCGCCTGGAGCGCCGATGACGTTCAGGATCTGATGGAGGCCAACCAGGCCAACGGCGAGTACGAGGCCAACGCCCGCGCCTGGGTCGAGGCACACCCCGAGCTTGTCGCTGAGTGGCTGGGCAAGGACGACTGATCACGCTTGACCTTACGCAGGGTTAAGGCAGCCCACACGACAATGCCCGGCCAATAGCCGGGCATTGTCGTAACTAACACTTATTCCTTCGCAAAACCTAGCCGATGGTTTCCCCGGCCAACATGAACCAGGTTTCGAGCACGGCGTCGGGGTTGAGCGATACCGAGTCGATGCCCTGCTCCATCAGCCACTTGGCGAGATCGGGGTGGTCCGAGGGGCCCTGACCGCAGATGCCGATATACTTGCCCTGAGCCTTGCAGGCCTGGATGGCCATGGCCAGCAGCTTCTTCACCGCCGGGTTCCTCTCCTCGAACAGGTGCGCCACGATACCGGAGTCACGGTCCAGCCCCAGGGTGAGCTGGGTCAGGTCGTTGGAGCCGATCGAGAAGCCATCGAAGTACTCCAGGAACTCCTCGGCAAGCAGGGCGTTGGCCGGCAGCTCGCACATCATGATGACCTTCAGGCCATTGTCGCCACGCTTGAGGCCGTTGGCGGCGAGCAGGTCGATCACCTCGCTGGCCTCCTCGGTGGTACGCACGAAGGGCACCATGATCTCGACGTTATCCAGGCCCATCACCTCGCGGACCCGCTTGAGGGCGCGGCACTCCAGCTCGAAGCACTCGCGGAAGCTGTCGGAGATATAGCGCGAGGCGCCGCGGAAGCCGAGCATCGGGTTCTCCTCCCCCGGCTCATAGAGCTTGCCACCGATCAGGTTCTCGTACTCGTTGGACTTGAAGTCCGACAGGCGCACGATGACCCGTTCCGGGTAGAAGGCCGCGGCCAGGGTGGAGATACCCTCCACCAGCTTGTCGACGTAGAACTCCACCGGGCTGTTGTAGCCGGCGGTGCGCAGCTCGATGGTCTGCTGCAGCTCCTCGGGCAGGGTGTCGAAATCGAGCAGCGCCTTGGGGTGCACGCCGATCATGCGGTTGATGATGAACTCCAGGCGAGCCAGGCCCACGCCGGCATTGGGCAGGCTGGCGAATCCGAAGGCACGGTCGGGGTTGCCGACGTTCATCATGATCTTGAAGGGGATCTCGGGCATGGCATCGACGCTGGTGACCTGGCGGTCGAACGCCAGCAATCCCTCGTAGACATGCCCCGCATCGCCCTCGGCACAGGAGACGGTAACATCGCGACCATCGGCGAGTATCTCGGTGGCATCACCGCAGCCCACGACCGCCGGGATGCCCAGCTCACGGGCGATGATCGCCGCGTGGCAGGTCCGTCCGCCGCGATTGGTGACGATGGCCGAGGCACGCTTCATGATCGGCTCCCAGTCGGGATCGGTCATGTCGGTGACCAGCACGTCGCCGGCGTTGACCTTCTCCATGTCATCCGGCGAGAAGACCACCTTGACGGTACCGCTGCCGATGCGCTGACCGATGGCTCGGCCGCTGACCAGGTTGCGCCCCTTCTCCTTGAGCTGGAAGCGCTCGAGCTTGCCACCCTGCTGCTGGGAGACCACGGTCTCGGGACGCGCCTGGACGATATAGAGCTTGCCGTCATCGCCATCCAGCGCCCACTCGATATCCATGGGTCGCTGATAGTGCTGCTCGATGGTCACCGCCTGACGAGCCAGCGCCATCACCTGCTCATCATCGATACAGAAGCGGCCGCGCTCCTTGAGCGGCACATCCACGGTCTCCACCGACTTGCCGGCACTGGCCTCCTGGCCGTAGACCATCTTGATCAGCTTGGAGCCCAGATTGCGGCGCAGCACGGCCGGCCGGCCGGCGGCCAGGGTCGGCTTGTGCACGTAGAACTCGTCAGGGTTCACCGCCCCCTGCACGACGGTCTCACCGAGGCCCCAGGAGGCGGTGACGAAGACCGCATCGCGATAGCCGGACTCGGTATCGAGGGTGAACATCACGCCGGAGGCACCGGTCTCGGAACGCACCATCTTCTGGACGCCGGCGGAGAGCGCCACGTTCTCGTGGGCGTAGCCACGATGCACGCGATAGGAGATGGCGCGGTCGTTGAACAGCGAGGCAAACACCTCATGCACGGCGCGCTTGATATTGTCGAAGCCCTCGATATTGAGGAAGGTCTCCTGCTGGCCGGCGAAGGAGGCATCGGGCAGGTCCTCGGCGGTGGCCGAGGAGCGCACCGCCGCCTTGAGGTTGGGATGCCGAGCAAGCAGCGTATCGTAGGCGCTACGCAGGTGCTGCTCGAAGGTCGGGGGCAGCGGGGTGTCGATGATCCATTGACGGATCTGGGCGCCAACGCGTGCCAGCTCGGCCACATCATCCACGTCGAGGGTGGCCAGTGCCTGGTTGATCCGCTCGTTGAGGCCCTCGTGGGACAGGAATTCGCGGTAGGCGTGGGCGGTGGTGGCGAAGCCACCGGGTACGGTGACCCCCGCGCCGGCCAGGTTGGAGATCATCTCGCCGAGGGAAGCGTTCTTGCCCCCCACGCGTTCCACATCGTCCATGCCCAGCTCATCGAACCACAGAATGTAATCGTCCACGGGACCCCCTTAGCTAGCGACGAAGAGTCGTCATGCCAGTGGGCATGACGGAATGCTGGCGACTCTACCAAGCGATGGCAATATTCGCCATTGGTCTAATAGCGAAGTCACTGGAGGATTTTTACAACACCGCCCACTTTCCCCGTGATTCTGTAGTCTGCTGCAAAAATCACGGTGGCACTGTAGGGATTTCGCAGATGGCCGTACCGCTCAAGGCTGTTCCGGCGACAGGCCCCGGAGCGCCGGACCGTCGAGGGGGCGCTACGAGTACTTCCCTGTAGGCTACCTCGGCCGTCCCTGGTCCTCGGACCCCCTCTCCGACCTGTCCCCGGCGCCTTTCACTATCACCCTGTCGGTAACCGCGATAGCATTAGGAGCGGCTTGTCGTGGAAGGCATGGAGGCCGACAATGAATCTTTTATCGACCAAGCGATTCCACCATGACCCGTACCGCCTTCTTTATCTCCGACGGCACCGGCATCACCGCCGAGAGCCTGGGCCGAAGCCTGCTGGCGCAGTTCGAGAACCTCGAGATCCGCATGATCACCAAGCCCTATATCGACACCCTCGAGAAGGCGCACGAACTGGTGGAGGTCATCAACGGAGTGGCGGTACGCGACGGCGAGTCACCGATCATCATCGACACCATCGTCGACAGCAATATCCGTCAGATCATCAGCGATTCCGACGGCTTCAACATCGACATCTTCTCGACCTTCCTCGAGCCCCTGGAGCAGGAGCTCAAGACCCACTCCAGTTATACCGTGGGGCGCACCCACTCCATCGGCAAGGATGAGGCCTACATGGATCGTATCCAGTCGGTGCACTTCGCCCTGGACAATGACGATGGCGCGCGCACCCATCAGTACGACAAGGCCGATGTGATCCTGATCGGCGTGTCGCGCTGCGGCAAGACCCCCACCTCACTCTATCTGGCGCTGCAGTTCGGCATCCGCGCGGCCAACTACCCGCTCACCGAGGACGACCTCGATGAGGACGGCGCCCTCAAGCTCCCCAGGGTGCTGGCCCCCTACCAGCGCAAGCTGTTCGGCCTGACCATCGATCCCAGGCGGCTGGCGGCAATCCGCCACGAGCGCCGGCCCAACAGCCGCTACAGCTCCATGGATCAGTGTGTTCAGGAGGTGAGTCAGGCCGAGGGGGTCTACCGCCAGCTGCATATCCCCTTTATCGACACCACACGTTTCTCGGTAGAGGAGATCTCCACCCGGATGATCGCCGAAATGGGGCTGGTACGGCGGTTCTCGCCACGCTGAGAAACAAGAAACAAGGTTCGAGGGGCGAGGGGCTCGCTCGTCCCTCGAACCTCGCCCTACCTCACCACTCCTGCCTTTCTGAGCCTGACAATATCATCGGCGGTGAGCCCCATCTCGCTAAGCAGGGCGTCGCTGTCCTGGCCCAGGCGCGGCGGGGCCAGTTCGCTGGTGGCAGAGGCACCATCGAAGCGTAACGGATTGGCCACCTGGGGCACCTCGAGTTCACCACGCTTCAGGGTGCGATACATCTCGCGATGCTGCACCTGAGGGTCCTCGAACACCTCGCTGAGGGTATTGATGGGCCCGGCCGGTATGCCGCGGGCCTCCAGCTCGGTGAGCCATTCATCCCGAGAGCGGGTAACGAGAATCGCCTGGATCATCGACACCAGCACCTCACGATTGCCGACTCGGGCGGCGTTGGTGGCATAGGCCGGGTCCCGCGCCCACTCCGGGCGCTCCAGCAGGGCGGCGAGACGGCCAAACTGGGTATCGTTGCCGACGGTCAATGCCAGATAGCCGTCGGCGCAGGCGAAGGCCTGGTAGGGAACGATATTGGGATGGGCGTTGCCGTGACGCTCCGGACTCTGCCCGCTGACGAGAACGTTGAGCGCCTGGTTGGCCAGGGTGGCCACCTGGACATCGAGCAGTGCCACATCCACGTGGCGACCGACCCCGGTGCGCTCACGCTCCTGCAGCGCGGCCAGGACACCCACGGTGGCGTAGAGGCCGGTCATTACATCGGTGATCGCCACCCCGGTCTTCATCGGCAGGCCATCGGCCTCCCCGGTCAGACTCATCAGCCCCCCCATGGCCTGGATCATGAAGTCGTAGCCGGCGCGATGGGCATAGGGGCCATCCTGACCGAAGCCGGTGATGGAGCAGCCGATCAGGCGCGGATTGAGCGTGTGCAGGCTGGCATAGTCGAGGCCGTACTTGGCAAGGCCACCGACCTTGAAGTTCTCCAGCAGGATGTCGGCGCCTTCCGCCAGCCTGCGCACCAGCGCCTGGCCCTCCTCGGAGGCGATATCCACGGCCAGGGAGTGCTTGCCGCGGTTGGCACAGAGGTAGTAGGCGGCGACTCGGTCGCGTTCGCTCTCCTCGGCCAGCCAGGGCGGTCCCCAGCCGCGGGTGTCGTCGCCCCGCTCGGGGTGCTCGACCTTGATCACCCGGGCACCCAGGTCGGCCAGCAGCTGGCCCGCCCAGGGGCCCGCCAGCACCCGTGACATATCGAGCACCGTGATGCCCTCAAGCGGTCCACTCATCTGCAGCTCCTTGCTCGCTCGGCGCCGGCCCGGCGACCAGCCTGCAGGGAGGCGACATCAATACCTCCCTGTACGCCACCTTGGCCACTCAGAGTCCTCGGATCTCTCCTTAGGCTGATTCCGGCGCCCTTCGTTATCGTTATTCAGCGTCGTTGTGCGCCATCAACTGGTAAAGGCCTGCAGGCCGGTCTGGGCACGGCCCAGGATCAGGGCGTGGACGTCGTGGGTGCCTTCGTAGGTGTTGACCGCCTCGAGGTTCATCATGTGGCGAATCACATGATACTCATCGGAGATGCCGTTGCCGCCGTGCATATCGCGGGCCACCCGGGCGATATCCAGGGCCTTGCCGCAGTTGTTGCGCTTGATCAGCGAGATGGTCTCGGGCACCAGCTGGCCATCATCGATCATGCGGCCCACTCGCAGCGCCGCCTGCAGGCCCAGGGTGATCTCGGTCTGCATATCGGCGAGCTTCTTCTGGATCAGCTGGTTGGCGGCCAGGGGACGGCCGAACTGCTTGCGCTCCAGGGTGTAGTCGCGGCCGGCGTGCCAGCACGCCTCGGCGGCACCCATGGCGCCCCAGGCGATGCCGTAGCGGGCCCGGTTGAGGCAGGAGAAGGGGCCCTTCAGCCCCTTGACGTGGGGCAGGCGCTGCGCGTCGGAGACCTCCACGTCCTGCATGGCGATCTGGCCGGTAATGGAGGCACGCAGGCTGAACTTGCCCTCGATCTTGGGCGCCGTCAGACCCGGCATGTCCTTCTCGAGGATAAAGCCGTTGATCACCCCCTCCTCGTCCCTGGCCCAGACCACGAAGACATCGGCGATGGGCGAGTTGGTGATCCAGGTCTTGGTCCCGTTGAGGCGCCAGCCATTCTCGGTGCGAACGGCACGCGTCGACATGCCACCCGGGTCCGAGCCGTGGTCAGGCTCGGTCAGGCCGAAGCAGCCGACCCACTCGCCGGTCGCCAGCTTGGGCAGGTACTTCTCGCGCTGCTCCTCGCTGCCGAAGGCGTGGATCGGATACATCACCAGGCTCGACTGCACACTCATGGCGCTGCGATAGCCGGAGTCGACCCGCTCCACCTCGCGGGCGATCAGCCCGTAGCTGACGTAGTTGAGACCGGCACAGCCGTAGCCATCGATGGTCGCACCGAGCAGGCCCAGTTCACCCATCTCGCTCATGATCTCACGATGGAAGATCTCGTGGCGGTTGGCCTCCAGCACCCGTGGCAGGAGCTTCTCCTGGCAGTAGTCCTGGGCGGTCTGCTGGACCATGCGCTCCTCTTCCGAGAGCTGGTCGACGAGGCGGAAAGGGTCGTCCCAGGTGACGGGGGTGATCTGGCTCATGAGGTATCCTCGGTGACGTGGCTGGACTTTAATGTCTACATTTTCATCAAATGTAGTGCAGAACCGCGAGCCTGCCAAGCCCCTTGGCGATAAAAAATCTACCGGTAACGGGAGAGGACCACCCGTATCTGCCACCAGGCGATTCCGGCCATCAGCAGGTTGGCCGCCAGCATGCCGGCAAATACGCCGGTGGTGCCGGCAAGGCGCCCTCCCAGCCAGGCCAGGGGCACGCTGAGCACGAACAGCCGCACCACCGAGAGCCGCATGGCCCGGGACGGGCGATGCAGGGCGTTGCACGAGGATACCGCCAGGATCACCACACCCTGGGCGCCCAATCCCAGCGGCACCAGCCACAGGAAGTGGCGCAGCACCTCGCCCACGGCCTGGCTTTCGGCATAGGCGCTTACCAACCAGGGGGCCAGCGCCTGCAATACCCCCCAGACCAGCAGCTGCCAGGCGAGCACGAACATGAAGCAGCCGAAGATGGCACGGCGTACCCGAGCGTACTGACCGGCACCGGCGTTCTGGCTGACCAGGGGCGAGAGAGTCATGGAGAGGCCCAGCACGACGATCTGGGAGAATGCCTCGAGGCGCGTGCCGACTCCGAAGCCGGCCACCGCATCATGACCGTGGCCGGCGACGATGCGCGTCAGCAATCCCATGGCCAGCGGAGTGAAGACACTGGTCACCGCCGCGGGGCCGGCGATGCGCCCCAGCTCCCGCCACGACTCGAGCACTCCCCCGCGCGTCATCCCGCGGATGTCGACGAGGCCGCGCAGCTCACGCTGGAAGAGCAGGGCCACCGCCATCACCCCCCAGCTCAGCACCGTGGCCAGGGCCGCGCCGGAGACCCCCATGGCGGGCAGCGGCCCGGCGCCGAAGATCAGCCACCAGTCCAGCACCACATTGATCACGGCGGCCAGGGCCATCATCAGGCCCTGGGTCGCGGTATTGCCGTGGGCGCGCAGCAGGCTGTTGAGCACGCGTGGCACGATCATCGCCGCGGCGCCGAAGTACCAGACGCCCATATAGTCACGAATATGCGGCATCAGGACGTCATCGGCCCCCAGCAGCCGAAACAGCGGCTCGAGACTCGCCAGCCCGAGCAGGGTCATGATCAGGCCGACCATCAGCCCCAGCAGCGCGGCATCGGTGGCACGGCGACGCACCACCTCGAACTCGCCGCGCCCCAGGCGCCGCGCCACCACGGCGGAGGTACCGATGCCCAGCCCGATGGCCAGGCTGATCACGGTGAAGACCACCGGAAAGGTGAACGACACCGCCGCCAGGGGTTCGGTACCCAGCCGCGAGATAAACCAGGTGTCCACCAGGTTGAAGCTGAGCATGGCGATCATGCCGCCGATCACCGGCAGGGTCTTTCTCAGCAGCGTGGCGGCGATGGGGCCTTCCAGCAGTTCGCGTCGAGCCGGCCGGCGTGGCGATGCAGTGGAGGGAGGGCTCATGGGACCTACTTGGTATCGATGTAACGGTGATCGTTGAAGGTCGCCACCCAGTGCGGGTGGTAGACCAGCAGTATGCTCATCAGCATGCCGGTGATGAACGCCTCCGAGGGCATCAGCAGCGGCAGGAAGCGCGCGTACTCCAGGGCCTGATAGAGGGCGTGGGCATCGCTGGCACCGAGCAGCATCAGCCCTACCGCGGAGAGACCGGCGGCCAGCGACGACAGCGCGGCGCCGAAGAAGCCGCAGACGAACAGAAACACCATCAGGTTATCGGGCAGGTAACGATCCACCAGCCGCCAGATGATCACCATGGTCAGCGCCGGCACGACGCCGGTCACCAGCAGGTTGACCCCCAGCAGGGTCCAGTCCACCCGGCCGGTCACCACCATCGCCAGATTGACCAGCAGCAGGGAGAGCAGCGCCAGCGGCGCCTTGAATACCAGCACCAGCAGCGCGGTAAACATCAGATGCAGGGTCAACCAGTCCACCGCCTGGGCGCGCAGCTGCCACATCAGCAGCACCGCCACGGTGGCGGCCAGCCAGCGATGCTGCAGCCCGCTATCGGCCAGCAGCATCCGCCAGGGGCGCTGAGCCAGCGCCAATCCCAGCAGGGCAAAGGCGACCAGGCTGGCACTCACCAGCAGCCAGGGAGCCAGCACCGGTTCGGAGAAGGACATGAGGCCTCCTGGTCAGGCGAAGACCACGGTCTTGTTACCGTGGATCAACACGCGATCCTCGAGATGCCAGCGCAGCCCTCGCGCCAGCACCGCCTTCTCCACGTCGCGACCGAAGCGCACCAGGTCGTCGGGGGTATGGCAGTGGCTGACCCGATGGATATCCTGCTCGATGATGGGACCCGCATCGAGCTCCGCGGTGACATAGTGGCAGGTGGCACCGATCAGCTTCACCCCGCGCTGATGAGCCTGGTGATAGGGCTTGGCGCCGGCGAAGCTGGGCAGAAAGCTGTGGTGGATATTGATCACCCTACCGGCATAGCGCTCACAGAGCGTCGGCGGCAGGATCTGCATATAGCGAGCCAGCACCACACAATCCGCACGCACCTCCTCGACGATGCTCTCCACCTCCTCGAAGGCGGCCTGCTTCTCATCCGACGGTACCGGCACATGGTAATAGGGGATCCCGTGCCACTCGACCAGGCCACGCATGGTCTCGTGATTGGAGATCACCGCCGCGATCTCGCAGTCGATCTCGCCGGCGGTCCAGCGGTAGAGCAGATCGACCAGGCAGTGCGACTCCTTCGATACCATCAGCACCACGCGCCGCCGCTGACGGGTATCGGCCAGCGCCCAGGTCATGTCGAACTCCTCGGCGACGGGACGAAATGCCTCGCGCAGCGTCTCGGGTGGCATGCCGATGGAGTCGGCCAGGATCTCGTAGCGCATGAAGAAACGCCCCGACTCGAGATCGGAGTGCTGGCTGGCCTCGGTGATCGAACCACCGTGTCCGGCGATAAAGCCGGAGACGCGGGAAACGATTCCCACTCGATCGGGACAGGAAACCACCAGACGATAGTAATGTGACATCACAGGCTCCAGGCTGGGCGTAACGGGCGCGACAGTGTAGCGAATGCAGCGCTTTCCGGCACGCACAGGCACATGTTAGAAGAGCACCCGGACATTGATGGGTGGTGCCTGCATTACCAATATATAACCAAGCGCTATTGGAACTTAGCCGCTATATTCTCTACTTTGGGCATCCTGAAATGCCATTAGGCTACGTCGTCTTAGCGCTACTCCATACACCATACGGGAGCACATCATGCTCAAGCGCATTGTCCTTACCACCCTGGCCGCAGGTATCGTCTCCGTCGCCGGCCTGGCTCAGGCCGACGATGAAACTATCGATGAGACCATCAAGGTCGGCATGTCCGGTGGTTATTTCCCCTTCACCTTCGTCGAGCAGGACAAGCTTCAGGGCTTCGAGGTCGATGTCATGGAAGCCGTGGCGGAGGAGATGGGAGTCGAGGTCGAGTTCATCACGGCGAACTTCTCGGGCCTGTTCGGCATGCTCGAGTCCGGCCGCATCGACACCATCGCCAACCAGATCACCATTACCGAAGAGCGCACCGCCAAGTACGCCTTTACCGAGCCTTACGTCTACGACGGTGCCCAGGTCGTGGTCAAGAAGGGCAATGACACGATCCAGTCCATCGAGGATCTGAAGGGCAAGACCGTGGCCGTCAACCTCGGCTCCAACTATGAGGCGTTGCTGCGCGAGCTGCCCTACGCCGACGAGATCGACATCCGCACCTATGAGAGCAATATCGAGCAGGATACCGCCCTGGGCCGCGTCGACGCCTTTGTCATGGACCGGGTAAGCGCCAGCCAGGTGATCAAGGAGAAGCCGATGCCCCTGGCACTGGCCGGCAAGCCCTTCTCGCAGATTCGCAATGCCCTGCCCTTCCGGGACACCGACGAGGACCGCGCCCTGCGTGACCGGGTCGATGAAGCCCTGACCACCCTGCGCGAATCGGGCGAGCTGCGCACGATCTCGGAAGCGTGGTTCGCGACCGACATCACCAGCCCGTGAGGCGCTGAGCCGCGCCCATGTCCGTACTCGATCTCGACTACATGCTGGGGCTGGTCCCCGTTCTGCTGCGCTATCTGCCACTGACCCTGCAGATGGCCGCCGCGGGCATGGCGCTGGCCCTGGTGCTCGCCTGTGGCCTCGCCGTGATCCGCGTCCTGCGGATCCCGGGGCTCAACGCGGCCACCCTGCTGTTCATCTCCTTCTTTCGCGGCACGCCACTGCTGGTGCAGCTGTTCCTGTTCTACTACGGCCTGCCCCAGCTGCTGGCCTTCCTGACCCAGATCAATGGTATCACCGCTACCATCATGGGCCTGACCCTGCACTTCTCGGCCTATATGGCGGAGTCCATCCGTGCCGCCATCGTCGGGGTGGACCGCAGCCAGACCGAGGCGGCACTCTCCATCGGCATGACCAATGGCCAGCTGATGCGACGCATCGTGCTGCCTCAGGCGACCCGCGTCGCGGTGCCCACGCTGATGAACTACTTCATCGACATGATCAAGGCCACGTCCCTGGCATTTACGCTTGGGGTGACCGAGCTGATGGGCGCCACCCAGAAGGAGGCCGCCGGCAGCTTCCTCTACTTCGAGGCCTTTATCACCGTGGCTCTCTTCTACTGGATCATCGTCGAGCTGCTGGCCTGGTTCCAGCGGCGCCTGGAGACCCGACTCAACGAGGCATATCGGCGATGATCAAGGTAGAGGGACTCATCAAGCGCTTCGGTGGGGTCGCCGTGCTCGACGGCATCGACCTCGCCATCGATCAGGGCGAGATCATCGTGGTCATCGGCCCCTCCGGAACCGGCAAGTCGACGCTGCTGCGCTGCCTCAACTTCCTCGAGAGGCCGGATGCCGGCCGGCTGACCATCGGTGACCTCGATGTCGATGTCACCCGGGCCAGCCGTGCCGATATCCTCACGGCACGCCGGCGAACCGCCTTCGTGTTCCAGAACTATGCGCTGTTCGCCAACAAGACGGCGCTTCAGAACATCGCCGAGGGGCTGATCGTGGTCAACCGCTGGCCGAAGGAGAAGGCGCTGGCGCGCGGCAGGGAGATCCTGGAGCGCATCGGGCTGGCCGACAAGGCCGACGCCTACCCCGCCTCGCTGTCCGGGGGTCAACAGCAGCGTGTCGGCATCGGCCGCGCCATGGCGGCCCAGGCCGAGGTGATACTCTTCGACGAACCGACCTCATCGCTGGACCCCGAGTGGGTCGAGGAGGTCCTCGGCTTGATGAAACAGTTGGCCACAGAGCGCCAGACCATGCTGGTGGTCACCCACGAGATGAGCTTTGCCCGGGATGTGGCGGACCGAGTGATCTTCATGGAAGGGGGGCGCATCGTCGAACAGGGACCACCCGACCAGCTGTTCGCCTCGCCTAGGGACCCGCGTACCCGTAATTTCCTGCGCAAGGTGCTCGCCAGCCAGGTATCGCTGGGGGGCTCGCACTGACGCCTATACCCGAGGCCACGTTGGGTAGCTCGGGGCTGATCTGGCGACAAGCCCCGGAGCGCCGGACCGACGAGGAGGCGCGGTGAATACTTCCCTGTACGCTACCGATGCCGTCCATGGCATAGGACCTCCCCTCCGGCTTGTCCCCAGCGCCCCTTGGTTCGGCTAACGGCGACAGCCCTGGCGCGTTGTGGCCTCCGGGGGCCTTCCCGTATAGTGAAACCGTCATATACTAGGAAGCCTCCTTCGTGATGCTCAAGTCTCGAGTCCAGATCCGTCCTCGCCGCCGCCCTCCCCTGCGCTTTCTGCCGCTGGGCGGCTGTGGCGAAATCGGCATGAACCTCAGCCTCTATGGCCATGGTGAGGGTCAGGATGCCGCCTGGATCGCGGTGGACTGCGGCATGATGATTCGCCAGGATCTTCCCGACTCGCCGCTCCAGGTGCCCAACCTGGCCAGCCTGGAGGCTCTCGGCATCGCGCCCGGGGCGCTGATCATCACCCATGGCCACGAGGACCATATCGGTGCCGCGGCCTGGCTGTGGCCGAAATGGGGTTGCCCCATCTACGCCACTCCGCTGGCGGCCGGCCTGCTGCGTGCCAAGTTCCATGAGCGCGGGCTCGCCAGCGACGCCATTCGGGTGATCGAACCCGGCGAGGCCATGGACACGGGCCCCTTTACCCTGCGCTTCCTGCCGGTGCCCCACTCGATTCCCGAGAGCTGTTCGCTGCTGATCGCCGCCGGCGAGCACCGCGTGCTGCACACCGGTGACTGGAAGCTCGATCCCGACCCGCTGCTCGGCGCCCCGATATCACCGGCCACCTTCCGCGCCCTGGCCCCGGTGGACCTGGTGGTCGGCGACTCCACCAACGCCCCGCTGCCCGGCGAATCACGCAGCGAAGGCGAGGTGGCCAAGGCGCTGGATCACACCATCGCCCGCTGCGAGGGCCGCGTGGTGGTGACCTGCTTCGCCAGCAATCTGGCCCGGGTGCTGGCCATCGGCCGCGCCGCCGAGCGCTGCGGTCGCCGGGTCAGCCTGATGGGGCGCTCCATGGAGCGCATGGTGGCCATCGCTCGGGGACTCGGCTATCTGGATGACTTTCCACCCCTGGTGCCCACCAGCGATCTCGGCTACCTGCCCCCCGAGGAGGTACTGGTGATCGCCACCGGCAGCCAGGGGGAGCCGCGCGCCGCCCTGCAGCGACTGGCCAGGGGCCGGCATCGCTCCCTGGAGCTGGGCTCCGGCGACAGCGTGATCTTCTCGGCCAAGGCAATTCCCGGCAACGAGCTGCTGATCGAACGCCTCAAGAGAGGACTGCGTCAGCTGGGGGTCGAGGTACTCGATGAGTTCAACCATCCCGAGCTGCACGCCTCGGGCCACCCGGCCCAGGAGGAGTTGCGCACCCTCTATGGCTGGGTGAAGCCCCGCCATCTGCTGCCGGTTCATGGCGAACCCCGCCATCAACAGGCCCACCGTGAGCTCGCCGAGGCACTCGGTATCCAGGCGCCATTGTCGCCCCTGAACGGCGACATGATCCGCCTCGATGCCGATGGCCTTACCCTGGAGAGCCGCCACCCGCAGCCCCCCTGCATCGTCGATCAGAATGCCGTGGCACCGCTCCCCGGCCTGGGCGGCCAGCAAGGCAGGGAGAGCCGCCACGGCAGCCTCTATCTGGCGCTATCGGTGGCCGCCACCGACGAGGGCGGCTGGACACGCATCGGACGGCTGATGCTTGATGCCAGCGAGAGCCAGGCCTTCGACGAGACCGACCTGTGCGAATGGCTCGATGACCTCCTGGCCTCACTGCGTGCCGAAACACTGGCCGATCTCCGCCTGGCCCTGCAGCCACGCCTGATGGGCTGGTTTGCCGACCGGTTGAGACGCCTGCCGGTGATTCACCTGCAGATTCTCGCCATGGAGGCCCCGACGGCTGGCCATTCTGAGTAACCCTTCGCTCTGATAGTCGAAAGCCGCTCATCGTGAGCGGCTTCGTTCTTCTCTCTGATGGGAATCCAGTAGCCCCGACGATGCTTCCCGGGATGGCTACTCCTTGCTGGCATTCTTGGGCGGACGTCCCCGCTTGCGACGCGGCGGTTCCACCACCAGATCATCCACGGAAAGCCCCGCCTCGTTGATCGCCTCGAGGATCTCGGAACGCTTGCGTTCCTTCTCGGCCTCCTCCTGCTGACGCTGCTGCTCCTCATCCTTTTTCTGTTCGATGATCTCCTCGATCACCTCGGCGAGCTTGTGCAGCTGCTCCATGCTGAGCTGGCGTGCCGCGGCGCGTGCCACGTTCTTGTTGCGAGCGATGCGTTCCAGGGTTTCGCTGGACATCAGTCCCTCCTGAGCCGAATAAATGAGACGGTGACATTACCTTACGCAATGAAAAGTATATGCAGTTGCCACCGCTTGGCAAGAAAAGTCGCAAGAAATATCGAGGGGTTTTCTAACGTCTTGAACACAAAATACGACGATGCATTGGCGAATAACACTATCAAAAAGCGGCGCCCTGGGGCGCCGCTCGCGGGAAGGCAGGAAGCGGGAAAACGCTCGCTTAAACCTCAACCTCCGGTCATGTTCATAAAGCGGACCACCTGCACATCACCATCGGTAGTGAAGTGATGGCGCTCAGGCTTGAGTGGCATGGCGGCGACAATGGCATGCTTGAGGGCATCCATGTCGCCTGGGTGGGAGCGCAGCACACGGCGCAGGTCGACCGAGTGTTCATTGCCGAGACACAGCAGCAGCCGCCCCTCTACCGTCACCCGGACACGGTTGCAGGTCGAGCAGAAGTTGTGGCTATGGGGCGAGATGAAACCGATCCGTGAATCACTGTCACCCATGCGGAAGTAGCGTGACGGCCCCGGGGTCGACTCGGTGGTCGGAATCAGCGGATAACGGCTCTCGATAATCTCCTGCACCTCGTCACTGGAACAGAAGGTCTCGGCACGGCTGTGGTCGGAGACATCGCCCAGCGGCATCTCCTCGATAAAGCTGATATCGAGCTTCTCGTGGCGAGCGAACTCGACCAGGTCGAGCACCTCGTCATCGTTGCGCCCCTTGAGGATGACCGCATTGAGCTTGATGCGCTCGAATCCCGCCTCGCGGGCGGCACGAATGCCATCGATGACCCGCTCGAGATTTCCGGTGCGCGTCAGGCGGCGGAAGCGTTCGGCATCCAGGGAGTCGAGGCTGATATTGAGTCGCTTCAGCCCCCCTTCGCGAAGCTGCCTGGCATGCTTGCGCAGGCTGGCCCCATTGGTGGTCATGGCGAAGTCATTGAGCCCCGGCAGCTCGCCGACCTGCTCGACCAGTGAGCCGATATCTCGCCTGACCAGCGGCTCTCCCCCGGTCAGGCGTATCTTCTCCACACCCAACTCGACAAAGGCACGCGCCACCATCGCCAGTTCCTCCAGGGTAAGCACCTGGGCGCGAGGCAGGAAGGTCATCTCCTCGCTCATGCAGTAGACGCAGCGAAAGTCACAGCGATCGGTGACCGAGATGCGCACATAGTTGACGCGCCGGCCAAAGTCGTCGATCAATTCGCGGGGCAGAGTGGTCATGTTGCAATCTCCCGATTCAAGCTTCCCAACGGCGGGCATCCGAGTGATCGGAATCCCGCTCCGATACCCAGTAGTCACCGTCGCCGGCGTGTTCCTTCTTCCAGAAGGGGGCCCGCGTCTTGAGGTAGTCCATGATGAAGTCACAGGCCTCGAAGGCGGCACGGCGGTGGGCACTGGCGACAATTACCAACACGATAGGGTCTCCCGGGGTCAGGCGTCCAACCCGGTGAATCACCGTGACCGCATCCAGGGACCAGCGCCCACGCGCGTCCTCGACAATCGCCTCCAGTGCCGACTCGGTCATCCCGGGATAGTGCTCCAGGGTCAGTGCCGACACCTCGGGGTGCTCGTTGAAGTCACGCACCAGGCCGGTAAAGCTGACCACGGCCCCGATATCGGTACGCCCGGCCAGCAGCGCCCGCTGCTCGGTGCCGGCATCGAAGGGGGCCTCCTGTACTCGAATCATGGTTCAGCCTCCGGTAACCGGTGGGAAGAAGGCGACCTCATCCTCGTTGGTCACCGGCGTGGTGTCCGAGGCCATCACCTGGTTGACGGCGCACAGCACCCGCCCCTCATCGAGCCGCGAGAAGCGCGGATCGAGCGCCTTGAGGGCCGCCTTGAGACCGGCGACATCGAAGCTTTCCAGGCTATCCAGTTCCACGGCAACCTCGCCCACGCCGAGGCGCTCGCGCAGCTCGGCCAGACACTTGACGCGGATGCAGGGCGAGGCGATATCACAGCGGCTACCGAGACTGACCTCGCCGGCCTGCCCCTCGCCGGTAACGATGGGAGCCGGCCGCGGCGCGACGGCATCACGCCGATAGTCGCCGGACCTGCCGCCGCTCTTGGTATCGAGCTGGATGGCACCGATCTCCATCGACTTGTCTACCGCCTTGCACATGTCGTAGAGCGTCAGGCAGGCCACCGATACCGCGGTGAGTGCCTCCATCTCCACGCCGGTGCGGCCGTTGAGGCGGCAGGTGGCGGTCACGGTGACGCAGCTCTCGGCCTCGTCGAAGTGGAAGTCGACCGCCACCTTCGACAGCGCCAGGGCGTGGCACAGCGGGATCAGCTCATGGGTACGCTTGGCCGCCTGAATCCCGGCGATGCGTGCCGTGGCCAGCACATCCCCCTTGGGGAGTCCACCATCGGCGAGCAGCGCCAGGGTCTCGGGGCGCATGCGGATGCGGCCCGAGGCCGAGGCTTCGCGGCGACTCTCCGGCTTGTCGGCAACATCGACCATATGGGCCTCGCCGCGCGCATTGAGATGGGTCAAAGACATGGATCGACACCTCATGGAAGTCGGAACAGGGGTTGAATGGTGACGCTTTCGCCCGCGGCCACACTGCCGCGGGCCGCGTCAATCTCGATCAGGCAGTTGGCCCGCACCATGGAGGAGAGGATACCGGACCCCTGGGCACCGATATCGCTCACCATCAGACGGCCGTCGCTGGCACTGGCGTAGTGGCCACGCAGGTAGTCGACACGCCCCTCGCGGCTCCTCAGCGACTGCTCGGCCACCGCCGTCAGCCGCGGCGGGCAGGCATCGTCACGCCCCTGCAGTCGGGCCAGCAGCGGCGCGGCGAACTGCAGGAAGGTCACCATGCTGGCCACGGGGTTGCCCGGCAGCCCCAGGAAGGGCACGCCACGCGGGCCCAGTCGACCGCAGGCCAGCGGGCGTCCGGGTCGAATGGCGATCTTCCAGAAGCCCAGCTCGCCCTGCTCGAGCAGCGCCGCCCGGGTATGGTCGGCATCCCCGACCGAGACACCACCGCTGGAGAGCACCAGGTCGGCGTCGCGTGCGGCACGCGACAGCCCGTCGGCAATGGCGTCACGGGTATCGGGCAGGATACCCAGGTCGATCACCACGCCACCATGCTCCTCCACCAACGCCATCAGGGCAAAGCGGTTGGCATCGAAGATCCCGGCGCTCGGCAGCGCCTCGCCCGGCGCCATCACCTCATCGCCGGTGGAGAACACCGCGACCCGCGGCCGGCGCACCACCCTCGCCTCGCCGAACCCCAGGGAGGCGATCAGTCCCAGCTCGGCGGCCCCCAGGCGAGTTCCGGCCGCCAGCGCTTGCGCGCCACGGGGAATGTCCTCGCCGGCCTGGCGCACGTTCTGGCCACGGCGCACGCGCTCGGGGAGCTCGACCCGGACGCGTACCTCGCCATCGCTTTCCGTGTCGACACTCAACTGCTCGCGCATGATCACGGTATCGGCACCGGGTGGCAGCGGCGCGCCGGTGGTGATCCCGGCACACTCGCCGGGCGCGAGGGGCCGCTCGAGCGAGTGTCCCGCAAGCACCTCGGCGACCCGTCGAAAGCCGCTGGAGGGCAGTGCCTCCGGCCGCCAGGCCAGGGCCACGCCATCCATGGCGGCGTTGGTGTTCTGGGGCACATCGATGGGGGCCAGCAGCGACTCGGCCAGCACCCGGCCACGCAGTGACGCGAGCGCCACTCGCTCGGCGGGCAGCGGTCCCGAAGCCAGCGCCACTACCGCCTCACGGGCCTCCTCCGCGGCCAGCATGCGCTCGCCCAGCTCGAAGCAGGAAAGGGTCATGTCGGCGTTACCTCCCCCAGCGTCCGCGGCTCGCGCTCGGCGGGCCAGCGCGCCGGCCAGGCGGCGATCCACTCGGTCAGGGCTGGTAGGTCGTTGAGGTCGAGCCGCTCGACTCCATCGG
This sequence comes from Halomonas sp. LES1, assembly GCF_031846005.1. Classification (NCBI taxonomy): domain Bacteria; kingdom Pseudomonadati; phylum Pseudomonadota; class Gammaproteobacteria; order Oceanospirillales; family Halomonadaceae; genus Halomonas; species Halomonas sp. LES1. The sequence continues at coordinate 450,075 of NZ_JAVRGC010000001.1, forward strand.
GCAACGCCAGCGGGGCATCCGTGGCCACGGCACGCACCCAGGGGTCCTCGTTCACCCGCAAGGACTTTCCCAGGGCCGGGCGATGCAGCTCAAGCTTGGGCAGCGGCCAGGCCTTGAAGCCCTCCACCAGCACCAGGTCGGGCCGCTGGGTTGCCACCATGGCGAGCAGCGCCTGAAGATCCGCCTCCTCCTGGTTCGGGGTTTCCATCATCAGCGCCAGTCGCTCCCTGGAGGCCACCAGCATCGGGCTGGCACCGGCCTGGCGCAGCCGGTGGCTGTCCTTGCCGAGCTGGTCGACATCGAAGGTGTGATGCGCGTGCTTGACCACCGCCACGCGCAGCCCCCGCTCACTCAGGCGTGGCAACAGCGCCTCGAGCAGGGTGGTCTTGCCGGTACCGCTCCAGGCGGCGATGCCCAGCAGCGGCAGATACTCGTCCAGGATCAGGGTGTCAACAGGCTCGCTCATCGCTTGGCCGGCTCCTCGACAAGCGCCAGCTCCAGGCGGCGCTTTTCCTCTTGGGTATTCAGATTGGCGAACGCTTCTGCCCCCTCGGCGAAATCCACCTGCACCCAGTCATGGCGAGCATACCAGCGGTCGATCTTGCGCTCGCCGGCAGCCAGTGCCGCGGCCAGGTCGTCGGCCAGGGATGTGCGTATCAGCGCCACCACGGGGTGCAGGCGCTGGCCATCGCCGGCCACGGCGATATCGGCCTCGCCGATACCGGTCACCAGGCGGTCCACCAGATCATCGGGCAGTCTCGGAGTATCGCAGGGCACCACCAGCAGCCAGGGGGTACGCGCCGCCCGCAGGCCACTGTAGATGCCCATCAATGGCCCCTGATAGCCATCCTCGGCGTCCTCGATAACGCGGTCGGCGAAGTCGTCATAGTCAGCAAGGCTGCGGTTGGCATTGACCAGCAGCTCGGCCACCCGGCCCGCCAGGCGATCGCGCACATGGGCGACCAGCGGTCGACCGGCGAAAGGCACCAATCCCTTGTCGACGCCACCCATGCGGCGTCCCTGGCCACCGGCCAGGATCAATCCGGTAAGGTCGTGTAACGGGGTCATCGAAGGCCTCCTCATCCATCCACCATGATGCCTGACCCCGGACCCGGACGCCATGTCGAAGCGTGGCGCAAGTCATTGTCTTGACGGGCATCAAAATCACCTCACTGCGCCTGGGTCAGCATCGTCGGACGACCCTTATCGACGAGGGCGTTAACCGCTATCATATGTGCAGTTTTCTTGACAGGATGCCTCATGCAAGCGGAAAGCGGATTCGATGTGGGCGGACGCCTTCGCCAGCTACGACTGGCAAACGGCCTCTCGCAACGTGAACTGGCCAAGCGTGCCGGCGTGACCAACAGCACCATCTCATTGATCGAGCAGAACAGCGTTAGCCCCTCGGTCAGCTCACTGAAGAAAATACTAGACGCCCTGCCGGTATCGATCAGTACCTTCTTCGCCGGCGACGAGCCTGGTGCCACCCAGATGTTCTACCGCGCCGAGGAGCTTACCGAGATCGGTGACGGCCACCTGTCATTCCGCCTGGTCGCAGCACGCCGACCCGAGCGACAGCTCTCGATCATCCATGAGCGCTACCCCCCGGGGGCCGATACAGGTGAGGAGATGCTGGAGCATGAAGGTGAGGAGGGAGGCGTTATCGTCTCGGGCGAGATCGAGATCACCGTCAATGGCGAGAGCAGGGTTCTCGGGGCGGGCGACGGCTACTATTTCGAGTCCCGTCTCCCCCACCGTTTCCGCAACCTGGGCGAGGAGGAGTGCGTGATCGTCAGCGCCAACACCCCGCCCGGCTTCTCGGATGGCGGCCAGGAAACCCATCATGTATGAAGTACACCACGCATAAGGCTTACGCCACCCGTGGGCGACGCCGGGGGCTGGCCAGGACGCGCCTTAGTACGCACCAGGCGGCGAAGCCAGCCATCAGATTGCCGATGGCGGCCCCGGCGGCAAGCCCGAGGAACCCACCCAGCCAGGCCCCCAGCGCCAGGCAGGGCAGATAGAAGACGAACAGCCGCGCCCCCGACATCAGCATGGCACGCAGCGGCCAGCCCAGGGCATTGCCCGCCGAGACCACGATCATGCAGACGCCAAGGGCCGCATAGCTGGGCAGCAGGAAGCGGATCAGCAACGCCAGGTCATCGCGCACCTCGGGGTTGCCGGACAGGGCCAGCGCCACCCAGGGGGCGGCCGCGGCCATCAGCAGGCCAAGCGCCAGCTGCCAGACGACGATGACCCGCAGCGCCAGGCGCATCAGACGGTGTATCTGGCACCAGTCCCCGGCACCATAGCAACGCCCCAGCCAGGGCGGCAGCGACATGGTCATGGCCAGCACCACCATCAGCGACAGGGTCTCCAGGCGGCTGGCCAGGCCCCAGGCGGCCACCTGAGCCTCCCCCTGGCTCGCCACCACGGCGATCGCCAGCATTGCCGCCAGTGGCGGCATCAGCTGGCTGACCATGGCCGGCCCGGCGATGCCGGCGAAGGGTCTCGCCGAGACACGCAGCTCCTCGAGCAGACCCTCCCGGCTCAGCCAGTCCGTGCGGCCAACCTGCCACCCCAGCACCAGCAGGCCGGTGCCGAAGGCGATCACCGTGGCCCAGGCGGCACCCGGCAGCCCCAGCCCCTCCCAGGAGCCGATGCCAAAGATCAGCAAGGGGTCGAGGAGCAGGTTCACCAGGCTGGTCATCACCATCATGCTGCCCGGCAGGCGCGTATTGCCGTGGGCCCGAAACAGGCTATAGCCGAAATAGATGGCCGCGCCCAGCCAGGCGGCCAGCAACTGAGGCGCCCAGTAGTCGCGAATCAGCTCGAGCGCCGAGGCATCGGCTCCCAGCCGCAGGAATATCGGCTCCTGAAGGGCCCACAGGGCCAGCGCCAGCAGCCCGATGACCACCGTACCGACCACCAGCACCAGGCTCCCCAGGCGTCGTGCACGGGCGGCGTCGCCGGCGCCGAGGGAGCGCGAGATCTGTGCGGCGATCGCGATCCCCATGCCCACCTGAACACCGATGATCAAGAAACTGAGCGGGAAGGTGAAGGACTGAGCCGCCAGCGGCGCGGTACCCAGCCGCGCGATAAAGGCGCTGTCGACCAGCTGGAAGCCGAGTAGCGAGAGCGCACCGATGGCCATGGGCCAGGTCTGGCGCCACAGGGTCACGCCGAGCGCGTTAGGAGAGCCAGAAGAGACAGAAGATGGGGAAGAGTCGGTTCGAGTCACACGGGCTCCGGATCGAGGGATGGGGGGCGGGATTCTACGCCAGAATGGCTCGCCCCTCAGCTGGAAAGGCCCGAGGGAGTGGCGGACATGCCGATCACCAGGCGCTCTATCTCCCCTGGCGCCATCGGTGCGAAGAAATAGAAGCCCTGCACCAGGTCGCAGCGCATCTCGCGGATCAGGGTCAGCTGCTCGAGATCCTCGACCCCCTCGGCGACCACCTCGAGGCCCAGCCGATGGCCGATGAAAACGGTGGCCTCCATGATGGCACGATCCTCGGGCTGGGTCGGAGCGTCACGCACGAAGGCACGATCGATCTTCAGTGCCGTCACCGGAAAACGCTTGAGATAGCTGAGCGATGAGTAGCCGGTGCCGAAGTCATCGATGGCGATACGAAAGCCACGATGGTAGAGCCGCTGCAACCCCTCGAGAACGCGCTGATCGGCGTCGATCAACACATTCTCCGTCAACTCCAGGCCTATGTCCCGGGGGCCAAGGGCGAAGCGCTCGAGACACTCATCCAGCCGCGCGAACAGATCCGGGCTGTTCATCTGGCTGCCGGAGAAGTTGATATCGATGCGCCCCACCTCCAGGCCGGCCTTACGCCATGCCGCGCGTTGACGACAAGCCTCCTCCATGACCCAGTCACCGATACGGTGAATCAAGCCGGACCGCTCCGCCAGAGGGATGAACTCGGTTGGTGATACCGGCGGCCCATCGGCGGGGTACCAGCGCAGCAGCGCTTCGAGGTTCTCGAGCCGACCGCTCGCCGCCGAGACCTGAGGCTGGTAGTGCAGCATCAGCTCGCCTGCCTCCACGGCCCGCTCGAGCCGATCGGAGAGACGGTGCTGGTAGAGCAGCTCGTCGTGAAGGCGTTGGTCGAAGTAGACCACCTCTCCGCGCCCCTTCAGCTTGGCGCGGTTCTTGGCCACATCGGCGCTGCGGATCAGTTCAGCGGCACTCTCGCCATTGGTGGGGAAGACACTCACCCCCAGACAGGCGGTCAACTTGCGCGATGCCTCCTCCAGCGCAAAGGGGGAGCGCAGCACCTGCTGGACCTTGAGCACCAGCCGCGGGATATCCTCTTCGCCGGCAATACCGGGGAATGCCAGCAGGAACTCATCGCCGGAGGCGCGAGACATGAGATCCGTGCAACGTAGCCCCTGGTCGAGCCGGGTGGCCAGCTGCAGCAGCAGCCGGTCGCCCTCCTGGTAACCCAGGGTGTCGTTGACCTCCACGAACCGGTCAATATCGAGATAGACCAGCACCAACAGCATGCCTTGTGCCTGGGCGTCCTTCACCGCCGCGGACAGCTGCTCCTCGAAGTATTCGCGGTTGGGCAGCTGAGTCAGGCGATCGAAGCGTCTGGCGAAGTCCAGCTCACGGTGGGCCTGCTTCTGCTCCGACAGGTCCACGTCGACACAGAACATCAACGGCTCATCGGTGTGCTCGTTGAGCATCACATGGTGCGAGAAGACGGGCACGAGCTCACCACTGCGGTGACGAAGCTCCAGCTCTTCGGCGGGAATCTCCTGTCCCTCCTCGATCCAGGCGCGATGGGCCGCGATCAGGCCATCGCGCATGTCGTCGGGAATGATCAGCTCCTCCAGAGCTCGCCCGAAGACTTCCTCGGCGGTATAGCCATACAGATGAGTGCTGGCCTCATTCCAGTAGATCACTCGGCGATGTCGGTCATAACCCTGTACCGCCACCTTGGGAAGGCTCTCCAGCAGGGCACGAAAGCGCTGCTCACTCTCCAGGTACTGACGACGGACCCGGCTGGCCTCATCCACCGAGGCCGCGACCTGGTCTGCCAAGCGAGAGCCCCGGTGGTGACGAGCTGCTCGCCGGCGTCTCAACCATTGCTTGAGGCGTGATTGGAGTCCACTCATTCCGGCTCTCGTTATCGCGTTGCCCCTGACACCAGACGGTCAGGGCGGTATCGGGGAGGTCCTCTCATTTCAGAATGAGAATATCTCATCCCCACCCTCCTGCCCAATGCCAGCTTCGCCGGCCGCAGACGGACAAACTTACACTGCCCGCTCGTCGCGGTGGCCGCGCCACTCGAGAGAGTACGCACGACCCGCGGCGATTCACGTCCGCCGGCAGCATGACCGGCATTTCAGGCCATAGAGCCAAATATCTCAGGAGAGACAACATGAAACATGACATCCTCAAGTCCAGCCACATCACCGGCACACACCCTCACCCCGCGCAGGCCGACTACTGGTCCCGTGCAGTGCATGAGTCGCTTGCCCAGCAGGACTGGTGCCAGGCCGACATCAGCGAGCAGATCGACCTGGCGGCCTGGCAGGGGTTCGTTGATGACCTGCCACGGGACCCCTATGTCAACCAACGCTGGAAGCGCATGTCATGGCTGGCCCTGACAGCATCCGGAGACGTGACAAGCCTGGGTGAATGTCCCATGGCCCAGGGCGGCGCGTTCAATGATGCCGAGAGCATGGCCGACAAACTGCGCTACTATGCGCCGCTGACCGACGCGTTCCTCTCACGACCGGACGTCAAGGCCTTTGTCCGCGGCTGGGCGGGACTCTGGAACCTAGGGGCGGGCGAGCCCATCCTGATGCAGATCACCGGCGTACGCGGCAAGGGTCAGGTTGACCCCCTGCAGGGCCAGGGGATCCACGCCGATGGCTGCAAGGCGCTGAGCATCATGGTGGTCAACCGCGAGAACGTCACCGGAGCCGAGAATCATCTCTATCTCGACAAGGCCGGCCAACACCCGATCGCGCATACCACTCTGGCCCCTGGCGAAGTGCTGCATCTGCGAGATGACCGCATCTATCACAGCGTGGATGGCATCCGCCAGCTCGATGAGGCGCGCCCCTTCGAGCGTTTCATCATCATCATCAACAGTCGCTTCGTGGATGAGTTCCAGAATCGCATCCTGCGGCGTCACTTCCCCGAGGCGGTGCTGCATTCGCCGCGCGGATAGTAGCTGGAAGAAGGAGTAGCCGAGAGCAGGCCGAGCGGCCTGTCCCGCAGGGGAACTCGCTTCCCCTTGACGCAAGAACCGCCCCCGGCCGAGGCCGGGGGCGGTTCCTTTCCACGCGGTATGTCTCGCGCTGCTAGCTAACGCAACTGTCTCACGCAGGACGGCAAAATGCGGCTCACTGGCGCACGCCCTCGAAGGTGACGTAGAGCTCGAGCTCATGCATCACCTCGGGGAAGTCCCCCATATCGATGCCATAATCGGCAAGCTCCAGGGTGGTGCTGCCCTCGAAACCGGCACGGTAGCCGCCCCAGGGATCCTCTCCCTCACCCAGCAGGGTGACCGGCATCTCGATCTCTCGTGTCTCGCCATGCAGGGTCAGCTCGCCAGTCAGCACCCCTTCACCCTCACCGCTCGGCTCGAAGCCGGTGGAGCTGAAGGTGGCGGTGGGGTACTCACCGACATTCAGGAAATCATCGCTCTTGATATGCTTGTCACGCTCGGCGTGATTGCTGTTCAGGCTGGCGACCTGCACCTCGAGCTGAGCACTCGCGGACTCGAGATTCTCGGGGTCGTACTGGAAGCTGCCGCCGAACTCCTCGAAGCTGCCGAGGATATAGGAGTAGCCAAGATGGCTGATCTTGAACTGGATAAAGGCATGCTGCCCTTCGCTGTCGATGGCGTAGTCGGCGGCCTGGGCCTGACTGACACCCATCAGGGCGGTAGCGCTCAGCGCGGCAACAATGGCACTCTTCTTGAACATTGACATTGACTCCTGTTGGTACAAGACACGTTGAGGAATACTTCTCACGAAACGAAATCGGTCAGCGCCGCCCCAGCCGGGGGTCGATCATCCGGCGAAGCACCGCGTTGCGGTCGACCAGGTGGTGCTTGAGGGCCGCGGCGGCGTGACCGGCGGACAGGATCATCAGCGCCAGGGCGGCATACCAGTGCACCTCACCGGCCACGCTGGCCTGGTTGGGCAGACCACTGATCAGCGCCGGCACCGTGAACCAGTCGAATATGGCGATGCCCTTGCCATCGGCGGTGGAGATCAGATAACCACTGACCAGCACCACCAGCATCAGCACATAGAGGCCGACATGCCCGAGATGGGCGGCCAATCGCTCCTGGGGGCGCCCCTGAGCGAGAGGCGTCGGATTCACCAGACGCCAAACCAGGCGCAACAGGGTGGCGAAGAGCACCAGCATGCCCAGTGAACGGTGCCACCAGGGTCCCAGGTTGTACCAGGGGTCATAGTAACCCAGGCCGGTCATCCACCAGCCCAGAACAAACAACCCGATGATGGCGACCGCCAGGGTCCAGTGCAACAGAATGCTGACGACTCCCCAGCCCTGATGGGTATTACGCCACATGATGCCTCCCGACCTGATTTCCATAAGCCTGTAATCGATGGATAAAGGCTACCCGAATCCACCCTTCGAATCTGTTGAATAAAGCCAAATACTTCATTCGATAAAAACGATGTTTACAAGACCGGCACAGCCAACGGCGCCCGTACCGAGTCTCCTCGCCCGGCAGGGCTATCGCAGTTACCGAAACTAAGGGGCGCTGGGGACAAGCCGAAGAGGAGGTCCGAGGACCAGAGACGGCCGAGGTAGCGTACAGGGAGGTATTTACAGCGCCTCCTCGTCGGTCCGGCGCTCCGGGGCTTGTCGCCAGATCAGCCCCGGCTACGTATCTGCCAAGCTAACTGCAATAGCCCAACCCGGCACGGGCGTCAGAACGACGGTCGGAATCAGATCAGGGCGTCGAGTCCACGGGCCAGATCGCCACGAATATCCTCGACCGCCTCGAGCCCTACCGCGACACGGATCAGCCCCTCGGCGATACCCGCCGCCGACTTCTGGGCGTCGCTGAGGCGAGCATGAGTGGTGGTGGCGGGATGGGTGATGGTGCTCTTTACATCCCCCAGGTTGCCGGTGATGGAGAGCAGATGGGTCGCATCGATCACCGACCAGGCGGCCTCGCGCCCCCCCGCGACCTCGAACCCAAGCACGGCGCCGAAGCCCCGCTGCTGGCGTGCGGCCAGGGCATGCTGGGCATGACTGGCGAGGCCACTGTAATGGACGCGGGTCACCGCCGGGTGCGATGCCAGCCACTCGGCCAGGACCTGAGCGCTCTGGCAGTGGGCCCGCATGCGCAGCTCCAGTGTCTCCAGCCCCTTGGTGAAGATCCAGGCATTGAACGGACTCAGGCAGGGACCACAGGTCCGCACCACTCCGAATACCTCCTCCAGTTCCCGATCGCGCCCCACCACGGCGCCACCGACCGCCCTGCCCTGTCCGTCCAGGTACTTGGTGGCGGAGTGGATCACCAGATCGGCCCCCAGGGTCAGGGGACGCTGCAGCGCCGGAGTCAGGAAGCAGTTGTCGATGGCCAGCAGGGCCCCGTGACGATGGGCGATCTCGGCCAGCGCGGCGATATCCACCACCTCGGAGAGCGGGTTGGAAGGGGTCTCGGCGAACAGCAGCCGGGTAGCGGGCGTCATCGCCGCCTCCCAGGCCTCGAGGTTCGACAGCTCCACATAGCGGGTGGTGATGCCCAGCTTGCCCAGATACTTGTCGAACAGGCTCACCGACGAGCCAAACAGTGAGCGCGAGGCAACGATCTCGTCACCGGCCGAGAGCAGCGCCAGGGCCGTGGAGAGAATCGCCGCCATGCCGGAACTGGTCGCCACGCAGCGCTCCCCCCCCTCCAGTGCCGCCAGGCGGCGCTCGAAGGTACGCACCGTGGGGTTGGTGAAGCGCGAATAGATATTGCCGGGCTCCTCGCCTCCGAACTTGCGCGCCGCCTCGGCGGCGCTGCCATAGACGAAGCTCGAGGTAGGGAAGATCGGCTCGCTGTGTTCCTGCTCGCCGGTACGGTCGTGGCCGGTACGGATCGCCAGGGTCTCCAGCGCCCAGGGTGAGGCGCTATCGTGTTCGTCATGCATGCGGATCAGCCTCAGTCGTCGATGTCATCGTCGAGGTTGTGGGTACCGACCAGGGCGTGGTCACCCGCGCTCTGCTGCTTGGCATCATCGTTGCGCGAGGCCTCGAGCGCGGCCAGGTAGACATCGTCGATATCACCGGTCACGTAGTTGCCATCGAACACCGAACAGTCGAAGGCATCCAGGGCCGGGTTGGCCTCACGGCAAGCGGCCTTCAGATCGTCCAGATTCTGGTAGAAGATGCGATCGGCGCCGATCAGTTCTCCCACTTCGGCCTCGCTGCGTCCATGGGCGATCAGCTCACCGGCCGAGGGCATATCGATGCCGTAGACATTGGGATAGCGCACCGGCGGCGCCGCGGAGGCGAAGTAGACCTTGCGGGCGCCGGCCTCCCGCGCCATCTGGATGATCTGCTTGCAGGTGGTCCCCCGCACGATGGAGTCATCCACCAGCAGCACGTTCTTGTCCTTGAACTCGACGCCGATGGCATTGAGCTTCTGTCGCACCGACTTACGCCGCTGGGTCTGGCCCGGCATGATGAAGGTCCGCCCGATATAGCGGTTCTTCATGAAGCCCTCGCGGTAGGTCACCCCCAGGTGCTGGGCGAGCTCCAGCGCCGAGGTGCGCGAGGTGTCCGGAATCGGGATCACCACATCGATATCATGCTCCGGCCACTCGCTCTGGATGCGATCCCCCAGCTTGCGGCCCATATGCATACGGGTACCGTAGACATAGGCGCCGTCGAGGATCGAGTCGGGACGCGCCAGATAGACATGCTCGAAGATGCAGGAGGTCAGCTGGGGAGCATCCGCGCACTGCTGGGTATAGATCTTGCCCTGCATGTCGACGAAGATCGCCTCGCCCGGGGCCAGGTCCCTTTGCAGCTCGAAGCCCCCCACGTCCAGTGCCACCGACTCGGAGGCGATCATCACCTCCTGACCGGCCCCCTCGTCACGAGTACCGAACACCACCGGGCGGATACCATGGGGATCGCGGAAGGCCACCAGGCCCACGCCATTGATGATCGATACCGCCGCATAGCCACCCCGACAGCGCCGATGGACGCGGCGCACCGCGTCGAAGACATCGCCCGCCCCCAGGTGCAGCCCCTGCTTGCCCAGTTCATGAGCGAAGACGTTGAGCAGCACCTCGGAGTCGGAGCTGGTATTGATATGGCGCAGATCGGAGGAGAACAGCTCCTGCTTGAGCTGGTCGGAGTTGGTCAGGTTGCCGTTATGGGCAAGCGCGATGCCGTAGGGGGAGTTCACGTAGAACGGCTGGGACTCCGCCTCGCTGGAGGAGCCTGCGGTGGGGTAGCGAACATGACCGATGCCGAGGTTGCCCTTCAGACGCGTCATATGGCGGGTATGGAAGACATCGCGTACCAGTCCATTGCTCTTGCGCAACAGGAAGCGGCCCTCGTGCCAGGTCATCATGCCGGCGGCGTCCTGTCCGCGATGCTGTAGCACCGTCAAGGCATCATAGATGCCCTGGTTCACCGCCTGCTTGGCCATCAGGCCCACAATACCGCACATTCCACCTTACCTCGCTTTCCTGGAACTTGCCTTGACTGGTAGCCAGGCTATCGCATGTAGCTCGGGGCTTGGTCTGGTGGCAAGCCCCGGAGCGCCTGACCGACGAGGAGGCGCTGTGAACCCTTCCCTGGGCGCTACCGACGCCATCCATGGCGTAGGACCTCCTCTTCGGCTTACCCCCAGCGCCCCTTGCTTTGTGTAACTGCAATAGTCCTGGATGGGTAACTGCTATTTAGAACCGCGGAAGGCCCTGAGGGCGCCGCGGAAAAATTAACTCTCGGGGGACGTCGTGACTCTCTGCGTGGTGGCGTCACCACCCGGCAGGGACAGCTCATCGAGCGATGTCGGCGCCTCGGGGATGCGGCCATCCCAGGCCTCGAAGTGGCTCACCGCCCAGTCGCGCAACTGCTCGAGATGGGGGCGCAATACCGCGTCCTGCCAGGCCTCGAGCCTGGCCAGTGGGGTCAGGCCGATCACGATGGTCACCAGCACCAGGATAGCGGCCCCCTTGGCCACCCCGAAGGCCGCCCCCAGCAGACGGTTGACCAGACCCATGCCGACCCACTCCACGGCGGCCTGCACCAAACGAATGATGATGCCGCAGGCCAGGACGACACCGAGGATGACCAGCACGAAGGCCAGCACCAGGCGGCCATCGGGACTGTCGATGACACCCGCCAGCAGATCGGCCACCGGCTGTGCGAACATCCGTGCCGCCAGCAGCGCCACGACCCAGGCCCCCAGGCCCAGCGCTTCACGCACCAGGCCACGCAGCAGGCCGGTAATGCCGGTCACCGCGAGCAGCGCGATAAAGATCCAGTCGAGCCAGGTCAGGGTCATGTCACTCCTTCACCCGGACCAGCAGGCCCTGTAGGTTGACCCGCGACTTGACCTCGGCGACCGCTCGCTCACCGGCTTCCGAGGTGGCAAAGGGACCCACATAGACGGTCGTGAGATCGTTGCCCCGTGGGCGGCTGTAGGCATTGAAGCCCTCGTCACGCAGCTGGGCCAGCAGCCTCTCGACGTTGGATGACTTGCCGAAGCTGCCGACCTGAACGGCCCACTCGCCCTGCGCCACGGCCGGCTCCACCGACTCGCTACCCGACTGGCTGGAGGTCGAGGGGCGCTCGGCCATGCGCTGGTCGGCCGCCCGCGCCAGTTCGGCGATGGGGTCGACGGCAGGCGCGGTATCGGCCGGCTCCTGAGTGGAGTTCTGCTCGGCGGACGACGGCTCGTTAGAGGCCTGCCCGCTGGGGACCTGTTCGCTGGATGCCGCCTCGTTCTGCCCCGACGCCTCTGTCGAGGCGATTCGGGAGGAAGGCGTACCGTCGTCGGGCAGGAGACGGGGGGTGGGAGCTGGAATCTCGATAGAGGTCTCGCCGCCCGACAGGCTGGCCGGCGGCTTGGGGTCGGCCACATCGTGGCGTTCGACCTCGATGGGTGCCTCGATGCTAATCGACGGCTCTGGGCGTCCGTCACGCGGCGCCGGCTCATCGAACAGCATGGGCACGAAGATTACCGCCAGGGCGATCAGGATCACCGCGCCACTCAGGCGCTCACGCATACCATACTTCACGGGGCTACCTCCCTGGAGCTCTGGTCCGTGTCAGTCTGTACCGATTGCTCGAGACTCGCCAGCCGCTGCAACACCTCACCTACCGTCAGGAAGGAGCCACATACCAGCACACGGTCCTCGTCACCCAGCCGCGTCGACAGCCACTCCACGGCCTCGCCGGGAGACAGGGCGCGATGCAGCACGGATTCGCCCTGGGCGGCGAGCCGTTCGGCCAGTTCATAGGCACTGCGGGCGCGATCCCCCTCGAGGCTCGCCGGTACCCAGCCATCCACCACCGGCGCCAGGGCGGCGATCACTCCATCGGCATCCTTGTCGCCCAGCATCGCCAGCAGCACCAGGGTACGCCCACCACAGGGGCGAGCCTGGAGCCGCCTGGCCAGATAGGTGGCGGCATGCGGGTTATGGCCCACATCCAGGCACCACCGGCCCCACCACTGCATGCGCCCGGGCAGCCGAACGCTCGCCAGTGCCTGACGGCATGCACCGGGCTCCAGAGGCACATCGGCCAGGCCGAGGGCCTGTAGCGCGGTGGCGGCATTATCCAGGGGCAGGCCAGGATCCGGGAGATCACTCAGGAAGGCGGCGGGGTCAGACCCCGAGCCCCCGGGGTCTGACCCCGCAGGCAACCCGACTGGCACTCCCCTCCAGCACCACCCATCGCCCTCGCCCTCGCGGACAAACGACTCACCCAGCGCGTGGATAGGGGCACCGATCCGGTCGGCGGTCTCGCGCACGCTGGCCGGCAGTGTGCGACTGCCCAGCACCGCGGGGCGTCCGGTACGCATGATCCCGGCCTTTTCACGGCCGATCTGCTCGAGATCGGTACCGAGAAAGGCGGCATGATCCTGAGCCACGGTGGTCACCACCGCCACATCGGGGTCGATGATATTGACCGCATCGAGCCGTCCTCCGAGGCCCACCTCGAGAATGGCAAGATCGGGGGGGCGACGGGAGATGGCCCATAGGGCCCCCAGCGTCCCCACCTCGAAGTAGGTCAGGCTGATCGCCCCCCCCGCCTGACGCGCCTGTTCCACCGCCTCGAACCCCGCGGTCAGTGTCGCGTCATCCGCCTCCTCGCCATCGAGACGCAGCCGCTCGTTGTAGCGAACCAGATGAGGGGAGGTGTAGGTCGCCGTGGTCAGGCCATGGGCGCGTGCCAGGGCCTCCAGCATGGCCACCGTGGAGCCCTTGCCATTGGTGCCGGCCACGGTGATCACACGCCTGGCCAGGGGGCCATCCAGCAGATGCAGGCGTCTGGCGACCTCGGCCACGCGCTCGAGGCCAAGGTCGATCCCCACGGGGTGGGCGGCCTCGAGACGCGCCAGCCAGGCGTCAAGAGTGGTGGGCAGCGCCTCGCTCATGGGGTGTCAGCGCCGCTCGTCGGCGGGTGCATCATCACTCGTTGACGAAGCGTCATCGGCACCGGTTTCCGGCACCTCGGCCTGAGCGTCGACGACCGCCGATTCGGCGTCAGCGAGAGACTCGCCCTGCCCGGCCTCTTCCAGCAGGTCGGGAGTCGGACCGACCGCCAGCTCGGGCTCTCCGATGGCGGGCTGATGGGTCAGCTTGCGCAGCACCCGGCCCAGGCGATGACGGATATCACGACGGTGAACGATCATGTCCACGGTGCCGTGCTCGAGCAGGAACTCGCTGCGCTGGAAGCCTTCCGGCAGCTTCTCGCGTACCGTCTGTTCGATGACCCGCGGACCGGCGAAGCCGATAAGGGCGTTGGGTTCGGCCACGTTGAGGTCGCCGAGCATGGCCAGGGATGCCGAGACCCCGCCGAAGACCGGATCGGTCAGCACCGAGATATAGGGCACCCCGGCTTCCTTGAGCTTCTCCAGCGCGGCCGATGTCTTGGCCATCTGCATCAGCGAGAACAGCGCCTCCTGCATGCGCGCGCCGCCGGAGGCGGAGAAACAGATCAGCGGGATCTCCTCCTCTCGAGCCAGGGTCGCGGCGCGTACAAACTTCTCGCCGACCACCGCCCCCATGGAGCCCCCCATAAAGGAGAACTCGAAGGCCACGGTTACCACCGGCAAGCCATCCAGGGTACCGCGCATGGCGATCAGGGCATCCTTCTCGCCGGTCTCCTTCTGGGCCGCCGCCAGGCGGTCCCGATACTTCTTGGAGTCACGAAACTTGAGGCGGTCGACGGGCTCGACCTCCGCGGCGATCTCCTCTCGTCCCTCCTTGTCGAGGAACCAGTCGAGGCGCTTGCGGGCGGTCAACCGCAGGTGATGATCACACTTGGGGCAGACGTTGTGCTGTTTCTCGAGTTCGGGAAGGTAAAGCACCGACTCGCACTTGGGACACTTGCGCCACAGCCCGTCGGGCACGCTTGCACGGCGGTCTTGGCGCTGGATACGCCCAATGGAGGGCACGATCTTGTCTAGCCAGCTCATGTCAGAAAGGGTCCGTGTTCGTGTCGGCGCCCGGGAAGGCCCCGGGCGCGTGAATCGATTCGTGTTGCCACTACTTAATTAGGCGCTCAGGGCGTCCAGGGCCTGACGCATCTCGCCGAGTACCGCCTTGAGCTCGGCGGGAATCGCCTTGGGGGTGTCGGCATTCGCGGCGATGCGGCTGACCAGTGCCGAACCGACGATGACCCCGTCGGCCACCTTGCCCACCTCGGCCGCGGAGGCGCCGTCACGGATACCGAAGCCCACGCACAGCGGCAGATCGGTCATGCGGCGCAGCGGCGCCAGATGGTCGGCCACATCCGTGGCATTGAGGATGGCAGACCCGGTAACGCCCTTGAGGGAGACGTAGTAGAGATATCCCTCCCCATGGGCGCATATTGTAGCGGCCCGCTCCTCGGAAGTGGTAGGTGCGACCAGGAAAATCGAGGCGAGGCCGCGAGATTTCAACAGCGGCCCCAGCTCCTCGGCCTCCTCCGGCGGCATGTCCACCGTCAGCACGCCATCGATGCCAGCCGCGGCGGCCTGGTCGGCGAAGGCTTCCAGACCGATACGCTCCATGGGATTCAGGTAGCCCATCAACACGACCGGGGTCGTGGTGTCGCTCTGGCGAAACTCCTGCACGATCTCGAAGAGGTGAGAGAGACGCACGCCACGCTTGAGCGCGCGCTCACAGGCCTTCTGGATCACCGGCCCGTCGGCCATGGGGTCGGAGAACGGCACCCCCAGCTCGATGATATCGGCCCCCGCCTCCACCAGGGCATGCATGAAGCCCAGGGTGTGCTCGGGACCGGGGTCGCCGGCGGTGATAAAGGGAATCAGCGCACGGCGCCCCTGGGACTTGAGTTCGGCGAAGCGTTGGTCGATACGATTCATGGTCTGGCCCGTCATCTAGAATTCGATCCCGTCGAGGTTTGCCACCGTCATGATGTCCTTGTCGCCGCGCCCCGAGAGGTTGACGACGATATTCTGGTCGGGGCGCAGGGTGGGGGCGAGCTTCTTGGCATAGGCCAGGGCATGAGCCGACTCCAGAGCCGACATGATGCCCTCAATGCGGGTCAGCTCGCGAAACGCCTCGAGCACCTCGTTGTCGTTGGCGGCCACGTAGTTGACGCGCCCGAGATCCTTCCACAGCGCATGCTCGGGACCGACCCCGGGATAGTCGAGGCCCGCCGAGATGGAGTGGGTATCGGAGACCTGCCCGCCCTCATCCGACATCAGATAGGTACGATTGCCGTGAAGCACCCCGCGTGGCGCCCCGGAAGAGAGCGGTGCCGCGTGGCGCCCCGTCTCGACACCATCGCCACCGGCCTCCACGCCATACATGACGACGCCATCATCCTCCACGAAGGGATAGAACAGCCCCATGGCATTGGAGCCACCGCCCACGCAGGCGATCAGGGCATCGGGCAGGGCGCCGAACTCCTCGAAGGATTGGCGGCGCGCCTCGCGACCGACCACGGCATTGAAGTCGCGGACCAGCATCGGATAGGGGTGCGGGCCGGCCACGGTGCCGATGATATAGAAGGTATTGTCGACGTTGGTGACCCAGTCCCGCAGCGCCTCGTTCATGGCGTCCTTGAGGGTGCGCGTGCCGGACTCCACCGGAATGACATTGGCCCCCAGCAGGCGCATGCGATAGACATTGAGCTTCTGACGCTGCACGTCCTCGGCCCCCATGTAGACATCACACTCGAGCCCCAGACGAGCCGCCACGGTCGCGGTGGCCACGCCGTGCTGACCGGCACCGGTCTCGGCGATGACCCGCGGCTTGCCGCTCTTCTTGGCGAGCAGCGCCTGACCGATGGTGTTGTTCACCTTGTGGGCGCCGGTGTGGTTGAGGTCTTCACGCTTGAGCCAGATCTGTGCCCCACCGAGCTGCTTCGACCACCGCTCGGCATGATAGAGCGGAGAGGGCCGGCCTACATAGTGGGCCAGGTCGTAGTCGAATTCCGCCAGGAACGCCGGATCATCACGAAGACTCAGGTAGGTCTTCTCCAGCTCATCCAGGGCGAAGCTCAGGGTCTCCGAGACGAACCGGCCGCCATAGGGGCCAAAGTGGCCACGGGCATCCGGCAGTCGGGTCAGGTCACTGAACTTGCTCACGAAAGACACCTCACAGGTCGCCATTGGGCTTAGGTTTATAGGGGCTTAGGGTTATAGGAACTTGGGATTACAGAAGCTTGAGGTTACAGAAAATCGATTGTCGGCAAATCGAGCTCGCGGCACTCAGCATCGGCCGTCGCCATCGAGGACCGCGCCCATGAAGGCCGCCATGCGCGACACCTCCTTGACGCCCGGAGCGGCCTCGATACCGCCGGAAACATCCAGCGCGAAGGGGGCGACCGCCGCGATCGCCTCGGCGGCATTGGCGGCACTCAAGCCTCCGGCGAGAATAACAGGTTTTGCCAGGCTTGAGGGGATCCGCGACCAGTCGAAGGTCTCCCCGGTTCCCCCCGGCACACCCGGTCGATAGGCATCGAGCAGCAGCGCCCGCGCCCCGGCGTAGGCCTCGGCGGCAGCGACCAGATCGAGGTCCTCGCGCATGCGCAGCGCCTTGATCCAGGGCAGCGGCGCGGCGGCACACCGCTCGGGCGTTTCATTGCCATGGAACTGCAGCAGGTCGAGATGGGGGGCACAGCGCGCGACCCACTCGGGCTCGGCATCGACGAACAGCCCCACTCGGGTGACGAAGGCCGGCACCCGAGCGGCGAGCTCGCCCAGACGACTCTCATCGATGGCACGCCTGCTGCCTGGCCAGAGCACGAAGCCGAGGGCATCGGCACCCGCCGCCACCGCGGCTTCCACATCCTCGATGCGAGTCATGCCGCAGAACTTCACCCGGGTCCGATGCATCATGTCGCCTCCTGTTCGAGCGCCAGGGGGCGGCCGCGACGAAACGCCACCATGGGGCAGTCCGGAAGCGCACGTTCGCCGCTCCACTCCCCAAGAAAGGCCAGCAGGTTCGGCCCCAGCGGCTCCCTGGGCAGCCCCCACTGCTCGTCATAGAGCGAGTCCACGAAGTGCAGGCCGCAGGCCGGCGCCGTCACATCGGCAAGGCTGCGATCCTTCAGCGCCATCAGCTCGGCCAGGTAGTCATCACCTCGTTCGCCACGCCCCACCGTCACCAGGGCACCGACGATATTGCGGATCATATGGTGCAGGAAGGCGTTGCCCTGGACATCGACCACCACCAGGGGTCCGTGGCGGTGTACCTCGATAAAGTGCAGATGCCGCCAGGGAGTCTTGGACTGACAGCCGGCGGCACGAAAGCTCGAGAAGTCATGCTCGCCCACCAGAGCCTGGGCGGCACGATGCATGGCATCGGCATCCAGCGGGTCGCGGCACCAGGTCACGTTGGCACGCTCCAGCACCGGGCGGCTCGGCTGATTGAGCAGCACGTAGCGATAGCGGCGCGCCAGGGCCTTGAAGCGTGAATGAAACTCATCGGGCACTTCGGTGACCCAACGCACGGCGATGTCTCGCGGCAGGTTGGCATTGGTGCCGAACACCCAAGCCTTCTGGGAGCGCGGCACCGGCGCATCGAAGTGTATAATCTGACGGGTGGCATGGACGCCCGAGTCGGTGCGCCCGCTGGCATGCACCTTGACCCGGTGGCTTGCGACCCTGCCCAGCGCATCCTCGAGCGAGGCCTGCACCGAGGCAGCGTGCTTGAGGCGTTGCCAGCCACAGTAGGCGCTACCGTCATATTCGACCCCCATGGCCAGGCGTCCGGTCATGGGGGTACGTTCGTCGAGGCGTTGGAAGAGGGTCATGCGGTGATCAGGCATCCAGTCGTCTAAGCAGCGCCAGGGCATCTGCACGGGTCGCCGGGTCGCCATTGCGACTCAGCTCGTCGAGCAGCTCACGGGCCCGACCCGCTTCACCGGTATCGAGCAGGCGCTGGGCGGCGCTGATGGAAAATTGACTATTATCCGTCTGAAGCGGCGGGAAGGAAACCTCTTCCACCTCCCAATTATCGGCAAATGCCCGATCGGCCGGCGTCCCGACATCACCACGGCCCAGGTTCTCACCCCTCTCGAAGCCCGCGTCCTTTTCGGCTACACCAAGCCCCTCGGTAGTGAACTCGACGCTGGGCTGCATGGGGGTCTCCTCGCGAGAGGGGGCTGGCGAGTCGAGGGCCGGCGGACGGTAGTCGAGCATCTCGTGGTCGTTATCGAGGCGACGGCTGGTCACACCGAGCGACGACGATGACTCCTCGGGCTCGGCGGCAACAGGCTTCGATACGGACTCTGGCTCTGTCTCCTGCCCTCTCCCGGCTCCGGGCGCTCGCTCGGCCCCTGACTGACGCTCGGATTCCGGGCCAGGGCCTTTCTCAGGCTCAGCCGCGGGCTCTGAAGGCGCCTCCTCCCCGACCGGGGACGCCATCCCTGCCCCTGCGGGCCTAGGACTGCCAGTGCTTTCCGGGCGTTCATCGGGCAGGGACTCGCTGACCGGTGGGGGCGATTCATTATCGGTCGCCAGGGGCGGTGTCTCGGTCTCCGCCGCCCCATCGCCGGGCGGCTGGTCGAAGAGCCTCGGCGGCAACGCCGCCGCCTCACCGAAGTCGGCGGGCTCCCCTCGATCCTCGCCAGCCGGCACCTCGCCCCTCGATGCCGCGGCAAGGCCATATTGCGCCATCAGGCGCTCGGCCTCCTCGGCCATCGCGGGGGTGCCGACCACCATCAGCTTTTCTGCCTGGCGCTCGGCCGCCTGATAACTGCCGAGCTCCAGATAGACCCCCAGCAGCTTGAAGCGCAGGTCATCGCGCTCGGGCTCACGCTCGAGATTGTCCTCCAGCAGCTCACGGGCCTGATCATAACGACCATAGGCAATATAGATATCGGCCTCGTTGACGGCCTCGGCCTGGAGAAGATTGGCGCTCATCGTGCTTTCATTGGCCGCGGCTATCGTCGGCGAGGTCGCCTGGGTTGGAGAGGCGGCACCCGGGGTGGCAACACGAATCACGCCGGCTTCCGAAGAGCGCCCCTCTCCACCGGCGCGCCGGCGTCGCAGCACTAGCCACAGCGCCAGAAGAGCGGCCAGGCCGGCCCCACCCAGCACCAGGTTGCGATCCCACTCGCCCGGGTAGAAACCACCCCACCAGGGCATCTCCTGTTCATTGACGGAGGCAGCATCCAGGCCTCCTACGGCGCCCGGCCCCTGAACGCCCGTTCCATCGGCCGTCAACGCGGCCAGCTGATCGCGCAACGTCGCCAGCTCGTCACGCATGTCGCCGAGCTCATCTTCCAGCGCATTACGCTCCGCCTGTACCGCTTCCAGCTGAGCCTGGCTCTGCCGCCAACGCTCTTCCAGGCGCACCAGGCGTTGATCCTCGGTAAGCCCCCCCTCGGCATGGAGCGCCTCGGAGAGCTCGGGGTCGATATCGAACGGCGACGAGGCGTCAGCCTCGGCCAGGGCCGGTGCCGGGTTTTCGGCCGCACCGTCGCCACCGTTCTCGGTCGATACCGCCGTGTCGTCCGTCTCGCTGGCGCCCTGCTCCGCCGCCACCTGGGCGTCGGTGAGCAGGGTCAGGCGAGGCTCGGCGCTCTCGTCGACCGAAGCGCTCTCTTCGGCTGCTGTGGGTTCAGCCTGGGCGACGTCAGTGGCAGGCGCATCGGTGGCAGACACATCAGCGTTCGCCGCTGACTCACCCCCCTCCACAGAGGAGACCTCGGTCTGACGGGGTGCCTCCTGGGTGGCGGCGACGGCACGCTCGGCGACGCCTCGGGTGGCGTCCAGAGGCACCCGCGCCGGGGCTCCCCTGCCGCGATTGGCCCAGGCCTGATTCATGGCACTGACAACACGCTCCGCCTCCGCCGGTGAGCGTGAAACGATCGCGGCGCGACCGGGCACCGACAGGGTGACACCCGCGCGCATGGCATTGATATTGCCTGAAGGGAAGGCCTCGGGGTTCGCCGCCACCAGCGCCACCATCATCTGCTTCATGCTGATGCCGCTGTCCGGCCTCAGACGACCCGCCACCCCCCAGAGGGTATCGCCGCTGCGTACCCAGGCAGGTTCCCTGCTTGTGGAAGCGGCCGACCGGGCTACCCCCGAAGATGGAGTCGAGGACTCCGGCCGGCGATCTCCCGGGGTCGGCGTGGAAGCCGCCACGCTTCTCGAGCTGCCGGTCACCAGTGCCGGCATCTCGGCGTAGTTGGGGGGGTCGAGCAGCATCGTCACCTCACGCACCATCTGACCCGACGGCCACTCCAGCTCCAGCAGCAGGTCCAGCCAGGGTTCACGCACCGGGCGCTCGGTGGTGAAGTCGACATACAGCCGTCCCTGACGACGCTCGACGCTGAGCCCCACACTGGCGGCAAGTGAGGTACGAGCCAGGCCTGCCGCATCATAGGCCCGCTCGCCGGCCACGGAGACATTGAGCAATCCTGGCTGGATGCCGGCGGCATCCACCAGAGGCACCGAGGCTCGCAACGGCGTATTGAGAGTCGAACGCACGACTACCTCTCCCAGCCCAAGAGCCAGCGCCATGGGGCTGGTGGCGGAGAGCGATAGCAGCATGGCGAGTGTCAGCTTGCGTTTCATGTGCTTCCCTTACCAACGACGGCAGAATCGAATGCGTCGTATCAGTCGAGGCAGAGCCGTTATGCCAGATACCATTACTGTCTGTGTACCACAAACCTGATACCTATGCGTCCCGCCGCATCAACCTTTGGGCCTTGACAAGCCGCCGGCAAAGAACCAAGAAAAGCGGGGAGTCTCTCTCGAGACTCCCCGCATCGCACAAGTGCGGTACCGCGAGGCGTTACTGCTGCTTGAGGATCATCAGCATCCGCTTGAGCGGCTCGGCGGCCCCCCACAGCAGCTGGTCCCCGACGCTGAAGGCGGAAAGATACTCACCGCCCATGGCCAGCTTGCGCAGGCGCCCCACCGGCACGCTCAGGGTGCCGGTGGCGGCGGCCGGTGTCAGGTCACGAATGGTCGCCTCCTTCTCGTTGGGCACCACCTTGACCCACTCATTATGCCTGGCGAGACGGTCCTCGATCTCGTCGAGGGGCACATCCTTCTTCAGCTTGATGGTGAAGGCCTGGCTGTGGGAGCGCATCGCGCCGATACGCACGCAGAGCCCATCGATGGGAATGGGGTTGTCCTGGAGACCGAGGATCTTGTTGGTCTCCACGGAGCCCTTCCACTCCTCGCGGCTCTGGCCGTTGTCGAGCTTGCTGTCGATCCACGGCAGCAGGCTGCCGGCCAGCGGCGCGCCGAAGTTATCGGTGGGGAAGTCGCCGGAGCGCATGGCCGCGGTGACCTTGCGATCGATATCGAGGATGGCACTGGCCGGGTCGGCCAGCTCGCCGGACACGCTGTCACGCAGACTGCCCATCTGGTTGAGCAGTTCACGCATATGCTTGGCACCGGAGCCGGACGCCGCCTGATAGGTCATGGAGGTCATCCACTCGATCAGGTCGGCCTCGAACAGCCCGCCGAGGCCCATCAGCATCAGGCTGACGGTGCAGTTGCCGCCGACGAAGGTCTTGGCGCCCTTGGCCAGCTGTGCGTCGATGACGCCACGGTTGACCGGGTCGAGCACGACGGTGGCCTCGTCCTCCATGCGCAGGGTGCTGGCGGCATCGATCCAGTAGCCCTTCCAGCCACCCTGACGAAGATCGGCATAGACCTTCTTGGTGTAATCGCCGCCCTGACAGGTGACGACCACATCCAGCGCCTTGAGCGCGTCGAGGTCGAAGGCATCCTTGAGCGGCGGCACTTCCACACCTACGTCGGGACCGGCCTGGCCGACCTGGGAGGTGGTGAAGAAGACCGGCTCGATGCCCTGGAAGTCACCATCCTCGACCATGCGCTGCATGAGTACCGAGCCCACCATGCCGCGCCAACCAACGAAACCGACTTTCAACATGTGAAGTCCTCCAGAAATCGAATGTGCTACGTATTATACAGAAAGCGGGCCCACCTCGCAGGCGGGCCCGGTCATCATAAGCTCGAGGCTCCGGCGCCTTTCGCAACGCCATCAGCTAGAGGCGTCTCAGAGCGCCTCGAAGGCGGCCAGCACCGCATCCCCCATCTCGCTGGTGGAGACGGTACGGGTGCCCTCGGAGGCGATATCGGGGGTTCTCAGGCCATCGTCGAGCACCTTGCCCACGGCCTCTTCGATGCGAGCGGCCAGGGCCGGCGCGTCCAGGGAGTAGCGCAGCATCATGGCCACCGAGAGGATGGTCGCCAGGGGGTTGGCCACGTTCTGGCCGGCGATGTCCGGGGCGCTGCCGTGGCAGGGCTCGTACATGCCCTGGCCGGTCTCGTTGAGCGAGGCCGAGGGCAGCATGCCGATGGAGCCGGTCAGCATGGCGGCGGCGTCGGAGAGGATATCGCCAAACATGTTGCCGGTGACCACCACATCGAACTGCTTGGGGGCACGTACCAGCTGCATGGCGGCATTGTCGACGTACATATGGGAGAGCTCGACATCCGGATACTCCGGCGCCAGCCGCTCCATTACCTCACGCCACAGGATGGTCACCTCGAGCACATTGGCCTTGTCCACGGAGCAGAGCTTCTTGTTGCGCTTCTGCGCCATCTCGAAGGCGACCCGGCCGATACGCTCGATCTCGCCCTCGCTGTAGACGTAGGTGTTGAAGCCGACCCGCTGCCCGTCACGCTCCTCGATGCCCCGCGGCTGACCGAAGTAGATGCCACCGGTCAGCTCGCGCACGATCATGATATCGAGACCGGCGACCAGCTCACGCTTGAGGCTCGAGGCCTCAGCCAGCTGCGGATAGGTGATCGCCGGGCGCAGGTTGCCGAACAGACCCAGCTGCTTGCGCACGCCGAGCAGCCCCTTCTCGGGGCGCTTGGCGAGATCCTCGATCTTGTCCCATTTGGGACCGCCGACCGCACCGAGCAGGATGCCGCGAGCGGCCCTGGCCTTCTCGAGGGTCTCGGCGGGCAGCGGCTCGCCGTGGGCATCATAGGCGGCGCCGCCCAGCAGCCCCTCCTCGACCTCGACATCGAGGCCGCGGGCCTGACAGGCGGCCAGAATACGGCTGGTCTGGGCGGTGATCTCGGGGCCGATGCCATCGCCCGACAGTACCAGAATTTTCTGCGTCATCTTTGCTTCCTTGTATGAACCACCTCCGGAACGGGGCTTTTCCGGCGACAAGCCTGCGAGGAGGCGCTGTGAATACCTCCCTGTACGCTACCGACGCCATCCATGGCGTAGGACCTCCGCTTCGGCTTGTCCCCGGCGCCCCTCCCCCGCAAGGCGGCCAGTCTATGTCATTAGGCCTGAGCCACCAGGGCATGGGCGCCGTCGCGGATCTGCCCCGCTTCCCGCCGACAGGTGCGAGAAGTATCAGGCCTGCGTGCTATCGCGGAACAGCCACGGACGCGCTTCACGATGCCTTGCCTCGAAGGCGCGAATGGCATCCTCATCCTTCAGGGTGATGCCGATATCGTCGAGCCCCTCGAGCAGGCAGTGCTTGCGGAAGGCATCCACCTCGAACTCGATGGCCTCGCCCGAAGGCGTGGTGATGCGCTGGTTCTCAAGATCCACGTCCAGGGCATAGCCTTCATTGGACTCTACCTCCTGGAACAGGCGCTCCACCGTCTCCTCGGGCAGGGTCACCAGCAGCAGGCCGTTCTTGAAGGCGTTGTTGTAGAAGATATCGGCGAAGCTCGGTGCGATCACCACCCGAAAGCCGAAGTCCTCCAGCGCCCAGGGGGCGTGTTCGCGAGAGCTGCCACAGCCGAAGTTGCGGCGCGCCAGCAGCACGCTGGCCCCCTGATAGCGCGGCTGGTTGAGCACGAAGTCGGGATTCAGCGGGCGCTGGGAGCAGTCCTGGCCGGGATAGCCCTCGTCGAGGTAGCGCAGCTCGTCGAACAGATTGACGCCGAAACCGGTGCGCTTGATCGACTTCAGAAACTGCTTGGGAATGATCAGGTCGGTGTCGACGTTGGCCCGATCGAGGGGCGCGACGATGCCGGTGGTGCGTTCAAACTTGTTCATGATTCAGGCCTCCTGCGCCTGGGCGTCGTCGTTGGCGGCGCCATCGTTGCCAAAGCCGCGCACATCCACGAAGTGGCCCGCGATGGCGGCGGCGGCGGCCATCGCCGGGCTGACCAGGTGGGTGCGCCCCCCGTAGCCCTGACGACCCTCGAAGTTGCGGTTGGAGGTGGAGGCACAGTGCTCGCCCGCGCCGAGCTTGTCGGCGTTCATGGCCAGGCACATGGAGCAGCCCGGCTCGCGCCACTCGAAGCCCGCCTCGATAAATATCTGGTCGAGGCCCTCGGCCTCGGCCTGACGCTTCACCAGGCCGGAGCCCGGCACCACCATGGCCAGCGTGATGGAGTCGGCCACCTTCTTGCCGCGGGCCACCTTGGCCGCCTCACGCAGATCCTCGATGCGCGAGTTGGTGCAGGAGCCGATAAACACCTTGTCGAGGCGGATATCGGTGATCTTCTGGCGCGGCTCGAGCCCCATGTACTCCAGTGCACGCGTATAGCCATTACGCACGCTGTCGTCGCTCTGGGCGGCCGGGTCAGGCACCTCGCCGGAGACGCCGGTGACCATCTCGGGGCTGGTACCCCAGCTCACCTGAGGCTCGATCTCGGCGGCATCCAGGGTCACCACCTTGTCGAACTCGGCATTCGCGTCGGAAACGAGCCCGCGCCAGTCGGCCACCGCGGCCTCCCACTGCTCGCCTCGGGGGGCGTAGTGGCGGTCGCGCAGGTAGTCGATGGTCTTGTCGTCGACGGCGATCAAGCCGACCCGGGCACCCGCCTCGATGGCCATGTTGCACACGGTCATGCGCCCTTCCATGGAGAGGCTCTCGATGGCACTGCCGGCGAACTCGATGGCGTAGCCGGTGCCGCCGGCGGTACCGATCTTGCCGATGATCCCCAGCACCACATCCTTGGCGGTGACGCCGGCACCCAGCGTGCCCTCGACGCGCACCTGCATGTTCTTCATCTTCTGGGCCAGCAGGCACTGGGTGGCGAGCACATGCTCCACCTCCGAGGTGCCGATGCCATGCGCCAGCGCGGCGAAGGCGCCGTGGGTGGCGGTATGGGAATCACCGCAGACCACGGTCATGCCCGGCAGCGTCGCGCCCTGCTCCGGCCCCACCACATGGACGATGCCCTGGCGCGGGTCGTTGATCTTGAACTCCTCGATGCCGAACTCGCTGCAGTTGTCATCGAGGGTCTGAACCTGGATCAGCGATACCGGATCCTTGATCCCGGCATTGCCTTCGGCGCGCTCCTTGAGGGTGGTCGGCACGTTGTGGTCGGGCGTGGCCAGGTTCGCATCGATGCGCCACGGCTTGCGGCCCGCCAGGCGCAGCCCCTCGAAGGCCTGGGGCGAGGTCACCTCATGGAGGAGCTGACGGTCGATGTAGATCAATGCGGTGCCGTCATCGCGCTCCTTGACGAGATGCTGCGACCACAGCTTGTCGTAGAGTGTCTGGCCTGCCATATCGTTTCTCCCGGGCCTGAAGCCCTGTGCTTTTTCAGTCGGTCTTGGAAGCGCCTTGATACACTTTCCAGGAGCGGCTTCTCCGGCGACAGGCCTCTGCGGGGGCGCTGTGAATACTTCCCTGTACGCTACCGATGCCATCCATGGCATAGGACCCCCGCTTCGGCCTGCCCCGGCGCCGCTCCAGCCGGTCAAGGGGGCCTGACCCCACGGCGCTCCAGTCTTGGCGCTTTAGGGCTAGTCTCCCGCCCCTCGCCCATAAAATCAATTCATGTTATTTATGTATTGCATTCCTACATGGAATCCGAAATGGAGGCGCCGTGGATACCCAGAGCCTGCAGGCCTTCCTCGCCGTGGCCGATAGCGGCAGTTTCTCTCGCGCGGCGGAGCAGCTGCATCTGACCCAGCCGGCGGTCAGCAAGCGCATCGCCGTGCTCGAGAATCAGGTCGACGCCCGGCTGTTCGACCGCATCGGTCGCCGCGTCACCCTGACCGAGGCGGGACGCGTGCTGCTGCCCCGCGCCCGGGAGATCTTGGTGATGGTCAACGACAGTCGCCGTGCCCTTGGCAACCTGGCCGGCGCCGTGGGCGGTAGCCTGACCCTGGCCACCAGCCACCATATCGGCCTGCATCGCCTGCCGCCGCTGCTCAAGTCCTACACCCGCGCCCATCCCGACGTGCGCCTCGACCTGCACTTCCTCGACTCCGAAGAGGCCTATCAGGGCGTGCTGGATGGCTCGCTTGAGATCGCCGTGGTCACCCTGGCGCCTCACCCGGACGCCCAGCTCGAGGCCGTGCCGCTGTGGACCGACCGTCTCTGCTTTGTCTGTGCCCATGACCATCCGCTGGCCCGGCGCCGGCACCTGGCCCTAGAGGAGCTGTGCGACTTCGACTGCGTGCTGCCCGGGCCGCTGACCTTCACCCGCGGCCTGATCGAGGCGCGCTTCGAAGCCGCCGGCCTGCGCCTGCCACCCACGCTTTCCACCAACTATCTAGAGACACTGAAGATGATGACCGCCATCGGCCTGGGCTGGAGCCTGCTGCCGGAGCGGCTGGTGGCCGGTGAGTTGCACGAGTTGGTGGTCGATCATTCGCCGATCCATCGTCCGCTGGGCTATCTGGTACATCGCAACCGCACCCTATCCAATGCTGCGCAGGCAATGCTCGCGGCGCTGGAGGCGGCACGGGAGCGCAGGATTCGTTAGACTGCTAGCCGAACCGCCAGGAGCCCTGCCCTTGTCTCAGCCCCCCTCCTCTTCGCCCCCATCCTCGACACCGCCTCGTCATCGGCTCGCCGGCGGCCTGATCCTCACCGGCCTGGTATTGCAGATCCTGCGCCTGGCGGGACTGCCCGTGATGCTGCCGGCGGTCAGCGTCGCCTTCTGGCTGGCGGTGGCACTCCTCTGGCGAGACCTGAAGCGCAGCAATCGGCGCCAGGCCAGCGTCCTGGCCGGACTGGGGGTGGCGCTGCTGCTCGCCGCCGCGCAGCGCTACGACGCCGATATCGTCTGGGCGCATATGCTGGATGGCAACGCCTACGTGGTGGCCATGCTGGTCGGGGTGAGCTTTATCGGCCTGATCGGCACCCGCCAGGGGCATGCGCCGCCCCCCGGCAGCGCGGTGACCGGGCGACGCGGCACCGCCGGCACCTGGCTCGGGGTGCATCTGCTCGGCGCCATCCTCAACCTCTCCACGATCTTCATGGTCGGCGACCGCCTGCGCCGGCATGGCGAGCTGAGCATGCCCCAGCTGCTGGCCCTCAATCGTGGCATCTCCGCCGCCGCGCTGTGGTCGCCCTTCTTCGCCTCCATGGGGGTGGTGATGACCCTGGCACCGCAGATGGAGTATGCCACCATCCTGGCGTTTGGCGTGCCCCTGGGACTGGCCGCCGGCACCCTGTCGCTGCTCGATCTCTCCCGGCGCTTCGATCTGGACAGGGTGGCCGGCTACTCGCTGTCGCCGCGCAGCCTGCTGATGCCCGTGACCATGGCGGCCCTGGTGATGCTGTTCCACTTCGGCCTCACACCCTGGCTCTCCATCGTCAGCATCATCACCTTCCTGCTCCCCGGAGTGGCACTGGCCAGCAACCTGCCCCGCGGCCCGCGCTGGACCCTGGCGCGGGTGCGCAACCACGCGCTGGAGCGGCTGCCGGCGATGCGCGGCGAGATCTCGCTCTTCCTGTGTGCGGGGCTGCTCACCCAGGGGCTCTCGGCCTTTATCAGTGCCGCCACCGGCAGCGACTGGCAGCTCTTCGCGCACTTCGCCGCCCCCCAGGCCATCGCCAGCTTCCTGGCCATCGTCGCCAGCGCCGTGGCCGGGCTACACCCCATCATCGGCGTCTCGGTACTCGCCTCGATGCTCGAGCTGAGCGGCGACCGCCAGACGCTGTTCGCCTTTATCGCCCTCGCCGCCTGGGCGGTGGGCACCAGTGTCGGGCCCCTCTCGGGCATCAACCTCTCGCTGCAGGGCCGCTACGGCATCAGCGGCACGCGCATGATGCGCCAGAACCTGGGCTATGCCGCCGTGCTCTCCACGCTGGTCGTCGCGGGAGTGGTGGTGTTGGACGCCTGGCTGTAACAGGGGCGAGGGTCGAGGGGCCAATCCCTCGCACCTCGCTCCTCGCCCCTTGTTCCTACTGAGACACCCGCCGGAAGAAGCGATGGCCACACTGGTGGCAAGGGTCGATGCGGGTCAGCTCGGGCAGATCCACCTCGGCATCACAGTGCACGCAGGCCAGCCGGCCGGGTACCGCCATCTCCCCTTCGCAGTAGTCGGCACGCGCCGCCTCGAGCTCCTCCTCGAAGCGTTCGCGCTCCACCACGCTGCGATCGGCGATCGAGAGCAGCGACTCGCTCACCTGGCGCGACAGCGCCGAGAGATCGATGCCGAGCCAGGCCGCCACGCCCTCGCCGCCGGCATTCAGGTAGCGCCGCATATCCTTGAGATCGCGCTCCACCCAGGCGCGAAGCAGCGACAGCTCGTCCTTGGTGAACTCCTCGAGCTCGGACTCGAACTCCACGGCGTCATCCAGCTCCTTCTGCAGGTTCTCCCAGTTCAGCTCCCGGGCCCCCTCGCGCAGACGGTCCAGCATGCGCTCATAGCCTTGGCGCAGGTGGCGTTCCTCGTGCTCCTTGTGTGAATCACTCATGGTGCTCTCCTCGATATGCGAATAGGGAAACGCCGAGCCCCAACGTAGCCGGGCAAGGCCGTGCTGGGGTATCCTCTCCCTACCATTTAGACGACTTCCCGCCGTCAGTTCAACGCCTTGTCACCAGCATGCACAGGCAACATGACGCCGGACAAGCCATTCGAGCGTGCGCCCCCGGCGCGCCGAACCGATAGCCAAGGTACCCGTTGACAGCGATGGACGCACAGTACAAGCCCCAAGAGATCGAACGCGACGCCCAGCAGTTCTGGGAAAAGAACCAGTGCTTCAAGGCGGTGGAGGATGCCACCCGCGAGAAGTTCTACTGCCTGTCGATGTTCCCCTACCCCAGCGGCAAGCTGCATATGGGGCACGTGCGCAACTACACCATCGGCGACGTGGTCTCGCGCTACCAGCGCATGCAGGGCAAGAACGTGCTGCAGCCCATGGGCTGGGACGCCTTCGGCATGCCGGCCGAGAACGCCGCGATCCAGAACCAGGTCCCCCCGGCCGAATGGACCTACGCCAACATCGACTATATGCGCCAGCAGCTCAAGGCCCTGGGCTTCGCCTATGACTGGAGCCGCGAGTTCGCCACCTGCGATCTGGACTACTATCGCTGGGAGCAGTGGTTCTTCGCTAAGCTGGTGGAGAAGGGACTGGTCTACAAGAAGATGTCCACGGTCAACTGGGACCCCGTGGACCAGACCGTGCTCGCCAACGAGCAGGTGATCGACGGCCGCGGCTGGCGCTCCGGCGCGCTGGTCGAGCGCAAGGAGATCCCGCTGTGGTTCCTGCGCATCACCGACTACGCCGACGAGCTGCTGGCCGACCTCGACCGCATCGAGTGGCCCGAGCAGGTCAAGACCATGCAGCGCAACTGGATCGGCAAGTCCCGCGGCGTCGAGCTTGCGTTTGATATCAAGACCGCCGAGGGCGAAGTCGTCGAGCCGCTGTCGGTCTATACCACCCGCCCCGACACCCTGCTGGGGGTGACCTATGTGGCGGTGGCTGCCGACCACCCGCTGGCCCGCCAGGCCGCCGAGAACAATCCCGAACTGGCCGCGTTCCGCGAGGAGTGTGCCCAGGGCGGCACCAGCGAGGCGGAGCTTGCCACCCGCGAGAAGAAGGGCATGCCCACCGGCCATCTGGCGGTGCACCCTCTTAGCGGCCGTGAGGTGCCGGTCTATGTGGCCAACTTCGTGCTGATGGAGTTCGGTACCGGCGCGGTGATGGCGGTACCCGCCCATGACCAGCGCGACTGGGAGTTCGCCACCAAGTATGAGATCGCCATCGAGCCGGTGATCGCCGACGAGAACGGCCAGGTGCCGGATCTCTCCGAAGGCGCCCATGACGAGCACGGCATCCTGATCAACTCCGGCGAATTCGACGGTCTCGACTTCGAGGCGGCCTTCGACGCCATCGCCGCCAAGCTTGCCGAGCTCGGCCGCGGCGAGGTCAAGACCCACTACCGCCTGCGCGACTGGGGCGTGGCGCGCCAGCGTTACTGGGGCGCGCCCATCCCGGTCAAGTATGGTCCCGAGGGTCAGACCGAGCCGCTCTCCGATGAGGAGCTGCCGGTGGCCCTGCCCATGGAAGTCACCGTGGACGCCACCGGCTCGCCGCTCAAGCGCATGCCGGAGTTCTCCGACCTGGGCGACGGCTGGGTACGCGAGACCGACACCTTCGACACCTTCATGGAGTCCTCCTGGTACTTCGCGCGCTTCTGCTGCGCCGACAACCAGGAGGCGATGCTCGACGAGCGCGCCGACTACTGGCTGCCGGTGGACCTCTATATCGGCGGCATCGAGCACGCCATCCTGCACCTGCTCTACGCGCGCTTCTTCACCAAGCTGATGCGCGACCTGGGCATGGTCAACGTCGACGAGCCCTTCCAGCGCCTGCTGACCCAAGGCATGGTGATCGCCGAGACCTACTACCGTCCACAAGCGAACGGCAGCAAGCAGTGGTTCAACCCCGCCGACGTCGAGGTCAAGCGCGACGACAAGGGTCGCCCGGTCAGCGCGGTGCTGCTCGAGGACGGCCTGCCGGTGGAGATGGGCGGCATCGAGAAGATGTCCAAGTCGAAGAACAATGGCGTCGACCCTCAGTCGATGATCGACCGCTTCGGCGCCGACACCGTGCGTCTGTTCATGATGTTCGCCGCCCCGCCGGAGCAGTCCCTGGAGTGGTCCGATGCCGGCGTCGAGGGGGCCCATCGCTTCCTCAAGCGCCTCTGGCGCCTGGTCGGCGAGCACCTCGAGGCAGGCCAGCCCGGCACGCTGGACGTCGCCAATCTGGATGACGCCCAGCGCGAGCTGCGTCGCAAGACCCACGAGACCATCAAGAAGGCGGGTGACGATATCGGCCGACGCACCACCTTCAACACCGCCATCGCCGCGGTGATGGAGCTGACCAACGCCATCGGCCAGTTCCAGAAGCAGGGCGACTCGCCTTCGCCCCAAGGTCTGGCCGTGGCGCGCGAGGCCGTGGAGGCCTGCGTGCTGCTGCTCGCGCCCATCACCCCCCACGCCTGCCATGCGCTGTGGTCGGCGCTGGGCCATGCCGAGCCGGTGATCGATGCCCGCTGGCCGGCGCTTGACGAGAGCGCCCTGGCTCGCGACACCATTGAGCTGGTCGTGCAGGTCAACGGCAAGCTGCGGGCGCGCATCGAGGTGCCCGCCGATGCCGACAAGGCCACCGCCGAGGCCGCGGCCTTCGACTCCGACAACGTCCAGCGCCACACCGAGGGCAAGACGGTCCGCAAGGTGATCGTGGTGCCGGGCAAGCTGGTCAATATCGTGGTGGGCTAAGCCATGCAGCGACGCACTTTCCTAACCCTGGGTCTGGTCGGCGGTGCCGGCCTGGCTCTCGCCGGCTGCGGCTTTCAGCTGCGCGGCCTGAACAGTCCATCGGCACCGATGAGCGAGCTCGCCCTGGCGGGGTCCGACAGCGACCTGGCCAGGCGGGTCGAGCAGCGCCTGGTCGCCGCCGGTACCCGGGTACACGACGGCGCCGACCGGATTCTCAACCTGGGCAGGCCCGATATTCGCCAGCGCCGCGTCAGCGTGCTGGAGTCGGGGCCGCGGGACGAGGAGATGCGGCTCGTCGCCCCCTTCTCGGTGCAGCGCGCCGACGGGGCCTATCTGCTCGACCAACAGCGCCTCGAGGTCAGCCGCCGCTACAGCGTGGATGACGGTGACCTGCTGGGCCGCGAGGAGCGTCGCGACACCGTGCGCGAGGAACTGCTCGAGGAGGCCGTCCTCCAACTGATCGAGCGACTGCGTTCACTATAAATTTCAAAGCTTGAGATACCGAAAAAGGGGCGCCGGGGACAGGTCGGAGAAGAGGTCCGAGGACCAAGGACGGCCGAGGTAGCGTACAGGGAGGTATTTAAAGCGCCTCCTCGCAGGCCTGTCCCCGGATCAGCCCCGTTGGTAAAGGATACACTCTTTGAAAGTCTTCCCCGACAAGCTGGCCGACGCCCTGGCGAAGAAGCTGCCGCCGGTGGTGATCGTCGCCGGCGAAGAGCCCCTGCAGCATATGGAAGCCTGCGACGCCGTGCGCGCCGCCGCGCGTTCACGGGGCATCGAGGAGCGTGAGATCCTGCATGTCGAGGGCAACTTCGCCTGGGGACGCCTCCACGAAGCCTCGGCCAGCATGTCGCTGTTTGCCAGTGCCAAGCTGATCGAACTTCGCCTCTCCGGCAGCAACCTCGGTCAGGAGGGCACCAAGGCGCTGAGAGCCTATGCCGAGGAGATGAAGGCCAGCGACAACGTGCTGCTGCTGGCCATGGGCAAGCTCGACTTCCGTCAGCAGAAGAGTGCCTGGTTCCAGGCGCTCGACAAGGCGGGACTGTTCGTACCCGTATGGCCGGTGGATGTCTCGCGGCTGGGCTTCTGGCTGCGCGATCGCGCCTCTCGCCATGGCCTCAATCTCGATCTCGACGCCGCTCGCCTGCTGGGCGAACGCACCGAGGGCAATCTGCTCGCCGCCGACCAGGAGCTGCAGAAGCTCGCCCTGCTGTTGCCCGCCGGCGCCCGGGTCTCCCCCCGCGAGGTCGCCGGCGGTGTGGAGGACAGCGCGCGCTTCGATGTCTTCACCCTGGTGGATGCCTGCCTCAAGGGCGAACGCTCGCGGGTCGCCCGCATCATGGCCGGCCTCGCCGGCGAAGGGGTGGAGGCCCCCATCGTGCTGTGGGCCCTGACCCGGGAGTTGCGCACCCTGCTCTCACTTCATCAGCACCTCGACCAGGGCCAGAGCTTCGACCACGCCTGCAAGGCGCAGAAACCGGCCATCTTCGAGAAGCGCCGCCCCGCCTATCAGCAGGCCCTCTCCCGCCTGCCGGTCAAGCGCCTGCACAAGCTGTTGCTGTTTGCCCAGCGGCTGGACCTCTCCATCAAGGGTGCCGCCACCCTGCCCCTCCAGGATGGCCTTCATGACCTGGCGCTTACCCTGGCAGGCGGCCGCGGCCTGCTCGCCGAGCTGCCCTCCTCCTACCGTATCAATTGACTCTTAAACACAGGTCTATTGCAGTTACTGAAACCAAGGGGCGCTGGGGACAAGTCGAAGAGGAGGTCCGAGGACCAGGGACGGCCGAGGTAGCGTACAGGGAGGTATTTACAGCGCCTCCTCGCAGGCTTGTCGCCAGATCAGCCCCGAGCTACCGAGCTACCGAGCTACCGAGCTACCTACGATAACCCTTACCTTAAGCAGCAAGGGTATGAAATTTCACACCATTTCATTCTATACTGGGCGAGTATCATCGTGACGCCACCCAGTCGCCAGGACGCGACGCGTGGACCACCCCAGGAGCCGGAAATCCACACAGAGCCCCATACGAAGAAAAGGAACACCGACATGATGAAGAAGCTTTACCGCTACCTCAGCCCGCTGCTGATCCTCGCCCTGATGCTGGGCAGCCTGCCGGTCGTGGCCGCACCCGCTCCCGCCGGTGGCATGATCACCACCCAGGAGGCTCTCGCCGCCGAGCGTAGCCAGTCGGATCGCGAACGGATCCATGCCGTGCTGGCCCGTGATGACGTGCGCGAGCAGCTGGTCGCCCAGGGCGTGGACCCCGCCGAGGTCGAGGCCCGTGTCGCCGCGCTCTCCGATGCAGAGGCCGCCCAGATGGCCGAGCGCCTCGATCAGATGCCTGCCGGCGCCAGCGTGGTCGGTGCCCTGTTCGCCGTCTTCGTGATCCTGCTGGTCACCGATATCCTCGGCCTGACCAACGTCTACCCCTTCACGCGTTGATAGGTGCCAGCATGATCGACTGCCCTCAACGGCAGCCGACCCGCGACAGGAACGCCCGCCACGCGGGCGTTCTTGCGTTGGTGCTGCTGCTTTTATTGCTCGCCGGCTGTGCGACCACGCCCCGGCTCGATAGCGCCACCCGCAGCAAGGTGGCCCCGCGTGTGCTGATCGACGATGTGCCCTTCCATGGCCAGCGCGACTATCAGTGTGGGCCCGCCTCACTGACCATGGTGCTGCAGCATGACGGTGTGGCGACCGACGTCGACACTCTGATACCCCAGGTCTTTACCCCCGGCCGCGAGGGTAGCGTGCAGCCGGAGATGCTGGCCACGGTGCGCCGCCAGGGGCGAATCCCCTTCGTCATTGAAGGTCGCTTCGAGACCCTGCTCCGTGAACTCGATGCCGGTCATCCGGTGGTGGTGATGCAGAATCTCTCCCTGCCCGCCTGGCCATTGTGGCACTACGCCGTGGCCATCGGCTACGATTTGCAGGAGGAGACGATGATCCTGCACAGCGGCATGGAGGCCAGGCGAAAGGAGTCCTTCAAGCGCTTCGATGCCACCTGGGCACGCAGCGATCGCTGGGCCTTCGTGGCACTTCCCCCCGGGGAGATGCCGACCACCATCGGCACCGAGGCAGCCCTCCAGGCGATCGGTGATTTCGAGGCGGTGCACGGCAGTCAGGCGGCGCTCCCCGCCTGGGAGGCACTCGCCAAGCGCTATCCGGCAAACGCCACGGTCCACTTCGGTCTGGGCAATGCCCGCCATGCCGATGGCGATCTCGAGGGGGCCATCGACGCCTTCACCGCTGCCGCGGCGGTGGACGAATCGCATGCCCCGGCGTGGCTTAACCTGGGGCTCGCCCTGGAGTCAGCCGGACGCAGGGAGCCGGCCCTCGAGGCTCTGGCGCGCGCCGCGGCACTCCCCGGGCGCTGGCAGTCGCACAGCCGCGAAGCCCTGGAGCGCTTTGGCGAGTAACGAGGAGGGAGGAAGAGCGAATGAGCTATCACATCGAGATCAAGGGCATCGCCCAGCCCGCCGAGCCTGGTGACGGCGCCCGCGTGCTGGTGGATCGATTGTGGCCCCGGGGGCGTTCCCGGGAAGCACTGGCGCTTGACGACTGGTACCGTGACGCCTCGCCGAGCCCGGTGCTCAGGCGCCAGTATCAGCAGGGAGAGGTCAGCCCGACCGTGTTCGCCGTCCGTTATCGCGGCGAGCTACGCGACCACCCCGAACGGCTGCTGCCGCTGATGCGCCAGGTCCGTTATCGTGGGGCCCTCACCCTGCTGACCGCCGAACGTGATCTCGATGCCTCGCCGCTGCCGATACTGAAGGAGTGGTTGCTCTTCGCCCTGCAGGAGGAGGATGCGGCGGACAGGGAGCCCAGCTCGCCGCCCTGCTACAGGTATTTGTTCGAAGATCTTGGATAGAAGGTGCGTGCGGGGAGGAGAGAAATGAGTAGTCAGGCCACATGCCGAAGCCCCAGGCGTTTACGGTAATCATCCAACCTCCCCTGGGGAGCGGCGTAGAGAATACCCTCACGCTTGAAAACGACCACTAAGGTGGCGCATAGAATTCTGAGATCTAGCCAAAACGTTTGTTGTTCAACGTATTCCACATCCAGTCTCAGCTTTTTCTCCCAGCTGACATCCTGTCGTCCGTTGACCTGAGCCAGCCCGGTCACTCCGGGGCGAACCTCGTGGCGGCGCCGCTCGTCGTTTATGATGTAAGGAAGATATTCCATCAGCAATGGGCGTGGCCCCACGAAAGACATATCGCCTTTGAGGATATTGAACAGCTGGGGAAGCTCATCGAGGCTTGCACGACGGATACAAAGTCCGAGACGAGTCACACGCTCTTCGTCAGGCAGAGGGCGCCCCTGATCGTCTACTGCATCACGCATGGTTTTGAACTTGATCACCTGAAAGGGAATCTCGTCCTTTCCTGGACGCCACTGACGGAAAAAGACCTCCCCGCCCATATCGAATCGTATTAGCAAGGCTACAACGAGCATGATAGGGCTCAGTAACAGAAGCAAGATGGCGGCCATTGCAATATCGAAGGTGCGTTTTATCATGACAGCTTCACCCATTCGTCGAGGTTAGGAGAAAACTCCGACAGCTCGTAACGAGCCCCGGCAACGCGACCTAGCTGATCAACGCGCCCCTCAGCAAACCAGACGACGACCTGAACGAACATTCGGCACATCTGCTGGAAAACCCTCTGGCGGTTCTCCTCGTCGCTAAGCTCAGGATCATGAGGCCTGGCCGCCTGGAGAATCGGGCTACCGGTATCCATACCTTCATCCACGAAGTGGGCGGTTGCCCCAATGAACTTGCAGCTGGCTTTCAGCGTATCGCCGAATCCATCCAGGCCGGGGCAGGCAGGCAGGATAGCGGGATGAAAATTGATGATGCGCCCTCGGTATTTCTGCAGAAACAGTCCAGAGAGCAGCCTGGAATATGAAGAGATAAAGAGATCCACCTCGGGCTGGTCCAGGAAATAATCATAGAGGGCATCCGAGAACTCCCTGCCGGTGCGACATGGCAAGACCTCAACGGCAACCCCATGTTGTCGGGCGACCTCTACGGCACCGCACTCGCGGTCGCACACCACGAGGGCAATGTGCTGCCTGCAGGCCTCCACCTTGAGTGCCTGATCAAGCACACTGCCGCCTGAAGACGCCAGCACCACCATGTTCTTGCTCTTCGTCATGTCACACCAACCCGGAGATTTCGTGATTTCTAAAGCGCTTGAGCCTCAGCCAAGGCGCCCGGCATCAACCCTGGCCCTTCTGATAGAAGCGTTCAACATCGGGCTGATACCACTCGTCTAGATTCACCGGAACCCGGCTGTTGTAGCCCAGTAACTGCCGAGTCAGCGCCGATAGGTTCCGTCCATACTCCTCTCCCAGCATGCGTGCGTAATCCATCTGCGGCTTAATGAAGGGTCGGGTGAAGCCGCTGGTTAGGGCGACACGAGTATCTTCAGTCCTGTTCTGTCCACCGCGGTGCCAAAGATAGGAGTTGAAGAACACCACGGAACCGGCAGGACCGATGACCGGCACAAGATTGGCCTCGAACTCCTCATCGGTGGGTTTCTTTTCCGTGAGATGAGAACCAGGCAGGATCTGGGTAGCACCATTCTCGACGGTAAAGTCATCGAGCATCACGATCATGTTAAGGCGCGCCTTGTAACCAGGAATGTAAGTGCCGATGTCACGATGCACGCTGTGCAGGTAATTGCGCTTGCGTGCATAGCCTGCCGTAGGAGTACTGCAGCACAAGGTGTAGGGCTTTTCATCGAAGTAGCGTGCTATGTAATCGTGGAAGAGGTGCAGGTGATAGAACCTGTCGAGACTATCATTGCCCCCGACCGTCTGATGCGCCGTACCATCACCGGCATCATTCAACCCACGCTTGACCTGGTAGCTTTCACAGATATCAATCCACTTGAATACGTCAGCCTTCATTTCAGCGACCAAATCATCGTCCACTGCCTTCTCGAAGATGACCCATCCTGCTTCATTCATCTGGTGCTCATACTCTGTCATCGCCATTCCGGTATACATTTTCAATACCCCAGCTACAGAAGTACCCAAATTAATATCACGCGCCAACAGCCAAGGCGTTCCCATACTCATGCAAAGAAGTGGTCGTCTAATCTTTCACGCCAACCCGATGCACGTTATTACTCTTCACATACATAATATTACACTCCGCACCGACACCTTTCCTGCACCATTTTTCTCATTCAATAATGCTTAAAGTACTAAGTTTTGGGGGCTACATGGCGGCTGCTCGTGTTGTTCACTGAGAACGTGACGGGGCTTGCTGTCGTCTCGCACCCCACCAGGCCCAAGAATTGGCCTCACCGGCAAAGGCTGGAAGCTCATGGAGTCAGGAGGGTTCTCGGGATGAGCTACAGTAGAGCCCCCATAGCACGCACAGCCAGCCCGTGTAGAGGGTTACCCCCACGGGATAGAACATGAAGCTATAGCTCAGACCGAAGCCGAAGCTGCCCACCACCAACAGCACGGCGCAGGTGGCCAGGGCGCGGCGCCTGGGACTGCTATCACCGAGTCCTGACCAGAACAGCACCACCGGTACGATATAGAGCATCAACAGTGCCAGAACCCCCAGCAACCCACGGCGCACCCAGGCATCCAGAAGGTCACTGTGCGAATGAACGTAACCCGCCACCCTCGGATCAAGCTGCCCGTCGGCTCCCAGGCGCTCCAGTTCCAGTCGCGACTCCCGCGAGCCCCAGCCATACACGGGCCGTTCGGCAATCAACATGATCGCACCGCGCCATATCTCGAGCCGCGCACCAGTTTCCACGCTCCGCTCGCCCTGCAGGTAGCGTGTCGCATGCTCGAGGCCACCGGTGATTCGCTGCTGCACACCGGTCTGGGGCAGCATGACCACTAACGCAAGCGCCAATATCCCCCCCGACGCCAAGGTCAGCACCTGGAAGCTGCTGAAGCCCCGGCCATAGACCCACCACAACACTCCCAACAGAACCGGCAGCGTCACCCAGCCGCCTCGGGTACCCGAGAGGATCGACCCCAGCAGGCCCCCACCGGCTCCCACCAGCAACGCCACTACCCAGAGTGAGGAGCGCCGATAGCCCCAGGCCCACCCCAGTCCGGCCAGGCAGAACATCGCCAGTAGCAGGCTGAAGTTGCCATAGAGAATCGCGTTCAGGCTCCCGGACCCTTCGGAGCGCACCTCATGCCAGACAGCGCGCTGCCACAGGCTGAACACACCACTCGCCACCCCACCGGTCAATGCACCGGCCCAAAACCACGCCGAGGCGGGGGGAAATCGTAATAGCACCATCAGCATGGGGGCCATCAGCATGGTCGGCCACACCAGCTGGAACGCCTGCAGCGTCTCGCCGTGCCAGCTACTACCCAACAGCCACAGGAACGCGAACAGGGCGCAGACAACCGGCAGCACCATGGGCAGGGCATAATCCCATAACCGGGTTAATGACCATCCGAACACCGGAATCGCCATGCTCAATAGAATGATGAAGGCCAGATAGCTGCCAGGGAAAGTTAGCGCCAGCGCTCCCGCTGACCAAACAGCCAAACCGGTCCAGACCCGCATCATCCTTGCTCCCTTGGTGGCTGACTGATAACGGCTGATACTAGTGGCCGACACTAGACACGCCCGGTATCTCCATCGCCTCCGCAGGACCCGACATGGAGACCACCTCAGCTTGTCTATTGATTCGCGCCATCTGCACCAGACGGTCGCACTTTGCCACGCTCACCCCGGCACACAGTTCACACCAGCGGGAGGTGGGCTCCCGCCCCTGGGCCCAGGCGATCAGCGCCGCCGGTACATCAGCCCCCGCTTCGGCACTGAAGGGATAGCCGCCGCCAAAGCGCGGATTGAGCTCCAGCAGATAGACCCGCTGGCCATCGTAAAAGAGATCGCAGTCGAGATTGCCTATATGGCCCAGCGCCTGCCCCAGGCGCTCCCCCACGGCCTCGAGCACCGGGTGTGACTCGGTGGTGGCGCGTTCGGTCTCCCCGGCCCGCATCGACAGCTTGCGCTTGACGAAGGTCGCGCGATAGCGCCCCGACAGATCGTTGACCACATCGAGGCCATACTCTTGCCCCGGCAGCGCGGACTGAATGATCAGGCCACTGCCGTCAACGGCGTCCTGACGCAGCCCCAGGGCCGGAAAACGGTGCTGGCTCCAGCGCCAGGCCAGCACCAGCGTTTCACGATCCTCGACCCATTCGACCCCCAGCGAGGCGCTACCCCAGCGTGGCTTGATGATCAGGGGGAACTGAATCTCGTTGCAGTCGAGGGCCACCAGCGCGGCCTCAAGGCTGTGATAGGTCTTCGGGGCAAGCAGTCCTACCTGTTCGGCGAAGCTTGCCGTGGCCAGCTTGTCGGCGGCGAGCTCGACCACCTCCAGAGAGGAGACCAGCACCCGGGTACCGATAGCGGAAAAGCGCGCCTGCTCACGGGCCAGCAACGGCAGCTCGTGGTCGTTCAAGGGCACCAGCAGAGCAATCTGCTTCTCCGCACACAGTGCCAGCAGCTCGTCGATATAGTCCGGGGCATCGACCCGCGGCAGGATAACCGCCTCGTCGGCCTCCCGCAGCGCCGTGGCCTGGTCGGAGCAGTCGGCCGCTACCAGTTGACCGGCACCCCCCAAGGCATGACGAAAATAGGTGATCAGATAGTTACGTCTACCGGCACAGGTGAAAAGTATGTTCATGATCGGCATTTTCCTTGTTATTTGAGGCCGGCTGAGACGCCTGGGATACATCAAGCTGCTGCATATAGCTGGCGAGAATGGTCGCTTCCCCATCGGCACGCTTGAGGACGCGCCCCTCAAGATCGACGACCCCACAGGCCGGCACGATGAAGGGAGGGGTATAGTTCAGGGAGTAGGCACCGCGATTCTTGACCAGCACGAAGTCCCCCGGCTGCAGAGCCGCCGTGAAGTCTTTACAGATCACGTCATGCTCCATGCAGGTGTGTCCCACCAGCTTTAAAGACTGCGGCTGGCTCGCCTCGTCGCGGCTCGCGCTCACGGCCTCAAGTAGCGGAGCCACGCTAGAACGCGTCGGATTCACGGCGTTGATGCTGGTATCCAGCAGCGCCTGCCAGCCATCGCGACGCTGTCGCACCTCCATCACCCGGGCGGCCAGGCACATGGTATTGGCCACCAACGAGACACCCGGCTCGACTACCAATCGTGTTACCGCCGAAGGCCGGTGGTGCACGAACGCCTCGCCGATGGCATCGGCATACTCCTCCAGAGAGGGCACCGGGAAGGAAAACTGAGAACGCAGACTGGCCGGCATCTCACCGAGCAAGCCTCCCCCGATATTGATCGTCTCGATGGGGTGGGTCGGAAGCAGGCGACTGGCCACCTCGCACAGCCGCCGGATACGCCGCACCGGATCCTCCACCCCCAGCGCACGACATGTCGCATGACAGTGCAGCGCCACCACCTCGACCCCAGGCAGGGCCTCCAGATGTGTGAGGGCCTCGTCGAGTTCACCGTTTTCCACATCGAAGCCGAAGCGGCTCATCAACTGCGATGATGGGAAGTTGAGGCGCAGCCCGACTCTCACCCGTGGCAACTCGCCGGCGAGCCGAGCAAGGGACTCGAGCTCGGCGAACGAGTCCAGATTGACCTGGCTACCCGCCTCGAGGGCGAACCGCAGATCAGCCTCACGCTTGATCGGCCCGTTGTAGATGATTCGCTCGGCCAGCAGAAAGCGGCGCGCCACGTCATATTCAAAGCGAGAGACCACCTCCACTTGACCCTGCATATCCGCCACGCAGGCCACGAGGGCCGGCATATAGTTCGCTTTGAGCGCATAGGCCACATCGGTGCCGGGCCAGTGCTGCCGTAGGCGACCCCGTAGTCCGAGATAATTGCGCCGAAAGGCCGCTTCGTCGAAGAGGTAGAAGCTGTCGCCGACCTCTCGTGCGATCTTGTCCAGAAATGCATGCTCGCACATCGTCATATCATCCTCGCTCCGTATCGGTAAAAGTGCTCGCCCGACGGGCGATACCACTCAGACTCACCGGAACCCGCGCGTTATTACCAAGCATCTGGCGCGTCAGCGGCGATAGCGAGCATCCATACTCCTTACCCAGCCTGCGTGCATGGTTCACCGCCGGCTTGATACGGAAGCCGACGACCCTTGAACCAAGTTTCCTCTTCACCGCCCCACACCGCTTGCCGAATATCTTCTTGGACATGCCTCCAGAGAGAAAGCACCTGTAAGATCCAGACACATTTCCAGGTCACGACCATATCGACCCGACTCACGAAAGCCTTGACGCAAGTAGAAACGAATCGCCGGCCAGTCCCTGTGTGAAATTTGCAGGGTTAAACAGTCGAAGCCCCTTGCCACCGCCAACGCTGCCGTCGCCTCCAACAGGGACCGAGCCATGCCACCGCGACGCCCCTCGGATGCCAACAAGAGGAGCGTGATGAAAGCGCTCGGCCGGCCAGGATCATAGGTATAGAAGGCGCAGAAGCCGGCCAAATGG
Source organism: Halomonas sp. LES1 (assembly GCF_031846005.1). Lineage (NCBI taxonomy): Bacteria > Pseudomonadati > Pseudomonadota > Gammaproteobacteria > Oceanospirillales > Halomonadaceae > Halomonas > Halomonas sp. LES1. The sequence continues at coordinate 492,641 of NZ_JAVRGC010000001.1, forward strand.
CCATCGACGATAAGCACCGCGATATCGGCCTTCTCCAGAATCTTGGTGACATAGGCATCGAGATCGATACCGTGCACCAGCTCCCCTTGCTGACGCGCCTGCTCTTCATGGGTCAAGCGCCGCAGTTCATCGGCATACAAGCTGTGTTCACTGGGGGCCAGGACTCTAGTGTTCCACGATGATGAACCGGCACGGACGCGAACACGCTTTTTGGTAACACCACGAGTACGACTCGCCGGAATCAACTGAAGGCTCATTGGCAGCTCCCGCCCAAGTAACATTTCGACCATCAATGTCACTCATTGTTACACTTTACGTGAAACGCTGCCGTACGAATTATTTAGTCACTTGAAACAGACACACTCAGTCCAGCCAGGACGAGTAAGGGGGGGTCTGTTAGCGCCTGAAAGGGTGAGGCATCTGATCTCGAAGCGCCGAACGACGTCAGATCACTGACTGGATTCGGCGGAGGAGAATCCGAGCATGAGAAAAATCATCACACTCAATGAGAGATGGATTCGGTAAACTTATGTATCAATAGTAAGTTTTGTAAATTGGATCGCGAAGCGTGTCACGCTCAGGATGCGGCACAGCCGATCGCGATCGCCGACAGGAGATGACAGCATGCTGGACGGCCCCTTTCCCCCCTGGCCCTCCTATACCCAGGAGGAAGCCGACGCGGTGACACGCGCGCTGATGTCCAATCGTGTCAACTATTGGACCGGACAGGAGTGTCGACAATTCGAGAGGGAGTTTGCCGGCTACGTGGGGGTACAGCATGCCATCGCCGTCGCAAACGGCACCAACGCGCTGGACCTGGCCTTGAAGGCACTCGACATCGGCCCAGGCGACGAGGTGATCGTCACCTCCCGCACCTTCCTGGCCTCGGCCTCGAGCATCGTCAATGCCGGCGCCAGCCCCATCTTCGCCGACATTGATCGCGACTCCCAGAACATTACCGCCGCCACGGTCGCCCCCCTGATCACGCCGAGAACGCGGGCCATCATCGCCGTGCATCTGGCGGGCTGGCCCTGTGAGATGGATGAGCTCAGGGCACTGGCAAACGACAACCACCTCGCCCTGATCGAAGACTGTGCCCAGGCCCATGGCGCCCGCTATCACGGCAATCGCGTGGGCAGCCTGGGAGATATCGCCGCATGGTCCTTCTGCCAGGACAAGATCATGACCACCGGCGGTGAAGGTGGCATGGTCACCACCCAGAACAGCGAACTATGGCAGCGCATGTGGGCCTACAAGGATCATGGCAAGAGCTGGTCAGCCGTCTACGAACGCCAGCATCCAGCCGGGTTTCGCTGGCTGCATGAAAGCATCGGCACCAACTGGCGTCTCACCGAGATGCAGGCCGCCATCGGTCGCATTCAACTTGGCCGAATGCCGGAATGGAAGGCCACACGCCAGGCCCATGCCCGGCGCATATGGAACACCGCCCAGGAGCTTCCCGGCCTCAGGGTGCCGCACATTCCTGCATATATCGACCACGCCGCCTACAAGTGCTATCTCTTCGTCGAGCCTGAGCACCTCAAGGCAGGATGGGACCGAGACCGCATCCTGCATGCCATCGTCAGTCAGGGGGTGCCCTGCTTCAGCGGCTCCTGCTCGGAGGTCTATCGCGAGAAGGCCTTCGGGCCCAGGGGCGATCACCCCGGCTGGCACCCCGCAACGCGGCGGCCGGTAGCCCGGGAACTAGGCGATACAAGCCTGATGTTTCTGTGTCACCCGACTCTCGGGGCGGCTGAACTCGACAGAACCTGTGATGTGCTGGAAAGCGTGATGCGGGAGGCTTGCCAACGTCGAGACCTTCCCAACGGCACCCCCAGCCTCTAAACGCTGGACCAGATTAACAAACGCAGGTCCCAGATCAACAAACCTGCCCTGACACAAGGGAGCCCTGCCATGCTACGTACCCGCTGGTTGAACGCCTTGCCGGCGCTCGCCCTGCTCCTACCCCCGGCACTTGCGGCCCACGCCGACTCCTCTTCACTCTCGAACCCGGAGCCTAGCCCAGAGATGATCCAAATCCATATCGGCGGCAGCGAAGGCACCCGCTACCATGGCAACCTGACCGTGTCATCGCAGGACGATACGCAGACCCACCGGCTGGAGGGCACCGCCCCCACTCAGCTGACCTACCCTGGTGAACAGGCCAGGCTGGAGCTGACCCAGCAGAGCCCGGGTAGTTTGACCATCGAGGTTATCAAGCGAGGTAATCGCAGCGTCTCACGCGTATCGGGTGTGGGGAGTCGCATTCAGGTATCGGTCAACTAACGAGGCGAAGCAATAGCAACACGAGCCGAAGCAATAGCAACATCCATTAATATGAAACCGGCCTCCTGGGAGGCCGGTTGCTTTGGAGCAGATTCCTTTTGAGCCAGTGCTGCTCTTGAGGCAGGAGCTCTTACTGAACCACGAGAGCGTTGTTGCCCCAACCACTCTGAGTGGTGACAGCCCAGTTGCCTCCCCCAGTCTGGGTATGGGTCGCCGTGTTGAAGGCGCCATTGGCCTGCGAGATGTAGGAGAAGTTACCCACGCCTGCCTGGCTCACATTCGCATCGCCGAAGGCTCCGGTCTGGCTGACCAGCGAGACGTTACCCAGGCCTGACTGGCTAACATCGGCGTCGTTGAGCAGCCCATCCTGATGCACATAGGAGTAGTTCCATTCCCCATCCTGGGAGACGCTGGCCATATCACCGACACCACTCTGGTCGATATCGGAAGTATTCGCCCAGCCAGTCTGGCTGACATCGGCCCCATTGCCGGCACCACCCTGATCAATATAGGAGGTGTTCGACATGCCGGCCTGGCTGACCTCGGCACCGTTAAGCACGCCACTCTGGTTAATCATGGAGTCGTTCCACGCGCCAGTCTGACTGACATCGGCGCTGTTAAGAAGACCGCCCTGATTCAGCTCGGCGTAGTTCTTCTTACCAGACTGCTCGACACTGGAATCACCCACCAGCCCCGTTTGATTCACGTTGGCCGTGTTGTCACCACCCCAGATTCCCCAGGCACCATTGCTCTGGCTAACGGTGGAGTCGTTGAACGACCCAGTCTGATTGACGTTGGCGGTGTTATCACTGCCGCTCTGATTGACCTCGGATTCGTTGTAGTAGTTGGTCTGATAAACATTGGCTTCCTGACGGTAGCCACGCTGATCGACACTGGATTTATGACCAACACCATGCTGCTCAACGGTCGCATCATTGTTGCGGTCGCGCTGCTCGATACTAGAGTTATTGTAGGAACCCTTCTGGGTCACCTCGGCATCGTTGCCCCGACCTGTCTGATAGCTGAAGGAGTCATTGCTCCAACCTTCCTGATGGATGCTTGCTTCCTGATAGGAGCCAGTCTGGAGCACCTCGGCATCATTGTAATCGCCAAGCTGAGTGATATTGGAGGTCTGATTACCGTTGCCACGATCCTGAGCGACCAGCGCATCATTGCCCCAGCCCGTTTGATAGGTGTTGGCAACGTTACCACCGCTGGCCATCGCATGGCTGCTGATCATGGCGATAGAGGCGGCAAGTAAAGTCATCTTCATTTTCATGATTGATCCCCTTCGTATTGTGCCCTGGTTTAGCTATTGTTGGCATTCACCAGGAGGTCGTTACATGAAGTCGCTGACCCCAGTCGACTCCACAGCACCAGATGTCCATATTGATCTATCAATGCTGGATCACCTGGATGGCTGCCTGACCACGCGAGTGCTGTATTACCTCAACAGGCGCTCGACGCGTGGATCCCACTTGCATGATGCTCGCACTGCCGTGAACACCACTCTGAACAATGGACGCTTGCTTGCCGACACCGCGTTGCTCGATGGTAGCCCCATGGCCATATCCCGATTGTGCGATGCTCGCCTCGAGATATCCGCCAGCCTGCAGCACCGCCGCGTCATGCTGCTGCCCCACCTGATCGATTTCGGCAAGGTTGTAGTAACCTCGCTGTACGATCAGTGCCTCCTGCCCTTGACCGGACTGGAAGATATTGGCCTCATGACTGATACCGTCCTGGTCGGTTCTGGCCAGGTTATTGACCACAAAACTCGGCGACACCTGCCCGAACTCCGACTCGAGGTGCAGATCACCGGCATCAGCGGTCGGCGTCATCGATACCCCGGTAGCGAAAGCGATACAGCCAAGAGCCATTAACGTTTTCATAGGAAGTTCGCCTCGCCTCGTAATCATTGTTGTGTCATTTCTGATGTTTCTTGAGCGTTGTTTCATACCGCCCTTGATGCTTACAAGTATTTACATAAAGAAACGCATCAGCAATCATCGTATTTCATTATTTTTGAAGGCGAGATAACTCATCATTTTGGCCTTGCTAGATCATCTTTTCTCATACTGAGAAAATGGCTCGCATCATCAAACGAAACGGGCGCCGCTTCTCGCAGGAAGCGGCGCCCGTTTAACAGAGGTTTTTCTTCAGAAAAGAAGCCTAATACTACTACTACCTAGACTTGGTGTTACCTGACAGGGCCTGAAAAAGCATTGGCAGCCAGCGACAGACTCCTTGACAACTACCGCTCCTCGACAATTTCCGCTCGGAAAGATCAGAGCATTGGCACGGTTTCGTCACGGTAAGCCGCCAACACCTCATGGTCGGCATCTTCAGGATTCGCCAGGCTCCACAGCCCGCGATCGACCCCCTGGGTAATCAGATGGATCACCGCCGACTCGACCGCCGACATCACCGCCATCTGGACCGGTTCGTTATGCGTAAAGCCCGCCTCGGCCTCGAGCAGACGCTGGAAGCTGACGAAGCGATAGACCCCGGCCCGCAGCTCGTGGGAGTAGATCGTCTTGCTGGTGGTGACATTCCCCAGCACCTCCCCCGTGGCGATATCCACCGCACGCAGGTTGATCGTGACCTGGTCGACCTGATACTCCCCCGAGGCGCCGATGCCGAAATACTCGGCACCGATACCGCCGGTCTTCATGTTGGAGTCGTAGGCGATGATCCCCCCCTCGAGCAGTACCCGCGCGGCATTCAGCGACGAGAGCTCATTCTCCCGGCCCATGCGTTCGAGGTTGGCACGTATGATGCGCCGCTCGGTCAGCAGGTTCTGCAGCCCCACACGCTCGAGAGGAATGAACCAGCCGGACTCGGCCAGCGCCGAGCTGAGCATGGCGGCGCCGCCCTGGGTCACGGCGGTGGAGAAGGTACTCGCCGGCTGGGGACGATACTGCCCCGTCTGGTCGCGGAAGTCGTATACCGCCGCCAGAATCCGCGAGCTGGGTGCCGGCAGGCTCTTGAGATCATCGTAGGTCGCTGTCCGCGGCGTCAGGGTGGCGGGTGCCCCCTCCAGGTGGTCGTAGGATGTCACCTGGCTGGCGCACCCACTCAGGGTCAACATGCCCGCGGTAACCAGTGTCGTGATGAGTTTCATTATTCTGCTCCCTTGTCCCTGTCCGTGTATCCGCTCAGAACTGGCCCGACGGCTGGCCAAAGTTGACCGTCGTCTCTTCGCCGGTGCGCCGGTCGACGATATTCATCACGAAACCCCCATTCCCCAGGCTGCGAATCCGCACTCGCAGCGTCGAGCTCTCGATCACACTGGTGCGCCCCGCCTCCCCTTCCTTGGCATCATTGATGGCATCGTTGACCACCCCGGCCCTAAGGTCCTGCAGGAACAGATCGGTCTCCGACAGGTTGCCGAAATCCGGCGCATCGGGATCCTTGTTGTCATCCTGGGACTGCGCCTTGTTGAAGAGATAGCTGCCGTTGAGAGGGCTGCCCCCGAATGACGGGTTGATGGGCTCATACACCAGCTGGCCCGCCCAGGCGAAACCACTCCCCAGCAACAGGCTCGTCGTCACTACCCCTGCCGCCACTCTTGCCGTCATCCGCTGCTTTGTGCGTTTCATTGTCGTTCTCCTCGATGCACTAGAGTTCTTCATCTGCCAGATCGGGGTCATCGGCCAGGGCTTCCGTCAGCGTCTGCCGAATCACCAGATTCTCCACCTGCTCCACCGCCGCCTGCACATACCCGTCGATATCGCTGAGACGGGGCGACATGGTGGCCTGATAGACCACACGGTTATTGTCCCGGGTGATCCAGACCTGGCTGCCCCAACGCGCCGAAGGTCGCTCATGCACCGTCAGCACCACGTTGTTCAACACCGGGCGCTCCAGGCTCAGCTGGCTGAACTGCCGATAGAAGGTGCGGCCGGTCATGGTCACGGTGCGGTCGATCACCAGGCCCGAGATCCCCGGCTCCTGCAGGCTGAACTGGCGCTCCAGCTCTTCCTCGGCCTGCCCGGGCGTCTCGATGGTCTCCTCCGACTCCTCGATCGTCATCGCCGGCTCATCGGGCGCCACCTGAGCCTGCGCCGGGCGGCTCCCTCCCCAGATCAGCGAAAGGAGCAGCACACAACCCGCGACTAAGGCGTACTGTGGTTGCATCTCTTGGCTCCCTTGCGTTGGTCGAAATGAAACAGCGGAGGGGGGGCGCCCAGATTCTGGCGTGCCCAGTTGACCGCCTGGGTACGGTTGTGCACATCGATCTTCTTGAAGATGTTGTAGAGGTGCGACTTCACCGTGTGCTCGCTGACGAACAGGCGATCGGCGATCTGCATATTGGAGGCACCGGAGCCGAGCAGCCCGATGATCTCCAGCTCACGCTGGGTCAGGCCACAGGCCGGCCGGTAAGAGTTGATGGACTGCTTGCGGAAGAACTCGATCAGGTGCGACATCAACGAGCGTGACATCCAGAGATGCCCTTCCAGCAGCCGACCGATTCCCTTGCAGATCATGTCCAGCGAATCCGTGCGATAGAACACGCCCGACAGATGTGCATAGGAGAGTACCTCGGCTGCCTCATCACCATCTTTCAGATTCAGTGCCGCGATGCACAGTCGATGACCACGACTCGACGCCTCCTCCTGCCACGCCTGCAGCAGGGCGTCATCGACATGATCATGATCCAGCAGCACCACTGAGGTCTCCTCAGCAACGCTGGAAGGAGCATCGGCGGGCGAAAGCAACGTGACAGTGCAGTCGACGTGGTCATTGATGTAGTCGATGAATAATGACGATTGCGGATTCTGCTCCGTGACAAACGCCACCCCCCCATTCCGTTGGCTCATGCTTTCCTCCTCATGACGAGTTGTGTCTGTATGCGTTGTTGTTAGGGAGTACAGCTGGAGGTAAGTATGGCCTACTCACTAAGAAACGTAAAATATTGTTAACTTGTGTATTCGATGGTCACCAACGTATCTCTAGCATTAATGCCTTCGAATTAGACAGCTAATCAGGCATTTAGTGGGCTTTTCGATGACCCAAATAAATTCAATATGTTTTTAAAATTAGTATTATTCATGTTTATGTTTCAGCCAGCCGTAACCGCCAAAGCCCGGCACAGGGCCGTGCTTGGACGTTAGTCGAAGTGATGAAAGGGGGCTGCCTAAACGGCAGCCCCACATAGTCCAGGCCGGTGACGCGAGCGTTATCGATAGTCTATGCAGGCTTTGTCCTTAGTGGTACGGATGTAGAGGGCACGCGGCTCGAGGCTCTCGTTCCTCAGACCCGATAAAAATCCCGATACCAGGCCACGAAGTTCGCCACCCCTTCCGTCACCGTGGTAGAAGGCTTGTAGCCCACCGCCTTCTCCAGCTCGCTGGAGTCGGCGAAGGTATCCGGTACGTCGCCGGGCTGCAGAGGGAGCAACTCCTTGATCGCCTCCTTGCCTAAAGCCTGCTCGATCGCCTCGATATAGGCGGAGAGCTTGACCGGGTTGTTGTTACCGATATTGAAGATGCGATACGGCGCGTTGCTGGAGGCCGGGTCAGGTGCATCGCTGTTCCACTCGGGATTGGGCGCGGCGATATCATCGCTGGCACGGATCACCCCTTCCACGATGTCATCAATGTAGGTGAAGTCTCGGGTGTGTTGGCCATGGTTGAATACCGGAATCGACTCGCCGGCCAGGGTCTTCCTGGTGAAGAGAAACAGCGCCATATCGGGGCGCCCCCAGGGGCCATACACAGTGAAGAAGCGCAAACCAGTGGTGGGCAAGTCGAACAGGTGGCTGTAGCTATGCGCCATCAGCTCATTGGCCTTCTTGGTAGCGGCGTAGAACTGCAGCGGATGGTTGACGCCCTCGTGCTCCGAGAACGGCATGCTGGTGTTGGCACCATAGACGCTGCTGGTACTGGCATAGGTGAGATGCTTAACTGGGTGATGACGGCAGGCCTCCAGGATATTGGTGAACGCCACTATATTGCTGTGCACATAGGCATGGGGGTTCTCCAGCGAGTAACGCACCCCCGCCTGAGCGGCCAGATGGATCACCCGCTCGGGTTTGTGACTCTCGAACACAGCGTTGACCGCCGCCTGATCGGCCAGGTCCTCACGCACGAACACATACTCGGCACCAGTACGTGAGGCAGTCTCATTCAAAATCTCGAGCCGCGCCTCCTTAATCGTCGGATCGTAATAGTCGTTGACCTCATCGAAGCCGATTACGCTGTCGCCGCGCTCGAGCAGACGCTTGGCGGTGTGGAAACCGATAAAGCCGGCATTGCCGGTGACGAGAACCTTCATGACAACTCCTTGTTATTGGTCCAGGTGGGCACGGTGACCTCATGGGTCAATGTTCGGGTCGCAATGGCCGGCCTCATGCCGTTCTTCGCTGCTGACACTAGGCTCGCTGGAAACCCTGAACTCAAGCGATCAAAGGCGCTAAGGGCCAAGGCGTCGTGTCACGGCTAGGCGCCTTCTGCCAGACGGGCAAGGAAGGCGTTAATTCGATGTTGATGAGTAGCCAGGTCATCCTCGGCCTTGAGCATTAGTACCGGTCGCGCGTGCCGCTCGAAGAGTCGGCAGACGGCCAGGCCCCAGGCCAACTCTTGCTCGACGTGGGCCAGGGCCGCCTCTTCGCCAAGATAGCCGAGCCAGTCGTTGCCGCCACCGGGGCGCTGTCTGTGGCGACTGGCCAGCTGCGCCATGACCCGCTCGACACTTGTCTCGAGCCGTATCAGTGAACGGCCGGCAAGTAGTCCTGCGAGCCCTGGCGGTTCTGGATCCTCGGCCGCCAGGGCTGCCAGTTGGGCGGAGAAGTTATGGCAGATGCCTTCCTCGCTGACCATGCCACGCGGATAGTGGCGACTGCGCCAGGCAATATCGTGACGCAGCGTGGTGGTGATGTAGTCCACCAGGCGTAGCTTGTGGCTGGGGGTTAACGGCAACCTCTCCAGCGCCTGAAGGCTTCCGAACAAGAGTCTTGCGTAGAGCTCCCCCACATGGCCGCCGGGTAGCTCCGGGAAGGCATCGCGGCCAATTAGTATGCGCTCGGCACGCATCCACTCGTTGTGGAACGCCAGTTGACGATAGAGGGTGGTCTTGCCCGCTCCGGAGGGCGCAATCATCTCCACCCGCTGGCCATGGGTGGCACTCGGTGCGCCGCGGGGAAGCGGCGGCGTGCGCATTAACGCAAATCCACTACGACTCAGGGTAGACTTGAGCAAATGTTTTAGCATGACGACATCCTTAGGAGTGCGCGGCCATGCGCTGGAAGGTGGGGTTGCGCTCAACTAACTCGTCGTAACTCCCCTGGTCGACCACTTTCCCTTTCTGCATCAGGTAGATCACGTCGCAACGGCGCACCGTGCTCAACCGATGGGCGATCATGATGATGGTCTTGCTGCTGGCAAAACCATGGATCGCCTGCATCACCTGGCGTTCGGTGATGCCATCCAGGGCACTGGTGGCCTCATCGAGAATAAGGACTTCGGCATCGTCGTAGAGTGCTCGGGCTATCCCGATACGCTGACGCTGCCCCCCGGAGAGCTGGGTGCCGCGCTCGCCGACCCGCGTATCGAGCCCTGCAGGCAACTGTTCAAGCAACTCGTCGAGATGAGCCATTTGGGCGGCGTGGCGCACCCGCTCATCATCGATTTCCTCGCACGGCAGGCCGAAGGCGATGTTCTCTCGGATGCTGGCATCGGCCAGGAAGATTGCCTGGGACACGAAGCCCACCGCGTTCTGCCAAGCACGCTTGCGTGGCCCCGTCAGCGGCTGGCCATCGACCCTGAGCTCTCCCCGCTGGGGACTGATCAGTCCCAGCAGCAAGTCGATGGCGGTGGATTTGCCGGAGCCGGAAGGTCCCACCAACCCGATCACTTGCTGAGCCGGTATCACCAGCGAGACATCATCCAGCGCCGGCTGCTCCTTGCCAGGATAGAAAAATGTCACCCCGCTGAGAGCCACCGAGTCTCGCGGCACCAACTTGACGTGCGCAGGTGTTGACGTGGTCGGCCTGGTAACAGACGATGCCTTGAGGCTGACCTCCTCTTTGCCGCGGCTGTCCTTGAGATCCTGATGTACCGCCTCGAAGGCGGCGATATTACCGCGCATCAGGGCCACGCTGCCGTAGATCTGCTGGAATGCCGGCAGCAGCTTGAAGCCGGCCAGAGCATAGACCGAGAGCAACGGCAGAATGGTGCCAAGGTTGCCCTCATGGGCGGCAAGCAGATAGAGCACCAGGAAGATCACGGTGCCGAAGGCGACGAGCTCAACCAGGTAACGTGGAACCTGAGCGAGTGCCTTGGTCACCCCCTGGGCGCGGCCATAGCGACGGCTGGCTGTTTCGAAGCGCTGATTGAACATCGCCTGGCGCCCCAACAACAGAGTGTCCTTGATACCCCCGAAGCCTTCCGCCATCAGCTGATAGCGTGCCACCTGGCTGCGCGACACGGCACGACCATTAGCGGCCAAGCGCGCCCGCACCGTGCCATAGAGGCCCACGAAGCAGAAGGCGAACACCGCCAGGCCAATCAGCGCCACCATCGGGTTGAACAGCACCAGGGCGATCACCATGCAGATGGCGGTGGCCGCCTTGGCGTTCATGCGCATCAGCGGCGAGATCAGGGTATCGGTGATGCGCTGGGTCTCCTGAGCAATATTGCTGACCAAGCGAGTGCTGCTTCCTTCGGCGTGAAACAGCCAGGGCTGCGCCATATAGTGGCGATACAACCGTACGCTCAGCTCGGCACCGAGTTGCTGACCGTAAATCGTCAGACGCCATACGGCGACCACCGAGATGGCCGCAGAGAGCGCTAACGCCACCAGCACCCCCACTCCCATCCAGAACAGGAAATCGCGCGGTTCGCCGATACCACTCGCCGCATAGATCTGGGCGAGCAGGGCATCGCCCTGCAGCCGGCTCATGTCGCCCACCAGGGCCATAAAGGGGCCGATGGCGAGCACCCCACCCACCTCGGCGAAGGCCATCAGCACCACCAACCCCTGGAGGCGCAGCAAGCGCCGGCGTTGCTCGCGGGTAAGCAAGCCTAACAAGGCACGGAGATTGGCGAACATAGGGCCTCACAAAATCATCGACGCCGCGTCTGCGCGGCCAGCCCTATTAATGTGACATTTTGTATCTGTTAGGCAAGTATGAAATAGGTAGTACCAGGTGCGAGGAGCAAGGTCCGCGAGGTAGGTGCGCCCCTCATCCTTTACTCACTTGTACGAATAGTTGTAGTACCCATACCCATAGCTGGTGGCGGCCTTGCGCTCCATGGCGTTAAGGATCGAGCCCTTGACTGTAACGCCGGCAGTTTCGAGGCGACGAGTAGCGATCTGCAGCTCGCGTATCGGGTTGGTCTGGAAGCGAGCGACCATCAGGGTGGTGCCACACTGGGCGCCAACCACCGCGGCATCGGTCACGGCGAGCACCGGCGGAGTGTCGATGATCACCAGGTCATAGCGTTGGCTGACCTCTTCGAGGAAGGTGGTGAAGCGTGAGGTCATCATCAACTCCGAGGGGTTGGGCGGAGATTCACCGCGAGCCACGTAATCCAGCCCTTCGATACCGCTGGACCGGATGATCTCCAGCAGGCCCTTGCGCCCGCTCAGCAGCTCGGAGAGCCCCTCCTTGCTGCGCCCCTTGAAGGCGTTATGCATGTGCCCCTTGCGCATATCGGCATCAACGACCAGCACCCGTTGTCCGGCCTGGGCGCAGACAGCGCCCAGGTTAATCGAGATAAAGGTCTTGCCAATACCAGGGCTGGGACCGGAGATCATCAGGCGGTTGTTGCTGGCCTCGAGCATGGCGAAGTGCAGACTGGTGCGCAGGCTGCGCAGGGCCTCGATGGAGGTATCAGCCAGGTGGCGCTCGGCGAGCACCCCGCTGACCACCTCCCGTGCCTGGCGATCACGGCGATGCTTGACTCGTCGAACCAGCTTTCGCTGCTCGTCGGAGAGCGGCACGGTGGCGTAAACCGGCAGGCCGGCGCTCTCGATCTGCTCAGGTGACTCCACGCCGCGGTTGAGCAGGCCGCGCAGCAGCACGATACCCACCCCCAGCATGCCGCCGAGCACGGTGGCGATGATCACGATTAGTGACTTGCGCGGAGCGATGGGGAACGGGCCGACCAGCGCGTCATCGATGATACGCACGTTGCCAACGGTACCAGCCCGGGCGACCTGCAGCTCCTGCATCTTGTTCAGCACGTTGACGTAGATGGCCTGGGTGACCTCGACGTCGCGGGTACGACGCACTACCTCCTGCTGGGCGGCGGGCATCTCATTGACGCGTTCATCAAGATCGGCCCGCTGCTGCTGCAGCTGACTCTTCTGGCGCAGCAGCGCCTGATAGTTAGGGTGACTTGGGGTGAATCGCTCGGCCAGCTCGGCTTCCTGGAACTCCAGCTCGCTGAGTCGACTGTCGAGCTCGATAAAGCGCTGGATTACGGACTGTGCCTCGGAGCTGAGGTCGACACTATCCTGCTCGACGCGATACTCGTTAAGACGATTTTCAGCGGCGGCAAGCTGATCGCGGAGTTCCGGCGCTTGCTCCTCGAGAAAGGCCAGGCTCTGCTCCGCCTCGGCGGATTGACGCTCGACGTTCTGGGTCAGGAAGGTCTCTGCCACGGCATCCAGTGAGCGACGAATCTCGCTGCGATCGGGTCCAGTCAGGGTCAACCGAAGCATGCCGGTGCCGATGCTGGTGCCGCGCCCGGCGCCCAACTCGTTGACGCTAAGCCGCGAGCCAAGAACATTGATGGCTGTAGGCCGCGAGCGCTTGATCAGGGTGAACTCCGTGCCGGGAGGCGCCTGCAGTTCAGCGATGCGTATCTGGATATCGCCATCGGCGAAGCTCGCAAGCTCCCCGACTCGCCCTTGGCCCAGCTCCCGCGGCATCTCGCCGCCCAGGCGCAGCCGATAGTCCCCCGCTTCCCCGGCGGTTGCGATCAGCGGCATGCCGCGCAGCGAGTCGGCGACCTCCAGGCGTCCCAGGGCCAGGGTCTCACCCGCCCATACCCAGGGCTTGCCGGCCATGAATGCCGGTCGTTCGATGCCACGGCGCACCAGGAAGCCACCCACCACCGGCAGCAGATTCGGACTCACCACGGTATCCAGCCCGACCCGGTCGACCACCTGGCCCAGCACCATGCGAGACTGCAGAATCTGCACCTCGGCGGCGGTGGAGGACTCGCCCTCCTGGCCGAACACCTCGGAGAGATCGCCCAGTGGGCTGACGGTCGAGCGCCGTTCCACCTGTACCAGCGCATCGCCGCGGTACACCGGCGTCTGCAGCAGGGCATAGACCACCCCACCCAAGGCGAACAAGAGGGTGATGGCGAGGATCAGCCACTTGTGATCGAGGAGCAGGCCAAACAGGCGTGCGAGGTCGATTTTATTATCGACCGGGGCCATAGGTGAAGCTGCGGTGTTGGAGGTGTCAGTCATGGCGTGGCTTTGTATTTGTAAGAGTGAAAGGAAGGTAATTTAAGCCAGGATGTTTCGTCGGTATCCGTGAGTACGCCGAAGTCTAACGACGCCATCGCCTGGGGTTTGGACTTTTTATAGGCGGGCAACCCACCCGGCGGTGGCCTCAGCCAGCAGTTGGTGAACATGCTCAAACGCCTCCCTGCTCTTCCGATACGGGTCGGGGATATCGAGTCCCTTGCCAGCTGCGAGCCATTTGCCAAGCAGCATGGTCTTGCCGAGGGCCTCGGGGGCAAGCTCACCGACAGCGCGTCGCTGGCCGCTGCTCATCACCAGGATCAGATCGTGGTTGATGAGCATCTCGGTGGTGAGCTGGCGGGCCTGGTGGATGGAGACGTCAAGTCCTTCCGCCTCGGCAAGCTCTCTGGCGCTGAGATCGACGTTCTGACCGACCAGTGCACCTAACCCTGCCGAGGCGACCTGCTTCCCCGGCAGGGCCCGGCGCAGCATGGCTTCGGCCACGGGGCTACGACAGACGTTACCAGTACACACCACCAAGATACGTTGAAACACAAGCCGCTCGCTATGGGTGGATTAGAGATCGCTGACGTCGCTGGCACTCTCCGCCACACTACCCGGCAACACCAGCGAGGGTAGCAGCAGGCTGATCACACGGTTCCAGCGCGCCAGGGGCGCGGTGGTAACGTAGACCACATCCTGGGGCTCGAGGACAAACTGGCTGCCCATGCTGAAGGCGGCGGCGTTGCGTACATCGAGCAGATACACGGTGGCCAACTTGTCACTGTCGAAAGTCTGGCTGCGAATGACGAAGATTCCCGAGGGCTCGGCGGTAGTTTCGTTGATACCACCGGCCCGTGCCACGGCGTCGGTCAAGGAGAGGCGCTCGTTGCCCAACGCGAAGTTGCCGGGCGAGAGCACCTGGCCCATGACCGCCACGGCCTGATTCTCGGAACTCGGCACGTGCACCACGTCGCCATCCTGGAGCAGACGATTCTGGGTCTGGTCGCCTTGGCGCAGCAGCTGGTAGAGAGAGAGACGCTGCTCCTGACCATTGCGGGTCAGAATTACCTCGTGCCAGTTGGCAGTGGGCTGGGCGCCACCGGCCCGGCTGATGGCGTCGGCCAAGGTCAGCGGCACGCTGGTGATGGGCTGGGTGCCGGGTGTTGCCACCGACCCGCTCACGTAGACCTTCTTGGAGTTGAAGGCCGCCATGCGGACATCCACCTGGGGCTCGGCCAGAAAGCCGGAGAGTCGGCGCGCCAGCATGTCGCGGACCTCATCCAGGGTGAGCCCTGCGACCTTCACGCGCCCGATATAGGGATAGAAGATGGTGCCATCGCTACGCACCTCGTTGCCCGCCTCGGCGGCGCTTCGCTCGGCACCGGCCGGTATGGTCAGCTCGGGATGGTCGTAGACGATCACGCTCAGTACATCGCCGGGATCCACGCGATACTCGTAGTCCTCGATGGCCTGGCGCAGATCGCTGGACATGGGCGCAGCTTGGCTTTCGGCCAGCCGAAAGGTCGAAACCAGCCCCGGCGTAATGGGCTCGATATCGACTAGGTCGTCGATCGGCGCGGTTTCCGTCTGGTAATCGATATGCCCACCGGGAGCCATAGAACAGCCTGATAGCAGAAGGGCCACGGCGCAGGCAATCAGGGGCGTCGACCGGAAAGCCGGTGCGTGACGCTGACGTGGGATCGACGATGTGATCATGTAGGTTCCTCTTGATAGCAGCCGCCAAACGGGGGAGGCAGGCACCATGGAAAGATCAAAAACGTGGAAAGATAAGCAAATAAGTAAACAATAACTCCGTAACCCTCTGCTACATAGTGTAACATATCAGTGAATATTCACCACGCCTAGCCTACTGAAACTAAAACCCTGGTCACCCGCCACAAAAGTACGGCTTTGGCTGGCCCCGTGCGGTCCATACCCAGCCCAGGCAGGCTCTCCAAGTAGAAAACAGGACACTCCCGTCCCAGGGTTACAAAGCCCTCCTCTAGGCCAGACTCCACTATGTTGGGCTCCATTAGGCTGAGCTCCAAGCCAGCACGTTCGCCCCAACTTCATGATGTCAGGGCGAATTCCGACTGGCTTTAACGCCTGAACGTTACATAGGAAGGCGACCATCACTATCGGAACGAGGAGTGAATCACCAGACGGCTCTATTTGCCGCTCCTCTCCTACACCGGGGTAAGCCTAACCCTACACCTGAAGCCTATGCTTGCCCGTCAAGCCGAACCAGAGAGCTTGGCGACATGCTGCTGTCACGACATGGTAGACGTAATGCGGCTATGCTTAGAGTGTACAAACGGTTACGATCAAATCGCCCTGTCCGATGCAACACGCCACGATCCAGGAGAGAGACCATGAAAGCGCAGCTTAAACGCCCATTCGCCCTACTGGCGGTTGCCGGCATGCTGGCGAGCTCCACCGCCCTGGCCCAGGGCGCCGCAAAGCCTTCCCCCGCAGCGGGAGGCTCCCCGGCTGGCCTAAGCAAGGCGACCGGCCTCTCCCAGGCCACTCTCGTCACCGCCGGCGCGGCGCTCGGCCTCGGCATTCTGGTGGCGTTGACAACCGATGGCGACAATAGCGGCACGGGCACGGGCACTGGCACCGGCACCGGCACCGGCACCAACTGAGGCATCGCTCATCGATGGTGAACTTCCATGACCCCGCCGGCTGCCCCTCGAGGCGCCGCCCTGCTGCCCGCCTGCTGACCCTGGGCGCCTGCCTGCTCTGGCTGACAGGCTGTGCCAGTAGCGGCAAGCCCCCCCTGGGCGATGCCCTGACGAACCTGCTGGCCGAGGGGGCCACCGGCGAAGCGAGCCTTTCTCAGCGGGCCGACGCCCTCCCCTACGCCTCGCTTGCCGTTGACAGCCAGCGCCATCGCGGTCTGGTGGTGCTGGGCACCACGACCGGCGAAACCACCTACTGGCCGATGGGCCACCAGGGCGTGCTGGTGCTCCACCGCGATGGCCTGCAGGCGACCAGCGGCCTGGGCAGCGATCTCCTAGGTACCCGCTATCTCCCTCTGCAGGCGCCGAGCGCTGATGCCGGAGAGGTGGAGCACCGAGAGGCAGACGCCGGGGCAGCAGGCACCCTGGACGACACCCTGGACTATGTGCCATGGCAGGAAGTGCGCCCCGGGGCTTTTCGCCTGGAACGCCAATGGCTGGAGGCGGATGGGCTGCCTCGCCAGCTGGGGGCCCGTGGCGCCCTGGCGTGCCACGATACGCTGGAGCCTCTCGCCTTGCCGCTGGGTGAGCAACGGCTGCAGCGCTGCGAGATGACCCTGAACTGGGAAAATGGCGAGCAAACTCGCTCAACCCTGTGGCGTGACCGTGACACCCTGCGCCTCTGGGCCGTGGAGGGGGAGCCCTGGCCGGGAGCCCCACATATCGAGTGGCGGGTCGCGCGCGCCTGGTGGTGACGCAACAGATCAATATTCGAGAAGGGGCCACCCTTCCAGCTGGGGCCAACTATCCAATAGAGGACGTGACTCGGCCTGGGTGCCATGGGTTACGGGGAACAAGGGGACAATGTGATTAACGGAGCTTTCCGCCGACGAAGCAGGGCGTGGCTGGCGGCAGCTGCCCTTGGCCTGGGCGGCACAGGAACGGCACTTGGCGCCACCACACCACCGGCGACCCTGGCCAATGCCTGGCTGGACCTCGAACGGCGCCAGCCCGGCGCCATCGAGTGGCAGCACGCCTTCGCGCTTCGCGACACCACCGCCGAGACTGTGCCGCGCCTGCGCCGACGCCTGATCGGCGATCTGCATACCCTGGCGGTCAGCGCCCGGGTGGCCGGCAACGCGCCACGCCAACAGAGCCTTGAGGCCTGGCGCTCGCATCTCGGCGAATGGCAGGACCGACATATCCGTACACCGGAGCGACTGGACCTGCCCTGGCTGGCGGCCAATCTACGCCACAATCCTCCACTCAAGCGCATCGTTCACTTCGGGGTCTGTGAGGCGCCGAACTGGGTGGAGGTCTGGAGCCTGGACGGCGTCACGCGACTGGACTGGGTGCCCGACATGTCACTCGAGCACCTGCGCGACTCGCTGACCGCCAGCGCGGCCCGCCAGAGCGATACCGCCGCCATCGTCACCCCGCTGGGAGAGGTTCATCGTCGCGGCATCGCGGCCTGGAACTATCAGCCGACGCTTCTTGCCCCGGGGAGTCGCGTGCTCCTGGAGCTACCCTCTCGCCAAGGGCTTCGGGGCGCCCTGCCCTTCCCGGGGGTCGGCGATGAGGTAGACCTGATCAACCGGCGCCTGCCCGAACTGCTGGCGACCCGCGTACCCGGTGAGCGCTGCCGGGTATGGGGCAACGACGAGGGACACGAGGTCAAGGAATGAAAACTGTCACTATCGTTACCCGTAACGTCAGCGGACGTGTTGGCCAGAACATCACTAGAAATGTCAGGACAAGCATGGTCGCACTGGTAACCGGCAGCCTGGGGGTTGCCATGGCGCCCCCCGCCCTGAGCCAGGAGGGTATCGCCGGGCAGCTGGGCGCGGGGCAGAGCGACTTTGGTGGCGTCGGCCTGATGCAGACCCCTACGGCGCGCATGGCGCCCGTGGGCACCATGAGCATCAACTGGAGCCGCACCGCGCCCTATCGTCGCTACAGCGTGTTTATCCAGCCGGTCGAGTGGTTCGAGGGCGGTTTTCGTTATGTGGAGGTCGAGGATGTCAGTACCAGCCTCTTCGACCGCTACCTCGACAAGGGCTTTGACATGAAGCTTCGCCTGCTCGAGGAGACCCGCTACTGGCCACAGCTGGCCGTGGGGCTGCGTGACGTGGGAGGGACGACCCTGTTCGGCTCCGAGTATCTGGCGGCGAGCAAGCGCTGGTATGACTTCGATTTCACGCTGGGCATCGGCTGGGGCTACCTGGGGGCCGCCAGTGATATCGACTCGCCCCTGGGCTGGCTCGCCGACCGCTTCGACGACCGGCCGAACCGGGCCGGTGGCGACCAGGGCGGCGAGTTCGCCGTGGACGCGTTGTTCCACGGCCCGGCCTCGATCTTCGGTGGCGTGGAGTGGCAGACGCCCTGGGACCCGCTGGTGCTGCAGCTGGAGTATGAGGGCAACGACTACACCGACGAGCCGCTCGGCAACGATCAGCAGAGCGAGTCACGCGTCAATATCGGCGCCCGCCTTGCCGTGACCGATAATCTCGAGCTACGAGCCGGCTGGCAACGGGGCAGCACCGCCATGGCCGGCATCAGTTATCACGTCGACCTGGCGGGACTCACCCAGGTGAAGCGGGATCCCGCACCACGGGATATCAACGCCCCCGCATTCCCGGACTGGGCCAGCGTGTCCCAGGCCCTGGAGGAGAATGCCGGCATTCGGGTGCATGAGATCGCCGAGAGTGGCGACAGCCTGCGCGTGGTGGCCGAGCCCGAGACCTTCCGCAACCTTAACCAGAGCGAGGGGCGCGCCGCGCGCATCCTGCACGCCCAGGCCTCACCGGAGATCGATACCTTCCGCTTCCAGTGGCAGCAGAACGGGCTGGCATTGCGTGAGGATGTGCATGATCGTGCTGCCTTCGTGGCGGCGGCAGAATCGGCAGACCGGGAGTTTGGTCACCGCTACGGGATCTATTCCCATACTCGACTGGCCAAGCCGGCCCGCGAAGAGATCGTGCATCGTGAATCGCCCCAGCGCTTCAACTGGCGAGTGGGGCCGCGTCTCGACCAGAACTTCGGCGGCCCGGATGGCTATCTCTATCGGCTGGTAATGGTCACCTCGGGCGAATACCACACCGATCGCAATGGCTGGCTCTCCGCCGCCGGTGCCTGGACGATGGCAGACAACCTCGATGGCTACGAGTACCTGGGGCCCTCGGAACTGCCCCGGGTACGCAGCTATCTCGGAGACTACCTGTCGGCCTCCGATGTAGGGATAGAGAACCTGCAGTACACCCGCACCGCCAACCTGGCCGATGACTGGTACGCCATGGGCTATGCCGGCCTGCTGGAGATGATGTTTGCCGGTGCCGGCGCGGAGGTGCTGCACCGCCCTCTCGATAGCCCCTTCGCCATTGGCGCGGATGTCAACTGGGTGCGCCAGCGCGACTTCGAGCAGGGTTTCGAGATGCGTGACTATGACACCTGGACCGGTCATCTCAACGCCTATATCGAAACCGGCTTCGAGGATATCCTGGCCAAGGTGAGCGTTGGCCGCTATCTGGCCGGCGATGTCGGCGGCACCCTGGATCTGTCACGAGAGTTCGACTCCGGCGTGCGGGTCGGTGCCTGGGGCACCTGGACCGATGCCGATGATGACTTCGGCGAGGGGGGCTTCGACAAGGGGCTGTATGTCTCCTTTCCCCTCGATGCGTTCTTTACCCGCTCGAGTCGTAGTGCGGCCACCCTGGCATGGCGCCCGCTCACCCGCGATGGCGGGGCCCGCCTGGGTCGGCGCTATCGGCTCTATGACATGACCGAGGAGCGTAACCTGACACCCTACTGGGACGGTTACCCCGCCACCTGGGAGTGAGCCCCTGCACCCTTCCGCTTGCCTCGTGATGGCATCGAAGGGACCGGATCGGGAATCCATATGATCTCCCGTCCGGTCCCTCGAGTATGGCTTCCATCATCCTGGCCCATCACCGATTTCAACTTGGCAACACTTCGATTGGCTTTATAGTGAAGTTACATACCGTCACATTTAACCACTTCTAAACCACAGCATTCTTCGAAGGTGCAACTGGGGACGTGATTGAGGGCTATAACTCAGCGTTCGCTTGCAATAGCCAGATGCTCTAGGCGTGTCGAGGTAATGGGGGTCTTGGACGTAGGTAATTTCGCCATAAGGAGTCAGGCCGATGAGCTTGTTGCTGCAACGCGCCTTTCGCATCTCTCGCCGAAACAAGCGGCTTCTGCTGTTGATACTGGACGCCCTGATACTCTCGGCCTGCCTGGTGCTGGCAATGGTATTGAAGCAGGGAGCCGTGACGGCGGCGGCCGACGCTGCGTCGCCGATGCTGCTGATCTCGGTGCCACTCTGCCTGATCACGCTGTGGCTGATGGGGTTCTATCATGCCATCGTGCGCTTTATGGGGCTGCGAGCGCTGCTGACCATGGCAGTCGGCCTGCCGCTCGCGTGCCTGACCCTCTGGGGCGCTGGCCAGGCCCTGGGCTTCCCCCTCTCCGGCTCGACGCTGTCGATCTTTGCCCTGCTCTCGCTGCTCGGTCTCAGTGTCTCGCGGCTGGTGGTACGCAGCCTCTACCAGCAGGTCACGATGCGCCCGCGCATCCGGGTGGTCATCTATGGGGCCGGTTCGGCCGGGGTGCAGCTGGTCCACTCGCTGCGCCAGGGTAAGGAGTTCCTGCCCGTGGCCTTTATCGATGACTGGCGTGGCATGCACGGCACCATTGTTCAGGGCCTCAAGGTGTACTCGCCGCTGCTGCTGGAGCAACTGATCGAGCGCTGCGGCGCCGAGCGCATTCTGCTGGCCATGCCGAGCCTGCCCCGTATGAAACGCCGCGAGATCCTCCACTCTCTGGAAACCCTCAAGGCAGCCGTGCAGACAATTCCCGCCATCGAGGACATGGTTCGGCACGGGGCACAGATCAACGAGATCCGCGATGTCTCGGTAGAGGACCTCCTGGGGCGCGAACCGGTCGCGGCCCGTCAGGAGCTGCTTCAGGCCGATGTGCGCGACAAGGTGGTCATGGTGACCGGTGCCGGAGGGTCGATCGGCAGCGAGCTGTGTCGGCAGATCCTGCTCCAGCGGCCTCGCATGCTGTTGCTGCTGGAGCTGAGCGAGTTCGCGCTCTATGCCATCGATGGCGAGCTGCGTGATATCGCCACGGCTGAGGGACTGACCGATATCGAGATCAAGCCACTGCTGGGCTCGGTGCAGAATCGTCAGCGCCTTGAGGGGGTGATGCACAGCTTCGGTGTGCAGACGCTCTATCACGCCGCCGCCTACAAGCATGTGCCGATGGTGGAGTATAACGTCGCCGAGGGCGTGCGCAACAATGTGTTCGGCACCATGGAGACCGCCCTGGCGGCGGTGGCCGCCGAGGTCGAAACCTTTGTGCTCGTCTCCACCGACAAGGCGGTAAGGCCCACCAACGTGATGGGCACCACCAAGCGGCTGGCGGAGCTGATCTGCCAGGCGCTGGCCAGACACCAGCGCAGCACGCGGTTCTGCATGGTGCGCTTCGGCAATGTGCTGGGTTCTTCGGGCTCGGTCATCCCCCTGTTCAAGCGACAGATCGCCAACGGTGGCCCGTTGACCGTGACCCACCCCGATATCACGCGCTTCTTCATGACCATTCCCGAAGCGGCCGAGCTGGTGCTTCAGGCCGGCGCCCTGGGCAAGGGTGGCGATGTGTTCGTGCTGGACATGGGAGAGCCGGTGAAGATTGCCGACCTCGCTCGCCAGATGATTCGCCTTTCCGGCCTGGAGGTTCGTTCGGTGGGCCAACCCGCGGGCGATATCGAGATCGTCTTCAGCGGGCTGCGTCCGGGTGAAAAGCTATACGAGGAGGTGCTGATCGGAGCCGACGCCAGCCTGACCGATCATCCGCGCATCCTGACCGAAGAGGAGCAGCACTGGGAGTGGGAGAGGCTCGCCCCCTATCTGCAGCGCCTGAAGGAGGCCGTGCAGGCCAACGCGATGGAGCAGGTGCGCGAGTTGCTGGGTACCGCCCCGACTGCCTATCAGCCCGACAGCCCCATCGTCGACCTGGAGTGGCTGAGCCAGGGTCTGCCCCTTCCGGGCGCCACGCCCGACACGGCCCAGGATGTTTGCGCTACTGATCTCAGCCTGACCTCTGGTAGCAATGGCTTCGGTACACGTAACGCCTCGACGACAAACCGCAGGAAGGTAAAGATGGTCAAGGCCGTCTCGGATGAATCTCAACTGTTGACCGACCAGAGCCTCAGCCAGGCGCTGATCGCAAGGTCATGATAAGGGGCGAGGGACGAGGTGCGAGGAACAGACACCTCGCTCCTTGTTTTTTGGTTCATCGTAAATCAGCGTGACGCCGAACAGACAGCCTCTCGCTAATGCGCGCCCCTTATTGACTCCTCACTCACCGAACCTTACCCCTGCCTCTCTATTTCCCCCCAAACATCAGCCTTCACACCTCTCACCTCGCCCCTGGCTACGACTTATGCCGCTGCCCCTGAAAACCGGGGCTGGTGCCATGCCCGGGCTGCCTAACGCCAGGCATCTAACATACCCTCCATACGGTCAGGCAGAGAATCCAGACATCCAGTCGGAGCCTGTCGCTCCAGTCGAGGGCATTGCGGCCGTCGACCTACGCCCAGCCGGTGATGCCCGGACGCTGCTGGCAAAGCAGCACCGTGGGGCCCATGACGATTCGCACCACAATCGCGATGATGTTCTGATGATCAGTAGTGGTGCCTGCAGCAGCGCCGGCGCAGTGATAACGATGTCTAACAGGCGCTTACTCAAATGGCATTTATCTCCTCCAGCATGACGGTATTGACCCGAGTGACCTCGAACCTCTCTTCGGCGATTCTACGTGAATGAATCCCCATCGCTTGCAGGCGATCAGGTTGCTCGATCATTCGACGCATGGCGTTGACCAGCGAGATCACACAACGCGGCGACACCAAATGACCGTTATATCCCTCTTGCACGGTTTCGCGACAGCCTGGGGTATCGGTGGTGATAATGGCTCGCCCCATCGAAAGCCCCTCGAGTAGCGTTCGGGGTATTCCTTCACGGTAGTAGCTCGGAAGAACGACCGTCGTTGCCGAGGCAATCGCCGGACGCACATCATCAAGCTGGCCCAGATATTCGAGCCGACCATCAGTCAACCAGGCCTGCAGCTCCGCCGGGGCGATGGCATCGGGACCGAGGTCTGGCTCACCAACCAACTGGAATCGAACTTGCGGATACTCCTGGCGTAGTAGGCGCGCCGCTTCGGCGTACTCACGAATTCCCTTAGAGGCAAAAAGCCGGGCGACCAGCACGAAGACAGGCGTATCCGGCAGTGCGGTGACACCAAAATGCTCGATATCCACTCCCGAACCATTCACCACTACAGCGTAAGTCTTGCCGAGGATCTTTCTGTCAATGAACAACTGCATATCATCAGGGTTCTGAAAGAAGACCGTATGTGAGCAGGCCATGGCTAGCCGGTATAGGCCTTCAATGCAACGCTGGAGAGCACGCCGTTTTATGGTCATTGAATCCTCGATAAAGGCGTAGCCAAGACCAGTGATCAGCGAGAAGCGAAACGGGATCCCGGAAAAACGCGCGGCCAGGCTGCCGTAGATTACCGGCTTGATGGTGTAGCCCATGACATGCGTGGGCGACACGTGCCGCATCAACCGATATAGCGCTTTTAGCGTGGCGAGGTCTGCCAGTGGATCCATGCCGTTCCTCTGCATGGGTACGTCGTGAGCCTGGATCCCCTGGGCAACCAGACGCTGGTGTATCTCGCTATCAGCCGAAAGGCTGGGGGCCGCAGCGTGAACCTCAAAACCATCCTCCTGTAATGCCAGCATCAGATGCCAGCGGAAGTTGATCAGTGACGGCGCATATCCAGCAATCAACAGGAAACGACGTGTCATGAGCTCTGCCCCTCGGAGCTCCTGGTGACGCCTGGATCTACGGCCCCTGACAATGTTGACTGCCACAACGATGTATATGCGTTTACCATATGATCGATCCCATATTCGTCGCGAATCCGCTGTCGGCAGCGCTGCTGTCGGGCTCGCCAAGCACCGGGGTGCTGTCGACATTCTGCCAGCGCCTTGGAAATGGCATCAGCCAGGCCAGAACTGTCACACGGGGGAACGACCCAACCATCACCGGCCACGATTCGAGCGGAATCCCCCACATCTGTCACCACGCAGGGCGTACTTGCCGCCATGGCCTCGGCAACGACATTGGGAAACCCTTCACCGCCTTGACTGGACAATATATGCAGATCTAGTGCCCCCATCACCAGCGGAATATCGGTACGTTTTCCCAACGCCACAACGCTGTCGCCCAAGTCCCGGCTAACGATCCATCGATCTACTTCGGGGTTATCTCGCGTGACCTCATCGCCCACCAGTAGGCAGCGCACCGCAATGCTCTGCTGACGAAGCTTGACGATGGCATCTAGCAGGTTTTGATGATCTTTCTGTGCATGGCAGCGCGCCACCATGCCGATCAGCAGGGTATCATCATCGACGCCGAGCGAGTGGCGAAGCACACGCGCTTCACTCGGGTCCACATTCCAGTGAGAGAAGTTGTAGCCATTGGGAATGACCCGAAGCTTGTCCGCACAGTAGCCCAACGCCTGATGCACCTGGGCCGCCCTTTCGGCGCAGCAGACGATCGCGATGGGTAACCAGGGCGAGAGCCAGGCGCACCACCGAGCGATCAAGATCGACGAGCGGGCGCTATGACTGGGCTCCAGGCCGGTATGGCGAATGCCCCAGAAGATTCGCCGCTGTCCTGCTAGGCGGGCAACCAGGCCCCCCAGAAGATCAGGGTGATACATCCAGGTCTGAACGATGTCGAAGCGCTCCTGCCTGAGCAGCTTCCACAGCCGCCACAGGGGTCCCAGGCGCAACTTGTCACGCGGCATATCGAGATTGATGACGCGAAAGCCTCGCTCGCTCAGCATCTGCCCATAACGTGCCTCTGCCATCAGGCTGATGACCGTATGTTGGTTGTCGGGATCGTTGGTGCATAGCCGGAAGAGCACCGCCTGCGCTCCTCCTTCTCCCAGGCTGGTAATGATATGTGCGACTCTCATGCTCGTTCCTCTGGGCAGAAGTGGCTGACGGCCTCCACTGAGGGCTGTGGTTCAACGACTTCGAGGGCCTCGTGAAGATAGCGTCGTGCAATATGGGATAGGTTGAAGTCATCGGCACGCGCCTGTCGCGACTCGGGTGTGCCTACCGGCGCCTGCAGCGCACGCGTCATCGCCGTGACAAGGCGTTCGACACTCTCCGGCGGGACCAGCACCCCGTGCCTGCCGTGCTCGAGGATATCGGCCGAGGCCCCGGGGCAGTGGGTCGCCACAATGGGTACCCCGGCCACCAGGGCATCGAGCAGCACATTGGGAAAGCCTTCCCGCCGAGACGACGACACAAAGAGTCGGCTGAGCGCCATGACGTGCTGCGGCTGCGCCACGAAGCCGGGCAGATGCACACGCTCCTCGACGCCCAGCTCTCGTGCCTGGGCCAGCAGCGTCTGATGGAGGGGGCCATCACCGAGGATGGCCAGATGCAGCCGAGGGTCCTGCAGTCGAGCGAACGCCGCCAGAAGCAGGTCAAAGCCCTTGGCCTCTACCAGGCGGCCGGCGCTACAGATCAGCTGCGCCTCACGGGGAAGCAACTCAAGCCAGCTCGGCATGGCTGTCGTGCCCGCCGCCGATATTGAGCCTGGCGTGGACGATGCTGAGGCCCGCGTGGATGATGTTAAGGCCGACGCAGAATGAGGTGTCACCGGATTGCCGATATGGCAGCAACGGCCGGGATGAATGCCGTCTCGCTGCAAGGTCGCCAGCACATCGTCGGCGATCACCACCATGGTGTCGGCCCTGGGATAAAGCCGCGTCATCATCCAGCGCAGTGCGGCTTGGCGAATCCCCGGCGGCACCGTTTCGTCGCTGCGCTTCGCGCAGGTTTCCCGGATCGCGATGCGACAGGGCCGGCCGGCCAGTTGCCACGCCAGAAGCGCGATCACATTGGCTTCGCTCATGGTGGAGAGCAGCGCCTGGGGTCGCTCTCGGCGCAGGTAACCGAGCAGCGGCAGCATGGCATGTGCAACCCGCTTCTTGCCGAGATCCACGATGCGCACGTCTGATGAAACAGCGCCGACCAGCGGGCCGCCGCTTCTTGCGACAACAAGATCTACGGGCGCCGCCGACTGACGAGCGAATTCATTGGCCAGGTTGACGAAAACACGCTCGGCTCCACCCCCACTTAACGAGGGTATAAATAGGGTGACAGGTTGTATTGATTGAGATGTCACTATGGACTCCTTTACGCAAGATGTTGTTGTAATCATCAAGATGTCACCGTCGTGAGTGGTCGGAGCACGTCTTGCCTGGTGTAGCCATCATCATCCAGAAGAGATACACGCTTATGTGACTGATCGATCAAGCGCAAGATGGCGTAGGCGAAAGTTACCGCAAACGCGAACCACAACCCCTTGTGAAACTCCCAATTGGCCAGATTCATCGGAATTAAAAGTGCCCCCCCCATGACCATGGCTGCTATACGCCCACGATCCAAGCAAAGAAAAAGGTAGATGAGGCCGAGCCATAGCCCCAGGTACATGAACAGCCCCACAATTCCGAGCCCAAACACCACCGACAGGAAGGCATTGTGTGGAGCAAGCCCGATGATCTCGTGAAAACTTCCAATGCCAGCCCCGAACAAGGGGTTGCCGAGGCCATCCATTCCATGCTGCCAGATATTGCCGCGACCCGAGAAATCGCCGGAGCTGATCAGGTCACCGGCCATCATGTAACGCATCAGAAGGTACTCGATATCGGCCTGCACCACCAGCTGGTAGACCAGCATCGTGAGCGCGACAGGAACAACCAGTATCAGCTTGTAGATAAAGGTGAGCTTTAGCATGATGGAAAGGCTCATCAACACGTAAAACCCCATGCCTCCTCTTGACCCAAGAAGAAAGATGGAAAGGCCAATAATGCACCATGAAAACAGATAGAAAACACGCGCCTTGAAGCTTGCGGAATCCAGCAAGACAAAGAGACAAACACCGGACATCACGAACAGGAAACTCATCCAGTTGGGATTGAAGTTATCCACCACAATTCGACGAATGCTGTCCGATGATGCAGCATAGGAGATCACGGTTATCGCACCGTATACAGCACCCAGAAGATAAGGTACGCAGATCACCTTTAGTCCGTAGCAGATACCCGCCAGACTAATCATCAGCGCCATCACCATGACCTGTACCATGGAGAACCAGCTGATATAGGCCTCATGGGATGAGGGCGCCCAAGCGATGGAGAGTCCGCCATACACAATAAACATCAGCATGGCAAGCCCAAGCATATAGACGGCCTGATTGACTCGCCCCCCCGCGAGCACCAGGAAGAATACCGCTGGTGCGGCGGCAATGCCGATCACACGATTGATGGTGCCCAGGCCATCGATGACCAGCACATTTTCGATCGGTATGGTAAAGATCACCGGAAACAGCAGGATGGCAACAATATGTATGGATCGCATCGTTTGTAACCTCTACCTGTGTCACCGCCCGACACCTTATGCAGCATGTCAGGGAGGGTGAGCCATCAATATGTCCTGGTCACTCTTGCCTTGGCAACACCGTTAGCACGGCAATAGAACTGGCTCGGTGACCCCTAGATCAGGTCTCTGCCTGCCCCATCGGGGATGTTTTTCGCCTGATCCACTCCCTTACGCCACGGTAATGGTCGATGCTCTCAGGCCAGGCGAGCAGTAGCCTGGCCAGCAGGCGATCGGGAAAGCCAAGCTTGTCGCCATAGCTGAAATAGAAGTCACGCCGTTCCTTGTCGCTGATCTCGGGAGACTTCAGGATTTTTAAGATCATGTGCCAGTTGGCGATATCGAAACTTCGTGTGAAGCGATACTTCAGCCATGCATCCATGCGCCTGTTGGAAATGATTCGTCGGCGATAGTGCACTAGTTTCTTGTTGATATCATTGACATTGCTCGACCAAGACCCTGGAACACGAAATCGATAAAGACTCATCACTTCAGGAAGGTAGCATGCACCTCCCCGTTGTGACGCAAGCATATTACGATAGACATCGGCAACCATCTTATCCTCCTGCTCTTTCATAAAACGCAGAAGCTCGAATGCAACTCTCGATCTCACTATCACGGACTGGGTGGGAATACTTCCATACCGTTTCTCGATAATTTCTTCGGCACTCACCACCCTTGGTGAATTTCCGTAATATCCAGTTATACTCTGGCGACCCAGGCCGAAGTAGTGCTTCTCTGCGGGATGGAAAGCCATATCGCACTCGGGATTGGCCTCAAGCATTTCTATCTGACGCTGCAGTTTATCAGGGCTTTTCCAGGCATCGTCACCTTCGCAGAAGGCGATATAACGCCCACGACACATGGGAAAGGTATGTTCTTCCGGAGAAATACCCTGACGCAACTGGTTCTCGAGATGAAGGTTGGCCTGGATCAGGTTGGGATAGCCATTCAAGTAACCTCGAATGATATCCGCCGTACCATCGTCTGACGCATCATCATTGACCACGACCTCAAAAGGAAAGCTGGTTTTCTGGGCCAACATTCCATCTAATGCTGATGCAATATACTGCTCATGGTTATATGTCGCACAGAAGATAGTGACCAATGGTGAGCCCTCAGAGGTTGCCATGGGCCAGGTCGCCATGATCTCCTCTTCACTAACCATCGGTTTCATTCCCAGCCCCTTCAGACTTGATTTCATTGCATGACTCCTCACCTTGATCCCTTGCCGTTAATAAGCATATTGGTAGTCACCGTCGCCATAGCTGACGGCTGCTCTGCGTTCCATGGCGTTGAGAATCGCCCCCTGGAGGGTAACGCCGGCGTTTTCCAGGCGTCGCTTCGCAATATTGAGTTCACGGCTGGTAGTGGTTTCGAACATCGCTACCATCAGCGTGGTGCCGCACTGGGCGCCTAACACCGCAGGATCGGTGACCGTCAGCACTGGTGGGCTATCGATGATGACCAGGTCATACCGCTCGCTGACCCGGGCCAGAAAGGGCTTGAGCGAGGCGCCGAGCAACAGTTCCGAGGGATTAGGAGGTGCCAGGCCCCGTGAAATATAGTCGAGGCCGCGCACTCTAGAGTGGCGAATGGCCTGCTCATCGGAAAGCCGGCCCGCTAGCAGCTCGGAGAGCCCGCCCTGTGCATGGGTGCCAAAGGCATGATGCAGTTGCCCTCTGCGCATGTCTGCGTCGATCACTAGCACTCGCTGGTTAGACAGGGCGCAGACTGCCGCGAGGTTCACGGTGATGAAGCTCTTGCCAACACCAGGACTGGGGCCGGTGATCATTAACCTATTGTCCTGGGAATCGAGCATGGTGAAATGCAGGCTAGTGCGTAGGTTGCGCAAGGCCTCGATACTGATATCGGTGGGTTCCACCTCCACCAGTATCTCGGAGAACACGTTACGATAATGATGTTCGTTACGGTGCCTCACCCGCTTGTTCAATTTTTTCTGCGCATTGGCGCGCGGTATGCTCGCATAGACCGGTAAGCCGGTATCCTCGATCTGTTCCGGTGTCTCGATACCGCGCTTGAACAGCGCTCGCGTCAAGACAAAGCCGACCGCAGCCATGGCACCCAGCACGGAGGCCAGGATCACCAGGAATGACTTGCGCGGCTCAACCGGCAGTACGCCCACCAGGGCGTCATCGATGATCCGTACATTGCCCACCATTCCCGCCCTGGCGATCTCGAGTTCCTGTATCTTGTTGAGCACATCGACATAGATCACCTGGGTGGCCTCCACGTCCCGGGTGCGACTGATGATCTCCTGCTGAGCGCCGGGTAGCTCACTCACCCTGGCCTCCAGTTCGGCCCGCTCGTCGAGCAGTATCTGCCTTTGATGGATCAATGCCTGGTAGGCCGGGTGGCTGCTGGTGTAACGCTGAACCAGTACTGCCTCCTCAAACTCGAGTTCGCTGAGTTGACTATCGAGGGCGATAAACTGCTGGATGGCGCCCTGAGCCTCGGCGCTGAGATCGACACTCTGCTGCGCCATGCGATATTCGTTCAGCCTCTCCTCGGCAGCTGCCAGGTGGTTACGCAACTCCGGGGCCTGCTCCTTTAGGAAGGCAAGGCTCTGGTCAGCCTCTGCTGACTTGCGCTCGACGTTCTGGGTGAGGAAGGTTTCGATCACGGCGTTCAGGGATCGGCGTATTTCGGCTCGGTCGTCACCGGTCAGCATGAGCCTCAGCATCCCGGTACTGGCGCTGGCACCAAGTGGGCTGTCCTGCCCGAGCTCATTCACGCGGAGACGCTTGGCAAGGGATGTTATGGCTGCGGAGCGCGAACGCTTGATCAAGGTGAACTGGGCACCCGGAACAGCTTCGAGGGTAGCGATGCGAAGCTTAACCTCGTCATTCAAAAAGCGCTCGACCCTGCCGACCTTCCCCTCTCCCAGGAGCCGAGCCCTCCCTTTATAGATCCGCGTAAGCGAGTAACGGCCCTCGCCAAGCGCAGTGACGACCAGCGGCTGATTACGCAGGTGGTCGGCCACTTCGAGCAAGCCGAGCGTTAAGGTTTCACCGTGCCACACGGCCGTACGCGCCAGATCAAACCCTGGTGGGGTGAACGGGCTCTGCAAGAATTCAGGTAGTTCGATACCTGCCTTGAAGACCTCGGGCAAGGTGTCGGTGGGAATGATACTTGGCAGCCGGATTTTCTCTGGCAACCAACCACCCAGATGTATATCGCGATCGATAAATTCTGGGCGCGAGAGCTGCTGTCTCCGAATAGCCCCCCCCACTAGCGGTAGCTCCTTGGGGATGATCACATTATCCAATTCGATGCGGTCGACAACCTGTCCAAGCACCATGCGTGACTGGAGTATCTGCACCTCCGCGGCGGTGCTGCTTTCGGAATAGCCAGCCATCGAGTCCCCCATCACATTCGCCAGATCACCGAGGGGGCTCACCGACGAACGTCTCTCGACTTGCACCAGAGCGTCGCCTCGGTAGATGGGCGTCGCCACGATGGCATAGAAAATCCCGCCGCACGCAAATCCAAGTGTAATCATGCCGATCAGCCACCTACGATCAAATAGCTGGCTAATGATGCGACTAATCTCGATTTGACTAGCGAACTGTGCCGTCAACGTATTCATGCTCGGATATCGACCCTTATGTGAAAGGTCTTATCGTGGAGCTCGCACAATCTGTTGCGCTCCCCACACGCGTGCAGGCTTCCATCGGCAGATGCGGCTGGTACAACGAATGCTGCCAGGACGTCATGCAACACAATCTTACACAAAATTACAGTTATGGTTAGTCCGAAAGGAGTGGTTTTCGTAACGCTTAGAGGGCCAGATACTTGCTACTCGCACTGCCCGGGGCACCCCCACCTCTACTCGGCAGGTTCTGAGTGGGAAGATGCTCTGCATCGCGATGGGAGAACACAGGCTTCCTTGAGCGGTGTCATAATGCTTTGTTGCATGAACGAGGCGCTTGACGGCACCGGTCGCGCGGCAGAGCCACCATCCTAGAACACGAGACTCGCAAATCATGCGAATGGCGATGAGCCAAAAACGGGACACCCCCCATCAACAAAGTTGATGGGGGGTGCAGGCATTTGATGCGGCAAGTGTGCTCTTGGCGGCGTTAGGCTCCCGGATACGTGAGGCCTCAGCGCCGCGTAGCGTCATACCCCAGGTCGGCACCGCGGCTCTCGTCGCTGCGTCGGCGGGCGCTGCCACGCTTGCGGTTCTCCTCCTCGCAGACCTCGTCCTTGCCGCCGCAGATCTCGCAGCCGTCCTTGAGGCCGAGCTGGTTGAGTCCGCCACAGGAACCGGCGATGGGCTTGCGGCCCATGATCACGCCGACAGCCATCGCCGCCATGATCAGCAGCATGAAGGCCAGGGCAATAAGCCAGATAGTCATCAGGATCTCTCCTTGGGTGGTGCCCTGCCATCATCGGCTGGGCGATTCATCCGGTAGCATTTGGTCTTGTACAGCAGACAGTGCAGGTCGCCTCATGTTTCAGCTATACCTGCAATCATCACCGCCGGATACAACAAGGGCCGGCCTTCTGGCCGGCCCTCCCTGTCGCCTGCGGCGGGTGAAATCATCCGCCGAAGTCGTCCAGCATGATGTTCTCGGGCTCCACCCCGAGATCGAGCAGCAGCTTGATCACGGAGGCGTTCATCATGGGCGGCCCACACATGTAGTACTCGCAGTCCTCGGGGGCCGGGTGGTCCTTGAGGTAGTTCTCGTAGAGGACGTTATGGATAAAGCCGGTGGGGCCTTCCCAGTTGTCCTCGGGCTGCGGGTCGGAGAGCGCCAGGTGCCATTCGAAGTTGTCGTGCTCCTCGGCCAGCTTGTCATACTCTTCGTTGTAGAAGGTCTCGCGCCAGGAACGCGCACCGTACCAGAAGGTAATCTTGCGCTTGGAGTCGAGGCGCTTGAGCTGATCGAAGATATGGCTGCGCATCGGCGCCATGCCGGCACCACCACCCACGAAGACCATCTCGGCATCGGTGTCCTTGGCGAAGAACTCGCCGAAGGGTCCCATCACGGTGACCTTGTCGCCGGGCTTGAGACTGAAGACGTAGGTCGACATCAGACCGGGCGGGTGGTCGGTGTTGGGCGGCGGCGTGGCGATGCGGATATTGAACTTGAGGATGCCCTTCTCTTCCGGGTAGTTCGCCATGGAGTAGGCGCGGATGACCTCCTCGTTGCTCTTGTGGGAGACGTTGAACAGGCCGAACTTCTCCCAGTCGCCCCGGTACTCCTCCTCGATATCGAAGTCCTTGAAGGCGATATCGTAGGGCGGTGCCACCAGCTGCACATAGCCACCGGCGCGGAAGGCGACCTCCTCGCCCTCGGGCAGCTTGAGGTTGAGCTCCTTGATGAAGGTGGCGACGTTGGGGTTCTCGAGGACCTCGCACTCCCACTTCTTGACGCCGAACACCTCCTCGGGCACCTCGATCTTCATGTCCTGCTTCACCGGCACCTGGCAGGAGAGACGCCAGCCCTCCTTCTTCTCGCGCATGGTGAAGTGGGACTCCTCGGTGGGCAGGATGGCGCCACCACCCTCCTCCACGCGACACTTGCACTGGGCACAGGAGCCACCGCCGCCACACGCGGAGGAGAGGAAGATGCCATTGGCGGCCAGGGTATTGAGCAGCTTGCCCCCGGCCTGGGTGGTAATGGTGTTCTCGGGATCATCGTTGACCTCGATCTGCACGTCACCGGTGCTGACCAGCCTGCTGCGGGCGGCCAGGATGATCAGCACCAGGCCGATGACGACCACGGTGAACATGACCACGCCGAGCAAGATAAGTGATGTATCAACCATGTCGGTTTCCTATTGCTTGCGTTGCCTGGTACCCGGCACCTCCCGGTGCCGGACAGGGGACGACCTGCTTCAGAGTTGGATGCCGGAGAAGGACATGAAGCCCAGCGACATCAGGCCCACCGTGATAAAGGTGATGCCCAGGCCCTGCAGGGAGCCGGGAACGTCGCTGTACTTGAGCTTCTCGCGGATACCGGCCAGGGCCGTGATGGCCAGTGCCCAGCCAACGCCGGAACCGAAGCCATAGACCACGGATTCACCGAAGTTGTAGTTACGCTCGACCATGAACAGCACGCCACCCAGGATGGCACAGTTCACGGTGATCAGCGGCAGGAACACGCCCAGGGCGTTGTAGAGTGCCGGCACGTACTTGTCGAGGAACATCTCCAGGATCTGTACCAGCGCGGCGATAACGCCGATGTAGCTGAGCAGCCCCAGGAAGGAGAGATCGATGTTCTCGGCACCGCTGATGCCGGTCCAGGAGAGCGCCCCTTCCGCCAGCAGGAAGCTGTAGACCAGGTTGTTGACCGGCACGGAGATGGAGAGCACCACGATCACCGCGATGCCCAGGCCGAAGGCCGCGGAGACCTTCTTGGACACGGCGATAAAGGTGCACATGCCGAGGAAGAATGCCAGGGCCAGGTTCTCGACGAAGACCGAGGCAACGAAAAGGCTCAGATAATGTTCCATGTTACACGGCCTCCTTCGGCTCGGTGTTGGCCTTCATCTTGAACTCGTTCTCCTCGACCTGCTCCGGGTTGAGGCTGCGCAGCACCCAGATGATCAGGCCGATGATGAAGAACGCCGACGGCGGCAGCAGCAGCAGGCCGTTGGGCACGTACCAGCCGCCGTTCTGCACCGTCTCGAGCACGGTGAAGCCGAACACGCTGCCGGAGCCGAACAACTCGCGGATAAAGCCGACGGTCATCAGGATAAAGCCGTAGCCCAGGCCATTGCCGATGCCATCCAGGAAGGAGAGCGCCGGGCTGTTCTGCATGGCGAAGCCTTCGGCACGCCCCATCACGATGCAGTTGGTGATGATCAGACCGACGAACACCGAGAGCTGCTTGGACATCTCGTAGGCGTAGGCCTTGAGGATCTGATCCACCACGATCACCAGCGAGGCGATGATGGTCATCTGCACGATGATGCGGATGGAGGACGGGATATGGTGACGGATCAGCGATACGAACAGGTTCGAGAAGGCCGTCACGAAGATCACCGCGCAGGTCATGACCAGCGACACGCTCATGCTGGTCGTCACCGCCAGGGCCGAGCAGATGCCCAGCACCTGCAGCGCGATGGGGTTATTCTTGAACAGCGGCGTCGTCAGGACGCCCTTCGGGGTAGCTTCCGACATGATCAGGCTCCTTCCGTTTCGAGTTCAACGTCGGCGCCCTGGGCCTCGTCCTGGCTCACGCCGGAACGGAACTTGGCCAGGTAGTCACCGAAGCCCTCGGGGCTCAGCCAGTACTGCAGCATATTGGTGACGCCGTTGCTGGTCAGGGTCGCACCGGAGAGGGCATCCACCTCATTCTCGCCGCTGGCGCCACCCTTGGCCAGATGGATCGACGGCGCGACGGCATCGGCGGAGTCGAAGATCTCCTTGCCTTCCCACTGAGCCTGCCAGCGCGGGTTGTTCACCTCGCCACCCAGACCCGGAGTCTCGGCGTGCTCGTAGTAGGTGATGCCGACGATGGTGTTGCCGTCGCCTTCCACGGCCAGGAAGCCGCGCATCAGGCCCCACAGGCCCTGGCCACGGATCGGCAGGATGATCTGCTCGGGATCATCCGGGTTGCCGACCAGGTAGACGGTGGAGTAGGTCTCAACACGGGTCAGCCCCGCCGGGTCCTTCTCGCCGGAGAGGGTCCGTGAGGCGGCCGGGTCACGACGCGACTCGAAGGCGTTGTAGGTGGCCGGATCATGCTCCTCGGAGTATTCGCCGGTCTCCAGGTTGACCACGCGCGGCGTGATGCTGGACGCGAAGGTCTCGTTGACATCCATGCCGGGCTCGTAGAGGTCGGCGACATTAAGGATGTTGGTCTTGCGATCCAGCTCCTGGTTGAACTGCTGCTTGGAGCGCAGTGCTACCGCGGCGGTAGAGACGATGACCGAACACACGATGCAGAGTGCGAACGCCACCGTCAGGATCTTCTTGATGGAGTTGTTGCTCTGTGCCATCAGGCAGTCTCCTCGGCCGGCACACCGGTGCGCTTGAGTCGGCGCTTGATGTTGGCCTGAACAAAGATATGGTCGATGAGCGGCGCGAACAGGTTGGCGAACAGGATCGCCAGCATGATGCCTTCGGGGAAGGCCGGGTTCACGACGCGAATCAGCACGGTCATGACGCCGATCAGGGCGCCGAAGATCAGTCGGCCCTGATTGGTCATGGAAGCGGAGACCGGGTCGGTGGCCATGAACACCATGCCGAAGGCGAAGCCGCCCAGCACCAGGTGCCAGTACCACGACATGGCGAACATCGGGTTGGAGTCGGAGCCGACCAGGTTGAACAGCGCGCTGGTCGCCACCATGCCCAGGAAGACACCCAGCATGAT
Organism: Halomonas sp. LES1; assembly: GCF_031846005.1. Classification (NCBI taxonomy): domain Bacteria; kingdom Pseudomonadati; phylum Pseudomonadota; class Gammaproteobacteria; order Oceanospirillales; family Halomonadaceae; genus Halomonas; species Halomonas sp. LES1. The sequence continues at coordinate 528,940 of NZ_JAVRGC010000001.1, forward strand.
TCGCCAGGAGGCGATGCCCGTCCACAGCAGCACGGCCGCACCGATCAGGATCGCCAGGGTCGAGGTCTCACCCACCGAGCCGGGGATGAAGCCCAGGAAGGCATCCCACCAGCTGAACTGCTCGGTCAGCGCGCTCATGCCGTCCTGGAAGGCGACCGACAGGGCGGTCGCCCCGGTGAAGCCATCGGCTGCCACCCACACCGCGTCACCGGAGATCTGCGCCGGATAGGCGAAGTAGAGGAAGGCGCGGCCGGTCAGTGCCGGGTTGAGGAAGTTCTTGCCGGTACCGCCGAAGATCTCCTTGCCGATCACCACACCGAAGGTGATGCCCAGCGCCACCTGCCACAGCGGGATGGTGGCCGGAAGGATCAGCGCATAGAGCACGGAGGTGACGAAGAAGCCCTCGTTGACCTCATGGCCACGCTTGATGGCGAACAGCACCTCCCAGAAGCCACCCACCACGAAGGTCACCAGGTAGATCGGCAGGAAGTAGGTGGCGCCCAGCACGAAGTTGGCCCACAGGCTGTCGGCATTGTGGCCCGAGGCCAGCACCATCATGATTGCCTCGCGCCAGCCGGCCATGGAGCCGTAGCCGTCGGCGATCGCCATGTTGGCCTGCCAGCCGGCGTTCCACATGCCGAAGAACATCGCCGGGAAGGTGCACAGCCAGACGGTGATCATGATGCGCTTGAGGTCGACGCCATCGCGAACATGAGCCGTGGTCTTGGCGACACTGGGGGGCGCATAGAAGATGGTGTCCACCGCCTCATAGAGCGGGTAGAACTTCTCGTACTTGCCGCCCTTGTGGAAGTGCGGCTCAAGATTGTCGAGTGTCTGTCGAATACCCATCATCAGGCCTCTTTCTCGATCGTGGTGAGGTTGTCACGCAGGATGGGACCGTACTCGTACTTGCCGGGGCACACATAGGTGCACAGCGCGAGGTCCTCCTCATCCAGCTCCAGACACCCGAGCTGCATGGCGGTCTCGATATCGCCGACGATCAACGAGCGCAACAGCTGCGTGGGCAGGATATCCAGTGGCATCACCTGCTCGTAGGCGCCCACCGGCACCATGGCGCGCTCGGAACCGTTGGTCGACGTGGTCGGGGCGTAGTTCTTGAGACCGGTCAGCTTCGAGAGATAGATGCCCATCACCGAATGGCGGTTCTTGCCCGGCGAGATCCAGCCCATGAAGGCACGCTTGTTGCCCTCCTCGAGCAGGCTGACCTGATTGTGGAAGCGACCCAGGTAGCGCAGGCTGCCTTCACAGGTGAAGCCGGAAAACACCGAACCGGAGATGACGCGGGTGTCATCCGGCTCAATCACCTCCCCCTTGAGCAGCTCCTCGGTGCTGGCGCCGATGCGGGTACGCAGCATCCGTGGCTTCTCGGCACGGGGGCCACCCACCGCCAGCACCCGGCTGACGTCCAGCCTGCCCTCGACGAACAGCTTGCCGAAGGCGATGACGTCCTGGTAGCCGATATGCCAGACACGCTTGTGCAGGCCGACGGGCGAGAGGTGGTGGATGTGGGTACCCACCAGGCCGGCCGGGTGCGGGCCGGCGAAGGTCTGGGGAGAAACGCCGTCGATATTGCCACCGGGGATGCTGCTGTCCGGGCCGCTGCACAGGTAAACCTTGCCCTCGGTGAGGCGGGTCAGCACCTTGAGACCATCCTCGAAGGCCTGGGCCTGCTCGTTGATCACCTTGGCCGGGGTGGCCGCCAGCGGATGGGTATCGATGGCGGTGACGAAGATATCGGCGGGGACACCATCGACCGCCGGTGTACGCGAGTAGGGGCGGGTGCGCAGGGCGGTCCACAGCCCCGACTCGACCAGCTGGTCGACCACGGCCTGTCGCTCCAGGCCGGCCAGCGAGTCGCGGCCATGAGCGGTGAACTCGACGGCCTCCTCGGACTCGGCCACCTCGATCACCACCGAGAGAAGACGGCGCTTCTCCCCGCGATTGATCTCGATCACCTTGCCGGCCGCCGGCGCCGTGAAGCGCACGCCATCGATCTTCTTGTCGGTGAAGAGCAGCTGGCCAAGCTTGACGGCATCTCCCTCCTTGACCTCCATGGTCGGCTTCATGCCGACATAGTCGGTGCCCAGGACCGCCACGTGACGCACCGGCCGCGCATCCTCGATACGCTGCTCGGGCGCTCCCGTGATGGGGAGATCCAGGCCTTTCTTGACTTCGATCATAGTCTCGCCCAGTTGATGGATCGGATATAAGAGGAAAAGGGGCCAGAGACATGCCCTGCCCACCCGAAAAATCCACCGCATTATAAAGACAAGGCAGAGGGATGACCACCTGAGCGAAGGTCGCAAGGGGTGACTTGAGGCAAGGGTTAGATTGTCGCAGGCGGCTGCATGCGACGTTTTCCGGATAGCCCCCCAAGACAGAAAGGGGCAGAAAGATTTCTCTCCCTGCCCCTGGACATCACTCCCGACTGTGCGGGTGGCTGTCGAACTTACGCCTTGGCGCGCGGCAGCTTGAGGAAGCTGACGTTGGACATATGCTGCAGAAGACGGATCACCTGACAGCTGTAGCCGAACTCGTTGTCGTACCAGACGTAGAGCACGGCGTTCTTGCCATTGGCGATGGTCGCCTTGGCATCGACGATGCCGGCGTGGCGATTGCCGACGAAGTCGGTGGAGACCACCTCGGACGAGTCGACGAAGTCGATCTGCTTCTGGAACGGCGAATTCAGCGACATTCCGCGCAGGTAGTCATTGAGCGCGGCGGCATCGGTCTCCTTCTCCAGGCGCAGGTTGAGGATCGCCATGGAGACATTGGGGGTCGGCACGCGAATGGCGTTGCCGGTCAGCTTGCCGTCGAACTCCGGCAGCGCCTTGGCCACCGCCTTGGCGGCACCGGTCTCGGTGAGCACCATGTTGAGCGGCGCACTGCGCCCGCGACGGTCACCCTTGTGGTAGTTGTCGATCAGGTTCTGGTCGTTGGTGTAGCTGTGCACCGTCTCGACATGACCATGCTCGACGCCGAACTCGGCGTTGAGCACCTTGAGCACCGGAACGATGGCGTTGGTGGTGCAGGACGCGGCGGAGATGATGCGATCCTCATCGCTCAGGTCGCCATCGTTGATGCCGTAGACGACGTTCTTGATATCGCCCTTGCCCGGCGCGGTGAGCAGCGCCTTGGCCACGCCCTTGCACTGCAGGTGCTGACCGAGGCCCGCCTCGTCGCGCCAGATACCGGTGTTGTCGACCACCACGGCGTTGTCGATGCCGTATTCTGTGTAGTCGACATCGGTCGGGGCGTCGGCGTAGATCACCTGGATGACATTGCCGTTGGCGGTAATGGTGCGCGCCTCGACATCGACGCTGATGGTGCCGTCAAAGGGCCCATGAACGGAATCACGACGCAGCAGGCTTGCCCGCTTCTCGAGGTCCTTGGCGATATCACCGCGGCCACGCACGACGATGGCACGCAGGCGCAGCAGGTTACCGCCACCGGCCTTCTCCACCAGCACCCGGGCGAGGATACGACCGATACGACCGAAACCGTAGAGAACCACATCCTTGGGCTCGCCATTGCCGGCATTGGGGTCGTGGGCATCGACGATCTCGGCGAGCTCCTCGCGCAGGAAGGCCACGGCGTCACCGCCGCCCTGCTTCTTGAAGGCAACACCCAGCTTGCCGATATCGACATGGGCCGGCCCCAGGTTGAGCTCGGTCATCGCCTTGACCAGCGGATAGGTGTCCTGCACGGAGAGCTCGGTGCCCTCCACCTTCCGTACGAAGCGGTGATCCTTCAGAATACGGATCACGCTACGATTGAACTGCGACCGCCCGTAAAGAGTCGTAACCACGTTGTTATGACGGTAGAGGCTACCGATCATCGGGATCATCTGCTCGACTAGCGCCTGATTGTCGTGCCACTGCTGAAAGACGGTATCGGAGGGGTGCTGACTCACGTGAGGCCTCACTGGTGGAATCGAAGGGTTCACGGCCATTATCCCGGGGCCGAGGCCCGGCGGCAATCGCTGGATGGTCGCAGCCGTTGTAGGCGGATTACAGAAACAGGCGCTTGACTACAAGGCCCCCAGAGGGCTGGTATGATGAGCGCCCGCGAAGCGCCACCCAGGATCCGTCGGGCCGCGCCCGTCGACAGCCCAACACGAGACCATGCCGACTTTCTCTCCGCTCGATCCACCGCGCCCCCAGGGGCTGCGCGAGACACGCTACTGGCAGATGCCCCACGGCAGCGCTGCCGCCCTGGCCCTTGCCCACCTGGCCAGCGATGCGCCCCTGCTGGTGATTACCGCCGACACCGCCCAGGCCCTGCGCCTCGAGAGCGAGCTGCGCTTCTTCAGCCAGGTGCCGGTGCTACCCTTCCCCGACTGGGAAACCCTGCCCTACGACAGCTTTTCTCCCCATCAGGACATCGTCTCCTCCCGGCTGCGCACCCTGCGCCGGCTGCAGGACGGCGAGCGCGGCATCGTGCTGGTGCCGATCAACACCTTGATGCAGCGTCTGGCACCGGTCGAGTATATCGCCGGGCGGGTGATGACCCTGGAGGTGGGCCAGACCCTGGATCGTGAAGGCTTTCGCGATGCCCTCTCCCGGGCCGGCTACCGCGCCGTGGAGACGGTCTATGAACCCGGCGAGTATGCCCTGCGCGGCGCCCTTATCGATCTCTTCCCGATGGGGGTGGAGGCGCCCCTGCGCATCGACCTGTTCGATGACGAGATCGACACCCTGCGCACCTTCCACCCGGACACCCAGCGCAGCGCCGAGAAGGTCGATAGGGTCGAGCTGCTGCCGGCTCACGAGTATTCGCTCTCCCGCGGCGCCATCGCCTGTTTTCGCGAGGGCTTCGAGACGCTCTTCGATGTCGACCCGCGGCAGTGCCCGCTCTATGTGGACGCCCTCAAGGGCATCCCCTCCCCCGGCCTAGAACAGTATCTACCGCTGTTCTTCGAGGAGACGGCGACGCTCTTCGAGCACCTCGCCGAGGGCACACGCGTCGCGCTGATGCCGGAGTGCCTGGCCGCCGCGCAGCACCACTGGGCCTCCATCGAGAGCCGCTACGACAACCTCGGGGTCGACCCGACCCGCCCGCTGCTGCCGCCCCATCGCGCCTTCGTGCCGGTGGCCGAGCTGTTCGCGGCGATCAAGCGCCACCCTCGCATCGAGCTGACCGAAGAGAGCGAGCATCGCCATGCCCTCGCCCCTGCCACCCAGCCACCGCCCAGTGTCGGCATCAATGCCCGGGCCAGGGAGCCGCTGGCCCCCCTGGCCGCCTTCCTGGAGCAGCGTGGCGATACCCGCGTGCTGTTCGTAGCCGAGTCGCGCGGCCGCCGGGAAGCCCTGGAGGAGGCCCTGGCGCCCCTGCGCCTGGCGCTACCCCACGTCGAGGGCTTTGCCGACTTCCTCGCCGGCGACGCGCCCATCGCCATTACCGAGGGCGAGCTCGAGGCGGGCCTGTGGCTGGCCGAGCCTGGCCTGGCGGTGATCAGCGAGGCCGAGCTCTATGGCGAGGTGGTGCGCCAGAGTCGCCGCCGCGAGAAGGCCACCGATGCCGACGAGCTGGCCATTCGCCATCTCTCCGAGCTGCGCCCCGGCGTCCCGGTCGTCCACCAGGCCCACGGCGTAGGCCGCTACCGGGGCCTGGAGGCCCTGGAGGCCGGCGGCCAGGCCGCCGAGTTCGTCACCCTGGAGTACGCCGATGGTGCCCGGCTCTATGTGCCGGTCGACAACCTGCACCTGATATCACGCTACGCCGGCGCCGATGATGAGCTCGCCCCCCTGCATCGACTGGGGTCCGAACAGTGGGAGAAGGCCAGAAAGAAGGCCGCCGAGAAGATTCGCGACTCCGCCGCCGAGCTGCTGGATATCTACGCTCGCCGGGAGGCGCGGGAGGGCTTCGCCTGCACGCCGCCCGATACCGAATACTCGCGTTTCGCGGCCGCCTTCCCCTTCGAGGAGACGCCCGACCAGCGCGCCGCCATCGAGGCCGTGATCAGCGACATGACCGCCCCCCGCCCCATGGACCGCGTGATCTGCGGTGACGTGGGCTTCGGCAAGACCGAGGTGGCCATGCGCGCCGCCTTCCTGGCGGTACACTCCGGCCGCCAGGTGGTGGTGCTGGTGCCGACCACCCTGCTGGCCCGCCAGCACTTTGATAACTTCCGCGACCGCTTCGCCGATACCGCGGTCAATATCGAGCTGATCTCGCGCTTCACCGCCGGCAAGGGCCAGACCGAAACACTGAAGCGCATCGAGGAGGGCCAGGCGGATATCGTGATCGGCACCCACAAGCTGCTCTCGAAGTCCATGCGGCTGCCGAAGATGGGCCTGCTGATCATCGACGAGGAGCACCGCTTCGGAGTGGCCCAGAAGGAGCGCCTGAAGAGCCTGCGTGCGGAGGTGGACATCCTCACCATGACCGCCACGCCGATCCCGCGAACCCTCAATATGGCGATGAGCGGCATTCGCGACCTCTCTATCATCGCCACCCCCCCGGCGCGCCGCCTGTCGGTCAAGACCTTCGTTCAGCGCCGCGAGGAGGCGGTACTCAAGGAGGCGATCCTGCGCGAGATCCTGCGCGGCGGGCAGGTCTACTTCCTCCACAACGAGGTCAAGACCATCGAGACCGCCGCCGAGACGGTACGCGAGCTGGTCCCCGAGGCCCGGGTCGGGGTGGCCCACGGCCAGCTGCCCGAACGCGCCCTGGAGCGGGTGATGTCGGACTTCTACCACAAGCGCTTCAATGTGCTGGTCTGCTCCACCATCATCGAGACCGGCATCGACGTGCCCAGCGCCAATACCATCCTGATCGAACGCGCCGACAAGTTCGGCCTGGCCCAGCTCCACCAGCTGCGCGGCCGGGTCGGCCGCAGTCACCACCAGGCCTATGCCTACCTGCTGACCCCGCCGCCGAAGGCGATGACCCGCGATGCCATCAAGCGCCTGGAGGCGATCGGTGCCGCCGAGGACCTCGGTGCCGGCTTTACGCTGGCCAGCCACGACATGGAGATTCGCGGCGCCGGTGAGCTGCTCGGCGACGAACAGAGCGGGCAGATGGAGGCGATCGGCTATGGCCTCTATATGGAGATGCTCGACCGCGCCGTGTCGGCCATTCGCGCCGGCAAGACCCCCAATATCGAGGCGCCTCTGAACGAGGGCGTCGAGATCGGCCTCAATCTGCCGGCCCTGATCCCCGACGACTACCTGCACGATGTGCAGCAGCGCCTGGTGATGTACAAGCGCATCGCCAGCGCCAGCGATGAGGCGCAGCTCAAGGAACTCCAGGTGGAGATGATCGACCGCTTCGGCCTGTTGCCGGGGCCGGTGAAGACCCTGCTGCGCCAGACCCGGCTGCGCCAGCGCGCCGAGCGCCTGGGCATCACCCGCCTCGAGGCCGGTCCCGAGCGGGGACGCGTCATCTTCGGCGCCCACACCAGCGTCGATCCCTTGACCCTGGTGGAGCTGATCCAGCGTGAGCCGGGCCGCTATCGCCTGGATGGTGCCGACACCCTGCGCTTCGAGGCCTCCATGGAGAACGAGGAGGCACGCTTCCAGGCCGTGGAGCAACTGCTCGAGACGCTGAACCGCAAGGCGCAGGCGGCGTAAGGGGTAAGAAGCGAGGGGCTCGCCCCCTCGACCCTACAACTCTCCCCCTCACCCCTGTCCTCTATACTGTTATCATACGCCCCATCTCACCGCCCACCGACACCGGTTACAGGAGTCACCGGTGTCCCCAAAGCCACGGGAGTTCAACGACCCTGATGAGTACCCTGACACTGACCAGCCGCGGCGTTCGCCATGCCATGGCGATAGGGCTTGGCGCCCTGCTCGCCACCGGCGCACAGGCGGCCACCCCGACCTACGACGAGGTGCATGAACTGCCACGCGGGCACTATGCGCTACCCGAGGAGGGCAGCGTCATTGGCGAAAGCTATACGGTGATCGTCGAGGAGGGTGACACCCTGATCGATATCGCACGTGAGCACAACGTCGGCTATGAAGAGATCCGCATGGCCAACCCGGATGTCAGCATCTGGGCCCCCTATGTCGATACCGAGGTCACCATCCCGGCACGCCGGGTGCTTCCCGATGCCAAGCGCCAGGGCATCGTGATCAACCTCTCGGAGCTGCGCCTCTACTACTACTCCAAGCCCGACGTGGTGGAGACCTATCCGATCAGCGTTGGCCGTGAGGAGTTCTCGACACCGGTGGGCGTGACCAAGACCACCATCAAGGTCGAGGACCCCGCCTGGTCGCCGCCCGCCTCGATGCGCCGTGAGGCCGCCGCGCGCGGTGAGCCGGCACCCTCCATCGTGCCGGCCGGGCCCGACAACCCGTTGGGACGCCACGCCATTCTGCTTGGCATCCCCAGCTACCTGATCCACGGCACCAACAAGCCCGAGGGGGTCGGGATGCGCGTGAGTCGCGGCTGCATTCGCATGTTCCCCGAGGATATCGAGTCTCTCTTTGAACGCGTGCCCAGCGGCACCCGGGTCAATATCATCGACCAGCCCTTCAAGACTGGCTGGACGGAAGATGGCGAGCTGCTGGCGCAGTCCTACCCCGCGCTGGAGGAGAATCGCGAAGGCTTCGAGCCGCTGATGTTCGCCATCGACAGGCTGGCCGAGACCTTCGGGGACGAGCAGCCGCCGGTCGACTACAAGCGCCTGCGCGAACTGGTGGAGTCCTCCGACGGCCAGGCGATCTCGCTGCTCAAGACGGCCGAGGAAGCGCCCACACCGGCACCCCCCGGGCCACGCAACCTCTACGAGGCCATCGCCGTCGCGCGCTGATCTGTGCCACGCCCGGCGTCGCAGCACGACGCCGGGCGAGCAAGCACTATGAGCAGAAGCAGAAAGCCCCTAACAATGGAAAGACGCCAGAAACAAGAAGACCCCGCCTAGGCGGGGTCTTCTTGTTTTGCAGAACCGCCATCGCCCGAGAGCGATGCCAGCACTCCAGCAGTCTTACTTCTGCATGGAGCGGCTGAACATGCGGTTCATCTCGTCGCGGTTCTGCTCGGACATCTGCAGAGCCGCCTGGGCGTCACGCTGGGCCTGGTTGGCAGTGTTCTGTGCCTGAACAGCGATGCTGCGAGCTTCAGCAGCGTCGGCCTGGGCAGACTCAGCGGTCATGCGAACCTCTTCCAGAGCACTGGTGGAAGCACAGCCAGCCAGGACAGCCAGAGATGCGGCAGCGGCGGTCAGCTTCAGGGTGGTCTTCAGAGTCATGGTGTTCTCCTTGATCTTCCTTGGTAGTGCATTGAAAGAAACCTGAAATCAGGTGTCTTGCCTGCGACATGCAGGCGCGTCGTAAGCGACTTGTGCCAGGGGCACTGAAGTCAGCGCTGTTTTATTACACGTCACAGCGCTTGTCCATCGCTTTCAACGTCCCTTGCGCATGTACCAGCCTAGCGGATCACGACGCGTGTGCCAATGTCGATCAAACCAGACAGCTGCTCGATCTGGCTATCCGTCACCGCCACACACCCCTGGGTCCAGTGAAACTGGCGGTGGATCTCGGGGTCACCCTTGCCGACACCATGCAGGCCAATGTAGCCACCCAGCGCCGTTTCCTGGGGTGGATGGCCATTGAGCCGGTAGTAACGGAAGTAGTCGTCGTAGTCCTGCTGGCTATAGATGCCCTCATCCAACGCCACCCGGGCATGAGCCGGGGTCGGATAATCCAACCCGATAAACAGGTGCCAGTCACTCTCGTGATTGAAGCGGTTGACGCGAAACTCGCCCTTGGGAGTCGCACCACTGCCCTGCAGACGCATCGGCCTGGCACCGCCCCGTCCCAGCGAGATCGGCGAGAAGCGGGCCAGCTCACGATTGCCTCGGTAGACGATCAGCTTCGCTTCACGGTCATCCACCAGTACCCAGACCTCCTCGCCATGACGGGGAAGATGCGCCCGAGAGAGCTGTGTCTCGATCAGATTGGCCCGGGCCGACTCGATTCCGAGCAGCGCCAAGGGGCTTGCGAGAACGAGTCGACTGAAGCGTCGACGTGAGAGTGAAGACATCGTTTGGCGACTCTTGGTTTAGCAACGCGTGGGTTAACAACTAATAGTTTGGCAACACGTGAAACGGTTATCGAGCACTGTCGGGGGTTGGCGACAGTCTGGCGACAACGTTGCGATGGTTACGTGACAGTGCGGCTAGACCCTTTATAGCGTACCCGCAGGCGCTCTGTCAGGCGGTGCCGTCGGCTGACAACACCGATAGAGACTATTCCGGCGGCAGGCCGGCGGGACACCTCCCCTGCCCCGTAGCCAATGTGCGACAACTGTTCGGCGGTCATGCTCAGGCATATAATCCTTGACTTCTCAGATAGTCGTCGTATCCACCACTGAAGTCGGTTATCCCTTCATCACTCATGTCGAGGATCCGAGTCGCCAACGATGAGACAAATTCACGATCGTGGCTGACGAAAATCAGCGTGCCGGCATAATTTTCTAGGGCCAGGTTGAGCGCCTCGATGGACTCCATGTCTAGGTGGTTGGTGGGCTCATCCATCAACAGCACGTTGGGGCTCGTCAGGGCCAGCTTGCCAAACAGCATTCTGCCCTGCTCGCCGCCCGAGATCACGCTGACCGACTTGCCGATATCGTCGCTGGAGAACAGCATCCTGCCCAGCGCGCCACGCACCTCCTGCTCGCCACCATCGGTCCACTGGGCCATCCACTCGAACAGCGTCGCTTCGTTGGCGAAGTCGTCGGCATGATCCTGGGCGAAGACCCCGAGGTCGGCGCTGTCGGTCCACTTGATGCTGCCGGCCTGGGGTGCCAGCTCGCCGGCCAGGGTACGCAGCAGGGTGGTCTTGCCGATGCCGTTGGGCCCGATGATGGCGATGCGCTCGCCGGCCTCGACGGTCATGCCGAACCCCTCGAACAGTGGGGCCTCGTCACCGAAGCCCTGGGTGAGCCCCTCGACGTTGACCGCATTGCGGTGGATCTTCTTCGCCGGCACGAAACGAATGAACGGGCTGACCCGGCTCGACGGCTTGATCTCCTCGAGCTTGATCTTCTCGATCTGGCGCGCCCGGGAGGTGGCCTGCTTGGCCTTGGAAGCGTTGGCCGAGAAACGGCTGACGAAGGCCTGCAGGTCGGCGATCTGCGCCTTCTTCTTGGCGTTGTCGGCGTACTGACGCTCGCGGGCGGCGGTCGCGGCGGTCATGTACTCATCGTAGTTGCCGGGAAAGAGCTTGATCTCGCCGTAGTCCAGGTCTGCCATATGGGTGCAGACGCTGTTGAGGAAGTGACGGTCGTGGGAAATGATCACCATGGTGCTGTTGCGCGCCGTGAGAATGCCCTCCAGCCAGCGGATGGTGTTGATGTCCAGGTGGTTGGTGGGCTCGTCGAGCAGCAGCACATCGGGGTCGGCAAACAGCGCCTGGGCCAGCAGCACGCGCAGCTTCCAGCCCGGGGCGATTTCGCTCATGGGGCCTGTGTGCTGGTGCAGGGGGATGCCCAGCCCCAGCAGCAACTCGCCGGCCCGGGATTCGGCGGTGTAGCCGTCGAGCTCGGCGAAGCGTACCTCGAGATCCGCGACCTCCATGCCATCCTGCTCGCTCATCTCGGGCAGCGAATAGATGCGCTCGCGCTCGGCGGCCACCTGCCACAGCTCGCTGTTGCCCATGATCACGGTGTCGATGACCCGCTCCTCCTCGAAGGCGAACTGGTCCTGGCGCAGCTTGCCGAGCCGTGCACCGGCCTCGACCATCACCTGGCCCGAGGAGGGCTCAAGGTCACCGCCGAGGATCTTCATGAAGGTGGACTTGCCGCAGCCGTTGGCACCGATCAGGCCGTAGCGGTGACCGTTGCCGAACTTGATGGAGACATTCTCGAACAGGGGCCTGGCCCCGAATTGCATGGTGATATTGGCGGTAGAGATCAAGGCAAGCGTCCGGTCGAAGCAGTGTGGGGGCGCGATTGTACCGATTATCGGCGCGTCTCACAGTGCAACGAGTGACTCGGCCTTGGCTATTGCAGATAAACTGCCGAACTCGGGGCTTACCTGGTGGCAAGCCTACGTGGAGGCGCTGTGGACCCTTCCCTGGGCGCTACCGACGCCATCCCTGGCGTAGGACCTCCACTTAGGCTTACCACCAGCGCCCCTCACGGCCGATAACTGCGCCCCCTCTACGACCCGGCGCTCAGGGGCCTGCGCCGGACAGTCTTGAGCGATACTGCCATCTACGCTAGCCCTTGTAACTGCCCCGGCTCGGGTCCGTGGCAGCCTGCCAACGGCTGGCGCGAGCCGGGGCATGCGGCCCCCGCTCAGTCGAGTCGCTCGACGGTGAAGATGGCCTGCAGCTTGTCCTTCTGGCCGTAGAGGTGCACGGTGGTGCGGTCGAAGGGGAAGCGCTCCAGATAGGGGCTATCGTTGTTGTAACGCGGCTTGTGGGAATGGATCAGGGCCGCCATGAGGCGCTCGCGATTGGCCCTTCCACAGGGGCCGATGGAGTACCAGAGCGCCTCGCCGGGCTGCAGGTGCGCCTCCCAGCGTGGGCGAGCCTCGCCGTGCTGGATGCCATAACGCGCGCTGCCGCTTTCGCCGACATAGAGCAGCTCCTGCACTTCCATGTCACCGGTTTCCGGGTCTTCGGCCGCACGATAGATGCAGTAGATCCCCGGCTCGTCCGTGGCCTGAGCAATATCCTCATCGCTCCAGTAACCGAGCATCTTGGGCGAAAGAATCTGGTCGTTCATGGCAACCTCCTCAGTGGCCTTATTGTTAGTTACAGCATATCACGAGCAAACTAGAGCAGCAGGGCCCCCTCGATAGGCACGAAGTCACTGGCCGCGCGAATCAGGGAGTCGGCGCTGAGGGAGGCCACACCGACGACCGTGACCCTCACTCGGTAACGTTCACGCAGCCGGCTCACCAGCAGGTCGAAGTCGCCATCGCCGGAGACCAGCACCACATGGTCGACCAGCGGCCCCGCCTCCATGGCATCAAGGGTGATCCCGACATCCCAGTCCCCCTTGGCCGAGCCATCACGGCGCTGGATAAAGGGCTTGAGCTTCACGTTGAAGCCGATGGCACGCAGGATCGCCTGGAAGCGTTGCTGACGAGGGTCGCCGCGCTCCACCGCGTAGGCATTGGCCACCACTATCTCGTGGCCGGCGGCGAAGCGGGCCCAGAAGGCGTTGTAGTCGAAATGGCGGCCGAAGGCCTGGCGGGAGGTGTAGTAGACGTTCTGGACGTCGACGAGGATGGCCAGGCGTTCCACCCGGCCTACCACTCCTGGCTGGTCTGGCGCAGCGCGGCGATCTCGGCCTTGGCCTGGCGCAGGCAGTCGTCGAGCGCCTGACCCAGTTCGGCGGAGCCACCCACGGCGATCAGGCCACCGTCGCCACGCCCACGGCGGGCGACACCCTCGTCGCCATGCAACGCCGCAAGCCTGGCGATCAGCCAGTGAAGCCAGCTGCCCTCCCGGGCAGCCAGCTCGCGCAGACGCTGCAGTTCGGCGATGCCGGCCCCCTCGGAGCCGAGCAGCACACGCCAGTCGTGGCTGGGGAGGCGTGCATGCTCGGTCACCTCGCGCAGCAGCGCCTGAAGCGCCAGCTCGGTGAGCGCCAGGGCGCCCTCCTCTGCCGCCATGCGGCGGGCCTCGGCGTGCTCGTCATCGCCGGCGGGAACCTGCAACAGCAGTTCGGCTTGGTAGAGCAGCTGATTGGTACGGGCGCCTGGGCTCACTTGCGCTTGTCCTCCACCTGCCACTTGCTGCCGTCATAGGTGGCCTTCCAGCCGGTGGCCTTGCCGTTTTCGTCGGTCATCACGAACTGCTCCTTGGCCTTGCGCGAGAAGCGGATCTGGGCGGGCCGGCCGTCCGGATCCTCGCTCGGCGCATCGAGGAGATAGCGGTACTTGTCGGGCAGCTCCTCGGCATGAGCCTTGAGCTCCTTGACCAGCGGCGGGCGAGTCTCGCGATTCTTGGGGAACTTGCTGGCGGCCAGGAACAGGCCACTGGCGCCGTCACGCAGCACATAGTGGTCATCGACCTTCTGGCAGGCCAGCTCCGGCATGTCGATGGGGTCCATCTTGGGCGGTGCCACCTCGCCGCTTCTCAACAGCTTGCGGGTGTTCTTGCACTCGCTGTTGGTACAGCCGAAGTACTTGCCGAAGCGTCCGCTCTTGAGCTGCATCTCGCTGCCGCACTTGTCGCACTCGATGGTGGGACCGTCATAGCCCTTGATGCGGAACTTGCCCTGCTCGATCTCGTAGCCGTCACAATCCGGGCTGTTGCCGCAGATATGCAGCTTGCGCGTCTCGTCGATCAGGTAGCTGTCCATGGCGGTACCGCACTTCGCACAGCGATGCTTGGCACGCAGGGCATCGGTCTCGGCGGCCTCGTCGGCATCGGCGGCCACCGCCTCTTCCCCCGGCAGCAGATCGATGGTGGTCTTGCAGCGCTCCTTGGGCGGCAGGTTATAGCCGGAGCAGCCCAGGAAGACCCCGGTGGACGCCGTGCGAATCTGCATCTTGCGCCCACAGGTCGGGCAGTCGATATCGGTAGGCACCGGCTGGTTGGGGCGCATGCCCTCCTCGCTCTCCGCCACCTCGAGCTCCTTCTTGAACTCGGCATAGAAGGCATCGAGCAGCGCCTGCCAGTTGCGCTCGCCCTCGGCCACCTCGTCGAGGCCATCCTCCATGCGCGCGGTGAAGGAGTAGTCCATCAGGTCGGGGAAGGACTCCTTGAGGCGCTCGGTGACGATGTCACCCAGCTTCTCGGCATAGAAGCGACGGTTCTCCAGCTTGACGTAGCCGCGGTCCTGGATGGTGGAGATGATCGCCGCGTAGGTGGAGGGGCGACCGATGCCACGCTTTTCGAGCTCCTTGACCAGGCTCGCCTCGGTGTAGCGCGCCGGTGGCTTGGTGAAGTGCTGACGGGGGTCGAGTGCCTCCAGGGTCATGGGGGTGCCCTGGGCGAGGTCCGGCAGTGACTGGTCCTCCTCCTTGCGGCCCATGGGCTTCATTACCCGGGTATAGCCGTCGAACTTCAGCACCCGGCCCTTGGCACGCAGCTCATAGCCATCGGCCTCCACGGTCAGGACGCTGGAGAGATACTCGGCCGGCGTCATCTGGCAGGCCACGAACTGGCGCCAGATCAGCTCGTAGAGGCGCTCGGCATCACGCTCCATGCCGGACAGGTCGCTGGCACGCCGGCCTACCTCGGAGGGCCGGATCGCCTCGTGGGCCTCCTGGGCACCCTCCTTGCTGGAGTAGCGAAGCGGAGACTCCGGCAGGTAGCGGGAACCAAATTCGCTGCCGATAAAGTCGCGCACGCTCTCCACGGCATCCTTCGAGAGGTTGGTGGAGTCGGTACGCATATAGGTGATATAGCCCGCCTCGTAGAGGCGCTGGGCCAGGGTCATGGTCTTCTTCACCGAGAAGCCCAGGCGGCCGCTGGCGGCCTGCTGCAGGGTCGAGGTGATAAAGGGAGCGTTGGGTTTCGAGCGGGTCGGCTTGTCGTCCCGGGCGGTGATGGCAAGCGACGCCTTGCGCAGCGCCGCGATGCGCTCCAGGGTCTCGGCCTCGGAGGTGGGCCGGAAGGCCTTGCCGTTCTGGCGCACCAGCTCGAAGCGCACCGACTCGCCGCTGTCGGCCATCAGGTCGGCATGAACGTCCCAGAACTCCTCGGGCACGAAGGCGCGGATCTCGCGCTCGCGCTCGACGATCAGGCGCATGGCCACCGACTGCACGCGCCCCGCCGATAGTCCGCGTGCCACCTTGGCCCACAGCAGCGGCGAGAGCATGAAGCCTACCACCCGGTCGAGAAAGCGCCGCGCCTGCTGGGCCTCGACCCGCGGGATATTGAGGCTACCGGGATCCTCGAACGCCTCATGGATGGCATTCTTGGTGATCTCGTTGAACACCACGCGCTTGTAGCGTGCATCGTCGCCGCCGATGGTCTCGCGCAGGTGCCAGGCGATCGCCTCACCCTCGCGGTCAAGGTCGGTGGCGAGATAGACGGCATCGGCCTTTTCGGCGAGCTTCTTGAGCTCGGCCACGACCTTCTCCTTGCCGGGCAGTATCTCGTAGTTGGCCTTCCAGCCATCCTCGGGATCGATCCCCATGCGGCGAATCAGCTGCGCCTGGGCCTTCCGACGCCGATGCTCTGCCTTCTCTTCCGGCGACATCTTGCGAGTGGCCGCGGCCTGACGGGCACGCTCCTTGGGGTCGGAGGATGACTTGCCCGAGCCGCTGGTCGGCAGATCGCGGATATGACCCACACTCGACTTCACGATGAAGTCGCTGCCGAGATACTTGTTGATCGTCTTCGCCTTGGCCGGCGACTCGACGATGACCAGTGACTTGCCCATAGTGCTCCACTCAGTGTCGGTGACACGGGCGCGGTGCCGTGCCTGGCGAATTCCTGCCGCCCTGCCTGGGCGTCTGAAAAATGCGCTTACCCTACCCCAGCACCAGGCATCACGCCAGTGGCACACCGGGCCGGCCCTCTGACCCTAGACCGCGGACCCGCCTCGGGCAAGCCTCTCCACAAACGACGATACCCCCGTTGCACGAAGCAGCGGGGGTATCGTGTATGGCAAGTCACCGATCAGCGAGAGCCTTTACCGCCCTTCGGCTTACGGCGGCGCGATGGCGCCTGCTTGCCAACCGGCTTGGCCACTTCGGTCTTGACCGCTTCAGCCTTGGTCACTTCAGTCTTGACCGCTTTAGGCTTGGCCGCTTCGGTCTTGGCCACTTCAGGCTTGGCCTCTTCAGGATCGGCGGCCTCAGGATCGGCGGCCTCGCTCCGGGGCGAGACCTTCGACGGTGCCTGGGCCTCCATGACCTCCTCCAGCTCGCTGAAGGCCAGGCGCTGGGCATGAGCCTGCTCGCCCAGCCAGGCTTCGGCCTCGGCGCGAGACTCCGCTTCTATCCGTGGAGCATGATCGATGGCACGCTCGAAGAGCTCGCGGACCTGCTCCAGGCGTTTGACAGAGCTGTCGGAGAGCTCGCCGCTGGCCGACAGCACATGCTCGATATGCTCGAGATGGGCCGCGATCTGCTCAGCGCTCTGCCCCTTGAGCAACGTCGGCAACGCCTCGATCGCCGCCTCGCGATCCAGCTTGAGAATAAAGAACTGCTCTCGCATCAGGCACTTGAAATCGGCCAGCGAGAGCTGCGGCTCGAGCTCGGCGTAAGAGGCCCGCAGGCGCTTGAAGTTGCGCTCGTCCGTGGAGGGCGCTCCTCCCAGCACATAGATCAGGGCCCGGATAATCGCCTCGTGACTGCCACCCTCGGCGATACGCTCGGCAAGCTCGGCACGGCGACGCTCGACAAAGCGACGATGCTCGGGCTCGGCCCCCGGGCGGCGACGGTGGACATGGGCATCACCTCCCAATCCGACCAGCGCCTGTAGCAGCGGCTGCCCATAGATATCCAGGAACAGCCGCTCCACGCTGCCGTCGCGCAGGTCACGCCAGGCATTGAGGCCGCGGGTGATCTGGGCCGAGGCGATCGTCTCCAGCACCCGGAAGAGGTTGGCCTCTTCCAGGGAGTGGCGATCGGCACGGATGCGCTCGGCCAGGACGGGGATCGAGGCCATCAGCGGGTTGCGATCCGAGAGCAGGCGGTAACCCAGGCGACTGGGGTGCAGGCGACGCATCCAGTGGGCCGACTCGGGAGTCGCCATGGCGCGCACCCAGGGCTGAACGAAGAGCCGATAGAGACCCAGGTTGATCTCCGAGACCCGCGCCACGGTCGCGAAGCGGGTGTCGTCCTCCAGGCTCGGCTTCACCACCTCGTCGAGCTCCTCCACGCTGCGAGGCGTGAACTCGAGCAGATAGTCGCGCTCGATCAGCTCGCTATCGTCGCGCTCCTCGGCCTCCGTGACCGTGGTCTCGTAGAGGCCAGGCGGCAGCACATCGATATAGTCCATGTTGGCGGTGAACTCGGTGTGCTCCCTGCGCGACACACTGCCGGAGACAAAGATGCCGAGGTGGCCAGTGGTGTCGTGAATGCAGTAGACGATGGTCTGCTCATTGGCGAGGATGTCGTCGCTCTCCTCGTAGAGGTCGCGCACCCAGCCCAGTGCCTGTGGCGGTGGCGTGATGTCGTCACCCTGGGAGCAGAACACCACCACCGGCGAGCGCAGGTTACGCAGGTCGATACGCCGACCATCGGAGGTCACCAGCTGGGCGGTGGAGAGCCGATTGCCGATAAACAGGTTGTCGACGATATACTGGATCTCATCGCCCCCCAGCACCACATGACCACCCCACCAGCGTTCGAACTCGAGATAACGCTCGGCTTCGGTATCCACCTGGGAATAGAGACGATACTGCTTCGCCCAGAAGGTATTGGCCGGATTGAGGTTCTCGAAGTTCTGCACCAGCCAGGCACCATCGAACTGGCCATTGCCCAGGTCGCTGAGCAGCGAGGTCACCCAGCTGCCACCGGCCATTCCGCCGGAGTACCGCATGGGCGCCCTGCCGCGCTCGCCCGCCCAGTAGGAGAGCGGCGCGCCGGCCGTCAGAATCGGGCCGAACAGATCGGGCTCCAGGGAGGCGGCCATCATCAACTGCCAGCCTGCCTGGCAGTTGCCCACCACCATGGGCTTCTCGGAGAGTTCGGCATGGCGCTCGTTGATATGCCGCAGGAAGGCGATCTCCGCCTCCACCACATCCTCGACCTGCTGGCCGGGCACCGGGTAGGGCAGGAAGCCGATAAAGTAGCAGGGATGGCCGGCACGCAACGCCACACCGATCTCGCTATCGGGCTTGAAGCCACCGATACCCGGACCATGGCCGGCGCGTGGGTCCACCACCACGAAGGGGCGCATCTGCAGGTCCGTGGGCTGCCCGGCAGGGGGCAGGATACGCAGGAGCTCGTAATTGACCGGGGGCGACAGGTCGCGACCATCCATCAGCACCTCGGAATCGAAGCCCAGCACGCTGAGATTGGTCTGCTCGATATGCTCCAGGTACTGGTTGCCACGCTGGCGCATCACGTCCAGGAACAGCACGCTGCGCTCGAACGCATCGAGCCAGTAGCGTCCGGCGGCACGCCCGAAGCCAAACGGATCGACAAGAGAGAGCGCGTCGTCCGGCGTCGAGAGTATCGGAAGGGTCATCATGTGACCTCCTGGTGTTGGCGGTCAGGGAGTGGGAAATTCTGGGTCGGCCATCCGGCCTTGTTGCACTGCAATATAACCTAATTGAGTGGTGGCGACGAGTTTTGACGCGTTTCGGAACGTAAAAAGCGGCGGCGGCAGCTTGCCACGCGTATGCCAATACCATGCCGCAAGCGCGCAGCTATGGTAAATTGGCCCCCGTTACCAGAAACCCAAGCGCCAAGGCGGGCCAGGCCGGGCCAAACCCCCAACCGGGGCCCCGCGGCCACATCGGCCCGACAGACGCCGAGCGGAGGGGTTCACACCCTATGAGCGACAGCACCCCGAAAACCACCATTTCCAGCGGCCAGAAGTTTCGCACCGAGCACGGTTTTGCCGCCATCAAGGACGGCATCAAGCAGCGCCGCGAGCATAACGAGCGCAATGAGGGCGGCGTGGCAACGGGCCGCAAGCCCAAGTGGCTGCGTGCCCAGATTCCCGGCGGCGAACGCTTCGAGGCCGTCAAGCGCAACGTCAACGAGCATCGCCTGAGCACGGTGTGCGCCGAGTCCCACTGCCCCAATATGGGGGAGTGCTGGAGCAACGGCACCGCCACCATCATGCTGATGGGTTCGGTGTGCACCCGTGCCTGCCGCTTCTGCGCCGTGGACACCGGCAACCCCGGCGGCTGGCTGGATGCCGAGGAGCCATCCAACACCGCCAAGTCGGTGGAACTGATGGGGCTGCGCTACGTGGTGCTGACCTCGGTGGACCGTGACGACCTCGACGATGGCGGTGCCACCCACTACGCCGCCTGCATCCAGGCCATCAAGGCCAACACCCCGGAGGTGGTGGTCGAGGCGCTGACCCCCGATTTCGACGGCGTTCACTCCGCCATCGAGCGGGTCGTCGACTCGGGCCTGGAGGTGTTCGCACAGAACGTCGAGACCGTGGAGCGTCTGACCGAGCGGGTGCGTGACCCACGTGCCGGTTACCGCAAGACGCTGGATGTGCTGGCCCACGCCAAGGCACACAACCCTCGCGTGCTGACCAAGACCAGCCTGATGCTGGGCCTGGGCGAGAGTGACGAGGAGATCCTGGCCACCTTCGACGACCTGCGTGCCATCGGCGTGGATATCGTCACCCTGGGCCAGTATCTGCGCCCGACCCGCAACCACCTGCCGGTGGAGCGTTGGGTCAGCCCCGAGGAGTTCGACCGCTATCGTCGCCTGGGGCTCGAGAAGGGCTTTATGGAGGTGGCAGCGGGGCCGCTGGTGCGCTCCAGCTATCGCGCCGACCGGGTGTTCGAGAAGAACAACCTGGGACTGGCGGCTCCCGCCGAGGTGCCCGGTCAGGCGCCGGATGCCAACCGCATCGACGCGATCAACGTGGGTTAAGCTCCCTTCCCAGCGCGAGCGCCAGGCACTGCGCCAGGCGCTCGCCCGCCGCCTCCACTCCGGGGCACTCATCGACCAGATCGGCCAGGCGCGTCATCCGCATGCCGGCATAGCCACAGGGGTTGATGCGCTGAAAGGGCGACAGATCGCCGTCGATATTGAGCGCCACTCCATGGAAGCTGCCACCGCGGCGAATGCGCAGCCCCAGCGAGGCGATCTTGGCCTCCCCCATGCCTGGCTGCTCCACATAGACCCCGGGAGCATCGGGGCGCGCCCGCGCCTCTACCCCATGCTCGGCGAGCATGGCGATCACCGCGTCTTCCAGGGCGGTGACCAGGTCTCGCACACCCAGCCCGGCCCTGCGCACATCGATCAAGGGGTAGAGCACCACCTGGCCCGGGCCGTGGTAGGTCACCTGGCCACCACGGTCGGTCTGCACGACCGGGATATCACCAGGCAACAGCAGGTGCTCGGGCTTGCCCGCCTTGCCCTGGGTGAACACGGGGTCGTGCTCGACCAGCCAGAACTGATCCGGCGTGGCGGCATCGCGCTGGTCGGTCAGCTCGCGCATCGAGCACCATACGGGCTCGTAGGGGCGGCGACCCAGGCGGTGCAGCTCGATCGGGGGATGCGCGGCTTGATCGCTCATCACACCACCATATGCACGCGGCCGGTCGCCTTGAGCTCCTCGAACAACGCCTTCAGCTGAGCCTCGCTGGTCGCGGTGATGGTGAGCCGGACCGACTGGAAGCGGCCATTGCGGCTATCGATCACCTGCACGCTGGTGGCATCGAATTCGGGGTCGTGGCGGCTGGTGATCTGACACACCACCGCCGCGAAGTCATCGGCGGCATCCCCGACGACCTTCACCGAGTAGTCGCACGGAAAGGTGATCCTGGGTGGCTTGCCGGAGGCCGGCTGGCTGGGGCGACGCAGATCGCGCAGCGACTTGTCGTTCATGCGGGTTCCAGAGAGTCGTGAATAGGCGACCATTTTACTCAAGCCCTGTCCGGGTGACCAATCAAAGAGCCTAAACGACATGGCTTTCGCAAATAGCTTGGTAGCCCGGGGCTGATCTGGCGACAAGCCTACGAGGAGGCGCTGTAAACACCTCCCTGTACGCTACCTCGACCGTCCCTGGTCCTCGGACCTCCTCTTCGGCTTGTCCCCAGCGCCCCTTGATTCCGATAGCTGCGATAGCCCTGCCTAAACGACGTGGAGCAAGCCCCCTGGGCTTGCTCCGCATCGACTGGGCTGGGCAACACAGGTGATCAGCCGAACCAGCCACCGATCAGGTTGGAGAAGAAGCGCTGCACCTGGTCGATCAGCTTCTTGATGAAGCCACCCTCCTCGACCGTCTCCAGGGCCACCAGAGGACGCTCGCCGACCAGCTCGTCACCCAGACGCACCTCCAGGGTGCCGACCCGATCCCCCTGCTGGACCGGCGCCTCGATATCGGCCTGGATATCCAGCTTGGCGGTAAGTTCATCGTTTCTCGCCCGCGGCACGGTCATCACCACATCGCTGTCGACGCCGACGCGCAGCTCGTTGATCTCCCCGCCCCACACGCGCGGTGTGTTCAGCACCGAGCCGCGGTCATAGAGCTTGAGGGTCTCGAAGTAGCGGAAGCCATAGCTGATCAGCTTCTGGGTCTCCTGGGCCCGCGCCTCCTCGGAGTTGGCCCCCATCACCACCGAAATCAGCCGCATGTCGTCACGCTTGGCCGAGGCGACCAGGCAGTATCCCGCCTCCTCGGTGTGCCCCGTCTTGAGCCCATCGACGCTGGGGTCACGCCACAGCAGGCGGTTGCGGTTGGGCTGACGGATATCGCTGTAGGTGAAGTACTTCTCGGCGTAGATCTTGTAGTGTTCCGGGTAGTCCTGAATGATATGACGCGAGAGCTGGGCCAGGTCGCGGGCCGTGGAGTAGTGATCCTCGGCCGGCAGGCCGGTGGCGTTGCGGAAGTTGGTATTGGTCATCCCCAGGCGGTCGGCATGCTGATTCATCAGATCCGCAAAGGGCGCCTCGCCACCGGCAAGGTACTCGGCCACGGCAACGCTGGCGTCGTTGCCCGACTGGATGATGATGCCGTAGAGCAGGTCACGAATGGAGACCTCGGTGCCCACCTCGATAAACATCTTCGAGCCGCCGGTGCGCCAGGCGTTCTCGCTGACCGGCACCCGATCGTCCATGCTGATGTTGCCGCGATCGAGCTCACGCTCGACCAGATAGGCGGTCATCAACTTGGTGAGGCTGGCCGGCGGCAGGCGCTCATCGGCGTTGTGTTCGGCCAGGATTCGACCACTCTCGGCATCCATCAGGATCCAGCCGCTCGCCGCCAGTTGCGGCGGCGAAGGGATCAGTGTCTGGGGCCGAGGGGCCGGGACCTCCTGCGCCACGACTGGAGCGGTGATGAACAGTGTCAGACTGGCCAGCAGCACCGCCAGCAGACGGCCACAACGTAGGGAAAGCAGCTCTTTCATGGGTGACTCTCGTCGGGTCATTCTGGAAAGGGAGCGGGGCCGATCACTCGGCCCCCTTGACAATAAAGCTATCGCTGAAGCCGGCCCGCCGCAGGGCCTGGCGCAGTGGCTCGAGCTGGTCGGCACGGGTAATGGGGCCCACCTGCACGCGATGAACCCCCGAGCCCCCCGCCACACGCACCGGCTGCGTCAGTTCGCGCTCGAGCCGGGCTCGCAGGGCCCCGGCATTGGTGGCAGAGCCCAGCGCCGCCACCTGCAGATAGAGCGGGCGCTCAGTGGAGCGGCCATCGCCATCCATGGAGCGGCCATCCAGCGGGCGGCCTGCCGTGGCCTGCTCCTGGGTGGTAGGCACCGGACCAGGCACGGAGGCCATTGGCGGAGTCGCCGGCTGAGCGAGGCCCTGGCGCTCATGAGCAGCGCTCTCGGTCGCCCTCTCGGTGCCGTTCTCGGCAAGCCAGCGGTCGACGTCGATGGCCTCGACCCGCACCCGGCCGGTGCCGTTGTCGAGAATGTCCAGACGCGCCGCCGCCGCATAGGAGAGGTCGATCTCGCGCTCACTGTGGAACGGCCCGCGGTCATTGACCCTGACGATCACCGAGCGGCCATTGTCCAGGCTGGTCACGCGGGCATAGGTCGGCAGCGGCAGTGAGCGATGGGCCGCCGACATCTTGTACATGTCGTAGATCTCGCCATTGGACGTGGCGTAGCCGTGGAACTTCTCCCCATACCAGGAGGCCGTTCCCTGCTTCACATAGCCACTGGCGTCAGGCAACACATGATAGGTCTTGCCCCACACCTCGTAGGTAGACCGGTTGCCGCCGCGCGAGTGTGCCTCATGGCGAGGCTGCGCATCGGGTACCCGGCTGACGTCCGGCGGCTCCTCGGGATAGGCATCGCCGGTCATGGCATAGCGCCCTGCCTGAGACGCCGTGTCGGCCTGCCCCGAACCGGTCGATTTGGGCCCACCACTGCCGGCACAGCCGGCCAGGGTGACGGCAAGGACGATGGGCAGCCAACGTAGCATCATCGACGCTCCTCCTCGTCATCGACATCCACCGCCTGGTGCCAGCCAGCCTCGAGGTCACGCGCCTTCGCGATGGCCTCGGCCAGCTCCATTGCCGCCATGGCGTAGAGATGACTGTGGTTGTAGCGGGTAATCACATAGAAGTTGACGTCTCCCAGCATATAGCGCCAGTTGCCCTCTCCCTCCTCCAGCGCCACCGGCAGCAGAAGACGCTCATCGGCCAGCGCCGCGGGAACCTTGATGCCGGCCTGGCGCAGCGCACCCGCACTCACCGCGGGGCGCCGCGCCGCGCGGTTGAAGTCGATGCCCTCGGGAGGCTGCGCGGGGCCCTCGGCCGCGTACAGTATCGGC
Source organism: Halomonas sp. LES1 (assembly GCF_031846005.1). Classification (NCBI taxonomy): domain Bacteria; kingdom Pseudomonadati; phylum Pseudomonadota; class Gammaproteobacteria; order Oceanospirillales; family Halomonadaceae; genus Halomonas; species Halomonas sp. LES1. The sequence goes on from NZ_JAVRGC010000001.1 coordinate 553,253, forward strand.
TCGCCGGCCTGCCAGCCGTGCTCGGCAAAGTAGTTGGCCACGCTGCCGATGGCATCCACCGGGTTGTTCCAGAGGTCGCGCAGGCCATCATCGTCGAAGTCGACGGCATAGGCGCGATAGCTGGTGGGGATGAACTGGGGATAGCCCATGGCACCGGCATAGGAGCCCTGGGGCTCCTGCGGCGCGACCCGCTGCTGGTAGGCGATCTCCAGGAAGGCCGCCAGCTCGCCACGGAAGAAGTCGCCGCGTCGCGGGTGGTGGAAGGCCAGGGTGGAAAGGGAGTCGAGCACACGATGCTTGCCGGTGATGCGTCCGTAGCGGGTCTCCACCCCGAGGATGGCGGCGATGATCTCCTCGGGCACCCCGTACTCCGCCTCGGCACGGGCGAAAGCCTCGGGGTGCGCCTCGATAAAGGCGACGCCGGCCTCGATACGCTCGTCATCCAGGAAGATCGCCCGATACTCGTCCCAGCGCAGGCGCCTCTCGGCGGCACCCGACATGGCGTCGAGAACCTCCTGGCGGTAGTTCGCCTGCTGCATGGCGTTCTCCAGCCAGGCGCGCTCGATCCCCTCGTCGACCAGCTCATTGACCAGCTGCCGGGCCCCGTCATGATGCTCGGGAGCAAACTCCTGTGCCGCCAGTGCCGAACTGGCCAGCAGGGCGGCACAGGCCACCGTCGCCAGGCGCTTCTTCCTTCCATGAATGCATGACGACGTCATGTACGCTCTCCCGTGTCGATAGCCGATCCAGCCGCGGTCAGCGAGGCAGCAGCCGGCGGTGGGCATGAATGGCCATGAGAATACCGAAACCGGCCATCAAGGTCACGCTGGAGGTGCCGCCATAGCTGACCAGCGGCAGCGGCACGCCGACCACCGGCAGGATACCGCTGACCATGCCGACGTTGACGAACACATAGATGAAGAAGGTCAGGATGATGCTGCCGGCCAACAGGCGGCCGAAGGTCTCCTGGGCCTCGGCAGCGAGCCACAGCCCCCGGCAGACGATCAGCAGGTAGAGCAGCAGGAAGGCCAGCATGCCCACCAGGCCGAACTCCTCACCCAGCACCGCAACGATAAAGTCGGTATGCCGCTCGGGCAGGAACTCGAGCTGGGACTGGGTCCCCTCCAGCCACCCCTTGCCCAGCACTCCGCCGCTGCCGATGGCGGTGGTGGACTGGATGATGTTCCAGCCTGCCCCCAGCGGATCGCTGTTGGGGTCGAGAAAGGTCAGCACGCGTCGGCGCTGATAGTCATGCATGTTCATCCACAGCAGGGGTAGCGCCGCCGCGGCCAGGCCGGCGAGCAGGCCGATGATGCGCCACGAGAGCCCCGCCAACAGCACTACGAAGACCGCTGCGACAGCCACCAGCAGCGAGGTACCGAGATCGGGTTGCTTGGCGATCAACACCACCGGGACCCCGATGATCAACGCGCACACCGCAAGATCCCGGAGCCTGGGCGGCAGCTCACGGCGACTCAGGTAGGCGGCCACCATCAACGGCATCGCCAGCTTCATCAGTTCGGAGGGCTGAAAGCGAATCACGCCCGGAATCACCAGCCAGCGCTGGGCCCCCATGCCCATGTCCCCCACCAGCTCCACCGCGATCAGCATCGCCACACCGAGTAGATAGGCCGGCAGCGCCCAGCGCATCAGTGTTGCCGAGCTGAACTGCGCGATCACCACCATCACGCCCAGCGCCACGCAGTAGCGGACTCCCTGGGAAATTACCGTATCGATACGCTGACCACTGGCGCTGTACATCACCACCAGGCCGGCTCCCATCAGCAGCAGCAGCATGCCCAGTAGCCAGGGATCCAGATGCACCCGCTCCCAGAACCCGCGGCGGCGCGACATGCCGCTGGCCGGTGCCTTGATCGGGTGTGGCCGCCAGGGGCGCGACAGCCCGCTCAGCGCCATGGGTCAGTACTCCGCCGAACGTTCATTCTTCCTCCAGCTCCTCGCGGATTTGCTCCACATCGGGCTCCTTATCCTCCAGCAACCAGGCATCGGTCATCGCCCGGGCCAGGTGGGCCGCATGCGTACTGCCGCCACCGGCATTCTCGACGATCACCGCCACCGCGATCTGCGGTGACTCGATCGGTGCGAAGGCCATGAAGAGGGCGTGGTCACGCAGCCGCTCGGCCAGCTCGTCGGCGTTATATTTCTGGTCCTGCCCCAGCGAGAAGACCTGGGCGGTGCCCGACTTGCCCCCCATGCGATACTCGAGCCCCACACCGGTACGCCGTGCGGTTCCCTCACGACCGGAGATCACCTTCTCCATGCCGGAGAAGACGCGCCCCCACCACGCCTCGTTGCCCAGATCGATATCCTCAGGCGTCTCCGCCAGGGGAGACGGTAGCGCTTCATCGCCGAGACGCATGGCCAGGCGTGGCTTGACCCACTCGCCACGATTGGCCAGTACCGCGGTAGCGGTGGCCAGCTGTAGCGGCGTGACCTGCCAATAGCCCTGACCGATGCCCACCGACAGCGTCTCCCCCGGGTACCAGGGCTGGTTGTAACGCTCCTGCTTCCACTCCCGGGAGGGCATCAGGGCACGGCTCTCGCCGAAAATGTCGTGACCGACCCGCGTGCCGAAACCGAAGTTGGTCATGTTGGCATGGATGCGGTCGATGCCCAGCTCGTGCGCCAGGGTGTAGTAGTAGGTGTTGTTGGAAACGGCGATGGAGCGTTCGAGATCGACCCGGCCATGCCCCCAGCGCAGCCAGTTTCGGTAGCGTCGCTTGTCATTGGGCAGCTGGAAATAGCCAGGGTCATAGATGGTATGGTCGGGCGTGATCACGCCTTCGGCAAGGCCTGCCAGGGCCAGGAAGGGCTTGATGGTGGAGCCGGGCGGATAGTGACCACGAATCGCGCGGTTGTAGAGCGGCAGGTCCAGGTCCTCCTGCAACCCACGATATGAGGTCACGTCGATGCCGGTAACAAACTGGTTGGTGTCGTAGCCCGGGGCCGAGACCATCGCCAGGATGCCGCCGGTGGCGGGCTCGATGGCGACGATGGCTCCCCGCCGACCATCGAGCAGATCAAAGGCCAGATGCTGCAGCTTCTTGTCCAGCGTCAGGGTCAGGTCCTTGCCGGGCGTGGGGTCGGTGCGGCCGAGCTCGCGGAGCACTCGGCCCCTGGCGTTGGTCTCCACCTTGCGCAGGCCGGACTCGCCATGCAGCTCGTCCTCGTAGAAGCGCTCGACGCCGGTCTTGCCGATAAAATGGGTCCCCGCATAGCGCCCCGCATCCAGGCGCTCGAGTTCCTCGGCGTTGATGCGCCCCACATAGCCCAGGGCATGGGCCATCACCTCGGCATCGGGATAGTAGCGCAGTAGCTGCGCCTCCACCTCGACCCCCGGCAGCAGGTGGCGATTGACCGCCAGTCGTGCGATCTGCCCCTCGTCGAGGTCGCTCATCAACAGGGCGGGCTGATAGGGGCGCTGGCGCTGTCGCGAGCGCACACGGAAGGCCTCCACCTCCTCGGGCGAGAGCTCGAGAATCTCCACCAGCCGCGTCAGGGTGGCATCGAGGTCCTCGGCCCGCTCACGCACCAGCGTGAGGTTGTAGGTGGGTCGGTTCTCGGCCAGCAGCTCGCCGTTGCGGTCGTAGATCAGGCCCCGAGTCGGTGGCAGTGGCTCGACTCTCACCCGATTCTTCTCGGAACGGGTGGTGTAGACCTCATGCTGCACGATCTGAAGATAGGCCAGGCGGCCCATCAGCAGGCCGGTCAGGGCAAACACCACCAGCAGCGCAAGCAGCGCACGCACCCGAAAGATGCGTAGCTCCTGCTCGGGGCTCTTGAGATTGTGACGTGACTTGCGCATGGAATTTCCGGTGGGCGAGTCGTCGACTCAGCGATGGTAGGGATGACCAACCATCAGCGTCCAGGCGCGATAGAGTTGCTCGGCTAGCAGGATGCGGACCAGCGGGTGAGGCAGGGTCAGCGGCGACAGCGACCAGCGTTGATCGGCCGCGGCGGAGAGCTCCGGTGCCAGGCCATCGGGCCCGCCGACCAGCAGCGCGACATCACGGCCGGCCAGGCGCCAGGCTCCGGCCTGCTCGGCCAGCCGTTCGGTGCTCCATGCCTTGCCACCCACCTCCAGGGCGACCACATGCTCATCGCCACGCAGCTTGGCTCGAATCCGCTCGGCCTCGCTCGCCATGGCGCGGGCCAGGTCGGCATTCTTGCCGCGCTGCCCGGGCGGGATCTCTTCCACCTGCAGGGAGAAGTCTCGCGGCAGCCGCTTGCGGTACTCTTCGACACCCTCGGTGACCCAGGCGGGCATGCGCGTACCCACCGCCAGCAGGCGCACCCTCATGTGCCGGAAAGCTCGCTTTCTCGCTCCAGATCGCTGGGCAGGTCGGCCCAGAGCCGCTCCAGATCATAGAGCTGGCGGGTCTCGGGCAGCATCACATGAACCACCAGGCTGCCCAGGTCGACCAGCACCCAGTCGGCGCCGGCTTCACCCTCGACGCCGCGGGGCTGGAGGCCCTGCTCCTTGGCACGCTCCACGACCCGCTGAGCCAGCGCTGCCACGTGACGGGTCGAGGTACCGCTGGCGATGATCATCAGATCAGTCACGCTGGTAAGCCGTGAAACATCCAGCTGAACAATATCCTTGGCCTTGAGTTCTTCCAGCGCGTCCACCGCCAGAGTCTTGAGAGCATCGTTGTGCATAGGGTCTTCTGTAGGCTGTCGTTGAATAACCATTGTAACGCCTTGACCATCGTCTGACAGGGTTCGTTCAGTCGACTCTCCTTCTGGGTCGACCTCCCCTCACTCCTGACGATAGAGGTCGTGGGCGGTGATGCGCGCCTCCACCGCCTCGGGCAGCAGATAGCGAACGCTGAGCCCGCCGGCGAGTCGCCGACGCAGCTCCGTCGCCGAGATCGCCATTCGGGAGGGCAGCCGCAGGCGGAGCAGACCGCCGGCTGGACGCGCCATCAGGGACTCGACATCCTCGCTCTCGCGCCCGGCGATCAGCTCGCGCAGTGCCGCCGGCAGTGCCGCCTGATAGTCGGGGCGGTCAACCACCACCAGGTGGGCCAGCTCGAACAAGCGCTGGGGCGCATGCCACTCGGCCAGGCGCAGGAAGGCATCATGGCCCAGCGCCATGACCAACCGCGCCTCGCTGCCCAGTTCCTCACGCAGTGCTGCCAGCGTATCGGCGCTGTAGGAGGGGCCCTCGCGCCCCAGCTCGCGGCCGTCGGCGACCAGCCCCGGCGTATCGCCGATACCCAGTCGCAACAGCGCCAGGCGCTCGGCCGGTGATACGCTGGGCTCGCCGCGCAGCGGCGGCGCCTTGGCGGGTATCAGGTGGACGCGATCGAGCGCCAGCGCCTCACGCAGCTCGACCGCGCTGCGCAGGTGCCCCAGGTGTACCGGGTCGAAGGTGCCGCCCAGCATGGCGATGCGCGCCGGACGACCGCCCTGCCCCGAGAAGTGCCGCTCGCTCACTGGCGAACCTGACCGTCGCCCAGCACCACGTACTTGCGTGTCGTGAGCCCTTCGAGGCCCACCGGGCCGCGGGCATGCAGCTTGTCGGTCGAGATGCCGATCTCCGCCCCCAGGCCATACTCGAAGCCATCGGCGAAACGGGTCGAGGCGTTGACCATCACCGAACTGGAGTCGACCTCGGCCATGAAGCGCCGTGCGAGACTCCAGGACTCGGTGACGATGGCATCGGTGTGGTGGGAGCTGTAGCGCTCGATATGCGCCATGGCGGCCTCGATGCCATCGACCACGCGAATCGCCAGCACCGGAGCCAGATACTCGGTTTGCCAATCCGCCTCGTCGGCCACCGCCACCTCCGGGAGTAGCTCGCGGGTACGTTCGCAGCCCCGCAGCTCGACGCCATGCTCGGCGTAGGCCGCCGCCAGCTTCGGCAACAGCGACTCGGCCAGAGGGGCATCCACCAGCAGCGTCTCCATGGTATTGCAGGTGCCGTAGCGGTGGGTCTTGGCGTTCACCGCGATCGCCAGGGCCTTGTCGGGATCCGTCGTGGCATCCAGATAGACATGGCAGACACCATCGAGGTGCTTGATCACCGGCACGCGAGCCTCTCGAGAGATTCGCTCGATCAGTGACTTGCCCCCTCGTGGAATGATCACATCGACAAACTCGGGCATCGCGATCAGGCGGCCCACGGCGGCACGATCGGTGGTGGCCACCACCTGCACGGCCCCGTCGGGCAGCCCCGCAGCCGCCAGCCCCTCGCGAATGCAGGCCGCAATGGCGGCATTGGAGTCCCGCGCCTCGGAGCCACCGCGCAGGATGGCGGCATTGCCCGACTTGAGACACAGGCTGGCCGCTTCCAGGGTGACGTTGGGGCGTGACTCGTAGATGATGCCGATCACCCCCAGGGGGACACGCATCTGGCCGACCTGGATACCGCTGGGACGCGCACGCAGGCCATCGACCTCACCCACCGGATCGGGGAGCGCGGCCACCTGGCGCAGCCCCTCGACCATGGCATCGACACGCTGGTCGTCCAGTGCCAGTCGATCGAGCAGGGCATCGTCCAGGCCGGTCTCCCGCCCGCGCGCCAGATCACGGACGTTGGCCGACAGCACCTCCTCCCGCGAGGCCTCCAGACTCTCGGCCATGGCCAGCAGCGCGGCATTCTTGGGGCCGGTGGGCGTGCGGCGCAGGATCGCGGCAGCCTTGCGTGCCGACTGGCCGAGGCCGGTCATGTAGGCATCGATATCGCGAACCTCCTCGGCGCCTGCCGCGGCGGCGCCGTCACGCTGGACTTGAGCTGTCATGCCAGAAAGTGTCTCCTGTATGCGTGGCCTGAACGAACCGATACGGCGCTATACTGACGCGCGATGGGCACGTTGCGGATAGGGAGTCATAGTAAGCCACCATGCAGAACATGTACAAAGTCAGCCTGCTGCGCCTCAATCTGCTCCTGGCGGGGCTGCTTCCGGCACTCATGGTGCCCTATGCCCGAGATCACTCGGAGGCCATGCTGCTTGGCCTGACCGCGGCCTGGCTCGCCATCAGCGCCGGCCTGGTAGAGTTCAGCCACCGGCGCCCACCGCTGATCCCCTGGCAACTCCTGCCCAGCCTGCTGCTCGGCGCCCTGCTATGGTCCTCGGCCGACCGCCATCCCTACTGGCTATGGGCCTGGGCCGCTTTGATCATCCTGCCTCAACCCGCCTGGATGGCCATACTCAACCTTCTGCTGGCGACACTCTCCCTGGCCTGGGTGGCGCGCCAGCTTCCCATCGAGCAGGCCATGATGACCGGCCTGGTGCTTATCCCGATGCTGGTACTCGGTCTGGTCCGCACACGCCGGCTCACCCCCTTGTTTGCCCAGGCCAGGGGGCGGGTCAGCCTGGTGCCGGGGGAGCGGCTCTGGCCGCGAGCCAGGCTGGCCGGTGACCTGACCCGGGAGCATGGCCGCGCTCAGCGCGACGGCACCCACGCCGAGCTCCTGCTGGTACGAGCGAAACGCCGCCATCTATGGGGCGTCGCGCAACAGCTGTGCGAGATGACCCGCGGCTTCGAGCACTGCTATCGCCTCGACAAGCGCACCCTGGGAGCGCTGCTGATCAGTCGCGACGCCACTCAGGCGGAACCCCGCCGCCGCTGGCTGCTGGAGCATCTGCGCGAGGTGGAGCGGGCGCGGGTCGTTGCTCTGCCGCAGGCCCGTTCGCTCGCCGAGGAGCTGCGCGCCCTTGAACGGCAGCAACCGCCGTTCATCTCGACGCCAGGGACGACGACCCATGTTGACGCCTGATACGCCGCGCCTGCTGGCGTGCCTCTTTGCGCTGGGAGCCGTGCTGCTGTTTGGCCAGGCAGTGTGGTACTACCTGATCGGTGACTACACGCGAATTCTTCTGCCAGCCCTGTTCGCACCGCTGTTGCTGACCGCCGCCCTGATGCGTCTGGGTCAGCAGGAGACGGCGCGCCTATCGGTCTACCTGGTGCTGGCCTGCAGCTACCTGCTGATCGCCACCAGCCTGCCGCAGGACGACACCCCGACACTGCTGTGGCTAGGGCTCCCCCCGGTGCTGACCCTGCTGCTGCTGCCACTTGGCCAGGCCACCCTGCTCAACCTGGTACTGGCACCGATCTGGTTGCTGCTGGCCAACCTCACCCCACCGTCTTCCCAGGCGCTGGGCTATGTGGCGCTGGTCGCGGCCAGCGGGCTCGCCCCCTGGGGCATACGCCATCATCATGCGCTATGGCTCGCCACCGACCCTCGTGACCAGGAGTGTGCCGCCCTGAAGGCGGCGCCGCTGCTCGAACGACTGGAGAGCGAGGCGGAGCGTGCCGACCTCCTCGATCATCGGCTTGCCGTGGCCGTGCTGCACCTTCCACAGCTGGAGATGGCCGGTGAGCAGTTCGGAGGCCTTGCTCGACAGGCTCTGCTGAATGCCTTCTGCAGGACGGTGAGCGAACATAGCCGTGACCACGATCTGCTGGGACGCATCGGGGACGCCGACTTCTGGCTGGTGATGCCCGGCACCAGCGAGAACGGGGCTCTGCTGGTGCGACAGCGTATCGAGGAAGCCGCGTCTGTCGCCACGCTGCACGATACAGGCGGTATTGAGATTCGTGGCGCCATCTGCTCCCACTCCCCGGGTGAGCCCTTCAGGGAACTCAAGCGCCGGCTGGAGTCCACCACGCAGCGCCTCGCCGACTGCTGATAACCAGACGGCCTCGACAGGGATGACCTCTTGCCATGAACCTTGCTCAGCTCCTGAGCCAGCTCACGCCCTCGCCCGGTGTGCTGCTGCTGATTATCGCCAGCATCGCCATGCTGGAGTCACTGGCCGTGGTCGGGGTTCTGGTGCCCGGTGTGCTACTGATTACCGCCGCTGCCTCCATGGCCGGCCACCAGGAGCTGGCGCTGCCGGCCCCGCTGCTTGCCGCCTTTATCGGCGCGGTAGCGGGTGACAGCGCCAGCTTCGTGCTCGGCTATACCCAGCGTGAACGCGTCACCCGATGCTGGCCGTTCTCACGCCACCCCGAGTTTCTCGCCCGAGGGGCACGTTTCTTCCAGCGTCAGGGGGTGCTGTCGGTCTTTCTGGGCCGCTTCGTGGGCCCGGTTCGCCCCATCGTGCCGTTGATCGCCGGCATGCTGCATATGCCTCCACGCACCTTCCTCTGGGCCAACCTGGCTTCCGCGGCACTGTGGGCACCGGCCTATGTGCTGCCAGGCTACCTTCTGGGACGGACCTGGGATCAGCTGCTCGAGGTGCCCCCGGCCCTCCACAAGCCGCTGACACTGCTGGGCGTGATCCTGATCGCCCTGGTGGTGACATTCTCCTGGCTACGCCACCACGCCAGCCGGGACGGGCGCGCCTACCGGCTGAGCGCCGGCCTGGCTCGGCGCCACCCGCTGCTGCGCAACCTGTGGCTGCGCCAGAGCAGCGACGGCGAGGTTCCCCTGGGCAGCCTGCTGCTGCTGATTCTGGCGCTGGGCGGTGTGTCGGGCTGGACCCTTCATGTCATGCAGCATGGCCTGCAGGGCCCCCTGCCCGTCGACCGCCAGGTTCAGGTACTGTTCGAGGCGATCGCCACCCCGGCCCTGACCCTTCTTAGCCAGGGTCTGGCACGAGTCGGCGATCTGTTCGGCGTGGTGGCACTCGCCCTGCCCTGGGGCATGTGGCTGCTGTGGCGGCGGCGCCTGGACACCCTCTGGCACGTCGCCGCGGGGCTGCTGGGCATCTCTCTGCTCAATATCCTGAGCAAGGCACTGTTCGCACGGCCGCGTCCCGATACCCCGGCCCATCTCGCCGACTCCTTCTCCTACCCCAGCGCCCACACCTCCGGCGCCGTGGTGCTGTTCGGCCTGGCGGCTGCCTTCGCCGCCCGGGAGCTCGCCCCCGCCTGGCGCCACTGGGCCTACTGGGCGGCAACGCTCGCCGTCACGTTGATGGCGCTGTCACGGTTGATGATCGGCGTCCACTGGTTCAGCGACCTGGTCGGCGGCGCCCTGCTGGGGCTGGTGGTTTGCGCCCTGGTGCAGCTCTCCTGGCAGGCCCGAGCACGTCCCGCCCTTGCCCCCTGCCCGTGGCTCCGGTTGACCATTGCTTCTCTGGGCCTGGCGGCGGTACGAGTCGCCTGGCTGCCGCCGACTTAAGGTGCGAGGTGCGAGGCGAGACCTGTTGCTGATTACCCCAGCGCCAACCATATCCCCACTCCGACCATCAGGGTGCCGGCGATACGGTTGAGCAGTCGCACGCTGTCCCCACGGGCCAGTAGACGACGCAGCCGGCTGCCGCCGGTGGCGTAGAGCAGCAGACAGATGAACTCGATGATCAGTATCAGCGCCACCAGCACGACGAGCTGGCCGGCCAGCGGCCGTTCGGCGTCGAGAAAGGGAGGCAGAAGCGCCACGAAGAAGGCCCACCCCTTGGGGTTGGCCACGGCGGTCACGAACCCCTGCATGACCAGCTGACCGCGGCCGGCGGGCGTCCCCTCCAGCCCCTTCTCGGGGATCGCCATGCGCCCACGGGAGCGCCACATCATGATACCCAGGTAGGCCAGGTAGGCACCCCCGAGCCACTTGAACAGCACAAAGAGCTCCGGCTGACGAAGCATCAGGGCCGCCACACCAGCACCCGCCGCAGCGGCTACCACCCCCACCCCGGCAAGCTCCCCGGCCATCATCCACAGGCTGCGGCGAACGCCCTGCGTCATGCCCAGCACCATGGCCAGGGTCATGCACATGCCGGGCGTCAGGGAGACGAGGAAGAAGGTCGGCAGGAATACCGACAGCAAACCCGGATTGATCATGCCAGAGACCTCCATGTCACGCTGTTGCAGGCGGTAAAGCGCCGAGCAACCAAGCAGCCAAACAGCAAAGCACCCGAGCGGACAAGCACCGAGCAGCTAGTGGCCAGGCACAGAGTGGCCCGGCTCTCCCCAGCGCGGCATCAGGCGGTGCTCTATCCCCAGCTGGTTGAGGATGCGCGCGACGATAAAGTCGATCAGGTCGTCGATCGACTGAGGGCGGTGATAGAACCCCGGCGCGGCCGGCAACACCACCACCCCCTGGCGGGTGAGGTCGAGCATGTGCTGGAGATGGATCGCCGAGAGCGGCGCCTCGCGGGGCACCAGCACCAGGGTGCGCCTCTCCTTGAGCGCCACATCGGCGGCCCGCTCGATCAGGTTGTTGCTCGCCCCGGTAGCCACCGCCGAGAGGGTGCCGGTCGAGCAGGGACAGATCACCATGGCCGAGGGGGCGCCGGAACCGGAGGCCACCGGGGCCATCCAGTCCTCACGGCCGAAGCAGCGAATCTGCCCCGGCCGCGCCCCGCTGCGTTCGACGAGACTCTCAGCCAGCCGCTCGGGCCGGGCAGGCAGCTCGATATCGGTCTCGGTGGCGATCACCAGATGAGCCGCCTTGGAGATCATCACCCACACCTCATGATTCGCCGCCACCAGGGCGTCGATCAGGCGCAGTCCGTACTGCGCACCGGAGGCGCCGGTCAGCGCCACCGTGACCGTCGAAGCAAACTCCTCAGCCATGAGCCGCCTCCAGTGCTGCCAGCAACTTCTCGTGAATACCGCCGAAACCGCCGTTGGACATCACCACGATCCGATCATAGGGCCTCGCCTCGGCGACCAGCGCCGATACCAGCGACTCCAGGTCCTGCTCGAGCCGCGCCGGTATCGGGCTCTCCGCGATGATGGGCTCCAGGGGCCAGTCCAGCCCCTGCGGTCGATACCAGAAGGCCGCGTCGGCGTCGGCCACGCTCGTGGCCAGGCGATCACGCAGGGTGCCCAGACGCATGGTATTGGAGCGAGGCTCGATCACCGCCAGCAGCCGACCCCGAGCGGTAGCGGCACGCAACCCCTGGAGCGTCGCGGCGATCGCCGTGGGGTGGTGGGCGAAGTCGTCGATCACCTGGATATTGGCCACCTCTCCCCGCACCTCCTGGCGTCGCCGCGGGGACTCGAAGCGCGCCAGGGCGGCGGCCCCCCGCACCAGGCTCACCCCACAGGCATGGGCAGCGGCGAGCGCTGCCTGGGCGTTGCGGGCGTTGTAGAGGCCGGTCAAGGCCCAGTCGACCACCGCATCCTCGTTGGCCTCGGCATCCTGGTGGATGACCCGAAAACGAGAGGCGTCGTCACGCTCAAGCTCGAGCCGCCAGGCGCTCGAGGGAGTCTCGCCGAAGCGCACCACCGGACTCCAGACCCCCATGCTCAGCACACGCTCCAGGGCCGGTTCGCCGTCGCCTACCAGCAGCACTCCTCTGCCCGGCACCGTGCGCACCAGATGGTGGAACTGACGCTCGATCGCGGCAATATCGTCAAAGATATCGGCATGATCAAACTCCAGATTGCCCAGCACGGCGATCTCGGGGCGGTAATGAACAAACTTGGAGCGCTTGTCGAAGAAGGCGGTGTCGTACTCGTCGGCCTCCACCACGAAGGGAGCATCCGCGGCGCCGAGGCGCGCCGAGACACCGAAGTTGCGTGGCACGCCCCCGATCAGAAACCCCGGCGCCAGCCCCGCCGACTCCAGCAGCCAGGCGACAAGGCTCGCCGTGGTGGTCTTGCCATGGGTACCCGCCACGGCGATCACCCGCCGCCCGGGCAGCACATGCTCGGCCAGCCACTGGGGGCCCGAGACGTAGGGCAGACCGGCATCGAGCACCGCCTCCACCTCGGGGTTGCCCCGCGACAGCGCATTGCCGATCACCACCAGGTCGGGGCGTGGCTCGAGATTGGCGGGCGAGTACCCCTCACACAGCGCGATACCGGCCTCCTCCAGCTGGGTGCTCATGGGGGGATAGACCCCCGCATCCGAGCCACTGACCGTGTGGCCCAGCTCGCGCGCCAACAGCGCCAGGCTGCCCATGAAGGTGCCACAGATACCAAGGATATGAAGGTGCATGGGACTCACTCCAGCATGGGTCCGATGAGTGCGCCAGCCAAGGCGCGAGGAGAGGCGAGACTAGCATGCCCCCGACGAGGCCCTCCAGCTCCACCGGGTGCAGGCAGGGCTGTCACAGTTACCAGAGCCGAGGGGCGCTGGAGGCAAGCCGAAGAGGAGGTCCTACGCCAGGGAAGGCGTCGGTAGCGCCCAGGGAGGGGTTCACAGCGCCTCCTCGTAGGCCTGTCGCCAGACCAGCCCCGAGCTTCCGAGCTGCCAAGCTTTCTGCGATACCCCCCGGGTGCAGGGCAAGGGGGTTTCGGCTAGAATCCCCTCCACCTTCAACCCCTTCCATCCCAACAGTAGCGACGACCAGGAGCAGAACAGCCCCATGGCCCATAACGCCTTCTACGCCCAGTCCGGCGGCGTCACCGCCGTGATCAACGCCAGCGCCTGTGGCGTGATCGAGGCCTGCCGCCGTCATCCCGACCAGATCGGCAAGGTCTATGCCGGCCACAACGGCATCATCGGCGCCCTCACCGAGGAGCTGATCGACGTCAGTCGAGAGTCAGACGAGGCGATCGCCGCACTGCGCCACACGCCGGGCGGTGCGTTCGGCTCCTGCCGCTACAAGCTCAAGGACATCGAGACCCACCGCGCCCAGTACGAGCGGCTGATCGAGGTGTTCCGCGCCCACGATATCCGCTACTTCTTCTACAACGGTGGCGGCGACAGTGCCGACACCTGCCTCAAGGTCTCTCAGCTCTCCGAGAAGCTCGGCTACCCGCTCACCGCCATTCACGTGCCCAAGACCGTGGACAACGACCTGCCGATCACCGACAACTCGCCGGGCTTCGGCAGCGTGGCCAAGTATATCGCCACCTCGACCCTCGAGGCCTCGCTGGACATCGCCTCCATGTGCGCGACCTCCACCAAGGTCTTCGTGCTCGAGGTGATGGGCCGTCATGCCGGCTGGATCGCCGCCGCCGGCGCCCTGGCCGGCCAGGGCGAGGGTGAGCCGCCCCACCTGGTGATCTTCCCCGAAATCGCCTTCGACCGCGAGGCGGTGATGGCTCGCGTCGACCATGCGGTCAAGACGTACGGCTACTGCGTGATCGTGGTTTCCGAGGGGGCGCGCTACGAGGATGGCACCTTCCTCGCCGATGCCGGTAACACCGACGCCTTCGGCCATCGCCAGCTGGGCGGCGTGGCGCCGACCCTGGCCGGCATGGTCAAGCAGGACCTGGGCTACAAGTATCACTGGGCGGTGGCCGATTATCTGCAGCGCGCCGCCCGCCACCTGGCCTCCGCGACCGACGTGGAGCAGGCCTACGCCGTCGGCGAAGCGGCGGTGGAGCTGGCCATCGAGGGCAAGAATGCGATGATGCCGGCCATCAAGCGGGTCTCCGAGGCTCCCTACCAGTGGCGCATCGAGCCGGCCCCTCTCGCCGAGATCGCCAACCGCGAGAAGTTCATGCCCCGCGACTACATCAGCGAGAATGGCTTCGGCATCACCCAAGCCTGCCGTGATTACCTGCTGCCATTGATCCAGGGCGAGGACTTCCCCCCGTTCGATAACGGCCTGCCCCGGGTGGCAAAGCTTGCCAAGCACCGCGTCGAGCGCAAGCTGCCCGACTTCGAGCTGTAAAAACCCTATCGCGCGATAAATCGCGCTCCTACCAATTAACCCCACCAGGCCACTTCCTGGTGGGGTTTCTCGTTCTCAGCCTCACCACATTAAGCAGCCAGGCTCGAAGCGGCCAAGCACCAAACAGCCAGAGGGGAGGCCTTCGGCCTCCACTCGCCCGGCATGGCCGGCCTGCTACTGACGCCCGGGGGAACGTGATTAATCGCGCGATCGTCAACTTGTGACTGGTAGCACCTGAGGCAGCTTGGCGCTCGACGCTTTATCGCAGCAACCAGGAAAGCACCAGCAGCAGCAGCAGTATCGCAGCCACCCCCTGCCAGAATTGACCGCCATCCCGGAATCTCCCCGGGGCGCTACGCGTTTCCGGCTCGCGATGCAGGGTTGCCAACGGCTGGCGCAGCTCGCGCAGGAACTCCGACATCCGTCGATAGCGCAGCGCTCGCTGGGGATCCAGTGCCCGACGCAGCGCCTCGTCAAGGGCCTGGGGGACCTCGGGGTTGCGCTGCCGCGCGCTGCGATAGACCAGCTGCTCGAGGTCGGTATGCCGCAGCAGACGGTTGGGGGGCACCTCGTAGGGCAACTCCCCGGTCAGCAGCCAGTAGACCGTGGAGGCATAGGAGTACTGGTCACTGCGCCGACCGATCCCGTCACCCAGCGCATATTCGGGAGCGCTGTGTTCGGTGAGCCCTACCTGACGCAGCAGTTCGTGGGCATCCTTGAGCCCCGCCCCGTCACGCCTTCGGCAGGCGCTGAAATCGGTCAACACCACCTTTCCATGAGGATCGATCAGCACATTGCCGGGATGGATCAGCTGATGCAGCAGCTCCCGGTGATGCAGGGCCTGCACCGCCTTGCCCAGCTGGTTGGCGATATCCAGGCGCTGGGCGAGGCTCGCCTGGGGGTGGCGTCGCGCCCAGTCGGCCAGCGTCTCGCCCTCCACATAGGCCATCAGATAGTAGAGGTAGCGTCGTGGCCGCGACGGCTCCATGATACGCGCCACGAAGGGCGACTTGACGCGCTCCACCACCCACTGCTGCAGCAGGAAGTGCTCCAGATAGATATTGCGCAGGGAGAGCTCGGGGCTCGGCGCCTTCATCACCATCACACGCCCGCTCTGGAGGTCGCGCACTCGGTAGACGCGTGACTGGGCGGTACGCGACAGCACGGCCTGAACCTCCAGCCCCTCGAGGCGGTCCCCGGGCGAGAGCTCCGGCGGGATCGGCAGTTCGCCATACACCTTCGCCGGGTTGTCCGACTGCTCCTCGGGGAGCTCATCGATACGCAGCAGCTGAAAGCAGAACTGATCGGCCCCGTAGCCGCGGGACTGGGCACGCTCCACCGCCGCCTCGGCCAGCCGGTCGCAGGCGGCATGCAGATCACTGGCGTCCTGGCGGATCAGCTGCACATACTCGGATGGCATCAGGGTGCCCAGCACCGCCTGGGTGGTGAACAGGAAGAGGTCCCCCTGCTTGACCGGAAAGCGGACGTAATCGATATCGATGCTGTTATCCATGCCCAGTGCACGCGAGGGGTAGCGATACCCCCCCAGGTCGGTGACATGGTCTCGCGTCAGCTGCTCGAACTCCGCCCCGCGCAGCCGGAACACCAGGGTATCTCCCATATGGAAGAGGTGGCCCTCGGTGCCGCGCAGCACCAGGGCCGACAGCGAGGTGACGTAACTGCCGTCCGCCACCTGACGACTCTGACTATAGGTCCAGGCATTGAGCGCAAGCAGCACGCGAGTTGCCGAGGTCTTGATGTCCCAGTGGTCGGGGGTGGAGTAGTAGTCGCTCAGGAAGCTGCGCACACTGAGATCGCCGGCCTGCTTGGCCATGCTGTTGCGCTGGGTCGCATCGCTGATCAGCGCGCAGGCGCCCTTGGCGTTGAGCTGGGGGGGCTCGGGTAGGCATACCGACATGGAGCTGCGGTGCCGCCGGCGATCCGGCGCCACGAAGGCCTGACCAAAACTCAATGACAGCTGCGCGGGTGACACTCGCCTCTCCTTACCCGTTGAATCATGCGCGGCCATCATACACGCCGCGACCCGGCACGGGTGCAACAGCTTGACCCTAGTGGCACCTTGTGAGCACCGAAACGCGCGCCGGCACCTATGTCGAATTGGTATTCGGCCGGGCTGGCCCGTATAATTTTGCGGATTTTTTTCTTCCAGACGACGCGCCAAGATCTTCTGCCAACCCCTTCTTTTACCAACCAAGGAAGCGACGATGAACTTCGATAATATCCCCGCCGGCAAGGAGCTACCGAACGACCTTTATGTGGCGATCGAGATCCCGGCCAACCACGCGCCGGTCAAGTACGAGATCGACAAGGACATGAGCGCCCTGCTGGTCGACCGCTTCATGGCCACCCCGATGTTCTACCCGGCCAACTACGGCTTCATCCCGCACACCCTGGCCGACGACGGTGACGCCCTGGACGCCCTGGTGGTTACCCCTTGCCCGGTCCAGCCCGGCAGCATCATCCGCGCCCGTCCGGTAGGCATCCTCAACATGACCGACGAAGCGGGCGAGGACGCCAAGCTGGTGTGCGTGCCGCATCAAAAGCTGTCCAGTCTCTATGACGACGTCCAGGAAGTGACCGACCTGCCCGAGCTGCTGCGCCAGCAGATCGCCCACTTCTTCGAGAACTACAAGGACCTCGAGAAGGGCAAGTGGGTCAAGGTGGAGTCCTGGGAGGGCGCCGAGGCGGCCCGCAAGGCCATCGAGAAGGCAGTCGACGCCTATCACAAGGCCTGATTCGAAGACCACTCCAGACCCGGCACTCTGCGCTCCCCGTCATGAGTGTCGAGCATAAACGCAGCGGGCCGCCCTTGAGGCGGCCCGCTGCGGTTTATGGGCATAGGAAACCCGGCCTAGGAAGCCAGCTCACTGCTCGGCAGCCTGGTCCTCTTGCGCTTCCGGCTCCACCTGGTCGTCCAGACTGGGCGCCTGAGCTGACTCGGCCTTCTGCTCGGTTTTCTGCTCAGTCTTCTGCTCGGCCTCCTGATAGTCGGTAGCTTCCTGCTCGGGCTCGGCGCGCTCCACATCGAGCACTTCAGGTTCGCTGGCGGGTGCTTGCTGGACTTCCTCTCCGGCCACCTTTTGCTCGGCACTCTCGGCAAGACGAGTGATGATCGACTCGACCAGGTCGCGGGCCCGGCTGATGTGATGTGCCATCACCAGCGTATGATTGGCGAAGGGGCCGAAACCCTGGCCGCTCATCACCACCGGGCTCCACAGGCGACGCTGGGTCATGGCAAGCTCCGCCCGAAGCCGCTCCCACTGCTCGACAACCTCGGCCGCCCCCAGCACATCGGCCTGGTCACGCTGCACCCCCTCCAGCATCTGCACCAGCGCCCAGCCGGTGCCGCGCGCCTCGAAGAAGACGTTGTCGACCCGATACCAGGGGGTACCCTCGGGGAGCGCCTCGCCATCGATGGCGAGCTCCTGCAGCAGCTGATGCCCCTCGGCACCCGAGGCCAGACGCAACGACAGGTCGTCGAGATCTACGCGAACATCGGCCAGCCAGCGGCGCAGCCCCGCCCCGGGCACGAAGCCTTCGGCCTCCATGCCGCTCAATGCCATCAGCTGGCGGTCCAGGGCGGTCACCGCCGACATCAGGCGATCCTCGGCGGCGGGTCGATACCAGTCGAGGCCGTCGCCGGCCAGGCCACGAACCGCCTTCTCGAGATGCTCGACCGCGCCCGGATTCATCGAGGGCAGCGCCCGCGCCAGGTTCTTGGCCTGGATCAGCACACCTCGCTCCCAGCTCGGCATATTGTCCAGCCACAGGCCGGGCGGCAGCCGGTCATTACGCAGATAGCCGCCGGGCTTGTCGTAGAGTGTCTCGATGATGGAGGCCAGGGTCGCGACCGTTACCGCCCCTCTGGCGGCGGGTTCGCTGCCGGCATCACCGCGACGCTCCATGGGCACCCGCTCGACGCTGTGCGGCGCCGGTGTGCGACTCCACCAGATCCCGAGCGCCAGCGTCACCACCAGATAGATCACCAGCAGTGCCAGCAACGGCTTCCAGATCCAGCCGTAGTCGGGCCGCTCCAGCGCTTCGATCTTCTTGCGACGCCTGGCGTCGCTGTTGCCCATCCAAGCCATGTGCAGGTTCCTTTCCTATACGAGACTTTTCTATATGAGATATGGAGCGTGCGACAACGTGGCACACCAGATGCCACCCTTCTCGATGAAGACACGCCCTCCCCTTGCGTTATCCTAGCACCCGACCCGTACAAGCGGTCAGCTCGACCTTGCCTGGAAAACAGGCCCTGATGCGAAACCTCTGCTGGATACATCGTCACGTCAGGGAACGCACCGGAACCCCGCGCGGCAAGCGAGGTCTGATCGCCAGTCACACTACCAACCAAGGACAGGACTTTCGTGATCCGCATTCAACGCCTAGCTCTGACCGCCCTGTTGCTCCTGCTGTTGCCGATCGCCGCCCAGGGACAGTGGTTTTCCAACGATGATTCGGAATTTCTGCCGGTACTGGAAGCCTTCCAGCCCAGCGCCTGGCATGATGGCGAGACCCTCTATATCGGCATGGAGGCGGAAGAGGAGCACTATCTCTATCGCCATCAGTTCGCGGTAAAGAGCGATACGGTAGCACTGGGTGAGCCCGATATCCCCGAAGGCACCTTCACCAGCGACGAGTTCCTCGGTGACGTCTACACATTCCGCGACAGCGTGGTCTTCGAGGTTCCCCTCGAGGAGGAGGCCAGCGGCGTGATCCCCGTCACGCTAACCTTTCAGGGCTGCGCCGATGCCGGCCTCTGCTACCCCCCGGAACATGTTGACCTGGACGCCGCCGAGCAGGAGGCACCCGCCGCCTTTGCCGGCTGGCAGGCATCGAATGCCGACTCTGGTTCCGGCTCCGACTCTGTCGAGAATAGGGGTGGCGACGCCTCCACCACAGCGCCCACCGCTCCCCAGAGCGAGGATGGCCGCTTTCAGACCCTGATGGCCGAAGCCAGCCTGCCGCTGACGCTGGGGCTGTTCTTCATCGCCGGCCTGGGGCTGACCTTTACGCCCTGCGTACTGCCCATGGTGCCGATCCTCTCCTCCATCATCGTCGGTCAGAACCCGAGCCGGCCGCGCGCCTTCGCGCTCTCCGCCAGCTATGTAGGGGGCATGGCACTCACCTACGCCCTCGTCGGGGTGCTGATGGGGCTGTTCGGAGCCGGACTGAATCTCCAGGCGCAACTGCAGTCCGCCCCGGTACTGATCACCTTTGCGGTACTCTTCACGATTTTCGCCCTGGCCATGTTCGGCGCCTTCGACCTGCGCCTCTCACCCCGGCTGGCCGGCCGCATCGACGCCTGGCAGGCCCGCGCCCAGCAGAGCGGCCCCGCCGGCCTGGCACTGACCGGGGCGCTGTCGGTTCTCGTGGTATCCCCCTGTGTCACAGCTCCGCTGGCCGGCGCCCTGGTCTTCATCTCCACCACCGGTGATGCGCTGCTGGGCGGGGCCGCCCTGCTCGCCCTGGGGCTGGGCATGGGCGTTCCCCTGCTGCTGGTGGGCACCTTCGGCACCACCCTGCTGCCCCGTAGCGGTGCCTGGATGAACGGCGTCAAGATCGCCTTCGGCATCCTGCTGCTGGGGGTGGCGATCTGGCTGGTCGAACGCCTGCTGCCGGCCACGCTGGTGTTGCTGCTGTGGGCCGGCCTGGCCGTCGGCACCGCGGTGGCGCTTGGCGCCATGTCCACCAACCTTCCTCAGGGATGGGCACGAGCACGCCAGGCCCTGGGATTGTTGCTGCTCGCCTGGGGGGTGGTGCTAGTTCTCGGTGCCGCCAGCGGCGCCAGCGATCCGCTGCGCCCCCTGGCGCCACTGACCGGTGGCGCGGGCTCATCACCCGCTGCCGGCACCTCCGCGCCACAGGAGATCATCACGGTGGAGCGTCTCGACCAGCTGCATCAGGCTCTCGCCTCGGTGCCGGATGACCAGGCCGCCTTCGTTCATTTCACTGCCGACTGGTGCATCTCCTGCAAGCAGCTCGAGCGCCGGGTCTACCCGGACCCACGGGTGGCAGAGCCGCTCTCGGAGTTCGCTCGCATCAATGTCGACGTCACCGACAGCGACGCCAACAGCCGCGAACTCCTGGAGCGCTTCGAACTCTTCGGGCCTCCCAGCCTGCTATTCTTCCGTGCAGGCGAGGAGATCCGCGAGGCACGCATCCTGGGCGCACCGAATGCCGGAGAGCTTGCCAGCCACCTGACTGGTGTGCGCGATTGGCTCGACAGCGGAAGCGATGCCTGAACCGCTCTCTTGATCAGGGCAGCTGACCAGGGCAGCAACGAGGAAAGGTGCCTTGAAACGCCCGTTCGAACAGCGTTTTCAACGGTACTGGACATCGCTCGGGTTTTTCGGCAAACTCCGCCGCTATCCTCTTTTCATGGTCCGTAGAGGCGGAAGAGTCGCCATCTTGCCGCGATCTAATGAAACTTGGCCCGGGTTGACAGCGCCGGGCCAACGGCCATTCACCGCACCCAACCGATCGGGACGAACGTCATGGATATCCGCAAGGTCAAGAAGCTGATCGAGCTGCTGGAAGAATCGAACATCAGCGAAATCGAGATCCAGGAGGGCGAGGAGTCGGTCCGTATCAGCCGTCATCCCAATGGCGTGAGCTGGCAGCCCAGCATGCCTCAGGCCTATGCGCCTGCGGCACAGCCCGCCCCCGCCGCCGCACCGGCAGCCGCCGAGAGTGCCGAGCCGGCCGCCGCCGAGGGCCCCAGTTTCCAGGGTCAGGCCATCACCTCGCCCATGGTGGGCACCTTCTACCGCTCACCGGCTCCGGGCGCCAAGGCTTTCGTCGACGTCGGCTCCCAGGTCAAGAAGGGCGAAACGGTGTGTATCGTCGAGGCCATGAAGATGATGAACCAGATCGAGGCCGAGCGTGACGGCGTGGTCGAGGCCATCCTGGTCGAGGACGGCGAGCCGGTGGAATACGACCAGCCTCTGGTCGTGATCGCCTGAGCCCCGCTCCCCCTCAAATACCCGATACTGGTCATTCACTCGATACTGGCGGACCCATCATGCTGGACAAGGTTCTTATTGCCAACCGCGGCGAGATCGCCCTGCGCATCCTGCGTGCCTGCAAGGAGCTGGGTATCAGAACGGTGGCGGTCCACTCCAAGGCCGACCGTGAGCTGATGCACGTGCGCCTGGCCGACGAGGTCGTGTGCATCGGGCCGGCCTCCTCGGCCCAGTCCTACCTCAACATTCCGGCACTGATCAGTGCCGCCGAGGTCACCGACAGCAGCGCCATCCACCCCGGCTACGGCTTTCTCGCCGAGAATGCCAACTTCGCCGAACAGGTGGAGCGCTCCGGGTTTACCTTCATCGGTCCCACGGCCGAGACCATCCGCCTGATGGGCGACAAGGTCAGCGCCATCGAGTCGATGAAGAAGGCTGGCGTCCCCACCGTGCCTGGCTCCGATGGTCCCCTGCCCGAGGATGACGATGGCCAGATTCTGGCCACCGCACGCCGCATCGGCTACCCGGTGATCATCAAGGCCGCTGCCGGCGGCGGTGGTCGCGGCATGCGCGTGGTACACACCGAGGCTCACCTGCTCTCGGCGGTCACCGTAACCCGCACCGAGGCCCACTCGGCCTTCGGTGACGGCACCGTCTACATGGAGAAGTTCCTCCAGAACCCGCGCCACGTGGAAGTGCAGGTGCTGGCCGACGGCCAGGGCAACGCCATCCACCTCTATGACCGCGACTGCTCGCTGCAGCGCCGTCATCAGAAGGTGATCGAGGAGGCGCCGGCCCCCATGCTCGACCCCAAGGCCCGCGCGGAGGTGCTCGAGGCGTGTCGCCAGGCATGCATCACCATCGGCTATCGCGGCGCCGGTACCTTCGAGTTTCTCTACGAGGACGGCCAGTTCTTCTTTATCGAGATGAATACCCGCGTACAGGTGGAGCATCCCATCACCGAGATGGTCACCGGCGTGGATATCATCAGGGAGCAGCTGCGCATCGCCTCCGGCCTGCCGCTCTCCATCCGCCAGGAGGACGTCACTCTCAACGGCCACGCCTTCGAGTGCCGCATCTGCGCCGAGGATCCGCGCACCTTCATCCCCTCCCCCGGCAAGGTGACCCTCTTTCACCCTCCGGGCGGTATCGGCGTGCGCATGGACTCTCACCTTTATACCGGCTACTCGGTGCCCCCCCACTACGACTCCCTGATCGGCAAGCTGATCACCTGGGGCAGCGACCGTGAAACCGCCCTGACTCGCATGCGGGTTGCCCTGGACGAGCTGCTGGTGGAAGGCATCAAGACCAACACCGATCTGCATAAGGATCTGGTGCGTGATGGCGACTTCCGACAGGGCGGCGTCAATATCCACTATCTGGAGAAGAAGCTGGGCCTCTGACCTTCCCGGCTTCGGTATTCAGCGGGGCGGCCTCGGCCGCCCCGCTTGCGCTTCCCCCCGCTTATCGGAGATCCCATGCCCTGGCTGCAACTCAAGGCCCACGTCGCCCCGGAACAGGCCGAGACCCTCGAGGAGCTGCTGCTCGCCGAGGGTGCCACCGCCATTACCCTGCAGGACGCCCACGACGACCCGGTCTTCGAGCCCGAGCGCGGCAGCACCCCGCTCTGGCACGAGACGGTGCTCACCGGACTATATGACGACCTCGAGGGCGTCGACGCCATGCTTGAACGGGTCCAGCAGGCCTGGGCCGCCGAGCAGGCCGAGGACCCCTGCCCCGAGATCTCCGTGGAGCTGCTCGCCGATCGCGACTGGGAGCGCGAATGGATGGAGGACTTCGTGCCGCTGCAGATGGGTGAGCGACTGTGGATCGTGCCGAGCTGGCACACGCCGCCCGAGCCCGGTGCGGTCAACCTGCATCTCGATCCGGGGCTCGCCTTCGGCACCGGTACGCACCCCACGACCGCTCTCTGCCTGGCGTGGCTCGACGCCCTCGCCATCTGCGAGGCCCTGGAGGGTCAGACGGTGCTCGATATCGGTACCGGTTCGGGCATCCTGGCCATCGCCGCCCTCAAGCTGGGGGCCAGGCAGGCGGTGGCGACCGACATCGACCCCCAGGCCCTGACGGCAAGCCGCGACAACGCCGAGCGTAACGGCGTGCAGGAGCAGGCCCTGCACCTCTGCTACCCCGAACAGCTCGACGACGCGGAGACATTCCCCGTGGTGGTGGCCAATATCCTCGCCGGGCCACTGGTCGAGATGGCGCCGATGATCGCAGGCCATGTCGCCCCCGGGGGGCGCCTGGCGCTCTCCGGCATCCTCGAGGGCCAGGCCGAACAGGTGCTGCAGGCCTATCGCGAGCAGGACCTGCGGATGGATGAACCGGTCACCCGCGAAGGGTGGGTTCGCCTGACCGGCCGTCGCCCGGCCTAGGCTCGCCCTCACCACCACTTCACCCTACCCGGCGGGGGGCGTATGATATGTCCCCCTCTAGCCTCCACTGCCCCGAGCCATGTTCGACGCCAGTCAGTCACTTCCCCGCATCGCCCACCACACGCTGCCGAATCGGACGATCCTGGCACCGATGGCCGGCGTCACCGACCGCCCGTTCCGGCAGCTGTGTCGGCAACTGGGCGCCGGCATGGTGGTAGGCGAGATGGTCACCTCGGACCCCAGCCTGTGGCATACCCGCAAGTCACAGCTGCGCATGGACCATCGGGGCGAGCCGGGGCCACGCAACGTGCAGATCGCCGGGGGCGATGCCGCCATGCTTGCCGAGGCCGCCCGCTTCAATGCCGACCAGGGCGCCGAGATCATCGATATCAACATGGGTTGCCCGGCCAAGAAGGTCTGCAACAAGGCCGCCGGCTCCGCCCTGCTGCGCGACGAGGCGCTGGTGGCCGAGATCCTGACGGCGGTGGTGGCGGCGGTGGATATCCCGGTCACGCTGAAGATCCGTACCGGCTGGTGCGCCGAGAGCAACAACGGGCTGCGCGTGGCACGCCTGGCCGAAGAGGCCGGCATCCAGGCCCTGGCGGTCCATGGGCGCCATCGCCAGCAGCGTTACGCCGGTTGCGCCGAATACGACACCATCGCGGCCATCAAGGCGGCGGTGAAGATCCCGGTATTCGCCAATGGCGATATCGACTCTCCCGAGAAGGCCGCCGCCGTCCTCGACTATACTGGCGCTGACGCGGTGATGATCGGCCGGGGCGCCCAGGGCAACCCCTGGATCTTCCGCGAGATCGACCACTACCTGCGCCATGGCGTCTGCCTGCCCCCGCCCGGCGATGACGAACGCGCGAGCGTGCTGCGCCACCACCTGAACGCGCTACATGACTTCTATGGCGACTTCATGGGGGTGCGCATCGCGCGCAAGCACGTCGGCTGGTACCTGGCCGGCGATACCCGCCTCAACGAGGGGCAGCGACGCGAACTGAAGGGACGCTTCAACCGTCTCGAAAGCCGTGCCGACCAGCATCGTTTTATCGACGACCTCTTTGGTCATGCCCCCTCGCCCGCCACCGCGCCGGACGAGCGGGGCGCGACCGCGAAAGGAATACGAGCCGCATGACCAGTCAAGCCCTTCCCTCCGACCCACAGATGTCAACCGGTCACCCGTCGCAGGATGCCAGCACCGAGCTGTCCGCGCCGGCAGGTGGCCAGCAGCCGCTGCGTGAAGCGGTCGAGCTCTCCATGCGCCGCTATTTCGCCCATTTGGATGGCGGCGAGGTGACCGGCCTCCATGCCATGGTGATGGCCGAGGTCGAGGCCCCGCTGCTCGCCTCGGTGCTCGACCACACCCAGGGCAACCAGACCCGCGCCGCCGAGATGCTCGGCCTCAATCGCGGCACGCTGCGCAAGAAGCTCAAGCAGTATGACCTGATATGACGCAGGGAGCCTCTGGCTCCCTGCGGTGCGTCTCACAACCCGCCACCACCCCCTTTCGCATCCACCACCCACCGCCCCAGACGTCAAGAGAGTGTCCCCATGGCCCAAGCCTCCTCCCTCCCGGTACGCCGTGCCCTGATCAGCGTTTCCGACAAGACCGGCATCGTCGACTTCGCTCGTGGACTCAGCGAGCATGGCGTCGAACTGCTCTCCACCGGCGGCACCTTCCGCCTGCTTCAGGAGAACGGTATTGCGGTCATCGAGGTGTCCGAACACACCGGCTTCCCCGAGATCATGGACGGCCGCGTCAAGACCCTGCACCCGAAGATCCACGGCGGCATCCTCGGCCGTCGTGGCCAGGACGATGCGGTGATGGCCGAGCATGACATCACGCCTATCGACATGGTGGTGGTCAATCTCTACCCCTTCGCCCAGACGGTCGCCAAGCCTGACTGCACCCTCACGGACGCCATCGAGAACATCGATATCGGTGGCCCCACCATGGTGCGTGCCTGCGCCAAGAACCACGCTCACACCAGCATCGTGGTCGATGCCGCCGACTACGCCCGGGTGCTGGGCGAGATCGCCTCCCAGGATGGCAAGGTATCGGAGGCGACCCGCTTCGACCTGGCCGTCAAGGCCTTCGAGCACACCGCGGGCTACGACGCCGCCATCGCCGACTATCTCGGCCAGCGGGTACAGGGTGGCGAGGATGGTTTCCCGCGCACCTACAACCTGCAGTTCGAGAAGAAGCAGTCCATGCGCTACGGCGAGAACCCGCACCAGAAGGCGGCCTTCTATGTCGAGAGCGATGCCAGCGAGCCCAGCGTGGCCACCGCCGTGCAGCTCAATGGCAAGGCGCTCTCGTTCAACAACGTCGCCGATACCGACGCCGCCTTCGAGTGCGTGAAGGCCTTCACCGATACCGCCTGCGTGATCGTGAAGCATGCCAACCCCTGCGGCGTGGCGGTCGGCGCCAGCGCCCTGGAAGCCTATGACAAGGCGTTCGCCACCGATCCCACCAGCGCCTTCGGCGGCATCATCGCCTTCAACGTGCCACTGGACGCCGACACCGCGCGCGCCATCATCGACCGCCAGTTCGTCGAGGTGATCATCGCCCCGGGGGTCGACGACGAGGCCGCCGGCATCGTCGCCGAGAAGCAGAACGTGCGTCTGCTCGACGTGGGCGCCAGCTGGCCAGGCGAGCGCGGCCATGCCCACGATTTCAAGCGCGTCACCGGTGGCCTGCTGGTCCAGGACCGCGACCTGGGCATGGTCGGGCGCGACGAGCTCACCGTGGTCAGCGAGCGGGTGCCGACCGAGCAGGAGTTGCGCGACCTGGCCTTCGCCTGGAAGGTGGCCAAGTACGTCAAGTCCAACGCCATCGTCTATGCCAAGGATGGCCAGACCATCGGCGTGGGAGCCGGCCAGATGAGCCGCGTCTACTCGGCCAGGATCGCCGGCATCAAGGCCGCCGACGAGGGCCTCTCGGTTCCCGGCTCGGTGATGGCCAGCGACGCCTTCTTCCCGTTTCGTGATGGCATCGATGCCGCCGCCGCCGCCGGCATCGCCGCGGTGATCCAGCCCGGCGGTTCCATGCGCGACCAGGAAGTGATCGACGCCGCCAACGAGGCCGGCATCGCCATGGTGTTTACCGGCATGCGCCACTTCAGGCACTAAGCGCCTGCGGCGAGCGGCAATCTGTAAGCTGTAAGCTGTAAGCTGTAAGCTGTAAGCTGTAAGCTGTAAGCACAGCGTAAACAGCCGCCATAATCAGAAAACCCCGTCGGCCATGGCCGACGGGGTTTTCGTTTCTTACAGCTTAAGGCGTAAAGCTTACGGCTCCGGGCCAAGCCCGGTCAGCCGAGATCAATACAGAGGTACTTGGTCTCTAGGAACTCCTCCAGTCCCTGGTGGCCACCCTCGCGACCGAGTCCGGACTCCTTGACGCCACCGAAGGGCGCGGCGGCGTTGGAGATCAACCCGGTGTTGATTCCCACCATGCCGTACTCCAGGGCGTCGGCGACACGCCATACGCGCCCCAGGTCCCGAGAGTAGAAGTAGGCGGCGAGGCCATACTCGGTATCATTGGCCATCTCCACGGCACTCTCCTCGTCATCGAAGGGGAACACCGCCGCCAGCGGACCGAAGGTCTCTTCTCGAGCCACCTGCATCTGCTCGGTGGCGAAGCTGATCAGGGTCGGCGTGAAGAAGTTGCCGCCCAGCGGGTGGGGGTGGCCCCCCAGCAGCAGCTCGGCCCCCTTGTCCACGGCGTCATGGACATGTTCACTGACCTTGTCAACCGCCTTGTGGTCGATCAGCGGGCCGATATTGATATCGTGCTGGGTGCCATCGCCGACCCTGAGCTCGCTGTTCATGGCCACGGCAAGCTTTTCGCAGAAGGCATTGACCACACTGGACTGCACCAGGAAGCGGTTGGTGCAGACGCAGGTCTGGCCGGCATTGCGGAACTTGGCCGCCATGGCGCCCTCCACCGCGGCGTCCAGGTCGGCATCCTCGAAGACGATAAAGGGCGCATTGCCGCCCAGTTCGAGGGATATCTTCTGGATGTGCTGGGAGGCGCTGGCCATCAGCTCACGCCCCACCTCGGTGGAGCCGGTGAAGGTGATCTTGCGCACCAGCGGCGACTCGGTCATGGCCGCGGCGATCTCGCTGGCACGCCCCGGCACCACGTTGAACACCCCGCGCGGGACACCGGCGCGCTCGGCCAGCAGGGCCAGGGCGGTGGCGGAGAACGGCGTCTGGCTGGCCGGCTTGCAGACGATGGTGCAGCCCGCGGCCAACGCCGCCCCCGCCTTGCGGGTAATCATGGCCGCCGGGAAGTTCCAGGGGGTGATGGCCCCCACCACTCCGACGGGCTGCTTGGTGACCACGATACGCTGATTGCCCTTGGCGGGCGGGATGGTTTCACCGTAGACACGCCGGGCCTCCTCGGCGAACCAGCGCAGGAAGCTGGCCGCATAGGCGATCTCACCGGCGGCCTCCTTGAGTGGCTTGCCCTGCTCATGGGTCATGATCATTGCCAGGTCATTCTGATGCTCCAGCATCAGGTCATGCCACTTCATCAGGATGTCGGCGCGCTCCAGGGCACTCAGCGCCCGCCAGGCCGGCAGCGCGGCATAGGCGGCATCGATGGCCCGCTCGGTCTCGGCACGCCCCAGGCGCGGCACATCGCCCACGGCCTCACCGGTGGCCGGGTTGATCACCTGAATCTGCTCACCGCTGTCGGCGGCCACCCAGCTGCCGTCGATATAGGCGAAGGGACAGTAGAGTTGCGTTTCCTTGAGGGCTTCCATGACGTTCTCCTGCCGCATTGCGGCACTGACCAGTTTGACCTCATGCTAAGCGCAAAGTCCCCGACACTCCAAGTGACGGGGCCACATTATTCCCACGGCGAGATCAACGCGGCTTGCGACTCTCGGACAGGGTGAT
Organism: Halomonas sp. LES1; assembly: GCF_031846005.1. NCBI lineage: Bacteria > Pseudomonadati > Pseudomonadota > Gammaproteobacteria > Oceanospirillales > Halomonadaceae > Halomonas > Halomonas sp. LES1. The sequence goes on from NZ_JAVRGC010000001.1 coordinate 582,032, forward strand.
GGAAACCGAGTCGGCGAAGCGCAGGGCATGGGGCTTGTCGATCTCGACCTGGGCCGTCAACACCTGTTCGTGGGACATGATCAGGTCGAGCACCTCGCGGGTCATGCGCTCGAGCAGCAGGAAACGGTTCTCCTCGACGTGGGCGATCACCTGCTTGGTGATGGTGCGGTAGTTCAGCGCCTGCTCGATATGGTTGAACGCCACCGCCTTGTCGGCGCGATAGCGTATTACCGCGTTGATCACCACATCCTGGCGATTGGCAATCTCCTCCTCCTTGATGCCGATATGGGTGCGCAGGCGGAGGTTCTTGATGCGAATGGTCGCCAGACCATGGTCGAAGTGCTGGTCATCGATGGCGTGCAGCGGCATGGCCGACTCTCCTCAATAAGTGCGCCAGGGAAATGCATCCGAGCGTGCCCCGAGACGAATCAGCGCCCGTTGATCAGGGTTAGAAACTCCTGGCGGGTCGCTGGATTCTCGCGGAAGCCACCGAGCATCACCGAGGAGGTCATGCTGGAGTTCTGCTTCTCGACGCCGCGCATCATCATGCAGAGGTGACGGGCCTCGACCACCACCGCCACGCCGCGAGCGTCGGTCACCTCCTGCACGGCCTCGGCGATCTGGCGGGTAAGGCTCTCCTGGATCTGCATGCGTCGAGCGAACATGTCGACGATACGCGCAAACTTGGAGAGGCCCAGCACCTTGCCATCGGGCAGATAGGCGATATGGCACTTGCCGATAAAGGGCAGCAGGTGATGTTCGCACATGGAGTAGAGCTCGATGTCCTTGACCAGCACCATCTCGTCGGTCTCCGACTCGAAGACGGCGCCATTGACGATCTCCTCCAGCGACTGAAGATAGCCGTGGTTGAGAAACTGCATGGCCTTGGCGGCCCGCTTTGGCGTATCACGCAGCCCTTCCCGTTCGGGGTCCTCGCCCAGTGCAAGGATAATCTGCCGATAGTGGTTGGCGAGCTCTTCTGTCATGGGGGGCTCCGTCAAGTCGTCGCTGGTTGCCGCATTTCATGTGCAATATATATACAGAATCTTTGAAGCGTACAAGATTCTAACATCCCGAGCCTATAGTCTATCAGCCCACCCTCCTGGTTCGGCACTTCGCCGCCACTTTCTCGCTTTACCCATCCCTGCTCGGCTCGCGACATGCTGCCGCACCTCGACAAGGTCGATGAGTCGATGCATCAGGCTGTGATAGTATGCAGGTTTTCATGCTGTGCAGACCTTTCCGCGAGAGCCCGACATGACCAAGACATCCCTGCTGCTGGGCCTGCTGCTGGCCCCCTCCCTGGCCTTCGCCGCCACCCTGGAACTGCCTGCCGATGCTCGCCTGGAAGTGCAGGTTGTCGAGTCATTGAGCCTCGACCCCGACACACCCCGCCATGACGACGTCCTGCTGCGGCCGGTGGCCAACGGCAGCGGGAGCCACCAGGTGCCCGATTACTGCGTGATGGTCGGCGACGCGCAGCTCGATGGTGAGCGCATCCGCATCACCACCTCCAGCGTCACCTGTATCGATACCGAAGGCAGCGACAGCCATATCTACAGCGGCGAGATCTCCGCGGCGGCCTACGGCAGCGACGGCAAGTTCGGCATCGACGCCTGTCAGGATGGCCGCTGCGAGCTCTCTCCGGAACGCGGTTTCGAACTCCAGCTGGCCAGCGACCTGGCCATCGAGGAGCAGGAGAACCCCTCCGAACAGATCAATATCGAACGGCGTCAGGCCGAAGGCAGCGGTGTCGCCAACCCGATCCCCGCCGATCAGCCCGATCCCGACGACTCGTAACTCTGATCTGCACTGTTTCGAGGGCCTGACCCTGTCGTCCTGCGACAGGGCCAGGCCCCTGCCCTTATGCCAGCCAGCGCGGCGCGCTATCCAGCGCCAGGCGCTGCTGCTCCAGCGTTCTGATATGCGACTCCCAGTAGCCATTATCGGCCACCCAGGGGAAGGCGGCCGGAAAGGCCGGATCCTCCCAGCGTGACACCAGCCAGGCGCTGTGGCGCAGCAGCCGCAGGGTCCGTAACGGCTCGGTCAGGGCCAGTTCACGGCGATCGAACTCACGCTGCTGCTCATAGCCTTCGATCACCTCCGAGAGCTGCATATGCCGCTCTTCGGGCGCCTGTGCGGTGATCAGCATCCACAGGTCCTGCACCGCCGGGGCCATCAGGCAGTCGTCGAAGTCCACCAGCGCGAAGCGGTCGTCGCGGCCCAGGATATTCCCGATATGGCAGTCACCGTGGACCCGAATCTGCCGCTCCGGGCTCCAGCGATACTCCGCCAGCGCCTCGTGCAGTGCCGCCGTGACCCGCTCGTAGGCCTGGCGCTGTCGTTGGTCCAGCCAGGGGCCGGCGAGCACCCGCTCGCGGGCATCGATCACCATCGCGTCCAGATCCAACACACCTCGCTGCCTGAAGGAGGCACGCTCCCCCACCGCATGCACACTGCCGATCAACTCGCCCAGGGCAAACAGATGGTCGGGATTCTCCAGCTCCGGGGCCTGGCCGGGGAGCTGGGGAAAGAGCGCGAAGCGAAACCCCTCGGCATGCAGCAGGCTGCGCCCATCGCCATCACGCCACGGTGCGGCCACCGCCACGCCTGCTGACGCGAGTTCGGTGAGGAAGTCGTGCTCTTCCTGGATACAGGCATCGCTCCAGCGCTCCGGTCGATAGAACTTCGCCACCCAGCGACGACGCTCGTCATCATGAACCAGGTAGACTCGGTTCTCGTAGCTGTTCAGTGCAAAGGGCTCACCGGGCAGCCAGAACCCCAGCGACTCGATGGCCGCCACGACCCGAGCCGGCGACAGCGTGGAGAAGGGGTGATGATCGGCGTCCATGGTCCATCCTCCAGAAAACCCCTACTCTACCAGGCCTGACTCATGTTTCCCCCAGTGGCGTGTGGGCTATCGCCCAGGCCTCGACCTCCTCGGCCCCGGCGGCCAGACAGGCCTGTGCCAGCGCCTCCAGGGTCGCCCCGGTGGTCATCACATCGTCGAGCAGCACCACTCGAGATGGCAGGGGCCCCACCACGCGAAATCCGCGCCTCAGGTTGCTCCGGCGCTGTTGGCGATCGAGCCCACGCTGACTGGGCGTATCACGCAGACGAGTGCCATGGCGCAACGGCACCCTCAGTCGCGAGGCCAGGCGCTTCGCCAGCCATTCGGCCTGATCGAAACCCCGGTCACGGGCACGGCTGGCATGCAGTGGCACCGGTACCAGTGCCTGGGGCCAGGCTCGTGCCTCCTCGGTGAGCGACGCCTCCAGCAACGCCAGCAGCACCATCCCGGCCCTCGGCGAGGCCCGAAACTTGAAGCACCGCACCAGCCAGGCCACCTCCTCGTTATAGCGCAGTGGTACCCGAGCACGCACGAAGGCCGGAGCGCGTCGCAGGCAAGCACCACAACGGCGCTCCTGGCTGGCCCCGGGCTGCGGCTCGGCACAGACAGGACAGGCGGGCAGGTTCCAGGGCAGTGTCTCGAAGCAGTCGCGACACCAGGGGCGATCATCGAGCACCGGTGCCAGGCAGAAGGCACAGCGGCCCGGCAGGGCTCGGCGCAGGGCGCTGTCAACTATAAACTTTACTCGGGTTGACATCTCGAGCCCGGCCCGTAAGCTGTTCGTCAACTTTCCACTTAGCAACAAGTTGACCATAGGCGACTCCCCCATGTCTCAAGCGTCGCAAGCCTGTACAGCCGATTCCCAGACCCTAGCCGCACCGGCCGAGATACGCCACGACTGGCGTCTCGATGAGATCGAGGCGCTGTTCGCACTGCCCTTCAATGACCTGCTCTATCGCGCCCAGCAGGTGCATCGCGCCCACTTCGACCCCAACGCCGTTCAGGTCTCCACCCTGCTTTCGATCAAGACCGGCGCCTGCCCCGAGGACTGCAAGTACTGTCCCCAGTCCGGCCATTACAACACCGGCCTGGGCAAGGAGAAGTTGTTGGAGATCGAGAGGGTCGTGGAGGAGGCCCAGGCGGCAAAGGCCGCCGGTGCCAGCCGCTTCTGCATGGGAGCGGCCTGGAAGAGCCCCCGCGAGAAGGATCTCGGGGTGGTGCTGGAGATGGTCCGCCGGGTCAAGGCGCTGGGGCTCGAGACCTGCATGACCCTGGGAATGATCGATGGCGACCAGGCCGCGCGGCTCGCCCGGGCGGGGCTCGACTACTACAACCATAACCTCGACACCTCTCCCGACTACTACGGGGAGATCATCACCACGCGAACCTACGCCGAGCGTCTGGATACGCTCGCCCAGGTCCGTGAGGCAGGCATGAAGGTCTGCTCGGGGGGGATTCTGGGCATGGGTGAGGCTCCCCGCGACCGGGCCGCCCTGCTCCAGCAGCTGGTACGCCTCGAGCCGCACCCGGAGTCGGTGCCGATCAACATGTTGATCAAGGTCCCCGGCACCCCACTGGAAGATGTCGAGGATCTCGACCCCATCGAGTTCATTCGTGCCATCGCCGTGGCGCGCATCCTGATGCCGCAGAGCCATGTGCGCCTCTCCGCGGGACGCGAGCAGATGGATGACTCGACCCAGGCCCTGGCCTTCCTGGCCGGCGCCAACTCCATCTTCTATGGTGATCGACTGCTGACCACCGCCAATCCCCAGGCGGAGCGCGACAGGGCCCTGTTCTCCCGGCTCGGCCTGCATCCGGAGCGCAGGGAAACCTGTGCCGACGACGACTGGATTCAGGCAAGCGTGGAGGCCGACCTTGTCCAGCAGACGGCACACCGGGCCGCCGCCCGGGTCGGCGAGCTGGCCTACGATGCGACAAGCGTTGAGCCATGACCCAGCACGACTGGCCAGGCCGTCTCTCCGATCGCGCCCGGGCGTGCCGCGATAGCGGTCTGTGGCGACACCGCGCGACACGTCGGCCGACGAGTCGGCTGCGTGACTTTGCCGGCAATGACTACCTGGGTCTCTCCCGGGACCCGCGTCTGGCCGAGGCCATGGCCGAGGGAGCACGGCATTACGGAGGCGGGGCCCGAGCCTCGCACATGGTCAACGGACACCTGGCGGTTCACGAGACCCTGGAGAGTCGTCTCGCCGAGCTCACCGGTCGCCCCCGAGCGCTGCTCTTCTCCACCGGCTACATGGCCAACCTGGGTGTGCTCCAGTCGCTCTGTGATCCGCATACCCGAGTCTTTCAGGACCGCCTCAACCACGCCTCACTGCTGGATGGCGCCAGGCTGGCCGGCGCCTGTTCGCGTCGTTTCCACCATGCCGACCTATCCGACCTCGAGCGACTGCTGGCGCGCAGCCCGGCCGACCACCCCAGGCTGGTGGTGAGCGACGGTGTCTTCAGCATGGATGGCGACGTGGCCGATATCTCGGGGCTCGTAGCCACCGCTCGTCGCCACGCTGCCTGGCTGATGATCGACGATGCCCACGGCATGGGCGTGCTGGGCGAGCGAGGCGACGGCTGCGTGGGCCGCGCCTACAGCATCGACGACGTGCCAGTGCTGGTCGGTACCCTGGGCAAGGGGCTTGGCACCGCCGGGGCCTTCGTCGCGGGGAGCGAGGCACTGATCGAGCACCTGATACAGTTCGCGCGCCCCTATATCTACACGACGGCCCAACCACCCGGGGTGGCGGCCGCCACCCTGGCAGCGCTGGATATCCTGGCTGAAGAGCCGGAACGGCGTGAACGTTTACACGCCCTGATCGCCCGCTTCCGCGCGGCAGCAAGCGAGCTCGGGCTCCCGCTGGCGGCCAGCGCCACGCCGATCCAGCCAGTCGTGCTCGGCGACAACACAACGACCATGGCCTGGGCCACACGACTCGCCGAGCGTGGTATCAATGTCGGCGCCATTCGCGAGCCGACCGTGCCACGCGGGAAGGCCCGGTTGCGTATTACCCTCTCCGCCGCCCATGCCGACGATGATATAGACGCCCTGATCGATGCCCTGGCCGAATGCCAGGAGAGGAGCGTCATGACCGATGGAGACCCCCTGGCATGACCCGTCTGGTGCTGCTTTCCGGCTGGGGGGTCGATGCGCGAATCTGGCAGCCCCTGGCGCCCCTGTGGCCGGCCGGGGTCACCGTCGAGACGCCAGACTGGCCGGGCTATGGGGCCCAGCCGGCCCTTGAGCCTCCTGCCGACCTGGAAGCCCTTGCCAGGGCATTAGCCGACGAGCTTCCCCGGGACGCCGTCTGGATTGGCTGGTCCCTGGGCGGGCTGCTGGCGACCGTCCTGCTCGGCCTTGCGTCGACCGCGCTTCCCCCTCCCCGGGGGCTGATCCAGATCGGCATGGGCCCACGCTTCTGCCACCCCGAGGGGGTGACACAGCAGGAGTTTGGCCGCTTCCGCCGTGCCTTCGCTCGAGACCCGGACGCGACCCTGGCACACTTTCGACGCTGGATGCTGCGCGGAGAGGCGTCTCCCCGGAACGCTTACCGTCACCTTCTCGACCTGCTCGGGGAGGGCCCTCCCCCCGATGTGGCCACCCTTGGCGCCGGTCTGCAGTGGCTTGCCGAGCTTGACAGCAGTCGCCTCCTGGCCGAGCCACCCTGCCCAGTGCGCTTCCTGTCTGGAACCGACGACCCACTGCTGTCCGCGACACGACGGCAAGATGCCGATCGCACCATCGACGGGGCCGGCCACTGCCCCATGCTGTCACGCCCGGATACTCTGGTGACGACTCTGATTGGACTCTCCCGAGAGTGCCTTGGGGGTAGGAGCGCGGCCAATCTCGAGGTGCAGACATGAATTCACCCGCCTTGATGCCCACGGGGGCGCCCGCCGGTTTTCAGCAGCGCGTCTCCCATGCCTTTTCACGCGCCGCCAATCACTACGAGCGCCTGGCGGCGGCACAGCAGGACATGGGCGAAACCCTCTGGGCCCGGCTACCCCGGGGAGCGATGCATATCCTCGACCTCGGGTGCGGCCCGGGCAGCTGGAGCCAGCGACTGGCCGACGATTATGCACCCGACGCCCGCGTCATCGGCCTCGATATCGCCCCGGGAATGCTGGAAGTCGCCCGTCGCGAGCGAGGCGACAAGGTGCGCTGGATCTGCGCTGATGCAGGCGCCCTGCCGCTGCCCGATGCCAGCCTGGAGCTGGTGTTCTCCAACCTGGCCGTTCAATGGTGCCCCGACCTCGACGCCGTGATGGCCGAGCTGTATCGCACACTGCGTCCCGGCAGTCGCGCCCTGATCAACACCCTCGGCCCCGAGACCCTGAGCGAAGTGGGTTACGCCTGGAAGCGGCCCGGTCGTCACGCCGCCCTGCTCGACTTTCGCAGCCCCGAGCACTATCGCAAGGCCGCCTGCCTGGCGGGTTTCCGACGCGTCGCGGTCGAGGTAAGTCGGCCAAGATTCCATTACCCCGACATGACCGCGGTAATGGCCTCGATCAAGGGCATCGGTGCCCAGGCCTCACGCCCCAGGGGCCACCTGACCCGGGCCGACCTTGTTCGCGCCTCACAACGGTTCGAAGCCCTGCGCGAGCCCGAGGGGCTGCCCGTCACCTATCACCTACTGACGCTGGAGCTCGAACGCTAATATGGCCGCCTACCTTGTCACCGGCACGGATACCGACGCCGGCAAGACCCTGGTCACGTCCGGCTTGCTGGCCCTGGCACGCCGCAAGGGCCTAACGACCCTGGGCCTCAAGCCCGTCGCCTCGGGCAGTGAGCCCACCGATGCGGGCCTGCGCAATACCGACGCCCTGGCGTTACAGGCCTGCAGCCACCCCGCAGTGCCCTATGCCACGGTCAATCCCCACGCCTTCTCGCCGGCGATAGCGCCTCACCTCGCCGCTCGAGATGCGGGGGTCACGCTCACGCTAGACGCCTTGAGCGAGAGCATGCGCGAAGGGCTCGCCCTGGGTCGGGAGCTCACCCTGCTGGAGGGCGCCGGCGGCTGGCGGGTGCCGCTGAATGCCCGGGAGGACCTCTCCGGCCTGGCGACGCAGCTGGCGCTACCGGTGATTCTGGTGGTTGGCCTCCGGCTCGGCTGCATCAGTCACGCACGATTGACGGCCGAGGCAATACGCGCCGACGGTCTGCGGCTGGCCGGCTGGGCCGGCAGCCTCGTCGATCCCGCATTCGGCAACGACGAAGGTCTTTATCGCGACAACCTGGCTACGCTGGCGCGAACGCTGGACGCCCCCTGCCTGGGTGTCGTTCCGCACCTACCGGCCTGCGACCCGCCGGCCCTGGCCGCGGCGGCTGCCGACCACCTGGAGTTGCCCGATGATCATTGACTTGTCCGTGTGCGTCCGTAAAATACCACGCCAGCCTATCCGTGCGGATGTGGTGGAATTGGTAGACACGCCAGATTTAGGTTCTGGTGCCTCAGGGCGTGGGAGTTCAAGTCTCCCCATCCGCACCATCTTCTCCCCCAGTAGTCCCCCAGCATCCAACGCCAACACCCCTGTCATCTCCAACGAGATGTGCGGTGCTTTCGCGTGTCTGTCGTTTCCCTTCACAACGCTCCCAACCACAACGGCCCTGGATCCTGCTGATGTCTAGCTCTCTCGACTCATCCCCCGTCTGGCACCCCTATGCCCACCTCAAGACCCAGCAACCGGCACCCAAGGTAGTCGGCGGCGAAGGCCCGAGCTTCCGGCTGGAGAACGGCGAGACCCTGCTCGACGCCACCTGCTCCTGGTGGTGCATGATTCATGGCTATCGCCACCCGCGGCTGGTCAAGGTCATCCAGCAGCAGGCCGATACGCTCTGTCATGTGATGCTCGGAGGCCTGACCCACGATCCCGCCGACCGCCTGGCACGCGAGCTGGTACGCATCACCTCCAGGGGGCTCAACCATGTGTTCTTCTCCGACAGCGGCTCGGTAGGCATGGAGGTGGCCATGAAGATGGCCATTCAGTTCCATCAGCTGCGCGGCAGGAGCGGTAAACACCGGATGCTCTCTCTGATGAAGGCCTACCACGGCGACACCGCAGGCTGCATGGCGGTGTGCGATCCCGAAGAGGGCATGCACTCCCTGTTCGCCGGCTACCTTCCCCGCCACCACTTCGCCCCGGCGCCAGAGGCCTCCTTCGATGCCGATCCCGAGGCGGTAGCGGCGGACCTGGCCGCCCTGCGCAATGTGCTGGAACGTCATCACCAGGAGATCGCCGCCCTCCTGATGGAACCGCTGCTGCAGGCCGCCGGCGGGCTGAACATGACCTCGCCCCATTACCTTCGTGGGGCGCGAGAGCTATGCGACGAGTTCGACGTGCTGCTGATATTCGATGAAGTGGCCACGGGCTTCGGTCGCACCGGCCGAATGTTCGCCGCCGATCACGCCGATGTCACCCCGGACATGATGGTGCTGTCAAAGGGGCTCACGGGAGGCTATCTCGGCCATGCGGCGACACTGGCCACCACCCGGGTGCATGACACCTTCGTGGGCGACTCGTCCGAGCACGCCTTCATGCATGGCCCCACCTTCATGGGCAACCCGCTGGCCTGCGCGGTAGCTCTGGAGAGCCTGGCGGTGTTCGAAGAGGAGGATTACCTGGGGCGTATCGCTCATCTCAGCGATGTGCTGCGCCAGGAACTGCTCGAGGACACGCGCCTGACCGAGCACCCGGCGGTCGCGGATGTACGCGTGCTCGGCGCCACCGCGGTGATCGAGACTCACGACGCAGCCGCCCTTGACGGCGTAGCGGACTGGGCGCGCGAACAGGGCATCTGGCTGCGCCCCATCGGCCGCTGGCTCTACACCATGCCCGCCTACGTCACCTCGGAGGCACAAATCCGCCAGATTACCGAGGTCATGAAGGGCTGGTTCAGATAGACTCTGCGTAAGACGGAACCGACGCGAGACCAACAAGATGAAGAAGGCGCTGATCGCTCTGGCCGCCAGTCTCAGCCTGGCCGCCCACGCGGATGCCCCGATGTCCGATGATGACAGCGACCTCCCGGAGTGGGCCGAGAAACGTATCGGCCCCTTCCATGCCACCATGACCGACTGGGTAGACGGCACCTCGCGCAGCATCGACGGGTTCTTCGGTACCACCGATGCCCTGACGGTGGACTCCGACTCCTACCTGCGGATCAGCCAGGAGAACGCCTGGAAGGAGGGCGAGGCGTTCGACCATGACCTCAGCGCTCGCTTTCGCCTCGACCTGCCCACCACCGAGGAGCGCCTGCGCCTGATCATCGAGAGCGAGCCGGATGAGACGCGCGGCACTCTCGGCGATCAGGAGTCGGCACTGACCGATGACCGATCCAACAGCATCGAGGATGTACTGGTGGGGCTACGTCATCTGGGGAAGGGCGACAGGACCCGGGAGTGGGATACCGAACTCGGCGCCGGCATCAAGGTTCGCCTGCCCCTCGATCCCTATGCCCGCATCACCACCCAGCGGCTCTGGACCCTTGATGACGGCCCATGGAAGCTGCATAGCGATAACCGTTTCTCCTGGTTCAACAAAGACGGCTACTCGGCGCGTACCCGCTGGGATCTCGGCCGTCCTATAGATGAGAAGCGCCATCTGCGCTTTATCAGTAACGCCCAGTGGCGCGAAGAGGTCGACACCCTGGAGTTCAGCCAGGCCGCCGAGCTCAACCAACGCATCAACCGCCGCAGCGTACTGCGCTACTCCGCCGTGGTGCTGGGCGAGAGCCTCTCCCATACCACCATCGAGGACAGCTATCTGCAGCTGCGCTTCCGCCGCGATATCCACAAGGGCTTCACCTTCCTGGACATCGCGCCCTCCCTGCACTTCCCCCGCGACGTGGACTACGAGCACCGCTGGGCGCTCACCCTGCGCCTGGAGATGTACTTCCGCCGCTTTATCGACCGGGTCACGCTGTAGCGCGCTCACGAGACGCCTGGCGTTAACACCGCAACAACCGCTGAATAGCGGACATATCAAGATACGCTTCCAGGGCATCGGCCAGGCGATCGAGCTCCTCCTGGCGATGACGCCCATAGTCGACCGCCCCCGCCTTGCCGACCAGTCCGCAACGCGCCAGCAGCGCCGCGCAGGCCTCGGGTCGGTCGAACAGGCCGTGCAGATAGGTGCCCAGCACCCGGCCATCGTCGCTCACCGCCCCGTCCGGGCGCCCCGCCAGCTCGCACAGGGGGCGCTCGAGCGCCGGCCCCGTGGTAACGCCGTTGTGAATCTCGTAGCCGGCGATCGGCACGCTCTCGGGCAGCAGGCGCCCACTCACATTGCGCAGCTGCTTGCCGGCCACCAGGCGTGTCTCCATTTCGAGCAGGCCCAGTCCAACAGAGGAACCAGTCGGCCCCTCCAGGCCCTCGGGGTCATGGATGGCACGCCCCAGCATCTGGAAGCCCCCGCAGATGCCCAGCACCCGTCCGCCATAGCGCAGGTGACGCTGAATAGCAGACTCCCAGCCCTGGCTGCGCAGCCAGGCGAGATCCGTGCGAGTACTCTTGCTGCCCGGCAGGATGATCAGGTCGGCCGGCGGAATGGGCCGATCCGGCCCCACGAAGGTGAACGCCACCCGCGGGTGCAGCCGCAGCGGGTCGAAGTCGTTATGATTGCTGATACGCGGCAGGGCCGGCACCACGACGCGCAGGGCCGGAACGCCCTCTTCTCGCCCAGCGCAACCGATACTGTCTTCGGCATCGAGCAGCAGGCCATGCAGATAGGGCAGCGTGCCGAGCACCGGCTTGCCGGTATGCGCGGCGAGCCATTCGAGTCCCGGCTCCAGCAGGGCAGAGTCGCCACGAAAGCGGTTGATGATGAAGCCCTGGACACGCGCTCTCTCGCTGCCACTGAGCAACTCCAGGGTACCCACCAGCTGGGCGAAGACCCCACCCCGGTCGATATCGCCCACCAGCAAGACCGGGCAGTCGACCATCTCGGCGAAGCCCATGTTAGCGATATCGTTCTCGCGCAGATTGATCTCCGCCGGGCTCCCCGCTCCCTCGGCAATGATCACATCGTAGCGCTTCGACAACGCTTGCCAGGCGGCCAGAACGCTATGGCGCGCCTCTCGCTTGTAGGCGTGGTAATCCAGCGCATCCATATGGCCATGCACCTGGCCACGCAGGATCACCTGGGCACCGCGGTCGCTCTCCGGCTTCAGCAGCACCGGATTCATATCGCTATGGGGCTCGACGCCGGCCGCCAACGCCTGCAGCGCCGTGGAGCGGCCGATCTCGCCGCCATCCCCCGTCACCGCGCTGTTGAGCGCCATGTTCTGCGGCTTGAACGGGGCGACCGATACCCCTCGCCGATGAAGCGCCCGGCACAACGCCGCCACCACCGTACTCTTGCCCGCATCCGAAGTGGTGCCCTGGATCATCAGCGTGGGCATGAACCCCCCAAGGCCTGGCGGAGTTCGTCATCGCTGACCCCTTGCCCCCAGCCGTTGGCATGTACCAGATCGGCCAGCGGCAGCCGCTGACGCCAGCCCTTGCGGGCCAGTTCCGGTTCATCCAGAAACTCACTGACATAGCCGATACATAGGTAGGCGAGTGGGTAGACATGCTCCGGAAGGCCCAGCACCGTGCCCAGCTCATGCTGGTCAAGGATACTGACCCAGCCCACGCCGATTCCCTCGGCACGCGCGGCCAGCCAGAGGTTCTGGACCGCCAGGCAGGTGCTGAACAGGTCCATCTCGACAATGCTGGTACGGCCCAGTACCGGGCCACCCCCGCGACTACGATCGCAGGTAATACAGAGATTGAGGGGGCTCTCGAGGATCCCTTCAAGCTTCAGGCTGCGGTAGTGCTGCTGGCGCTCTCCGGAAAACCGTCGCGCCCCCTTTTCGTTCTCTCGGGTGAAGATGCCATGTACCTGCCGGCGCACCTCGATGCTGTCGATCACCAGGAAATCCCAGGGCTGCATGAAGCCCACCGAGGGGGCGTGATGGGCCGCTTCCAGCAGTCGGCCCAGGACCCGCGGCGGCACCGGGTCCGGCAGAAACTGCGAACGCACGTCCCGGCGCTCATGGATGGCCCGATAGAGACCCGCCTTCTCCGCCTCGGAGAAGGGCATATTGGGGTTGTGCATGGTTCACTCCTCTTCGTCTATCCCGCACAGACGATATTGAGCACATTGATCATGATCGGGTAATGACTGTTATCGACGACAGATGATGGGGGGATCAGACGCCACGCGCCTCGCCGCGCCCCTGGAGGTCGGTCATGTTCCGCTCACCGGTACGAAGACAGGGGCTCCATCGATCTCCGCACTCGCCAGGCGCTGACCATAGAGGCGCTCCAGCGCCTCGGGAACCAGCATCTCCTGCGCCGGGCCCCAGCATGCTCGCCCATCCGGATAGAGCAGCAACAGATGGTCGCACCAGCGTGCGGCCAGGTTGAGATCATGCAGGCACATCATCACCGCACGCCCTTCACCAGCCAGCTCGTTGAGCAGGGCCATTACCGCCGTCTGATGATGCAGGTCGAGATGATTGGTGGGCTCATCGGCGAGCCAGATCGCCGGTGCCTGGGTCAGCACCGTGGCGATGGCCAGTCGCTGACGCTCGCCCCCCGAAAGGGTACTCACCAGGCGCTCGGCCAGATGGGCCACATCGAGTCGTTCGAGTGCCGCCTCGGCCAGGCGGAGATCCTCGCCATCCTCCATCTGCCAGGGGGAAAGCCAGGGATGGCGGCCGATCAACGCCGTCTCGAGCACCGTGGATGGAAAGCCGTCGTGGCGCTCCTGAAACACCAGCCCCAGCCGCCTGGCCACCTCACGACGACGCAGCGAGGCAAGCGGCGCCTCCCCCAGAAGCACCTCTCCGGCGCGAGGCGGGCGCAGCCCCGCCAGGGTATGCAGCAGGGTGGTCTTGCCGGCACCATTTGGCCCCAGCACGCCCCAGACCTGCCCCGGCTCGACCCGAAGGTCAAGGGCGTCACCGTCGGTGCGTCCTGGCACATCGATCACCAGATGGCGGGCCACCAGCGGCGGTGTCACTGGATCTGCCATCAGGAGCCTCGATAGAGCAGGTAGAGGAAGGTGGGAACGCCGAGCAGCGCGGTGATCACCCCCACCGGCAGCTGCTCCGGTGCGATCACGGTGCGGGCTAGGGTATCGGCGACCAGCAACAGGGTGCCCCCCGCCAGCGCACAGGCGGGCAGGATCAGGCGCTGATCATTACCCAACGCCAGGCGCAGCATATGCGGTACCACCAGGCCGACGAAGCCGATGCTGCCGGCACCGGTCACCGCCGCCGCCGTCAGCAGGCTCGCCGTCAGGTAGAGCCCCCACTCAAGGCGTCGCACCGCCACCCCCAGGGCGGCGGCCTGCAAGGGGCCCCGCGCCAGGACATTGAGGTGGCGCCCCAGGGGCACCACCAGCAGGCAGGCGCCCAGCAGCAGCGCCAGCAGCGGCCAGGGCGTGCCGGCATGAGCGAGATCACCCATCAGCCAGTAGAGCATGCCAGGCAGGCGTTCGACGGGGCTGACCGAGAGCATCAGTGTGATCACCGCCCCCCAGCCGGCCGCCACCACCACGCCGGTCAGCAGTAGCCTTGAAGGTGTCCAGCCGCCACGACCATGGGCCAGCCCGAACACCAGCAGAGTCGAGATCAGGGCCCCCACGAAGGCGGAACCCGAGATCAACAGTCCTCCCACGCCCGCCAGCATGGCCATCAGCGCCCCCACCGCGGCTCCTCCGGAGAGCCCCAGCACATAAGGGTCGGCGAGAGGGTTGCGTAGCAGCACCTGCATCAGCGCCCCGGCCACGGCGAGCAGCCCGCCCACCGCAAAGGCGGCAAGCGAGCGGGGCAGGCGCAACTCGAGGATCAGGGTACGCGCGAGCCCTTCGCCACGCCCGCTCAGGGCCGCCAGAACGTCGCCAGGCGGCAGCGTTACGCTACCCAGCGCCACGGAGAGCACCAGCGCCGCCAGTGCAGCGAGGGTCAGCAACCCCAGGGGGCGAAACAGCGCGATCACTGCCGATGCCCTCCGCGCCGCGCCCTGGCCTGGTCGAGCCGTTCACAGACCACACTGGTGCCTTCCAGGAGACGGGGCGTCGGACGCTGGATCAGCGAGGGCGGCACGAAGAAGAGATTGTCCTGGGCAACCGCCGTGAGTGATGGATAGCCTCGCCAGTGTGCCAGCCAGTCTCGGTTATCCTCCCCCCTGCCACCGGCGAGAATCACCTCGGGGTTCGCCGCCAGTAGTGCCTCCTCATCGAGTCGGGGCGCCAGGCGCTCGAGCTCGCCGAAGACATTGATACCACCACACAGCTGCAGCACCTGACCGATCCAGTGCCTGTCGTTGATGGTCATCAGTGGCTGGTCCCAGACCTGGTAGAAGACCGAGACCGGCTCGGCCTGAGCATGGCGCTCGGCCAGCGAGGCCATCTCCCGGCGGAAACGCTCGGCCTCTGCCTCGCCCGCTTCCCGGGTATCGGCGAAGCGGGCCAGCTGCTCGATCGTGGCACTTATTTCGTCGAAGTTGCGTGGCTCGATATAGAACACCGCCATACCCAGCGCCTCCAGGCGCTCGAGCTGCTCGGCGGGGTTGCCGGTGACCCAGCCAATCACCAGGTCCGGGGTGAGCGCCAGCAGGCGCTCCAGATCGAGGCGGTTATGACTGCCGACTCGAGGAATCTTGAGGGCCTCGGGCGGATAGTCGCTGTACTCGACCGCCGCCACCACCCGCTCACCCGCGCCGGCGGCGAAGGCGAGCTCGGTGGCACCCGGTGACAGCGCGGCGATGCGCGAGGCGGGCCGCTCCAGGCACACCTCGCGATCCAGGGCATCTACCGCGCATATTTCATCCTGGGCCTGCGCCGTCGCCAGGGGCAGCAGCGCAAGGCCGGCCAGGAGTAGCCGAGAAAGTCGTCTGGTCATCACGGCCCGAAGTGCACGCTCAGGAAGGCCGCACGGCCGGCATTGATATAGTCATCTCCGTCGAAGAACTTGGCCGTGGTGTACTCCTTGTCCAGGGCGTTCTCGAGCGTCACGCGAGCCGACCACATCGGTGCAAACTCCCAACCGGCGCGCAGATTAAGCAGGCCAAAGCCATCCAGGCGCATGGGCTCACCGGTTAAATAGTCATACTCGTAGCGATGGTTCTGGGCGATCCAGGACCCGCCCAGCGACCAATCGCCCATTTCGCGGTCGATGTCGAAGCGCAGGCTCTGGGTGGCGCGTCGCGGCAGGCGATCACCGGTCTCGCGATTCTCGGGATCGGTATAGGTGAGTGCTGTAGCCAAAGTCCAATCGTCAATCACGGCACCGGCAGCCAACTCAACGCCGCGAATGCGCGTAGTCGGTATATTTTTCGTTCTTCCACCCATTTGCCAGGAGATCAGGTTGTCGATGTCGGTCTGATAGACCGCCGCATCCCAGAACCAGCTGGTATATCCGCCACGTACGCCAACCTCAAGCGTGTCCGATGTTTCGGCTTCCAAATCGGGAAAGCCATAACCCGGCCAATATAGGTCATTGAACGTTGGTGCAACGAAAGCAGTACCGTAGCTCGCTCTTATCGTATGCGATCCATCCAGCTCGTAACCCAGCGCCAGGCTGCCTGTCACCTCATCACCGTAGGCCTCGTTATCGTCGAAGCGCAGGCTCGCCTGAAGCGCTACGGGTGAGAAGTCGAGCAGCGCCTGAGAAAAGATAGCCTTGTTATCGCGCTCCTCCTCGGCATATGGACCGAATCCCGTGTTGCTACCTGCTACGCTATCATTCGAGTATTCCGCTCCCAGAACAAACTCATGCACTCCGGCACTTAGCGTATTCTCCCAGCGTGCCGTCCGGGTCTGCGTATCGAGAATAGAATCATAGAAGTGGTTATCGCTTTCATCGCGAGCCTCGCTGAGTGTCAGGCGGCTGCGCCAGTTGTCGGACACTGGCAACTCTGCATACACTCCGGCCACCTGCTGCACAAAGTCAGTCGTAGCGAGTGAGCCACTCTCATCATACTCGGTGGTTCCACGCGCCCGCAGAGCCAGCAGCCCCAGTTCCGCGCCGCTATCGAAGGTATGCGACATACGCGCCAATGCTGTGGTGTTGTCGTACCCCATATCCTCCCCGCCACGACGAACCGGCGCACCCTCGGTGTCGAAGCGGCTGGCGGCGAAATGGTATCGCGTGCCACCCTCGGCACCGGAGAGGCTGGCGCTGTAGCGCTGGGTATCGAAGGAGCCGCCGCCGAAGGAGATGCGCGGTGTCGCCCCGCCCTCTTTACCCTCGGGCGTAAACAGCTGAATCACCCCACCCATGGCATCGGCGCCATACAGGCTACCGCGGGGGCCGCGCACAATCTCGGCGCGGTCGAACATGCGCGGATCGAGAAATTCCCAGGCCGGAGCACCTGTTGTCGCCGAACGCAGGCGAATACCATCGATCATCAGCAGGCTTTGATTGCTGGACGTGCCGCGAATGTAGACGCTGCTGCTCTTGCCGAAGCTGCCGCTGGAGGTGACGTCCACCCCGGGTTGGCCGCGGAAGAGATCGGTCAAGCTGGTGGGGTCCTGCCGGCGCAGGGTGGCCTCGTCCAGCAGCGTTACCGAGGCGAGGCTCTCGTCGGCGGTACGCGGCGCCAGGGCTGCGGTGACCACCATGGGGTTGAGCACCTGGGTCTCGCCAGTGTCGGCAGTCTGGGCGTCTGCGGCCTGCACGGCCAAAGGAAGTGCGGCCAGTGCGAAGGTCGCCAGGCCACGGGTTGCGTGTGTCGTGTTCATCTCTGTCCCTTGCTCACCGTACTCACCCGCACGGTGTCATACTGCTTTTTTAGGGCCGGTGCAGAGGGACGGAAGGAAGGGAGACGGCGTGGATGCGTGCGGTCGAGGCCCTGCCTGTTGACCACCCTCCGCGGTCCGGCATGCGCTCTCGGGCCGGTCTCCGGGCTGACGAGCGAGGGGCTGGCGTGATACCAACGACCCTGCAGAACCGCCGCCTTCCCATGCCGATTGGCACAGTGGCATACCTTGAGGGTAGTGGCGGTTCTTGACTCGATCACCGTTGCGGGGGCAGCGTCGGAATGGACCGACTTCCCGTTTACCTGGCGGCATTCACTCCGCCAGCACCTGAGAGTGCGCGTAAGCTACCAATCCCCATGGGAAGCGTCAACGCGGCGTCGACGCCTTGCAGGGCTATCGCAGTTACCGAGCCAAGGGGCGCTGAGGACAAGCCGAAGAGGGGGTCCTACGCCAGGGAAGGCGTCGGTAGCGCCCATGGAGGGGTTCATAGCGCCCCCTCGTAGGCTTGTCGCCAGATCAGCCCCGAGCTATCGAGCAGCCAAGCTATCTGCGATAGCCCTGCTACACATTGGGCAGCTACTGAGCAAGATCCAGTCGTCTGGCCAGCCCATGGCGCACATACCACACCGCCGAGCAGCGTGACGCGACCTCCTGGACCAGCCAGCCATTGAGATCCCGCAGCCGGCGAGCTTCGGGCGCCATCGGCACGATGCCGCGCCCCATCTCGTCGAGAATCAGTACAACCTCCAGCCCCCGGGTCTCCTGCGCCGCCAGGGCCTCCAGCATGGCACGCCAGCTTGCCCGTACGTCGTCATCAACTTCGGCCTGGGCGGCGGTGAGCCAGCCGGCCCAGCCTGTGACCACCAGGGTCACACCTTCAGGCAGGTCGCCGAGCCAGTCCGCCACACCCTCCCCCGGGTTCAGCCGTTCCCAATGCGCCGCCGGAAAGCGTTCGTCGACTAGTTTGCGTCGCCCTGAACAGGCACCGCCGATGAAGCACTGCATCGCCAGCCTCCCTCATGATGGGTGAACGTGAAATGACGCCCCTGGGCCTGGCCCACCACGCCCTCCCAGAAGTCGACGGTCTCCAGACGACGGCGCAGCTCGCGAATGACGCCGCCGTGGCTTACCGCCAGCACGCGTTGCCGTTCACCTGCCTGTGTCTGAAGTTCCTGCAGCCAGGCAAAGAGCCTGCCCCAGAGCGCATCGGCCGACTCACCGCCGGGGGGTGCCTGCATGCCGGCGCTATCGATCCAGGCCCGATAGTGCGGGTCGTCCTTGAGCTCGTCCCAGGTACGGCCTTCATAGTCGCCGAAATCGAGTTCCCGCAGGCGCGGGTCAAACAGCGCCGAGGCGTCGCGGCCCGGCTGCACATGGGCCAGCGTCTGTCGACAGCGGGCCAGGTCACTGCAGTGGATGGCATCGAACTCGGTGCCCGCCAGATGCTCACGCAACCGCTCCATGTCAGGCACGGCATCGGGCAGCAGAAGCGGGATATCGCGCTGCCCCTGGTAGCGTCGTTCGAGATTCCAGCGCGTCACGCCATGCCGAACCACCACCAGCTCCAGGCGGCGAGCAGCAGCCATAGTTCTCCTCCCTCGATGGCGGCACCAACGATATCACCGTTGATGCCGGAAAAGGCCCTGACCATGAAGAGGCCATAGAGGCATAGAAAGACCAGCAGAGCACCCAGCAGCCAGATCCCACCGGGCACGAAGCCGAAGATGGCCAGCAACGGCAGCAGCGATAGCCACAGGTCGCGATGCCCCAGGTGTTGCCGCCAGGTCCAGGCCAACCCTTCGCGCCGTGCCAGGGGCGCCAGGCGCAGCAACACAAGGGTGCCGAAGCGCGCCAGACCCGGCAGTGCCACCCATAGCCAGGGGCTGACCCCGGCGTCGAGCAACGCCCACAGCAGTACCCCCTTCCAGGCCAGCAGGAAGACGAGGGCGAGAATGGCGAAGCTGCCCACCTGACTATCCTTCATGATCGCCCAGCGCCGCTCCAGGGGCGCATTACTGCCCAGTGCATCGGCCAGATCCATGACCCCATCGAGGTGTAGCCCCCCGCTGAGCGCCACCCACAGGCTAAGCAGGGTCAGTGCCAGCAGCGGGGTGGGAAGCCCCACCCCGAGAGCGGCCACCACCGCCAGGGCGGCGCCGATCAGCAGGCCCACCAGGGGATAGCAGCGCAACGCCCAGCGGCAGGTGTCGGCATGCCAGGGGCAGGCAACAGGCAGAGGAATTCGGGTCAGAAACTGCAGGGCCAG
The DNA here is from genome assembly GCF_031846005.1 of Halomonas sp. LES1. Taxonomy (NCBI): domain Bacteria; kingdom Pseudomonadati; phylum Pseudomonadota; class Gammaproteobacteria; order Oceanospirillales; family Halomonadaceae; genus Halomonas; species Halomonas sp. LES1. The sequence goes on from NZ_JAVRGC010000001.1 coordinate 601,909, forward strand.
CACCAGCCCATAGAAGGCCTCCTTCATCGTCTCGCCTCCGCGCGGCATTCTCCATCAGCCTGGCCGTCGATGGCTTTCCACTCGAGCGCCATGCCGGCCACCACCTCGATCACCCGGTCCGCCTCTCGCGCCAGCCGGCGGTGCAGTCGCTGGAGAAAGGCCAGGTAGCGCCAGGTCTCGGCATCGGCTGGCGGCAGCGCCTCGTTAAGGTCATTGGAGACCACCACCAGGGCGATATCGCGCATGCGGGCCCTCTCGACCACCCGGGCCAGCATCGCCTCCCCGTCAGCCTCCTGGCCGCCACCGGCATAGAGCCACTGGCTGGCCCAGAGGGTCAGGCAATCCAGCAGCACGCTATCTCCCGCGGCCACCTCGGCAAGGGCCGTGTCCAGCGCCAGGGGCGCCTCCAGGGTGCGCCAACCGGTGCCACGCTCGTGACGATGGCGCGCGATTCGCGCGGCCATCTCGGCATCCGTGGCCTGGGCCGTGGCGAGATAGACGAGCTGGCCACCGCGGGATCGATGCAAGGCGCCGGCCAGCGCCTCGGCATGGCGACTCTTGCCGGAGCGCGCCCCACCACCGACGAAGGCGATCACGGCGCGCCCTCCTCGGCTTCCTGCAACACCTCGGCCAGGGCCGCCAGCAGGCGCTGATTGGCCGTGGCATCGCCCAGGGCCAGACGCAACCAGCCGCCGTCGAGGCCCGGGAAGGATTCGGTATGACGCACCAGCACACCGCGGCGCAGCAGCGCCGGCAGCAGTTGTCGCGTCGCCTCGCGCCCCCCGGGGTGACGCACCAAGAAGAAGTTGGCCCGGCTGGGGATCACCTCCAGGCCCAGGGTAGCGAGACCCGCCTGCAGCCGTGGCCGCTCGGTGGCGAGCCACGCCTCGGTGCGACCGGCGAAGTCGCGGTCGGCGAGCAGCGGTGCCACCAGTGCCGCCGCCAGGCCATTGACGCTCCAGGCGGGCTGACAGCCGGCGGCAAGTCGCACCGTCTCGCGGTCGGCCAGCAGATAGCCCAGGCGCAATCCGGGCAGGGTAAAGTGCTTGGTCAACGAGCGCAGCAGGATCAGGTGTTCGAAGCGGGTCAGCAGCGGCGTCAACGCCTCCTCCCCCGCCGGCCTTCCCTTCTCGTTGCCCACGAAATCGATAAAGGCCTCGTCCACCACCACGCGATAGCCACGCTGCGCGGTGAGTTCGAGCAGCCGTGCCACCGAGGCTTGCGGCACCAGGGTGCCGGTGGGGTTGTTGGGGCGGCACAGGAAGAGCAGCCGCGCCTCGCCCAGGGCGGCGACCACCGCCTCCGGGTCGAGGCGAAAGTCCGGTGGCTCGAGAGTCAGGCGAGTGACTGGCAGGCCATGGGCCGCGCAGGCTCGTGCATACTCGGCGAAGGTGGGCTCGACGATGGCCACGGGAGCGGCAGGGAACTCCCGGGCCTGGAGGGCAACGGCCAGAAAGATCGCCTCGGCACCACCGTTGGTCAGCAGTATCTGCTCGGGTGCCACCCCGTCCCGAGCGGCGATCGACTCACGCGCCTCGCGATAGTCGGGGTCGGGATAGCGGGCCAGTGCCTCGCCCTCCCCCTGCAGACGAGCCGACACCCAGTCGGGGAGCCAGGCCGGCGGCCCCAGGGGATTGAGATTGGCGCTGGCATCCAGCACCGGCGTGTCGTCGGCCAGCCCGAAGCGAGCCAGCAAGGGCGCCGCCTGACCGCCGTGGAGCGGCCACTCCTTCGAATTCATCTCAGCACCTCCTTCAGCAGGATGACAAGGGCCGGCAACGCCAGAAAGACGACCCAACCGCCATGCATCAAGCGAACCGCCGCCGGGATATGCCGGGCACCGAGAGCCTCATGGGGGAAGCCGAGCCGAACCCGCTCCGAGAGTTCGCCGAGGTAGTGGTTGTTGCCACCGAGCTGCACGCCCAGCAGATGGGCCACCATGGCCTCGGGCCAGCCGCTGTTTGGGCTAAGGTGGAGCGGCGCTTCCCGGCGGGTGGCGACCAGCGCTCCCCGGGTCCGCCACCCAGCGCTCAGTCGCGCGCCGAGCCATAGCGTCAGGGCGGTCAGACGTGCCGGCAGCCAGTTGGCCAGATCGTCGAGCCTGGCCGAGGCCCAGCCAAAGTCGAGATAGCGCGCGCTGCGATGGCCCACCATGGAGTCGAGGGTGTTGATCGCCTTGTAGGCCAGCGCCAGCGGCGCACCGCCCAGCAGGGCAAAGAACAGCGGGGAAGTAATGCCATCCACGCTGTTCTCGGCCACGGTTTCCACCGTGCCACGGGCGATGTCGGCCTCATCCAGTTCGGCAGTATCGCGCCCGACGATCATGGAGAGTGCCCGACGAGCGCCGGGCAGATCGCCACCCGTCAGGGGCGCCGCGACGGCGAGGGCGGCGTCGCGCAGGCCCTTGATCGCCAGACAGCTGGCCAGCAGCCACCCCTCGGCGAGCCAGCCCAGCCAGGGGTGAACGCGTGCCAGTAGCGTAATGGCCGACCAGGCCAGTCCCCCGCTGCCCAGTACCACCAGCGCCGTCATCAAGGCCCCCTTGCGCCGGCGGCTCAACGGGCTGCCATGGTTCCAGGCGCCTTCCAGGCGAGCGATCACCCTGCCCATGCCCACCACCGGATGCGGCAGCCGACGCGGATCGCCGATCAGCAGGTCGACGCCCACGGCGGCCAGCACCAGGCCGAGCAGTGCAAGCGATAGCGGCTCAGCCATGGAACACCGCCCGTTCCTCGGCGTCTCGCCGCCACTCCCGGGAGGCGAGCAGCGACTCTCGGGTGGCCCGATATATCGCCTTGCCCAGCTCGCGTCCCAGACGCGTACCGGACCCGGCATAGGGAGTCACCGCGCCCTGCCGGGTCGCGGCGATCGCCAGGCAGTCGGTGGAGGTACCACTGGCCGGCGTGCCGCTGTGGGGATCACGCACCTCCAGCGATTGAAGGGCGCGTACCTTGGCTTCGCTGGCAGACAGGCAGGCGTTGACCATGGCACTGTCACTGAGGCACCCATCGATAAGCACCAGGGTGTTGATGGTGCCCACCGGTCGAGGGTCGCCAGCCAGGGGGGCGGTGATATCCACGGCATTGCCTGCCCCCGCGGTCACCGCCACCACTACTCCCTCCCCTTCCACCAGCGCCAGGTGTTCGAGTCGCACCGCGGTCATCATGGCCAGGCTCCCCTCCAGCGGGATACCGCGAGCCGTCAGCCACCTCGCCAGATCCCCGGCCGGGTCGTGGCCAGCGTAGTCCTTGTCTACATGAAAGTTGCAGAAATGGTGGCGCCAGCCGAAGCCACCACCCACCAGGGCGCTGCTCAGTGTCCAGAGTGGCTGAGGGCTGGCAAGGTGCACGCACTCCTTATCGACGGCCAGGGTCAGCCCCGGCCCAAAAGCGAGCTGGGAAGTCTCCGGCGTCATGACCCAGCGCCGATACCGGCATCATCGAAGGTGGCCATCTCCGACAGCAGGCGACACGCCGAGTCCAGCAGCGGAAAGGCCAGGGCGGCGCCGGTGCCTTCGCCGAGGCGCAGCCCGAAGTCGAGCAGCGGTCGGGCATCGAGGGCCTTCAGCGCCTGTTCATGTCCCGGCTCCTGGGAGCGGTGACCGAAGATCAGATACTCTCGCAAGCCGGGGCAGAGCCGACGGGCCACCAGCGCCGCCACGGTGGCGATAAAGCCATCCACTAGCAGCGGCAGGCGCTGTTCGGCGCCGCCCAGAAAGGCCCCGGCCATGGCGGCAATCTCCAGCCCCCCCACCGCGGCCAGAGCCCCCAGCGGGTCGTTTCGATCCGGCCGACGTGCCGCCAGGACGCGCTCGATCACCGACTGCTTGTGGGCCACACCGCTGGCATCGAGACCGGTACCGTTTCCGACCAGCCCCGCCACAGGACCGCCGGTCAGCACGGCCAGCAAGGCACTGCTCGCCGTGGTATTGGCGATCCCCATCTCGCCGATGATCAGGCAGCGACAGCCGGCCGCGGCGGCACGCTTGGCGGCGCGCGCCCCTGCCGCCATGGCCTGCAGGGCCTCGTCTCGCGTCATGGCGTCGCTTTCCAGCATATTGGCGGTACCGAGACGAACCTTCTCGTTCACCAGTAGCGGGTGACGGGCTACCTCCTCGGGCAAGGGAGTGGCAACCCCCACATCGATGACCTCAAGGTGCGCCGCGTGCTGTCGAGCGAAAACGTTGATGGCGGCCCCACCGGCGGTGAAGTTGGCCACCATCTGCGCGGTCACCTCCTGGGGAAAGGCCGATACCCCCTCGGCGGCCACCCCGTGGTCGGCGGCAAACACCAGCATGGCGGGCGGCGTAACCTGGGGGAGCGGCTGCCCCTGAATGGCCGCCAACTCCACGGCCAGACGCTCCAGGCGCCCCAGGCTGCCCGGGGGCTTGGTGAGTCGGTCGAGGCGCCGCACGGCACGCTCCGCGGCGATGCTGTCGAGCTGGGGAAGACGGTCGGGGATCATGCTGAACGAGTCACTCCTGGCAGAGGCATCCGATCTGGGCCGGCCATCTTACCAGAACGCCAGCCATGGGCGACGCTCTGGGGGGAGTGCAAATCGCGGCGAGGCTTCCTTATGCTGGAGGCCCTTTCACCACTGGAGACCCGACATGATCGATGCCACCGATATGGTTCATCTGGAGCGCTGCGTGGCGCTGGCGGAGAAGGGACTGGAAGCGGGCGACGAGCCCTTCGGCTCGGTGCTGGTGAATGCAGAAGGCGAGGTGCTGGCCGAGGACCACAACCATGTGGCCGGCGGCGACGCCACCCAGCACCCCGAGTTCTTCCTGGCCCGCTGGGCGGCGGAGCACCTCACACCCGAGCAGCGCGCCGGGGCGACCGTCTATACCTCCGGCGAGCACTGCCCCATGTGCGCGGCGGCCCATGGCTGGGTCGGCCTCGGGCGCATCGTCTACGCCAGCTCTTCCGAGCAGCTGATCGGCTGGCTCAGAGAGATGAGCGTTGCGCCGGCGCCGGTGGCGCCACTGCCCATCGAGCAGGTGGTGCCGGACGCCGTGGTCGAGGGGCCGGTACCGGCTTTCGCCGAGCGGATCCGCTCTCTGCACCGCCGGTTGCACGGGTGCTGAAGGGACTCAACAGCCGCCTATCCTTCCACCACCAGAGGCTCGAGACGCACCAACGTCATCATGGCCAGATTCACCAGTTCGGCGGACCTCCGGCTCGAGTGACGGCCTCACCCCCAGGTACAAACGTAAACAATGGGATGGCAGAACAAGCGTCGGCCGCGAGACTTCCAGCAACGGAAATCGCGCGGCCGATAGCGGTGCCGATGCACCGACGCCTATTTTGCGTCAGCGCCGCCGACTAGTATGCCGAACGGCCAAAGCAAGAGGCCGACATAAGTACATCATCTTCACACCTTCAGGAAGGGTCCGACGAGGTCCGACCGTAGAACAGCTCCGAGGTGAGATCATTCAATCGCATATTGTCATGTTCGCCGTAGGTGAGCACGGAGTTGATTCGCGGCGTTTCCCCTTCCACCAGCGCAACCCGGTGCATGGCGCAGTTGCCGTGGAAGAAGGCGAGCGTACCCGGTTCGCCAGACTGGACCTTGATCCTGGAGCGATCACCCTGAAGCACTTTCCTGACGTCGTCGTAGCACTCTTCCTCCTTGGTGCGCAGCGCGGGAACATATTCGAAATCGCCACCCATGTCAGCCTTCTGGTACATCACCGTGATCGAGAACTCACTGTTGTCGAAGTGCCAGCCCAGCTCTTCACCTGGATGGAATCGAGTGATCTGCAGGGCGTCCAGCGGATCGGCACTGCGGTAAAGCACCGGTTTTTCCAGCACTGCGGCGATGAAACGCGTCAGATCATTCGATTCGTACAGCCGCCGCAGGGGAGCGTCTTCGGGAATGTGATCGTAGGCGATACCGTGCTTGGCCGAGCGCACGGGATAGGCCAGCGGATGATCCGCATCGACCGTTTCATCGAAGGGGGTGAAGTAGACGTTATGTTCTCTATCGCTGACCCAGGCCTTGTCCTTCAGCTGGTCAGCCAGTTCCACCATCCGAGCGACTGCCTCTGGCTTGATAAAGCCCGCCAGCGTGCAGCAGCCATCCTTGGCAAGCTCCTGGCGGCAGCTATCAATCAGCGCCTTGCCTTTTTCGCTGTCGAGTTCATGAATCGGATACTTGTCCAGATCGACGACATCCGCATAGACAGGAAGGGTTGAGCTAGTTACATGAGACATGGTTTTTATCCTTTTCAGGTTGATACCCAAGGGATTGCTAACGGCTCTGCGTGATAAAGCATTCGCCACAGCCTTTACAGCAGCATCGCGGCAATCCAGCCAAAGATGATCAGCGGTATGTTGAAGTGAATGAACGTTGGAACGACCGTGTCCCAGATATGATCGTGCTGTCTATCCACGTTAAGGCCCGCGGTGGGGCCAAGGGTGGAGTCAGAGACCGGTGACCCGGCATCGCCAAGCGCCCCGGCGGTACCGATCAGGGCAATGATGGCCATGGCAGAAAAATCATAGGCAAGGCCCATGGGCACGAAGATGGCAGCAATGATGGGCACGGTGGAGAAGGAGGAACCGATCCCCATGATGATGATAAGGCCGACTATCAGCATGGCCAGGGCTGCCAGGGCGCGGCTGTCGCCAATTAATGCCACCGCCTGTTCAACGAGTACGGGAACGTCGCCGGTAGCGCGCATCACAGCGGCAAAACCCGCGGCCGCCACCATGATAAAGCCAACCATGGCCATCATGCGCATGCCGTTATCGAAGATCGTATCCTGCTCGCTCCACCTCATCACACCACTTAATGCCAACAGGGAAAACCCCACCATGCCGCCAAATACCATGGAGCCGGTAATCAGCTGAACGATAAGCGTCGAGGCAATAGCAACCGCCACCAGAAGCTTTTGAATTGGCTGCAGAGGCTTTTCTTCTCGCTCTTCTTCGGCCTTTATCGGCGCATCCGAGTACACCCGCTTTTTTCTGTAAGTGAACATAATGGCCACCAACAGTCCCACCAACATGCCGAAAGCCGGTATGAGCATCGCCCGAGGTGCCATATGACGAGTCACCAAAAAGTCGAGCTCCGCGCCTGCCTCATTGATGCTGTAGATCAGAATGTCATTCAAGTAGATGGCACCATAGCCAACCGGAAAGATCATGTATTTCACGACGATACCGAAGCAGATGACGCAGCCGATGATGCGCCGATCCAGCTGCATCTTGTTGAATACAAGCAGCAGCGGTGGTATGAGCAGCGGTATGAAGGCAATGTGCACGGGAACGATGGTACCGGACGCTATACTGATCAGCAGCAGCAGGATATAAATGCCCCACTTGGTCTTCTCGATGTTCTTGTCGCTGTCGGATTGACCCACGACAGCAAGCATCCGTGAGGAAATATAGGAGGCAACACCGGTGCGGGACAGCGCGACAGCAAAGGCCCCCAGAGCCGCCAGCGCGAGTGCGATGGGGGCGCCACTGCCGAGTCCGTCGTTGAATTCTTGAACGACCGACTCGATGGGTAATCCGGCATAGACGCCGCCGACGATGGCAGACAGGATCAGCGCCAGCACCACCGATACCCGTAGCATGCTTAGCGTAACCATGAGCCCTACGGACAAGACGATTGCATTGGCGTCGGTCACCAGCAGCAAAATAACCGACAGGATAACCGTAAAGGATATGACCGCTATGGAGGTAAGGTTTTTCGAGCTGATAGAGCCTGGGCTCCAAGTCGCTACTTTCATAATTGCCACCTTTGTTGTGTTGTCTGGCAAAGATCACGAATGCCCGCCTTGAGCTTGCCCGCGCCGCTTCGACGCGAGCAACCTGCCTGGCGAACTGCTTACTGACTCGGCAACACTCCTCCAGGAAAAAGCCCCCTTAGGGTGCGTTCGCGCAGCAGCTCACTGGCGGCTTCGATGTCCGGCGCAAAGAAGCGATCCTGCTCGTAGTGGCTGACCCGCTCACGCAGCAGCTGCCTGGCCTGCTCCAACGTGTCGGTGCTTTTCAGGCCGTGACGCATGTCGAGTCCCTGGCAGGCGCCCAACCACTCGATGGCCAGAATGCCTCGCACGTTGTCGGCCATCTCCCAGAGGCGTTTGCCGGCGGCGGGAGCCATGGAGACATGGTCCTCCTGATTGGCAGAGGTAGGTAGACTGTCGACGCTATGCGGATGCGCCAGGGCCTTGTTCTCGCTGGCAAGCGCCGCCGCGGTGACCTGAGCGATCATGAAGCCCGAGTTGACCCCGCCATTCTCCACCAGGAAGGGAGGCAGCTGGGACATGTGCTTGTCCATCATCAGCGAGATACGCCGCTCGGCCAGCGAGCCCGTCTCGGCAATGGCCAGCGCCAGGTTGTCGGCCGCCATGGCGACCGGCTCGGCGTGGAAGTTGCCGCCGGAGATGATATCGTCGTCATCGGCAAATACCAGCGGGTTGTCCGAGACTGCATTGATCTCCACCGCCAGCACCTCGGCCGCCTGGCGGAGCTGGGTCAAAACGGCACCCATCACCTGGGGCTGGCAACGCAAGGAATAAGGGTCCTGGACCTTATCACAGTCGACGTGGGAGTCACCGATCGCACTGCCCTCGCCCAGCAGGTGGCGATAAGCGGCAGCGGCATCGATCTGGCCGCGCTGGCCGCGCACCGCATGAACCCGAGCGTCGAAAGGCGCGCGCGAGCCCAGGGTAGCCTCCACGGTCAATGACCCGCACACCGTGGCCGCGGCAAATAGATCCTCGGCGTCGAAGAGGCCGCGGAGTGCATAGGCGGTGGAGACCTGCGTGCCGTTGAGCAGAGCCAGGCCCTCCTTGGGCGCCAGGGAAATCGGCTCCAGCCCCGCGATCTCGAGAGCGTGACGGGCCGGCAGCCACTCGCCCTTGTGGCGTGCCTGTCCTTCGCCCAGCAATACCACGCTCATATGCGCCAGCGGCGCCAGATCACCGGAGGCCCCTACCGAGCCCTTGACCGGGATATGGAGATAGACCTCGGCGTTGACCAACGCCATCAGGGCGTCGAGCACCTCGCGGCGGATGCCGGAAAACCCGCGCGCCAGGCTGTTGACCTTCAGCACCATGATCAACCGCACCAGGTCGTCGTCCAGAGCCGCGCCGACACCGGTGGCATGCGACAGCACCAGGGACCGCTGCAGCGCCTCGAGATCTTCATCGGCAATACGGGCCTGGGCCAGCAGCCCGAAGCCGGTGTTGATGCCATAGACGGTGCGGTTCTCGGCGACAACCCGGTTGACGCAGTCGACCGACTTTCCGATATCGACATCGGCACTGGTTGGCAGGCTGACGCTGATGGGGTCCTGGAAAACCTGGCGCGCTTGCGCCAGGGTCATCCTGCCAGGCTGAATCTCGAGATGGGGCATGGGAAAGTCTCCTGTTATTCGTTGTTGAGCATCGGCAGGTCGAGGCCATTGTCACGGGCGCACTCCTTGGCGATCTCGTAACCGGCATCGGCATGACGCATGACACCGGTACCCGGATCGTTGCGCAGCACGCGGCCCAGGCGGGCGTGGGCATCGTCCGTACCGTCGGCAACGATCACCACGCCGGCGTGCTGGGAGTAGCCCATGCCCACGCCGCCGCCGTGGTGCAGGGAGACCCAGGTAGCACCGCCGGCGGTATTGAGCAGGGCATTGAGCAGCGGCCAGTCGGAGACGGCGTCGGAGCCGTCCATCATCGACTCGGTCTCGCGGTTGGGGCTGGCCACCGAGCCGGAATCCAGGTGGTCACGACCGATGACCACGGGCGCCTTGAGCTCGCCGTTCTTGACCATCTCGTTGAAGGCCTGGCCCAGGCGGGCGCGGTCCTTGAGACCCACCCAGCAGATGCGTGCCGGCAGGCCCTGGAAGCTAATGCGCTCGCGCGCCATGTCGAGCCAGTTGTGGAGGTGCGGATCGTCGGGGATCAGCTCCTTGACCTTCTGGTCGGTCTTGTAGATGTCCTCCGGGTCGCCGGAGAGCGCCGCCCAGCGGAACGGGCCGATGCCTTGGCAGAATAGCGGACGGATATAGGCCGGCACGAAGCCAGGGAAGTCGAAGGCATTCTCGACGCCCTCTTCCATCGCCATCTGGCGGATGTTGTTGCCATAGTCGAAGGTCGGCACGCCCATCTTCTGGAAGTCGAGCATCGCCTGAACATGCACCGCCATGGACCGCTTGGCGGCCTTGACGGTGGCCTCGGGCTCGGCCTTGCCACGCGTCACGTACTCCTCCCAGCTCCAGCCGGCGGGCAGGTAGCCATGCAGGGGGTCGTGGGCGCTGGTCTGGTCGGTGACCATGTCCGGCTTGACCCCGCGCTTGACCAGCTCCGGTAGTACATCCGCGGCGTTGGCACACAGGCCGATGGAGACCGCCTGGCCATCCTTGGTGTATTTCTCGATGCGGGCCAGGGCGTCGTCCAGATCCTCGGCCTGCTCGTCGAGGTAGCGGGTGCGCAGGCGGAAATCGATGCTGGTCTGCTGGCACTCGATGTTGAGTGAGCAGGCACCGGCCAGGGTGGCCGCCAGCGGCTGGGCACCCCCCATGCCCCCGAGGCCGGCGGTCAGAATCCAGCGCCCCTTGAGCTCGCCGTCGAAGTGCTGGCGACCGGCCTCGACGAAGGTCTCGTAGGTGCCTTGCACGATGCCCTGGGAACCGATGTAGATCCACGAGCCGGCGGTCATCTGGCCGTACATCATCAGGCCCTTGCGATCCAGCTCGTTGAAGTGCTCCCAGTTGGCCCAGGCAGGCACCAGATTGGAGTTGGCGATCAGCACGCGCGGCGCGTCCTTGTGGGTCTCGAAGACGCCCACCGGCTTGCCGGACTGCACCAGCAGGGTCTGGGTATCCTCCAGGCGCTGCAGGGTCTCGACGATCTTGTCGTAGCACTCCCAGTCGCGAGCGGCACGGCCGATGCCGCCATACACCACCAGATCCTCGGGGCGCTCGGCCACGTCGGGGTGCAGGTTGTTCATCAGCATGCGCAGCGGGGCCTCGGTCAGCCAGCTCTTGCAGCTGCGCTCGGGTCCGATGGGAGCGGCAATCTTGCGGGATGGGTCGTGACGCTTGTCTTGCTGGGTCATGGCGTATGGCCTCTGGAGTCTCGATGGATTGTCGTGGTGGTGGTGGAGCCGTGGGCTCTCAGTCGTTCAGGGTCAGCAGATGCACCAGGCGAGCTGCCGCCCTGGCGGTGCGACCGTCGATATCACGGCCGGGGTTGAGCTCCGCCAGGTCAGCCAGGCGCAGCTTGCCGCTATCTCGTATGCCCTCGATCAGCGGCTCGATCAGGGCGAGCGCAACGCCACGAGCGGCCGGTGCGCTCACCCCGGGAGCCTCGGCGGCAGGCAGCACGTCCAGGTCGATGGTCAGGTAGACGTGGTCGCAGTCGCGGATAAAGCCTGCGAGGTCCTGCTCGATGTTGGTCAGGCGTGATACGGTGATCTCGCGATCCTCACGCACCAGCACGCCAAGCTCGTCGGCGCGGCCGAACAGTGCTCGCGTATTGGCGGCACGGCTCACCCCCAGGCAGGCATAGCGAAATGCCCAACCGCGCTCCTCGCAGTCGTTGGCAATCTGGGAAAAGGGCGTGCCCGAGGAGCGCACGTGCCGCGGGTCGCGCAGATCGAAATGGGCATCCAGATTGACGATACCGACGCGTGGCGCCGTCTCTTCGCTGGTCGCCAGATGCTGGGCAAGCCCCGACCAGCTGGCATAGGCCACCTCATGACCGCCACCCAGCACGATGGGCAGGTGCCCTTCGCCCAGCAGTGCGGCGAGCCGATCGGCCAGCGCCTGCTGGGCCTCTTCCATGGCATCGCCCTCACAACGCACGTCACCGGCGTCATAGGCAGGCCCTCGGCGGTGCCAGGCCAGCGGTGCCAGGGCGCGGCGCATGGCCTCGGGACCTTCGGCCGCACCGGTGCGGCCCTGATTGCGAGCCACGCCGGCATCGCAGGCGAAGCCCAACAGTGCGCAGCCGGGGGCAGCGCCCTCGGTCAGCGCCTGGACCTTCTGGTGCCAGCGCTCGCTGTCGGGCTCGGGATCGGTGCGCCCTTGCCACAGAGAACTGTCGAAGCCGTAGTGAAGCGAGGTATCAGACGGCATGGGTCAGCTCTCCCTGTAACAGGCGCTGGCGCAGGCGACCAGGCTGAACGGCATAGGCCAATGCGGCTGGGGTATCGATATCCCAGATGCACAGATCGGCGGTAGTCCCCTCCTGGATCCGCCCCCCTCCCTTGAGCCCGAGGGCGGTCGCCCCATGGGCGGTCATGCCGGCCAATGCCTCCTGGGGCGTCAGCCGAAACAGGGTGCAGGCCAGGTTCAGCATCAGCGTGGGCATGAACAGCGGCGAGCTGCCCGGGTTGGCGTCGGTGGCCACCGCCATGGGCACTCCGGCCTCGCGCAGCGCCGCGATGGGAGGTTGCTGGGTCTCGCGCAGGGTATGGAAGGCGCCGGGCAAGATCACCGCGACGCTGCCGGCCTGGCGCATGGCTTTGATGCCCGCGTCATCCAGATACTCGATATGATCGGCAGAGAGCGCACCGTGACGCGCCGCCATGGCGGTGCCACCCAGGTTGGAGAGCTGCTCGGCATGCGCCTTGATCGGCAGCCCATGGGCCTCGGCAGCCTCGAAGACGCGCTCGCACTGCGCCACCGAGAAGGCGATCTTCTCGCAGAATACATCGACGGCATCGGCAAGGCCTTCCTTGGCGGCGGCCGGGATCATCTCCTGGCATATCAGGTCGATATAGCCGTCGCTGTCGTCCTTGAACTCGGGCGGCAACGCATGGGCGCCCAGCAGTGTGGTCACTACCCGCACCGGAAGCACCTCGCCGAGGCGGCGCGCCACGCGCAGCATCTTCAATTCGTCCTCGACCGTCAGGCCGTAGCCGGACTTGATCTCCACGGTGGTGACACCATCGGCGATCAGCGCCTCGAGACGCGGCCGTGCCAGCTCAAGCAGCTGGTCCTCGCTGGCCTCCCGTGTGGCCGTCACGGTGCTCAGGATGCCGCCGCCACGCCGGGCGATCTCCTCATAACTGGTCCCTTCCAGGCGCGCCTCGAACTCATCGGCGCGAGAGCCCCCGAACACCAGGTGGGTATGGCAATCCACCAGGCCCGGCGTCATCACGCCACCGCGCCCCATGTCATGGCAGCCCTCTACCGACGCTTCATCGAACTCCCGCATTGGCACCAGCGACACGATTCGCGCCCCTTCGCTGATGACGGCCATGGACTCGGGCAGTGTGCGCAGCCCATCGAAGACGTGGATATCGCGCCACAATCGGCGCGTCTTGGTGGTTTCCGACATAGAGGCCTCCTCCGGGGTGGCTCAGCAGATGCAGACTCAATGTATATACAATAAGCCAAGCACGCTGGAGAACGTCAAGCCACCTTCTAAAGAGACCAACAGAGAGAAGCCGTACGGGAGAAAGACAACCTTCCTTAATACATCTTTATAAACAGATATTTAAATATAATTCTCGGCCCCACCTCCATTCATTAACGATCGGCATTTTAGACCAATGTCTAACCCTTCTGGCTAGACGGAGGCGCTGGCTTGCCCTGCATTATTGTATATACATATCGAGACAGGCCGCCTATCCCGATCCAGCCTCCGCGAGGCGCAAGACAAGAGACATGCCCATAGATCGCTCCCACTTTGGCTCGGCAACACACTTCTGCCGTCAACCTTGCATACGCAAATGGCCGGGAAGTCCCGGCCATTTGCATTGATACTGGATGAGGGTTACTGGGTTACTCATTCAGGTTCGCGATGCATCGACGAGCGCAGCTTGTAGCGCTCCCCGGGGTGGAGCAGCCGCGCATAGCTGATCAGCTGCTCACCCGACCAGGTGCGACGAATCATGCTCAGGCAGGGACTTGCCGTATCGATCGCTAGCCACTCGGCAGCCTGGTGATCGGGCAGGACCGCTTCGACGATGTGCTCCACATCGGTAATGGGGCAGGCATCCACCAACACCTCATTGGGCGTATGCCGGGAGAAGTCGGTATCGAGATAGTTCGGAACCCAGCGCGGATTGACGAAACGACTTTCGAGCTGGATGGCTACGTCATTTTCGAGATGAAGAATCAAGGTGTGGAAGACCCTGCTGCCGAGCCGCATCCCGAGACGCAGGGCCACCTCATCATCGGCTTCGATCGCCTCACAGGCAATCACCTCGTTACCATAACGATGCCCACGGGATCGCACCTCCTCGGCAATGTTGTACACCTCGACCAACGACGACTCCGCCTTGCGGTCGGTGACGAAGGTACCAAGTCCTGGCTGACGTGTCAGATAGCCTTTCTGGACCAGGTCACGAATCGCCTTGTTGGCGGTCATGCGACTGACCTGGAAATCCCGGGCCAGCTGCTCCTCCGGGGGAATCTGGTGGTGGGCAGGCCACTGACCACTGGCGATCTTGTTCAGCAGGTGTTGCTGTATCTGCAGATAGAGTGGCGGCGCACTAGCCATAAGATCCCCTTCGACCGGAACAAATGTATATACAAATAGTGTATCGCCTGACGTAGGTCCTTTCACCTGCAGTTTTCCCGAAAAAAGTAGTTCCACCTACACTTCAGCTTCTTGGTTATATACCTCAACCTGTATGTCTGCTTCATTGTGAACAACCAAGACGATCAACTCGAAACCGGCCAGACTATTAAGACCACTCACAGCAGCTGATCGGCTGGCTCGAGGAGATGGGCGCTAAGCAGGCGCCTGAGGGAAGTCAGGCGCCACCGGCCAGTACCCGCTCGATAAAGGCCTCGCAGCGCCGTTGGGCCGGTCGCTCGCACAAGCCATCCCAGTAGGCCTCGAACTCGGGGCGGCGAGGGAGTGTACCGAAGTGCATGCCCCAGCCGATGTGCGAGCCCACATAGACATCCGCCGCGCTGAAGGCGTCGCCGGCGATAAAGGGCTTGCCCGCCACGGCTCCAGCCAGGGTATCCACCAGCGTGTAATAGTCGCCGCAGCCCAGGCGCATCGCCTGCTCCGGGCTGGGTGTGACACCCAGGTCGTTGAGGGCGATGGCGCTCTCCAGGGGGCCGGCGGCAAGAAACAGCCAGCGGTAGTAGTCGCCGCGCGCGGCGGGCGGCGGAGCCAGCCCCGCCTCGGGGTAGGCATCGGCCAGATAGGCGCAGATCGCCGCGGCCTCGGTCACCACGGTGTCGCCGTGACGGATGGCGGGCACCTTGCCCAGCGGATTGATGGCGAGGTACTCCGGGGACTTCATGGCGCTGCCGTACTCCAGCGTGACCGTGCGGTAGTTGATGCCGAGCTCCTCCAGCATCCAGTGCACGATGCCGCCACGCGACAGCGGGTTGGTATAGAAGACCAGTGCGTCGGCCGTCGCCTGGGGTGAGGCCCCTTCACCCTGCCCGACCACCTGGGGTTCCTGCAGGGCCGATGGTGGCAGCACCACCTCAGAGGGCAATAGATAGCCCTGGCCGGGTTCGTTGACCACTTCGACCCCCACCGCGCGCAGCACGGCAACCTCCTGGTAGAGGGTACGCAGCGAGATACCCAGGGCCTCGGCAAGGGCGGGGCCAGGCATCGGCTCCTGGCGATGGCGCAGAAGGCGAATGAGCGTCTGCAATCGAGTGGAACGGGTCATGCTGGCCTCCCGGCACCTTGGCGCGCGTCGATACGACGTGTATGTCACGCATGATGCCTGCCCAGCCTCGCCGGCACCAGCAGTCCCAACAGGAAAGGTTCATCGCAAGAAAGGCGGCGAGGTTGCCCTCGCCGCCCATCGATCGTTTTGCCAGGGAAATCTGGTGTCAGATCTCGAAGCCGAGCCCGAAATCTTCGGCGCTGATGGCCATCAGCGGCTCGGCCCCAGCCTCGAGCGCGTCCTTGTGGGCGCGGGTGCGCGGCAGCAGGCGCTGATAGAAGAAGCGCGCGGTATCCAGCTTGGCCCGGTAGAAGGCGGCCTCGTCGGTGCCATCGGCAAGTGCGGCGCGAGCCTGCCGGGCGGCACGAGCGAACAGGTAGGCCAGGGTCACGTAGCCCGAATACATCAGATAGTCGACGCTGGCCGCCCCCACCTCCTCGCGATCGGTCATTGCCTTCATGCCGATCGCCATGGTCATCTCGCCCCACTCCCGGTTGAGCTTGGCCAGCGGGCGGACGAACTCGGCGAGCTCGCTGTTGCCCTCCTCGGCCTGGCAGAACTTGTGGATCTCCCTGGTAAAGGCCTTGAGACTCTCGCCCTGGCTCATCAGCACCTTGCGACCCAGCAGGTCGAGGGCCTGGATACCGGTCGTGCCCTCATAGAGGCGAGTGATGCGCGCATCGCGCACCAGCTGCTCCATGCCCCACTCCTGAATGAAGCCGTGCCCACCGAATACCTGGACGCCTTCGTTGGTCGCCTCGAAGCCCACCTCGGTAAGAAACGCCTTGACGATAGGCGTCAGCAGGCCCAGCAGGGTCTCGGCCCGCGCCTTCTCGTCGGCATCTGTGCCCTGCTCGACGATATCGATCATCTGGGCGGTATACAGCACCAGCATCCGGCCACCCTCGGCGAAGGCCTTCTGGGTCAGCAGCATGCGCCGCACATCCGGATGAACGATGACCGGGTCGGCGACCTTGTCGGGCGCCTTGGCACCGGAGAGTGCACGCATCTGCAGGCGATCGCGCGCATAGGCCAGCGAGTTCTGGAAGCTGGCCTCGGTGAGGCCCAGCCCCTGGATGCCGACCCCGATGCGGGCAGCGTTCATCATGGTGAACATGCAGGCCAGGCCCTTGTTGGGTGCCCCGACCAGAAAGCCCTTCGCCGAGTCGAAGTTCATCACGCAGGTCGCGTTGCCGTGGATACCCATCTTGTGTTCCAGGGAGCCACAAGTGACGCCGTTGCGCTCACCGGGGTTGCCGTCGCTATCGGGCAGGTGCTCATTCGGTAAATACTTCGGCACCACAAACAGCGAGATGCCCCTGGAGCCCTCCGGCGCGTCGGGCAGCTTGGCCAGCACCAGATGGACGATATTCTCGGCCAGGTCATGCTCACCGGCGGAGATAAAGATCTTGGTGCCCGTCACCGCGTAGCTGCCATCGTCATTGGGCATCGCACGGGTCTTGATCAGGCCCAGATCGGTGCCACAGTGAGGCTCGGTCAGGCACATGGTACCGGTCCAGGTGCCCTCCACCAGCTTGGTGAGATAGGTGGCCTGCTGCTCCTCGGTTCCGTGATGACGCAGCGCGTCGGCGGCGCCATGGGAGAGCCCCGGGTACATGCCCCAGGCCAGGTTGGTGGAGCAGACCATCTCGTTGAGCACCATGGCCAGCGAGTGAGGCAGCCCCTGACCACCATGGGCGGGGTCGGCGGCCAGGCTCGGCCAGCCACCCTCGACATACTGGGCGTAGGCCTCCTTGAACCCCCTGGGGGCCTTCACCTCGCCACCCTCCAGCAGGCAGCCCTCGCGGTCGCCGCTCTGGTTCAGCGGCAGCAACACCTCGCGTGAGAAGCGCGCCCCCTCCTCCAGGATGGCGGCGACCACGTCGGGCGTCGCCTCTTCCCCACCGGGCAGGCGAGCATAGTGGCCCGGGTAGTCCAGCATCTCATCCATCACGAAACGAAGGTCACGCAGGGGGGCCTGATAGTCGGGCATCTCGAACTCTCCAATTCTTCGGTTGACCGCCACTCGGTAAACCACAAGAGTGGCGCCAGCTGTCGATTGCAGGAAGGCAACGGCAACCATTTTCAAACATGTGTTTGAAAGTAGCCGCCACACGACCGAGAGTCAAGCGTTCGTTTGAAAGCTCGAGCGGTACGGGCTCTGCTGCCCTCCACTGAACACACCCCAAAAGAGAGAACGCCCCAAAAAAAGAACACACCCCGAAGGTTGGATCGAGTGTCCAGCCTTCGGGGTGCTGTTCAACGACACCGCGGGCATTTTCTTAAAGCTGACAGCTTACGGCGACACCGGGTCACTGCATGCGAATCCCGCCGTCGAGGCGAATCACCTCGCCATTGAGCATGGTATTGGTGATGATCTGTTCGGCCATGCGGGCAAACTCCTCGGGCCGGCCGAGGCGCTTGGGGAAGGGCACGGCGGCCGCCAGGGCCTGGGCGGCCTCATCGGGAATCTCGCTCATCATGGGGGTCTCGAAGACCCCCGGGGCGATGGCCATGACCCTGACGCCGTGACGCGATAGCTCGCGCGCCGCCGGCAGACTCATGCCTACCACCCCGGCCTTGGAGGCGCTGTAGGCGCACTGCCCCACCTGACCGTCGAAGGCGGCGATGGAGGCGGTATTGATGATCACCCCACGCTCGCCATCCTCGCCCGGTGCATTCTTCGACATGGCGGCGGCGGCCAGGCGCATCACGTTGAAGGTTCCCACCAGGTTGATCTGGATCGCACGGTTATAGGCTTCCAGGTCGGCAGGGTTGCCCTCACGGTCGACCAGCTTGCCCACACTGACGACACCGGCACAGTGCACAACTCCCGCAAGACCGCCCTCACCACCGAGTTCGACGGCGGCATCCACCGCGGCCTGGATCTCCTCTCCCGAGGTGACATCGCCACGCACCGCCCGGGCCGCTTTTCCCAGGCGCTCGGCATGGTCATTCACGGCATCGCTCACGTCACAGAGCACCACGCGGCCACCGGCGGCCACCAGGCGCTCGGCGGTGGCCGCACCCAGCCCGGAGGCGGCCCCGGTAATCAGGAAAGTACTGTCTTTGATCTGCATAGGAACTCCTCGAATTACTCGCCTGCGGCCTTGCCGACGGCATCGGCACGCAGCTTGAAGCGTTGGATCTTGCCACTCGGCGTCTTGGGCAGCTCATCCACGAACTCGACCACCCGCGGGAAGGCGTGGGTCGAGAGGCGCTCGCGGACCTGCTGACGGATCTCGTCGGCCAGGGCGTCGCTCGGTTCAAAATTATCGCGAAGCACCACATAGGACTTGATGACCTCGCCGCGGATCTCGTCAGGCTGGCCCACGGCGGCCGATTCGGCCACCGCCGGGTGCGTCATGACACTATTCTCGACATCGGTCGGCCCAACCCGATAGCCGGCGGTGGTGATGATATCGTCATCGCGGCCGGCGAACTGGAAGGTGCCATCCTCGTTGCGGACCACCACGTCACCGGTCAGGTAGTACCCCTCGGCGAAGGGGTGCTTCTCCTGCCAGGTGTAACCGGGGAAGAAGAAGGCCGGAGAGTTCTCGATATCCACCGCCAGCACCCCGGGTTCGCCCGGTGGCAGCTCGTTGTACTCGGCATCGAGGATCGCCAGGCGATAGCCGGGCATGGGTACCCCCATGCCCCCGGCATGCTTGGGATGCTCGAGGGCCTGATGGTTGTTGCAGGTCATGCCGGTTTCGGTCTGACCGTAGTGGTCGGTCACCGGGCACCCCAGGGAGCGCTCCACCCAGTTCACCACTTCGGTATTGAGCGGCTCGCCGGCAGAGCTGGCCGCGCGTAGCTCGAGAGTCTGATGGGCATCGTCGAACAGGCCGGAGGCCTTCATCAGGCGATAGGCGGTGGGGGCAGCGGCAAAGTTGGTGAGGCGGTGACGACGCATGAAGGCCAGTGCGCCCTCGGCCGTAAAGCCTGCCTCACAGAAATGCGTGGTCACACCCAGCAGCAGCGGCCCGGTGATGGCGTAGTAGAGGCCGTAGGCCCAGCCCGGATCGGCCATGTTCCAGAAGCGGTCGCTGTCGCGCAGGCCGACGGCCAGCTCCATATAGAGCGCGAAGGCCGGCATCGCGGCGAGCGGGACGGCCACGCCCTTGGGCTTGCCCACGGTGCCGGAGGTAAACATCTGCAGGAAGGGAGCCTCGCGGTCCAGACGCGGCGGCTGGGTCGCGACCGGTGCATGAGCCAGCGCCTGATGCCAGTCGAGGTCGTCGGCATGCTCGCCGCTGGGGCCTCCCACCGCCAGCACCGGCGGGCACTGGCTCAAGCCGTCGAACTTATAGCGATTGGGGTGATCGGTGATCACCAGCTTGGTATCGGCGCGCCCCAGACGGTAGTCGACGGAGTCGGGGCCGAAGGCGGTGAAGAGTGGCTGATAGACGGCACCGATCCGCCAGGTGGCCAGTATGGCCACCAGCAGCTGGGGCGAGCGTGGCAGCATGCAGGCGATGCGGTCCCCCACGCCGAGGCCACGCTCGGCGAACCAGCCGGCGAGCCTGGCGCTTTCGGCCTCGAGCTCGGCGTAGGTCATCCGGTTGACGTTGCCCTGAGTGTCCTCATGGACCAGGGCCAGAACGTCGCCCCGCCCGGCTCGCAGGTGGCGACCACAGCAGGACTCGAAGGCGTTGAACTTGCCATCCCGGTGGTCGTCCAGGCGGGCGATGACGTCATCGATGGAGAATCGCTCCAGGTAGTCACGGTAGTTGGGCAGGCTGGCTTGCGTGATCATGGGCTGTCCTCATGGGTTGTTTTGTGATTGTTATGGTTAGCAGTTAACGTAAGCGTAAACCTAACAAGCGCTAGGTCTAACCTAGCGAGTCGGACCGCACAGAACAAGGGCAGGAGCAGAGAGAAGCGCCTAGACGATGGTCGAGGCGGCGCCGAACAGGCGCCGGATTCAAGGAGTTGAGGCCGAGCGCGTGATCATGGCCACCAGCTCATCGGCCAGTTCGTCGGGGGTACGCGTGCCTTCCGGGTCATACCAGCGTACCGTCCAGTTGAGCGCCCCCATCACGAAACGGGAGACCAGGAAGCGATCACCGTGGACCAGGCCTTCGGCCAGCGCCTCGTCGATCACCTCTTCCCACAACGCCTCGTAGGCGTCGCGCAGGTGGCTCAGATGGGCACGCGCCTCGGTGTCGAGTCGGCGCCACTCGTAGAGCGCAACCACATGGGCATTGCGATCGGTGAGCAGGGTCTCGAGGTGGGCACGCGCCATGGCATGCAAGCGTGCCGAGGCACTGCTGTCACAGCGGGCAAGGGCGTCTCGAGCGATGACCAGGGCATTCTCGGTACCCTCTTCGATCACCGCAGCCAGGATCTCCTGCTTGTCGCGGAAATGGTGGAAGAGGCTACCGGACTTGATGCCCATCTCCTGGGCCAGCATACGCACCGTGGTACGATCGAAGCCCTCCTGGACGAACAACTGGGCGGCCAGGCGGGTCAACTCCTTGCGGCGTGGGGACGCATTCATTACATTCATCGGCATTCACACTAGCGCTTGCTTGGTTGAATGTGAGAGAACCACAGCCCCGCCAGTCGGTCAACGTGACACAGGGCAACTACAACCATAACGACCATCACAGCCATAACGACCATTACAGCGCGGCTCCATCGGGAACCGCTCTCCACATCGGGAGAACCATCATGAGCCACTCCAACGATATCGTCTTCCTCTCCGCCGCTCGCACCCCCATGGGCGGCATGCTCGGCAGCCTCTCCAGCCTCACCGCCCCCGAGCTCGGCGCCGTGGCCATCCGCGCCGCCATCGAACGTGCCGGCATCGACGCCGAGAGCATCGATGAGGGCATCATGGGGTGCGTGCTGCCGGCCGGCGTCAAGCAGGGGCCCGCACGCCAGGCCATGCGCCAGGCGGGCATTCCAGATGCCATCGGAGCCACCACCATCAACAAGCTGTGTGGCTCGGGCATGAAGGCCACCATGCTGGCCCATGACCTGATTCGCGCGGGTAGCGCCGAGGTCGCCCTGGCCGGCGGCATGGAGTCCATGTCCAACGCCCCCCATGTGCTGCCCAAGGCCCGCGCCGGGTATCGCCTGGGCCATGGCGAGCTGAAGGATCACATGTTCCTCGACGGCCTCGAGGATGCCGAGACCGGCAAGCTGATGGGTGTGTTCGCCCAGGATATCGCCACCCAGCGCGACTACAACCGCGAGCGCCTCGACGACTTCGCCATCGCCTCGCTGGAGCGTGCCATGGAGGCGACCAACGCCGGCCACCTGGATGCCGAGATGGCACCGGTCACCGTCTCCAGCCGCAAGGGCGAAAGCGTGGTCAGCCATGATGAGCAGCCCTTCCAGGCCAAGCTCGACAAGATCCGCTCGCTGCGCCCCGCCTTCGCCAAGGAGGGTACCATCACCGCAGCCAACGCCAGTTCCATCTCCGATGGCGCATCGGCCTTGATCCTGGCAAGCGGTGCCGCCGCCGAGCGGCTCGGCGCCAAGCCTCTGGCACGCATGCTGGGCCACAGCACCCACTCCCAGCATCCGAGCGAGTTCACCATCGCCCCGGTGGGCGCCATCGACAAGCTATTGAAGAAGCTCGACTGGAGCGTGGACGACGTCGACCTGTTCGAGATCAACGAGGCCTTCGCCGTGGTCACCCTGCTGGCCATGGACGGACTCGATATCCCCCATGACAAGGTCAACGTCTTCGGCGGTGCCTGCGCCCAGGGCCACCCCATCGGCTCCACCGGCTCGCGTCTCATCGCGACCCTGATCCACGCTCTGCGCACCAAGGGTGGCAAGCGCGGCATCGCCAGCCTGTGCATCGGCGGCGGTGAGGCCACGGCGGTGGCCGTCGAACTGGTCGATTAAGAGCAAGCGGGGGGCCGACTATCCCCTGGGGCGAGACAGGCGATCCAGGCGCAGTCGCTGGCGGTCATCGAACAGCCGTCGACTTCCCGCTGCCACCGCGGCCAGGGTGCCGAAGCCGGTACCCAGGGTGATGGTGAACATGATAAGAATCTGATACTTAACCGCCAGCCCCGGCGACGTGCCGGCCAGTATCTGGCCGGTCATCATCCCCGGCAGGCTGACCACCCCGGCGGCGGCCATGGCGTTGATCATCGGCATCAGGCCGCTGCGCATCGCCTCGCGGCGAATATCGCCGACCGCCTGCTGCCAAGGCTCACCGAGCATCAGGCGGTTCTCGATCACGGCTCGCTGACGCCAGGCGGTGTCGGTGAGCCGGTCCATCGCCAGGGCCACGCCGGTCATGGTGTTGCCGAGCATCATGCCCAGCAGCGGGATGGCGTACTGGGGGCGATACCAGGGCTCCGGGCCGATGATCAGGGTCAGCGTCAGCACGGTGACGCTGAACGACGACAGGAACATCGCCACGGTGCCGATACCGAAGGCCCAGCCGCCGAGCAGACGACGCCGCTGGCGCGCCATCACCTCGCGTCCGGCGATCAGCAGCATGGCGAGCGCCATCAGTGCCACCCAGTACAGGCGTGCCGAGGCGAACAGCGCTTCGAGCACCAGACCAATCAGCGCCAGCTGGATCACCGTGCGCGACGCGGCGATGAGCAGGCTGCGTCCCATCCCCAGCCTGGCAACAGCGGTGCAGCCGGCCAGCGCCACCACCATCAAGGCCGCCAGGGCCAGCTGCCACCAGGCAAGCGCAATCACATCCATGCCGCCACCTCTATCAGCTCGCTGCCCGCGATGCGCCAGTGGCGTTGTGCCACCCGGGCGATCTGGTCAGGGCTGTGGGCGACCCAGATCACCGGCCAGCCCCGCTCCCGGATGCGCTGGGACAACCAGGTCTCGATCCGTCGGGTGGTGGCGTCGTCCAGATTGGCGGTGGGTTCGTCGAGCAGCAGGGCTGCCGGCTCACGGCAGACCGCCCGCAGCAGTGCCAGGCGCTGCTTCTCTCCGGAGGAGAGCCGCGCCACCTGCCAGTCCAGCACATCTGGGATGAACCCCAACGCCTCCAGGTCCGTGTCACTGGGTCGGGGCATATGCTCGCCCACCCGCTCCGCCCACCACTGACTCTCCGCGGGTACCAGCATGACCTTCGCTCGCCACGCATGCGCCGGCAGTGATGACTGGGCAATATCGCCCAACCATACCTGGCCACCATATGGCTCAAGATCAGCCACGGCACGCAGCAGGCGGCTCTTGCCCGAACCGCTGGGGCCGGAAAGGCAGTGAACCTCGCCAGCATGGATGGTCAGGCTTGCACCGGCAAGCTCACCCACCGCGAGCCGCTCCAGGCTCAGGGCATCGATAGTCGACAAGACAGTCTCCAGGCAACAACACGGCAACCTTATTGAGAATATATGGAAAAATTATATATTGTCGGCACGGACATCCTCGAACTCATCGACCCGCCTTATCGGAAACAGCGTGATCAGCACGCCGAGCAACGACCTGCCCGGTCTCGAACGCTACTCCGAACGCAAGGAGTCGGCCGAGCAGCCAGCCAACCGTGTCAACCAGCGCGCCATCTGACAGGAGTCACGCCATGGCTACACATCAGTCAGCACGGCCCCCTGATACCTCGGAGGGCATGGGGCTCTTCGAGCGTTTTCTCTCGGTATGGGTGGCGCTGGTGCGCATCGCCAATACCACCCGAACCCGCTTCCCGGCCGCCACACCGGCCGGCGACGCCACGAGGAGCTGACCCATGGCCATCGAGTTCAGTGCGCGCGCCCGGACCTGGCTGCAAGACCGTGGCAGCATCGTCACGGTGCGCCTCGCGCCACGCCACGGCTGCTGCGGCAGCCTGGCCAGTCTCGCCGTGGCGGACGCCGCCGCCCCCGCGACGCCACAGCGCTATCGTTGCCTCGACCACGAGGGGATCACGCTCTATATTGCCCCGGAGCTGGCCGACGAGGGGCTGCGTGTCGACCTCGAGGGGTGGGGCCCCTTCCGTCATCTCTACGTGGACGGCGCGCCCCTGTCCAGGTAACCCCCTTGCACCGCGGCGCCCTCCGGTGAGGATCAGACAATGACTGCGACCCTCCTGCGGCGCTTCCCGCTGCTTACCATCGTGCTGGCCCAGCTGTTCGGTACCTCGCTATGGTTCTCCGTCAACGGCGTGGGCCACTCCCTGTCGCGCGATCTGGGCCTCTCCGAGACGGGCCTGGGTCACCTGACCCTGGCCGTGCAGACAGGCTTTATCGCCGGAACGCTGTTTATCGCCACCACCGGCCTGGCCGACCGCTTCCGCGCCAGCCGACTCTTCGCCGTCTCCAGCCTTGCCGGCGCCCTGGCCAATGCCGGCTTCGTGCTGGTAGCCGACCATGTGCCCCTGGCGCTTACCTTGCGCCTGCTGACCGGGCTGTGCCTCGCCGGCATTTACCCGCTGGGCATGAAGCTGGTGATCGGCTGGACCCCGAAGCACACCGGGGCGGCCCTGGCCTGGCTGGTGGGCATGCTGACCCTGGGCACCGCCCTGCCCCACCTGCTGCGCGGCATCACCATCGGCCTGCCCTGGGAGTGGCCGCTGCTGGGGGCCTCACTGCTGGCACTAATCGGCGGCGGCCTGATCCGGCGCCTTGGCGACGGTCCTCATCTGCCCCCTTCGAGCGGCAGTGCAAGACTGACCGAGGGGCTGGCGGCCCTTGGCGAGGGGCGGTTTCGCGCCGTGGCCGGAGGCTACTTCGGACACTGCTGGGAGCTCTATGCACTGTGGACGCTGGTGCCCTTCCTGGTCGCCAGGGAGGTGGCACGTCTCGACGCCTCCCTCGCCTGGGTTCCCTGGCTGTCGTTTGGCATCATCGCCCTGGGGCTTTGCGGCTGTGTGGGCGGCGGGGAGCTGAGCCGACGGCTCGGCAGCCTGTGGGTGGCACGCTGGGCGCTGATTGTCTCGGGGCTGATCTGCCTGGCCTACCCGCTGATGACCTGGCTACCGCCCTGGCTGCTGCTGGGGCTACTGGCCCTATGGGGCCTCAGCGTGATAGCCGATTCGCCGCAGTTCTCGGCCCTGGCCGCGGCCAGTGCCCCTCGCGAACGGGTCGGCTCGACCCTGGCAGTCATGAACACCGTGGGGTTCGCGCTCACCATTCCCGCCATCTCACTGACCACCTCGCTATGGTCTCTTCAAGGAGCCTGGGTGGTGTGGTGGCTGCTGCCAGGGCCGCTGCTGGGACTCTGGGCCATGCGACGCCTGACCGAACAGCAGGCGTCTCCCGTCATCGATACCGAGAGACGCCATGGCTGATCAGCACAGTGCCGCTCGCCGCTCCGGGCGATTGCCCATGAGCGCCAGGCGCTCCTGCAGGGTGACAAGGGCGCCTGCGTGCCCCTCGGCCGCGGCCTCCAGCGCGGCCGCCGCCCAGCCGGGCAGTGCCGGTGCCAGGCCGTAGTAGACCCACTGGCCCTCGCGGCGGTCGTTGAGCAGTCCGCAGTGGCGCAGCTGGGCGAGATGACGGGAGACCTTGGGTTGCGAGGCCTCCAGGGCATGGGTCATCTCGAAGACACACAGCTCCCCCTCGCGCAGGACCAGCAGGGTGAGCATCAGGCGCGTCTCGTCACTCAGGCACTTGAACAGGCGCAGCGGGTCCAGCGTCATCGAGAATTCCTTGTCGAGGCTCTCGGCCATTCTACGCCACGGCCCGGGCCTCCCTGGGTAGTGCCAGGGCCATCAGGGCGCTGGCCACCACCAGGGTCGCCGAGATCCACAGGCAGGCGGCCAGGCCATGGGCTTGGTAGACCCAGCCGGAGAGCAGGGTGCCGGCGAGGCGCCCCATGGCATTGGCCATGTAGTAGAAGCCCACGTCCATGGAGACGCCATCGGCGCGCGCATAGTGGACGATCAGGTAGCTGTGCCAGCTGGAGTTCACGGCGAACAGTACGCCGAAGGCCAGCAGGCCCGTCACCAGCGCGCCCACCTCGGCCAGTGGCAACAGCGCCAGCAGGGCCGGAAGCCCGGCCAGGGCTAGAGCCCAGAAGACCGTAACGCCTCGCGCCCCGCCCTTGACCAGGCCGGTCAGCCGTGGCGCCTGGGTCTGAACCCCGCCATAGCCGATGACCCATATCGCCAGCAGACCGCCCACCGTCCAGTGACTCCAGCCGTGCTGCTCGAAGAGAAATACCGGCAGGGCCACCACGAACCATACATCCCGGGAGGCAAACAGGCAGAGCCGGGCCGCCGAGAGCACATTGACGGCCCTTGAGGAGGAGAACACCTCGCGGAACTTCGGCTTGCGCGCCTGACGGCCCAGATCGGCGGTAAGCCGCCAGAGTGACAGCATCAGCACCCCGCAGAGCATCAGCGCCATCACCAGCACCGCGGCTCGAAAACCGATCAGCGTCAGCAGTGCACCGCCCAGGAAGAAGCCGGCACCCTTCAGCGCATTCTTGGAGCCGGTAAGGATCGCCACCCAGCGGTAGAGGGCACTGCCGGCGCCGACGCTCTCCCCGGGCACCAGCACCCTGACCGCGCTCTTGGCGCTCATCTTGTTGAGATCCTTGGCGACTCCCGAGAGCGCCTGGGCCGTCATCACCCAGGGCACGCTTAGCGCCGTGGCCGGCACCATCAGCATGGCCAGGGCCAGGATCTGCAGGCCGAGCCCCAGGTTCATGGTGCGATTGAGCCCCAGGCGCGCGCCCAGCCAGCCCCCCACCAGATTGGTGACCACCCCGAAGGCCTCGTAGAAGAGAAACAGCAGCGCCACTTCCAGCGGCGAGTAGCCCAGCTGGTGAAAATGAAGCACCACCAGCATGCGCAGCGCGCCGTCGGTCAGGGTGAAGGCCCAGTAGTTACCGGTGATCAACAGGTACTGACGCACCTCGAAGGGCAGTGCCTTGACGCGAGAGGCGAGGGAATCAGCCACGCCCCACCCGCTGGGTGCCTACCCTGAGGACCAGCTCTGCGGTGCGATTGGCGTAGCCCCACTCGTTGTCGTACCAGGCGTAGAGCTTGAGCTGGGTGCCGTTGATGACCAGGGTCGAGAGCGCATCGATGATCGAGCTGCGGGGGTCGGTGCGGTAGTCGATGGAGACCAGCGGGCGCCTTTCAAAGCCCAGAATGCCGGCGAGCTCCCCCTCGGCGGCGGCCTCCAGCGCCGCATTGACCTCCTCCGCGCTGACCTCTCGCTCGAGCTCAAACACCATGTCGGTGAGCGAGGCATTGGCCAGCGGCACACGCACCGCATGGCCGTTCAGCTTGCCCTCGAGTTCGGGGAAGATGGCGGTGATCGCCTTGGCCGAACCGGTGGTGGTGGGAATCAGGCTCATGCCGCAGGCTCGCGAGCGGCGCAGGTCGGGGCTGCTCGGCGAGCTGGGGGTATCGAGGATGACCTGAGTATTGGTGATATCGTGCACCGTGGTCATCGAGCCGTGACGAATGCCGAAGGTCTCGTGAACCACCTTGACCACCGGTGCCAGACAGTTGGTGGTGCAGCTCGC
Organism: Halomonas sp. LES1; assembly: GCF_031846005.1. Taxonomy (NCBI): domain Bacteria; kingdom Pseudomonadati; phylum Pseudomonadota; class Gammaproteobacteria; order Oceanospirillales; family Halomonadaceae; genus Halomonas; species Halomonas sp. LES1. The sequence continues at coordinate 629,919 of NZ_JAVRGC010000001.1, forward strand.
CGCGGTGACGATGCGATGGGCATCGGGGTCGTACTGGTGATCATTGACGCCCACCACCACATTGAGCACCCCCTCCGCCTTGACCGGCGCGCTGACCACCACCCGCTCGACGCCCTGGTCGAGATAGGCCTGCAGGGCCTTCTCGGTCCTGAGCCTGCCGGAACACTCGATGACCACCCGACAGCTCGACCAGTCGCCCTCTTCCGGCGCCTTGCTGGCACCGAAGGTCATCCGTCGGCCGTCGATCACCAGCGCCTCGGATTCCGCCTGGATCCCCTGCCCCGGCGACCACTGACCATGGACCGAATCGAACTCCAGCAGATGGGCGAAGGTCGCGGCGTCACCGCCCGGGTCGTTGAGGTGGACAAGCTCCACCTCACCGGCCTCCACGCGGGGCCAGAGACTGCGCAGCACCAGGCGACCGATGCGCCCGAAGCCGTTGATGCCGATTCGTAGGGTCATGATGCTCTCTCGCCGGAGGATACTGATATCTGAAATTCCATATATAAACCGCCGCGATGTCAATCGCATGACATCATAGACGACCACGGGGAGGCCAAAGCCTCCCCGTGATGCTCTCAATCTCCGATATCCAGCCTCTGACGTCCCTCAGCCGTAGCGGCCGGTGATGTAGTCCTCGGCCTTCCTGGTGGCAGGGTTGGCAAACATCGTCCGGGTATCGTTGTACTCGATGATCTCGCCGAGGTGGAAGAAGGCCGTGTAGTCCGCCACGCGTGCCGCCTGCTGCATGTTATGGGTCACCGTGATGATGGTGAACTGCTCCTTGAGGCGGTCCATCAGGTCCTCGATGGTGGCGGTGGAGATCGGGTCCAGCGCCGAGGTGGGCTCATCCATCAGTATCACGTCGGGCTGCACGGCGATGGCTCGAGCGATGCACAGGCGCTGCTGCTGGCCGCCGGAGAGCGAGGTGCCAGGCTGATGCAGCTTGTCCTTGACCTCCTCCCACAGGCCGGCATCGCGCAGCGCCTTCTCCACCAGTTCGTCCTGCTCCGGCTTGCGGCTGACCAGGTCGTGCATGCGCGGGGCATAGGCGATGTTCTCGTAGATCGACTTGGGGAAGGGATTGGGCTTCTGGAAAACCATGCCCACCCGGCGACGTAGCGCCACCTCGTCCATCTTCACCTGGTTGACGTCACGCCCATCCATCTCCACCAGACCCTCGATGCGCACACCGGGGATCAGGTCGTTCATGCGGTTGAGACAGCGCAGGAAGGTGGACTTGCCACAGCCGGAGGGGCCGATCAATGCGGTGATGTTCTTCTGGAACAGGTCGATATCGAGGCCCTTGAGCGCCTGACTCTCACCGTACCAGAGGTTGAGGTCACGCACGCGGATGCTGAGATCATGGCAGGCGCCCTCGTTGCGGGTATGGGGCTGCCCCACCCGGGATGTGGAACCGGCAAGGTGACGGGGATTGGCTTGGAAAGTCATATCGGTGGTCTCCATGGCGCGCCGGCTTACCAGCGACGCTCGAATTTCTTGCGCAGGATGACGGCGGTGGCATTCAGGAAGATCAGGATGGCCAGCAGGACCAGGATGCCCCCGGCGGTCTTCTCGACGAAGGCCTTCTCGGGCTCCCCGGCCCAGGTGAACACCTGCGCCGGCAGCACCGTGGCGGCCTCTGTCAAGGAGGCCGAGACATCGGGGATAAAGGCCACCATGCCGACGATGATCAACGGCGCGGTCTCTCCCATGGCCTGGGCCAGACCGATGATGGAGCCGGTCATGATGCCGGGCATGGCCAGCGGCAGCACATGGTCGCGGACCACCTGCCAACGCGAGCAGCCCACGCCGAAGGCCGCATGACGGATGGCGTCCGGCACGCTGCGCAGCGCCGTGCGGGTGGCAATGATGATCACCGGCAGGGTCATCAGCGCCAGGGTCATGCCCCCCACCAGCGGCGAGGAGCGCGGCACTCCGAAGAAGTTGATGAAGATCGCCAGCCCCAGCAGCCCGAACAGGATCGAGGGGATCGCCGCCAGGTTATTGATATTGATCTCGATCAGCTGGGTGAAGCGGTTGTCCGGCGCGAACTCCTCCAGGTAGACCGCCGTCATCACCCCGATCGGAAAGGCGATGGCCAGGGTCACCAGCATGGTCATGATGGTGCCGACCGCGGCGGAGAGGATGCCCGAGGCCTCCGGCATCTTGGAGTCTCCGGTGGTGAAGAAGGTGGTATTGAAGCGCAGCTCGACCCGCCCCTCGGCCTCCAGCTCGTCGACCAGGGCCCGCTGGGCGTCGTTGAGCTTGTGACGATGCCCCTTGAGGTACTGGTCGACCTCGCTGTCGGCCAGCACCCAACGCGTCTCCTTGCTGCCCAGCAGCTCGGGGTTCTCGCGCATCTGCACGGGTATCATGCGCTCGAAGGTGCGGCTCACCAGGCGTGACAGGTCACGGTCGAGGGCGGCTCGCCCCATGCGGGCGGCATCCTCGTTGTAGTCGATCTCCACCTGGATCTGCGCCTGCTGAAAGGCCGGCAGCCCCTTGCTCAGCATGTCGGAGAAGAACCACAGGAGGAACAGGCCGGCCAGCCCCAGGGCGCCCATGGAGACCCACTTGAGCCGCGCCGAGCGTCGATGGCGGCGGCGCAGCTGGGCGCTGATCTCGTCGAAGGTTTGACTCATCTCGGCGATTCCTCGGCGTTACAGGTTATTGACGCGATACTTCTCGCGGAAGCGACGGATCATCAGCACCGAGACCAGATTCAGGCTCAGGGTGACGGCGAACAGCACCAGTCCCAGGGCGAAGGCCGAGAGGGTCTCGGCGCTCTCGAACTCCAGGTCACCGGTCAGCGCGGCGACGATGCGTACCGTCACCGTGGTCATGTCCTCGAAGGGGTTGGCGGTAAGGTTGGGGCGCATGCCCGCCGCCATCACCACGATCATGGTCTCGCCCAGCGCCCGGGAGACCGCCAGCAGCGAGGCGGAGATGATCCCGGGCAGCGCCGCGGGGAGGACCACGTCGCGAATGGTCTCGCCCTTGGTCATGCCCAGCGCCAGTGCCCCCTGGCGCATGCTGTCGGGTACCGAATTGATCACGTCGTCGGAGAGCGATGAGATAAAGGGAATGATCATGATGCCCATCACGACCCCCGGCGCCACGGCGTTGTTGAAGGCGGCGTCCAGGCCGAAGGCATTGGCGATGGAGACGATGATCGGCGCCACGGTGATGGCGGCGAAGAAGCCGTAGACCACGGTGGGGATGCCGGCCAGCACCTCCAGGGTCGGCTTGGCCAGGGTGCGCACCCCCCCGGGGGCGAACTCGGCCATGTAGATCGCCGCCAGCAGGCCGACGGGAATGGCGACCAGCATGGCGATGGCGGTGATCATGAAGGTGCCGGCGAATAGCGGCAGCGAGCCGAACTGGGCGGCGCCGGCGCCCTCCTCGGCGCGTCCGGCGGCGGCCAGGAAGCTCGCCCCGGGATTCCAGACCGTGCCGGTGATGAACTCCCAGAAGCTGTGCATCTGGAAGAAGCGCAGGGCCTCGAAGACGATGGAGATCAGGATGCCGAAGGTGGTCAGGATGGAGATCAGCGCCGCGGTGAGCAGCGCACCACGAATCACCCGTTCGATCGCCTTGCGGGCATGGAAGTCGGGCCTTACCTGGCGCATCCCCAACCCCAGCCCGACGGCGGCCACCGCCAGGCTGCCGGCCAGCAGGCCGAGCTGGGGAATCTCGACCTCCAGCAACAGCAACAGGAAGGCCCCGACCGCGCTTACCGCGATGGCCGGACCGGCGGTGGCGAGTACCGCAAACCAGGCATACTGGTCAGGCTGTGCATGCATGGTCGTGCCACCGGCGCGCACCCGCGCGGCCTTGGCACGCCCCAGGAAGAAGGCGATCAGACCCAGCAGCAGCAACACGCCGCCGAACAGGGAAAGAAGTTGATCGGTCTGCATAGGGATCTCTCGATGGCTTACATCGACAGTCGGGCTGTCGGAAGGTGCAGCGGCCGGCAGCCAGGGCTGCCGGCCGGGTCAGGCATCCTTGCCCGAGTACTGCTCCCTTACAGATCGGTGACCTGCAGTGCGGCGCGGTTGGCGACCTTCTCGCGGGTCTGCTCGCGCTCCCCCTCGGGTAGCGGGATCAGCCCCAGATCACCCAGATAACCCCCCTCACCGATCATCATCTCGGAGACGAACATGTCGACGTACTCATACAGGGGGGGTACGGCGTCGGCGTGCTGGTTCTTGACGTAGAAGAACAGCGAGCGCGCGATGGGGTAGTCGCCGGCGCTGATCGCCTCGGGCTCGGCCTCGACACCGTCAATATCCGCGGCGATCAGGGCGTTGGGGTTCTCGACCAGGAAGGAGTAGCCGAAGATGCCGAAGGCGCCGGTGTCCTCGGTGAGGCGCTGAACGATCAGGTTGTCGTTCTCGCCGGCATCGATATAGGCGCCATCGGCGCGGATATCGGTATAGCCCTCGCCGTCATAGCCATCGATCTCTTCGGAGACGGCCTCCATGACCAGCTCCTCGAAGGCATCACGGGTACCGGAGGTGCTCGGCGGACCGTAGATGGAGATCTCGCGCTCCGGCAGGGAGGCGTCGATATCGCTCCACTTCTGGTAGGGGTTGTCGACCAGCTCGCCCTGCTTGTCACCCTGTCCGGGCACCTTGGCGGCGACGGCCAGGAACAGCTGCTCCAGGGTCAGATCGACATCCTCGTTGCTACTGGACTGGGCGAAGACGATACCGTCCGAGCCGATCTTGACCTCGGTGACATCGGTCACGCCATTCTCGATGCAGCGTTCGAGCTCGGCGGCCTTGATGCGACGCGAGGCATTGGAGATATCCGGCGTCCCCTCGCCCACCCCATTGCAGAACAGACGGATGCCACCGCCGGAACCGGTGGACTCGATGACCGGTGTTGGAAACTCGGTCACCGCGCCGAACTCCTCGGTCACGTAGCTGGCGAACGGATAGACGGTGCTGGAGCCGACGATGCGAATCTGGTCACGGGCATGGGCCACGGTGGCCATGCCCATGACGGCGGCGGCGATCGCCGTGGTCTTGAGTGTGCGGCTGGTGAGGATGCGATTCATGGAGCGATCTCCTGATGGGTACGGTGTGCAACCTTCGCGACACACACCTTGCCCCACACAGATGACAGCTTTATGACATCGCTGGGGCCATCAGAGAATCCACGCACCCCATGGCTCTCGCTGGAAGACTCTCGCTACAGAAGCAGCCCCAGCGCCGCCAGGGTACAGAGCGCCAGCGAGGCGCCCTGCAGCAGGCGACGATCGACGCGGTGGGCGACACGGTTAGCCAACCAGGTGCCGAACAACACCGCCGGGATAAAGCTGAGGGCCATGCCCAGCTGCCAGGCCGAGACCTGCCCGACCAGCGCCAGGGTGGCCAGGGTCATCAACGAGGTCACCACGAAGAAGGCCGAGAGGGTCCCGCGCAGGCGATCGGGTGAAAACCCATGCAGCAGCAGCACCATCGGTGGCCCACCGATGGCCGCCACCGTGCCGAAGAGGCCGGATAGCACGCCGGCGCCGAACAGGGTGCCGCGGTTGACCGGCAGGCGCAGGCGAAACAGGGTCACCACGACGGTAAACAACACGCTGATGGCGATCAGCTTTTCCAATGCTGCCATCGGGGCGGCCAGCAGCAGCCAGGCGCCCAACCCGTTGCCGGGTAATCGCCCCACCAAGGCCGCGCCGATCTCGCCAAGGCGTACCTCATGGTGGTAGTGGCGCAGGGTCAGCAGCGAGACGGTAAAGCCGAACAGCACCAGCACCACCGGCACCAGGCGTGGTTCCAGCAGCAACAGCAGAGGGGCCCCCACCACCGCCAGGCCGAAGCCCGTGGCACGCTGCACGAAGGCCCCGAGCGCCAGCACCAGGGCACAGCCCAGCCAGGTGGCGCCGCTCATCTCGAAACTACCAAGCCACAGCCGCTCAGCCATGAGCCCGCTGCTCCTGCTCTGCCGTGCCTGCCAGTACACGAATCCCCAGGTTCGCCAGCAGCGTCGCTCCGAGCATGGTGCCCACCATGGGCCAGGCACTGTCGATCTCGAAGGCTCCGACCAGGACCCCGGCCAGTGCACCGCAGGAAAACTGGATGCTGCCCTGCAGGGCCGCCGCCGTGGCACTCATGTGCGGGAAGCGATCGAGCAGCGAGGTAATCGCATTGGGGGCCACCAGACCGATGGTGCCGGCAAACAGCATGATCAACGGCACCATGGTGACCAGCGACTCCAGCCCCGTGGCCACCACCAGCGCCAGCCCAAGACCCGCCACCAGCTGAACCCCGAGGCCCAGGCGCAGGTTCTGCAGCGGCGTATACCACCTCAGCAGGCGAATATTGAGTCGGTTGGCGGCCACCATGATCACCACATTGACGCCAAATACCAGCGGATAGAGCGAGGGCGTCAGCCCGAAGTGCTCCAGATAGAGAAACGGCGAGGCGGTGACGAAGGCAAACAGGCCGGCGAATGTCATCGATGCGGCGGCGATAAAGCCCATGGCACGGCGGTCGCGCAGCACCGACACGTAGTTGCCCAGCACCTGTCGTGGCGTGGTCGCGAAGCGCCCTGGCGCGCGCGTCTCGGGAAGGCGCGTACCCAGCAGCCACATCAGGAAGCCCGCGTAGAGGGCCAGAAACACGAAGATCAACCACCAGTCGCCCAGGTAGAGCAACGCACTGCCGACCACCGGCGCCGCCAGCGGCGCCATCAGCATGATGATGGCCATGGTCGACATCACCTTGGCCGCTTCGCGACCGTGGAAGCAGTCGCGCACGATGGCCGCCGAGTTGACCACGGTGGCGCCACCGCCCAGGGCCTGGACGAAGCGCCACGCCAGCAGCTCAGGCAGCGAGCCCACGGTGGTGATCACCAGGCTGGCGAGCAGAAACACCACCAGGCCACCGAGCAGCACCGGCTTGCGCCCCACCCGATCGGAGACGGGCCCGAAGATCAGCTGCCCCAGGGCAAAGCCGGCCAGAAAGGCCGACAGCGACAGTTCGGTATGATGAATGCTGGCGCCGATATCCTCCGCCAGGGCGGCCATTGCCGGCAGGTAGGCATCGATGGCGAAGGGTGCGAGCGCGGTATTGGCCGCAACCAGCAATGCCAGGCGGCGGGCGTTGAGCGTCAAGGCGACTCCTCGCGGAAAGCATGAAAGGGTTAAATAGCCTGCAAATAATAACCGATAACGCCGTGGCCTGCCGGATCTGTTCGCTCCCCGGCTAGCTTGCTAGAGTGGGAATCTACTTCAAGGAGGAGCACCCAATGGCCGACGATCTTCTATCACAACTCAAGGACATGACCACGGTAGTCGCCGACACCGGCGACATCGAGGCCATCCGCCGCTTCCAGCCCAGCGATGCCACCACCAACCCCTCGCTGATCCTGCAGGCGGCCCAGCAGGATGCGCGTCGCCAGCGTCTCGGCGAGATCGCTCGTTCGGCCATCGATCTCGATGACGCCCTGGACGCGGTGGCGGTGGAGATCGGCAGCGAGATCAGCGAACTGGTGCCTGGCTATGTGTCCACCGAGGTGAGCGCTCGCCTCTCCTTCGATACCGACGCCACCCTGGCGCGAGCCCACTCGCTGATCGAACGCTACGCGCGTCATGGCGTGGGTCCCGAGCGCATCCTGATCAAGGTCGCCGCCACCTGGGAGGGCATCCGCGCCGCACGCCAGCTGGAGCGAGAGGGCATCCATAGCAACCTCACGCTGCTGTTCAGCTTCACCCAGGCCCAGGCCTGCGCCGACGCGGGCGTCACTCTGATCTCGCCCTTCGTGGGGCGCATCCTGGACTGGCACAAGGCGCAGCAGCCGGATGCCGACTTCAGCGGCGACAACGACCCCGGTGTTCGCTCGGTGAAACGCATCTATGAGCACTACAAGGGTCACGGCTATCAGACCATCGTGATGGGAGCCAGCTTCCGCAACAGCGGCGAGATTCTCGCCCTCGCCGGCTGCGACCGCCTGACCATCTCCCCGGCCCTGCTCGCCGAGCTTGCCGAGTCCCGTGGCCATCTCGAGCGACGGCTGACGCCCCAGGGCGCCGAGACCCGCCCCCCGGAACCACTGGACGAGGCCGAGTTTCGCTGGGCATTCAACGAGGATGCCATGGCCACCGAGAAGCTGGCCGAGGGGATTCGCAAGTTCATGGAGGACCAGCGCAAGCTCGAAAGCCTGCTGAGTGAGCTAAGAAGGGGCTAGCCTGCCGACGCCTTCCACCTTACTGCTGACGGGAGGCGTCTTCCTGAGCCTCGAGCATCTCCACGAGGGGCTGGAACTCCTCGCGGTTGTGCTCGTTCATGCGCATCAGGATGCGATGCGCCTCGAGGATCCGTCGCCGGGTCTCCTCGACATCGGTGGGGATCTCGGGCAGATCGCAGAGCTCACAGACCTCGGTGATGGGCGACTCCACCATGGTGAAGAAACGCGAGAAACCCATCACATCCAGCATGCGCTGAACGTCGGGGTTGTCAACCACGATGGTGGGTCGCTCCGCCAGCCGCCCCTGGACGGCCATGGCCACCTTGGCCAGAAAGCCCAGCGCGGTGGAGTCCACGTTGCTGGCGTCACGCAGGTCGATGATCAGCGACTCGAGACCCGGGGTGCTCGCCAGCTGCTGGGCCTGACGGTCCAGGGTGGCACAGAGTGTCAGCCGTACGTCACCGCACAGCTTGAGGACGAATACGCCGGCATCGAATGCCGCCTTGATGCGCCCTTCATGAATCAGCATGGCCAAATCCGCTCAACATCATGATCGTCAGGTCGTCGGGCAATGTCTCATCGCCCGGCGCGAGGTCAAGGCCAATCTGGCCCTTGAGGTCCGCCAACGTCGCGCTGGCCTGAACCTGCCGCTCGAGTTCCATCAGCCGCGAGTCGAGGGTATCGCCCGGCAGGCACTCCAGAACGCCATCCGAACAGAGCCACAGGTGAAAGCGTTCCGGCAGCGAACAGCCCAGGGTCGGGTAGTCGGCGCCCGGAAAGAGTCCGACCGGCATGCCCTCGCCCGCCAGGCTGGTCACCTTGCCATCCACCACCAGCAGAGGCATGGGCAGCTGCGCGCCCAGCGAATAGTGCAGATAGCGGCGCTCGAGGTCAATGATACCCACAAACAGGGTGGCATGCTTGCCGATGCCGGTCTCCAGCAGTTCCTTGTTGAGGTCCGCCAGCCAGCGTGCCGGCAGCGCCTCGGGGTGCGCACCATCCCACTCGGTCTGCCAACGATTGGCCAGGTACTTGAGCAGCACCGTGACGAAGGCCGATGACGCCCCATGCCCCGAGACATCGGCGAAGTAGAACAGCAGATAGCGCTCGTCGAGAAGGTGGAAGTCGAGGAAATCTCCCGAGAGGTAGAGATAGGGAGCAAACCAGTAGTCACAGGTGACGCCACCCAGGGACTGGGGCCTGGGCGGCAGCAGCTTGCGCTGGATCTGGCCGCCGGCCTGCTGGTCGAGACGCAACATCGCCAGATGGGTCTCGAGGGTCTCGTTGAGCTCCTCCAGGCGCAGCTTGTCGCGGCGGCGCGCCTCCTCGAGGTCATGCAGCCGAATCGCCTTGCGGATCATGCGTCGCAGCAGCTGACCGTGGCGACGCGGCTCCACGATATAGTCCACCAGCCCCGCATCCACCGCCGAGAGCAGGTCCGGGGCATCGCGGCTGTCGCTGACCACCAGGGTCGGCAGGCTCTCGCATAGCGCTGGCCAGTCGGCGGCCGGCACGGCCCGCACATGAGCCACCGCCAACGCCACCTCGGGCGGCAGTGCCTCGCTGTCGGCGACGGCCACCACCGCCAGGCCATCCCGGGCGATGGTCTCGGCCAGCGCATCACGTGCCGGACCCGGCTCATCGATCACGCCGATCAGCTGCTTGGGACGTTCCATGCTCAGGCCTCAGTCGGCAAAGGCGTCGTCGAAATCGCCATCGTCGAAATTGAATTCGTCGCTGGCGAAGGGGTCGTCTCCCAACTCTCCATCACTGACCTCGAAGCGACGCTGCTGCAGCCAGGCATCACGCACAAAGCTGTAGCGATCCCCCTGGATCAGCGACTCCTGATCGAGCAGGCCCGCCCGCGTGTCGACGAGACGCAGCGCCGTCAGCCCCAGGCGTGTTTCGTCATCCTCGATATAGGTCGTCGGGTAGGAGTACATGTCCACGGGTCGGCCACCGGCATCACGCACGGTGCTAGGACCGAACAGCGGCAGTACCAGGTAGCGCGACTCCTCCCACCCCCAGACGCCGAGGGTCTGGCCGAAGTCCTCCTCCCTGCCGGTGACCTCCAGGCGGCTGGCGACGTCCCACAGCCCCCCCACGCCCACCGTGGTGTTGATCAGGAAACGCGCCGTGGCAACACTGGCATTGCGTGGCTTGCCCTGCAGCAGGCTGTTGAGCGCGGTACGCGGCTCACCCAGGTTGGAGAAGACATTACCCACGCCGGTCTCCACCGGATCCGGCGTGACGAAGCGGTAGGCCCGTGCCACCGGCTTGAGCGCATAACGGTCCAGCACATCATTGAAGGCAAACACCTTGCGGTTGAAGCCTTCCCAGGGGTCATCGGGATGACGCTCCTGCTGCGTGCCACCGCTCGCGCATCCGGCCAATAGCCCGGCAACAGCCAGCGCCAGCACTCCACGCCATACCCGTCTTTCGTGCCCCTTGGCATCGCTCATCATCATCTCCCTGAATTTCTGGTATCAGACGCGCCGAACCACCACGCTGCCGGCACTGTAGCCGGCACCGAACGAGCAGATCACGCCATTGTCGCCGGCGGCCAGATCATCCCGGTGCAGATGGAAGGCGATGACCGAGCCTGCCGAGCTCGTGTTGGCATAGCGGTCGAGGATCACCGGCGCCTCATGCTCATCGGGGTCACGCCCCAGCACGCGACGAGCGATCAGATCGTTCATATGCCGGTTGGCCTGGTGCAGCCATAGGCGGGCCAGGTCATCGCCCCCCAGACCAAGGCTCTGCAGATGATCACGGATCAGCGTCGCCACCATCGGGCACACCTCCTTGAAGACCCGCCGCCCCTCCTGCACGAATAGCTTGTCCACGGCCAACGGATCGGCATCGGTCACGCGATTCAGGAAGCCGGCATTGTTGCGGATCGCATTGGAGAAGCGTGTCACCAGACGGGTGCCGAGGATCTCGAAGCGCTCCGTGGCAGTGGCCAGGTCGTCACGCTCCAGCACGATCGCCGTGCAGGCATCACCGAAGATGAAGTGACTATCGCGATCCCGGAAGTTGAGGTGCGCCGAGCAGATCTCGGGGTTGATCACCAGGGCACGACTGGCGTTGCCGGCGCGGATGGCGTTGGCCGCCGTCTCGATGGCGAAGGTAGCCGAGGAGCAGGCAACGTTCATGTCGAAGGCGTAGCCACCGCCCCCCAGCTCGGCCTGCAGCTCCACCGCCAGCGCCGGATAGGGACGCTCCAGGTTGGAGCAGCCGACGATGACCAGATCGATTGCATCGGCCGAAAGGCCGGCGCGCTCCAGGGCCTCGCGGGCGGCCCTGGCACCCATCTCACACTGGATCGAGGGCTCGTCGTTATCACGCTCGCGAAGCCTGGGGCGCATGCGCTCGGGATCGAGGATGCCCGCGGCATCGAGCACATGGCGGCTGTGGATGCCCGAGGCCTTGACGATAAACTCACTGCTCGAGTGCGCCAGGCGCTCCTCGTCGCCGGCCCGCTCACGGCGCGTGTTCTCGGCATCCACCCAGGCATTGAACGAGGCCACCAGGGCGTCGTTGTCGATGCTGTGCTCCGGCGTATAAAGTCCCGTGCCGGTTATCACCACTTGATTCATGCATTCTCCTTGCGGCGGCCGCGACCGCCAGGGTCACCGCGACGACCATTGTGACGGGGCGCTCACCCGCGCCCGGTAATCTCTGCCCAGCGCCTCTCGAGCCGCTTCGCGGATACGGGGAAGGCGGTACCCAGCTGCTGGGCGAAGAGCGAGACGCGCAGCTCCTCGATCCACCAGCGAAATTCATCAAGCTCGGGCGGCACCATGCCGCCGCGGCGCTCGCTCTCGAGCCGCGCGGCCAATCGCGCCTCGAGCTCCTGAACCTGCTGCATATGCATCTGGTCACGATTGCGCTCCCGTGCGGCCTTCTCCAGACGAATCAGCGCCGCCTCCATATAGCGAGGATACGCTTCCAGCCACTCGCCTGCCTCACTGATAAAGCCGGGGTGCACGAGACGACTCATCTGGGCCTTGAGATCAGAGTAGACCAGGGCCAGGGCCAAATTCAGGTTGCCTTTCAGCGCCTTGGTCACGGCCAGATGGCCCTTCAGGGCATCCTCGACGATGGCCAGGCGCCGCCTGGCCTCGGGCAGCAGCGCCTCCCGATATTGTGCCAGGCGCGCCTCGAAGTCGGCGCTGGAGCGCGGCAGCGGCGCCACCGCCAGCGTGCCGGCGAACACCGCACGCACCAGATCATCGGCGAACTGACGACGGCTGCCCACCTTGGCAAACAGCAGCGCACAGGTCTCCACCCCCTTGAGCCGCTCGATCTCGCGCACGACCTGGGGCAGTTCGCGCATGGCCAACGTCACGATGCCATCGCGATGCGCCTGACGCGCCTTGCCGGGATGATCGAAGAGCTCCACCCGGAAGGCATCCCCCCCGGGCACCAGCGCCGGGAAGGCCTCGACACGAATGCCCGCCTGAGTGGTCACCCGAGACTCGGGAAGCCCCTCCGCGGGCAGGCCTTCCAGGTCATCGGCCACACTCGCCTGTCGCGCCAGGGCCCGGGCGCCCTCCCCCGCGGCCGCCTCGAAGCGCCGCTCCAGTTCACGAGCATCACGCCCCTGCCCCAGGGGCTCACCGGCGTGATCCACCACCCGCAGGTTCATCACCAGGTGAGGGTCGAGTTGATCCAGGCGCCAGTCATCGGGATGCAGCCGCACGCCGGTTCTGCGGCGCAGGAACTCGCCCAGCGCCTCGGTCAGCGGCACATCATCGGGAACCATGGCCTCCAGGGCGGCATCGACCCAGTCGGGGATCGGCACCACCTGGCGTCGCACCGACTTGGGCAGCGACTTCATCAGGGCGATACACTTCTCGCGCAGCAGGCCCGGCACCAGCCACTCCAGCCGTGCCAGCGGCAGCTGAGGCAGCATCGCCGCCGGCACGGTGAGGGTGACCCCGTCGTCCACCGCTCCCGGTTCGAAGTGGTAGTCGAGAGGGTAGCGCACCCCGTTGAGCGAGAGCGCATCCGGATAGTCGCTGGCGGTGACCTCGCTGGCCTCCCGGGCCAGCAGGGCATCCCGATCGAACTTGAGGATGCCGGGATCGTCGCGCTCGGCCTTGCTGCGCCAGGCCTCGAAGCCCTTGCCGTGATGGATCTCGGCGGGGATGCGCTCATCGTAGAAGGCGAACAGGCTCTCCTCGTCGACCAGGATATCGCGCTTGCGAGCACGATCCTCGAGATCCTCGACCTCCTCGATCAGCGCCCGGTTGTGGGTGAAGAACTCCCCACGGGTCCTGAACTCTCCCTCCACCAGGGCCCGGCGGATGAACAGCTCCCGCGCCTCGGCCGGTGCGATGGGCCCATAGTGCACCCGCCTGCCACTGACGATGGGCAGGCCGAAGAGGGTGACCTGCTCGCTGGCGACCACCTGGGCCCGCTTCATTTCCCAGTGCGGGTCGGAGTAGCTGCGCTTGACCAGATGGCCGGCCACTGGCTCGATCCAGCGTGGGTCGATCTTCGCCACGGTGCGGGCAAAGAGCCGCGTGGTCTCCACCAGCTCGAAGGCCATCAGCCACTTGGGCGACTTCTTGGCCAACCCCGACCCCGGGTGGATCACGAACTTGCGATTGCGCGCCCCCAGGTAGTCGCGATTCTCGGTGAGCAGTCCCAGGTGGGAGAGCAGCCCCGGCAGCAGCGCGCGATGCAGCGCCACGCTGCTCTGACGCCGCGCCTCACGGGTGGCCTCCGTGGGCTCACCCTCATTGGCCACGGGAAGAGGCGCCGGTGGCGGCACCTCGATCTGCATGTCGCGCAGCAGCTGGCGCAGCTGTCGGAAGGTATCCTGCCACTCGCGCATGCGCAGGTAGTTGATGTAGCGCTCCTTGCACCAGCGCCGGAGACGATTGCCGGAGAGCTCTTCCCGGGCGGCCTCGAAACCGTGCCAGAGGTTGAGCAGCGCCATGAAGTCGGACTCGGGATCCTGCCAGCGACGGTGAGCCTGGTCCGCGGCCTGGCGCTTGTCCGCCGGGCGGTCACGGGGGTCCTGCACCGCCAGGCCCGCCACCACGATCAGCACATCACGCAGCCCGCCCTGCTCGGCACCGGCCAGCACCATGCGCGCCAGGCGCGGGTCGATGGGCAGACGGGCCAGCTTGCGCCCGATGGGGGTCAGGTGGCTTTCCTGGTCGACTGCACCCAGCTCGAACAGCAGCTTGAAACCGTCGGTGATAAAGCGCGCATCCGGCGGGTCGACGAAGGGGAACGCCTCGATGCTGCCAAGCTTGAGCGACAGCATCGAGAGAATCACCGAGGCCAGATTGGTACGCCGGATCTCGGGGTCGGTAAACTCGGGGCGGGCGAGGAAGTCCTCCTCGTCATAGAGGCGAATGCATACACCCTCGGCAATACGCCCGCAGCGCCCCTTGCGCTGATTGGCGCTGGCCTGACTGACCGGCTCCACCGGCAGGCGCTAGATCTTGGAGCGGTAGCTGTAGCGGCTGATACGCACCAGGCCGGGATCGATCACATAACGGATGCCCGGCACGGTGAGCGAGGTCTCGGCGACGTTGGTGGAGAGCACGATTCGCCGACCGGCATGGGGGGCGAAGACCCGATTCTGTTCGGCATTGGAGAGCCGCGCATAGAGCGGCAGGACCTCGGTGCCACGCAGCTCGGCACGCCGCAAGGTGTCGGCGGTTTCGCGGATTTCGCGCTCACCGGGCAGAAACACCAGCACATCGCGGGGGCCATGACGCCACCCCTTCTCGCGCTCGATACGCTCGATCTCCTCCACGGCGTGGAGGATCCCCTCCTGCAGGGTGCGGTCCTCTTCGTCGTCGGCCTCGCGCACCAGCGGTCGGTAGCGCACCTCGACCGGGTAGGTGCGCCCCGAGACCTCCACCACCGGCGCGGGTGTCGCCTCTCCCTCGGCACCTGGCAGGGCGAAGTGTGCGGAGAAGCGCTCCACATCGATGGTCGCCGAGGTGATGATCACCTTGAGGTCGGGACGCCGCGGCAGCAGCCGGCGCAGATAGCCGAGCAGGAAGTCGATATTGAGGCTGCGTTCGTGGGCCTCGTCGATGATGATCGCCTCGTAACGGCGCAGGTCCGGGTCGTGTCGTGTCTCGGCCAGCAGGATGCCGTCGGTCATCAGCTTGACCAGGGTGTCATCGCCGCTCTGGTCGGTGAAGCGCACCTGGTAGCCTACCTGCTCGCCCAGCGGTGTCTCGAGTTCCTCGGCCAGACGCGTGGCGACCGAACGGGCGGCCAGCCGGCGTGGCTGGGTATGACCGATCAGGCCGCGTCGCCCCAGCCCAAGCTCCAGGCAGAGCTTGGGCAGCTGGGTGGTCTTGCCGGAGCCGGTCTCGCCGGCCACCACTACCACCTGATGGTCGCGAAGGGCCGCCAGGATATCCTCGCGACGCTCTACCACCGGCAACTCGGGCGGGTAGTTGAGCGTTACCGGCCGGGCCGTACGGCGCTCCACCAGGCCGCGAGAACGCACCATGGCTTTTTCCACCTCGGCCAGGCCGCGATCCACCGGCTTGCCCTCCTTGAGGCGACGCGACAGCCCCTTGAGGCGCTTTTCCAGGTTCGGGTGGTCGCGCAACAGCACGCTATCCAGTCCGTGGCGCAACTGGCGCAGTCGCTCGGCATCGGACAGGCTTTGTGAGGTGATGGCAGGGGTCTCGTCGGGCACGGCGACTCCGGTAAGGACTGACAACTAAGGGCTGGTACTTAGGGATGACAACAAAGCCCGCGCCGGAGACTCCGACGCGGGCGCCCTATTGTAACGCCGCGGCCACAGCGGCGGCCAATCGAGGGCGGGGGCTCAGTCGCCCTTGCCGGCCTTCTCCCGCTCCTCATCCCTGAGCTGGCGACGCAGCACCTTGCCCACATTCGTCTTGGGCAGCTCGTCACGCACCTCGACGACCCGCGGCACCTTGTAGCCGGTGAGCTGCTTCTTGCACCAGGCGCGCAACGCCTCGGGGTCGATCTCGGCGCTGCCACGAGGCACCACGAACAACTTGATCGTCTCGCCGCTGGCAGCATCGGGCACCCCCACCGCCGCCGCCTCCAGCACGTCGGGGTGCTGCGCTACCACGTCCTCGATCTCGTTGGGGTATACGTTAAAGCCCGAGACCAGAATCATGTCCTTCTTGCGGTCGACGATGCGGATATAGCCATCTTCCTGCAGCACGGCGATATCCCCGGTATGGAACCAGCCCTCTGCATCGATCACCTGGGCGGTCTCGTCATCACGGTTCCAGTACCCCTTCATGACCTGGGGCCCCTGAACACAGAGCTCACCCGGCTCCCCGAAGGCCAGGTCATTGCCATCGGCATCCACCACCTTGACCCGGGTGCCCGCAACCGGCTTGCCGATGGTCCCAAGCTGTATCGCGTCGACGGGGTTAAAGCTGACCACCGGGGAGGTCTCGGTAAGCCCGTAGCCTTCGGCAATCTCGCAGCCGGTGACCTCCTTCCAACGCTCGGCTACTGTCCTGGTCAGGGCCATGCCGCCGGAGATGGTCAGGTGCAGGCGAGAGAAGTCCAGGGAGCGGAAATCCTCGCGGTTGCACAGGGCATTGAACAGGGTGTTGAGGCCGATGAAGGCGGTGAAGGGTACCTCGCGCAGCTCCTTCACGAAGCCCGGCAGATCCCTGGGGTTGGTGATCAACAGCGAATGGTTGCCGGTCTCCATCAGAAACAGGCAGTTCACCGTAAAGGTATAGATGTGATAGACCGGCAGGGGCGCGATCACCACCTCCTTGCCGTGTTCGAGACCCGGGCCGATGGCCTGACCGGCCTGAACCATGTTGGCCACCAGGTTACGATGGGTCAGCATGGTGCCCTTGGCCAGGCCCGTGGTCCCCCCGGTGTACTGCAGTGCGGCCACATCATCGAGCTCCCGCTCCACTTCGCGGTGCTGACGAGCGCTTCCTGCCTTGAGGGCCTGGCGCAGCGGCGTATGGCCGGGAAGCCGATAGGCCGGCACCAGCTTCTTGAGGTGCTTGACCGCCAGGTTGATCAGCGGTCGCTTGGGAAAGCCATGCAGATCGGCAAGCTCGGTCACCACCACGTGCCGGATATCGGTGCGCTCCAGGATCTTCTCGAGCTTGTCCGCCATGTTGGCGAGGATCACGATCGCCTTGGCGCCCGAGTCCTTGAACTGGTGGGCCATCTCGCGCTCGGTGTAGAGCGGGTTGGTGTTGACCACCACCAGGCCGGCGCGCATGGCGCCGAACACCGCCACCGGAAACTGCAGCAGATTGGGCAGCTGGATGGCGATGCGATCGCCTGGCTGCAGGGTGGTCTCATGCTGTAGCCAGGCTGCGAAGTCACCCGAGAGACGCTCCAGGTCGGCGAAGCTCAGCGTCTGCCCCATGCAACTGAAGGCAGGCTTGTCGGCATACTTGCCCACCGCCGTGTGAAAGATATCGGTAACCGATCGATACGCCTCCATGCCTTTAAGCTCGGGGCCTTCGAGAATGGGGGCGTGGGCATGTTCACTCATCACGTGTCTCCACAGTATCGACGATATGACATCGACGCTTCTTGTTGTCTCGAGGCTACCTTACTACCGTGCCTGTCGCGCTGCAAAACGATTGATTAAAACTCTTGTTTAAATTCTTGACCTGGTGCGTTGCATGCCTCATCGCGATGACCAAGGCGAGCCTGGATCTGACCATCTCGCCATACCAGCAGCTCGCCGGGCGCCATCCGCTCCCAGGCCTCGTTATCGGTCAGCGGCTCGGTGGCGATCACCGAGACAATATCGCGGCTGGTGGTATGTTCGGCGAAATTTACCGTCAGCTCGGCATCCGACAAGCTCGCACTGCCAAAAGGGGCACGCCGGGTGATATGGGCCAGCTTGGTGGAGCAGTAGGTGTAGAGATAGTCACCATCGGCCAGCAGCAGATTGAATACCCCCAACCCCCGGAGCCGTTCGCATAGCTCATGGAGCAAGCGCCACAAGGCCTGGCGTTGCTCTGCGTTCTCGGGGCGCTTAGGGAAGCCGCGGCGCAGCTCGCCCAGCAACCAGCAGAAGGCGTGCTCGCTGTCGGTCCCCCCTACCGGGCGATAGAAGGAGAGCGGCAGCGACTGCCACCCATCGAGCTGGCCGTTATGGGCATAGCACCACGGCTGTCCCCACATCTCGCGAACAAACGGGTGGGTATTGGCGAGCCGCACCTGCCCCACATTGGCCTGGCGAATATGGCTGATCACGATATGGGACTTGATCGGATAGTCACAGATCAGGCGCGCGATGGGCGAGCGCACCGAGGGGTGCGGGTCGCGAAAGTCGCGGTAGCCGCCCTCCTCATAGAAGGCGATCCCCCAGCCGTCGCGATGCGGCCCGGTGCCCCCGCCCCGGTGCAGGAAACCGGTAAAGCTGAAGCAGATGTCGGTCGGCACATTGGCACTCATGCCCAACAGTTCACACATGGGGATCCTCCCGATGGGCAGGACGCCGCCGCTGGCGACGACCGCGTAACACGAACAGCAGCATCACTATCAGAACAGTGCCGCCGACCAGCGCCCAGACCAGCGGCCTGGCGGCCAGCACCGCTAGCCGCGGCTGCCAGCTGGTGCGCCACTGATCAATCCCGGACGCGACCCCTTCATTGATAGCCACAATGAACCGTTCGACGACACCACCAGCCTCGTCTCTCCCATGACCGGCGGCCAGGTCCTGGTGGAAGCGCTCGGCCGAGAGCTCGCCGCGCCCACTGGCCAGGTCGAGGCCGGTGGCAGAGTCGGCAAACAGCATCAGTGGTGGCAGACGCAGCCGATGAGTCTGCTGCTCCAGGCGCACATCGGCGCCCAGCTTCAGGGGGCGACTGACGCTGTCATCCAGTTCGGGCAGGGCGATCACCCAACGCCGCTCGCCCTGGGGCTCGGCCTCGAGGCGCTCCCCGGCCAGCTCCGCCCAGGGGCGCGTGTTGTGATGAGCCAGCTCGGGATGGCGAGCGCTCAGCACCACGCGCCGCGACTCGGGCTGATGGATGGCCTCGAGAGGGGCCAGCAGGTTGATCGCCTGGCTGCGTTGGCGGACCATCCCCTCGGCCTCGGCCGTGATCACCAGGCGCGCGCTACCCGCCTGGACGGGGGCTGGCAGCTCGCCACGAAAGCGTTCGCCGTCGCGGGCGAGTCGTGTCGTGCCCCGCACCGTACCATCGGCGGCGGCGAGGTCGGCACGCAACGAGAGCCCCTCGAGCTCGTCTGTGTAGGGCATCCCGTTCCTCTCGAGCCAGGCCTCTATCGGCAACGGGAAGCCCAGGAAGGCCGTGGCCGGCAGCACTCCGGTACGCAGGGCCAGCGCCGACGTGACGCCGATGCGACTCTGCTCGACAACCTCGCCTTCGACACGCCACTCGCCGGACATAGGGTCGGGCACTCTCAGCAGATCGAAGCGCGGCTCCACCTTCCAGCGCCCCCCTGCGGGCGGTGTGGTGGCGCGATACTCGCGGCCCTGCGGCCCCACCAGCACCAGCGGCTCGGCATCGGGGGCGTGGAAGAGCAGCGCCGAGAAGGCCTCGACACCCGGCTCTATATGAAAGCGCCCGTCCTCCAGAGGAATACGGTCGGTGGGAAAGATGCGCTCGACGATATCCAGAAAGGCGACGAGCAGACTCTCGGGAGACGCGACCGGGGCGGGCAGACCACCGGTGGTACGGGAAAGCGACTCTACCAGGGCCATATCGGCCTGATCGGAGAAGGCGATGGCGTGCACGACCACCCCGGAATCGGCAAGCTCCACCGCCAGTTCGTCGAGCAACTCCCGACGCGAGGCCACATCCACCTCGGGCTTGGAGCCTCGCGCTGGGGGCAGGTCGATCACCCCATCGGTCAGCAGGACCAGGTGGCGCCAGCCCTCGGCAGCAGGCGCCGCGGCGCGGCGCACCGCGGCTTCGATATCGGTATAGGGCTGCACGCCTGCCAGCGCGGGTCCCAGCGCCTGAGCCCGTCGCCGCCAGTCGGCATTCACCTCACCCGACGGCAATGGGTTGGCCACCGTCTCGCCGAAGGTCCAGACACCGGCGGAGGTGCCCTCGGGCAGCAGCGATACCAGCAGCTCGAGGGCGCTGGCCCGGAGACGATCCGGATCGTTGGCGCGCATGCTGCCCGATACGTCGATGATCACTCGTACCTCGGGGCGGTCCCCGACCGGCTGTGCCAGCACGGCGGGAGCCAGTGCACACAGGAAGGTGAGCACCAGCCTGGTGCCCATGCGCCCTGCCCTGCCCCGGACTCTGCTGGCCATCCCGGCCTCCTTATTCGATCACCCCTGGTTCGACGATCACTCCTGGCCGATCACCGGCTCCCGCCGTACGGCACCACGCGGACCATCAGCCGCCTTATTCTCACTCTCATGCTCTTCCCGGGTAACCGGCTTGCTGGGGCGCCTGCCTCGCCACCACAGCAACAGTCCGAAGAGCATCCCCAGCCCGGCACCCAGAAGCGTCAGGATAAGGGCCGGCATCAGCGCCTCGCTGTTGCGTTCGAGAAAGGCCACGGTCGCCACGACCACCGCCGGGGCGAAACCAGTGTAGACATCTCCCTCCTCAAGCAGCGGGAGCTGAAAACGCGCTGGCATCCACATCACACCGGCCACCAGCCAGGTGATCGGCAGCCTCAGCAGTCTTGGCAGGAAAGCCAGCCCCAGGTAGCCGGTGAGCAGTATCACCAGCGACAAGACGCCGTAGCTCAGCCATAGTAGGCTCATCGATTCGGTAATAGGCATTGCCACCTCACTTTTCACTTATCCGAGTATGGTACATCCCGCGCCATGAAAGCACAGCCGCCACAGCGTCTTGAGCACCCCACTGCCTCCCCGGCCTCCCGCTTCCGCCGTCCAGAAGACCCCGAGTGGCACTGGCTGGAGCAGCGCGAGGACTCGGGAGTCACCGACTTCCTTGAGGCCGCCAATGCCGAGTGCGATGCCTGGTTCAGTCCCCTGGAGTCGCTGGTGGAACGGCTCTACCACGGCCACCTCGCGCGTCGCGAGCTTGCCGTGCATGGCCTGCGCACCCCACTGGACCACTACACCTACTGGAGCGAGACCGCGGCCGACGCCGACTACCCGGTGTGGTGGCGCCACCCCAACGGCGAGCCCGACCGCGCCGCGCCCTTCCTCGATCTGGAGGCGCGTGCCGCGGCCCACGACTTCCTCGAGCTCGGCGACATGGCCCTGTCCCCGGACGAGCGCTGGCTGGCGTGGACCGAAGACACCACCGGCGACGAGAGGTTCGACCTCTTCCTGGTCCGGCTGCCCGATGGAGCCCCCGTACGCCTGCTGGAGGATATCGGCGCCGAGCTGAGCTGGGCCGAGGACAACGTCACCCTGCTGTTCACCCGCCATGACGCGACCCAGCGTCCCGAGAGCATATGGCGCCTGGGGTTGGACGAGGGGGTGGCGGACGAGCCGGTTCTGGTACTGCGCGAGGAGGACCCCGAGTTCTGGCTGGGACTGGGCAAGACACGCTCCCGGGAGTGGCTGGTGCTGGAGAGCGCCTCCAAGGATACCAGCGAGTGCCACCTGATACCGGCCCGGGCGCCGGCCACACCGCCGCGCTGCTTCCGCCCCCGCGAGAGCGGCGTGGAACTCGCGCTGGACCACCGCCCCGGCCACTTCTACCTGCTGCACAACCGCGGCGCCCCCCATTTTCGGCTCGACAGAGTGCCCGAGACATCTCTCGAGGTGGCCGCCGATACCGGATGCTGGCAGCCGCTGATTCCCCATCGCGACCATCACACCCTGGAGGGAATCGATGCCTTCAGCTGGGGTATGGTGATCACCGAGCGCGACCATGACCAGGCCCAGGTACATCTGCGGGTCATGGAGCTCGACTCCGAACATCTCGCGACCCGAGACGAGCGCCTGCCGCTGCCGGAGACGCCCTGCAGCCTGGCACTCGGCGATGCTCCCCACTTCGATAGTCGTCGCCTGCGCCTGTGCGAGGAGTCCTTCATATTGCCGGCGAGCTGGGTGGAGCTCGACCTCGACAGCGGCGAGCGTCGCCTGCTCAAGCAGCAGCCCGTTCACGGCGACCTCAAGCCCGAGCAGCTCGCCTGTGAACGGCTGTGGGCCATCTCCCACGACGGGGAGCGCATCCCCGTCTCGGTGGTAATGCGAGCCGACCGGGTCGGCCACCCTCTTCCGACCCTGCTCTACGGTTACGGCGCCTACGGGGAGGTGCTCGACCCCTGGTTCTCGGTGGCTCGCCTGGAGCTGCTCTCCCGCGGCGTGGCCTTCGCCGTGGCCCATGTCCGGGGCGGCGGTGACCGCGGCGAACCCTGGTACCTGGCCGGCAAGCTGGCACACAAGGCCAACAGCTTCCACGATTTTCTGGCGGCACGTGACGCCCTGGTGGAGCATGGCATCAGCGACGGCGAGCGTATCGCCGCCTATGGAGCCAGCGCCGGCGGCCTGCTGGTGGGCGCCAGCCTCAACCTGGCGCCGCAGGCATTCTGTGCAGCAGTGCTCGACGTCCCCTTCGTGGACGTGCTGCGCACCATGGAGAACCCCGACCTGCCACTGACCACCGCCGAATATACCGAGTGGGGCAACCCGGCGGACGTCGCTGTCCGCCGGCGCATCGCCGACTATTCACCACTGGACAACCTCGCCGCGGCCCCCTACCCCGCGCTGTTCCTGCAGGGCAGCTGGCACGACACCCGGGTCCCCTACTGGGAGCCGGCCAAGCTCTATGCCCGACTCACCGAGCTGGGCAGCGCTCGCGGGCCGGTGCTGCTGCGTTCCGATATGGCCGCCGGCCACGGTGGGGCCTCCGGGCGCTTCAAGGCGTGGCACGATGGTGCCCGCCAGGACGCCTTTATTCTCTGGGCGCTGGGGCTGGCAGATCAGGAGGCATGATGCCTTGAGGACAGCGCCCTGACGGCGAGGACCCGGCCGAGGCCGGGTCCCTGTGACACCTGTATGAGGTGAGTGGCGCGCAATCAACCGCCACGCGAGCCGCCGCCGGAACCACCACCCGAGCCGCCGCCGGAACCGCCACCCGAGCCGCCGCCGGAACCGCCACCCGAGCCGCCGCCGGAACCACCACCCGAGCCACCGCCGGAACCACCACCCGAGCCGCCACCCGAACCGCCACCCGAGCCGCCGCCAGAACCACCACCCGAGCCACCGCCGGAACCACCACCCGAGCCGCCGCCGGAACCGCCACCCGAACCGCCACCCGAACCGCCGCCGGAACCGCCACCCGAGCCGCCGCCGGAGCCGCCACCCGAACCGCCGCCGGAACCGCCACCCGAACCGCCGCCGGAGCCACCACCCGAGCCGCCACCCGAGCCGCCGCCGGAACCGCCACCCGAGCCGCCACCCGAGCCGCCGCCGGAACCGCCACCCGAGCCACCGCCGGAACCACCACCCGAACCGCCGCCGGAGCCACCGCCGGGACCACCACCTCCGCCCCCACCATCAGTGCCGCCATCGGATCCGTCATCCGATCCATCGTCGGAGCCATCGTCGGAGCCGTCGTCCGTTCCATCATCGGAGCCGTCGTCCGTTCCATCATCGGAGCCGTCATCCGTTCCATCATCGGAGCCGTCGTCCGTTCCATCGTCGGAGCCATCGTCCGTTCCATCGTCGCTGCCGTCGTCCGCTCCATCATCGGAGCCGTCGTCCGTTCCATCGTCGGAGCCGTCGTTGCTGGCAACCAACACACCCTCACCTCCGTCGCGAGCGCCGGACATATCCGTTTCCTGGTCTCCAGCGCTCGGCGGATAGAGTAGCAACAACTGCTCGGGACTCAGCCGCGTCGGCAGCCACGACTGCAGCTGCGCCATCTCCTGGTTGTCGAGCACGCGGCCCTCATTCATGAGGTCATTGAACATCTCCGCCATCTCGTCATCACTGAGCGGATCGCCGCTCCATGAAGAGGATTGCGCCGCAACGCCGGACGAGGCCAGGGCACCCACCGCCATGACCAACGCTAGTTTCCTGAAGCCTTTCATGTTCGATCCCCCCGACCCCGCACCTCTCGATAAGCGGCGTCATGCGTTGGGCAAATATGCCCATGCCTAAAACAATCTGTTACACATATCAAGGATAGTTCCCGCCGGTGGTCGGCGCCATATAACGAGGGCATAAAACGAGGGTGCAAGATGAGGGGCCTGAACGCCCATCGGCGAGGCGTCACAGGCATGCAGTGAAGGCGGCATCCCCGCTGAAGGGAGGGGTGGGCTGGCGACGTCAGCCGTCGATGGGCAGGATCGCGATGATATGGTCTTCGTAGTGCTCCTCGGGGACCCCTCTGCTGCTGACCGCAAAGCTGCGTACGCTGACGCCCTTGCGATGAACGCGCTCCGGATCACCGCTGATCAGCGGATGCCAGGCGGCCAGCTTGCGGCCCTCGGCGACCCGCCGATAGGCGCAGGAGCGCGGTAGCCAGCGAAATTCGTCCACTCGCTCCGGCGTCAGCCGGGTGCACTCCGGCACCCGCTCCAGGCGATTGGGATAGTCGCTGCAGCGGCAGCTCTGGATATCCAGCAGCTCGCACGCCAGGTTGAGCACCGCCAGCTCGCCGGACTCGTCATCCTGGAACTTGAGCAGGCAGCACTGACCGCACCCGTCACAGAGCGCCTCCCACTCCTCGGCGGTCAGCTCTTCGAGGGGGTAGTGCTCCCAGAAACGTTCTCGCATGTTGTTTCCTCCGCGGCGACGGTCACATCGGGTCAGTAACGCGCCTGGGTTGGAGTGCGGTAGAGGTCCAGCAGATACTCCTCCTTGGCTGGGGGCATCTGCAGGTAGAAGCCGTTGTCACGGATCGCCTGCATCACCTCCACGGCACTGGCACGCCCCAGCCGTTTCTCGGGACTGAGGATCAGCGTCATGGCCGGTACCGGCTTGCCGAAACGCTCCAGCAGGGGGCCGGGAACGCGCTCCGTGCCCTCGCGCTTGTCGACATAGAGATACATCTCCTCCTTGCGCGAACTCTTGAAGACCTGGCACAGCAGGCGGTCGCCGGACATCCGGTCATCACTCATCTCGGTAGTTCCTCCAGGGCCTTCATCAACCCCGTGTTCAGGCGTTCACCGCGCCACCCCGTCGGCAGCGGCGGGTGACTCCTTTCCAGGTGGGCCACCAGCAGGGCCTCCAGGTCGCGGCGACGCATCAGTACCTCCGGGGCCACACCCAGCGCCTCGGCCTCGGCATTCACCACCTTCTTCAGCGTCTTGATGCCACGCTTGAACTCGGGCTCCATGGGCGATGGCAGCTCGCCGGGGAGCTCGGTCTCATCAAGGTGCTGCGCCTCGGCCACCAGCGCCAGCAGGGTGTCGCCGTCGCGCTTGACCAGACTCGGCTTGACACCTTCGATCCGCGCCAGCTCATGGCGATTCCGGGGCATCGCCTCGGCGATCGCGAACAGTACTCGGTCATGCACCAGCCACCCCCTGGGCAGATTGCGAGCGCGGGCCTCGCCTTCGCGCCAGATGGTCATCCGCCGGTAGGCCTCGATCTGGCGCGGTGCCAGGCGCCACAGCTGACGCTGGCGCAGATACCACTGCCCATCGGCCTCGACGCTGCGCTCGGCCTGGGCCAGCATCGCCTCACCATCGGCCTGAAGCCACTCGCTACGCCCCAATCGCTCGAGCTCGAGGCGCTGCTGCTCCCATACCTGCACCAGATAGACCACATCCAGGGCGGCATACTGCAGCTGGGTCTCCGAGAGCGGACGTACCAGCCAGTCGGAGCGGGTCTCGTCCTTGGGCAGGGTCTCGCCGACCCAGTGCTCCACCAGCTTCTGATAGCCCATGCCGGGATTGTCGCCCAAAAGGCCCTGGGCGACCTGGGTATCCACCAGCGGGCGCGGCGTCACACCGGCCCAGCGCGTGAAGACCTCCAGGTCCTCGCTGGCGGCGTGCAGCAGCTTGAGCGGCCCTTCGGCCAGCAGACGCCGAAAGGCGGCGGTACATGTCACGGCCTGGGGATCCACCAGCCAGGCCACGCCGCCGGCGGAAAATTGAATCAGCGCCGGCACCGGGTAGAAGGTGTTCTCGCGAAAGAACTCGGTATCCAGGGCGATGACATCGTCATTACTCACCGCCTCACAGGCGGCATCCAGCGCCTCGGGGGTATCGATCCAGTGTATCTCGGGGGTCAGGGGCATCGGGGTTCCGGCAGTGTTGAATGGGGTGGAGCAATCGAGCGCAGGCTCACTCGCTCCGGAACGGCAGGCGACCATTGAAGGCGCGACTCAGGGTGCCACCGTCGACATACTCCAGCTCGCCACCCATGGGCACGCCGTAGGCGAGGCGCGACAGGCGAACCCCGTGGGCGGTGAGCTGCGCGGCGATATAGTGGGCCGTGGCCTCCCCCTCGACCGTGGGGTTGGTGGCCAGGATGACCTCCTCGACCCCCTCCTCGCCGACTCTGGTCTCGAGCCGGTCGAGCCCCAGATCCTCGGGACCGATACCGTCCAGGGGCGAAAGGTGGCCATGCAGCACGAAGTAGCGGCCGCGATAGCCGCCGGCTTCCTCGATGGCGAGCTGGTCGGCGGGCGACTCCACCACGCAGAGCAGGTCGTCGTCACGTCGTGGACTCGCGCACAGCCGGCACACATCGTCCTCGGTGAGCGTTCGACAGCGCCGGCAGTAGCCGACTCGTGCCAGGGCGTCGTCGAGCACCGAGGAGAGCCGCCGACCGCCGTCGCGATCGCGTTCCAGCAGGTGCATGGCCATGCGCTGGGCGGTCTTGGGCCCCACGCCGGGCAGCACCCGCAGCGACTCCATCAGTTGCTCGATGAGGGGGGAGAAGCTCATCAGAACGGCATCTTGAAACCGGCCGGCAGATTCATGCCATCGGTGACTTCGGACATCTTGGCCTTGGAGTTGGCCTCGACCTTGCGAACGGCATCATTCACCGCAGCGGCCAGCAGATCCTCCAGCAGCTCCTTGTCCTCTTCCATGACGCTGGGGTCGATATCCACCTTGCTGACGTCGTGACGGCCGTTCATGGTGACCTTGACCATGCCTGCCCCCGCCTCGCCCAGCACCTCGGCACGAGCGATCTCCTCCTGGACCCGCTGCATCTTCTCCTGCATCTCCTGGGCCTGCTTCATGATGTTGCCCATTCCACCCTTGTTGAACATGGTGTGTCCTCTCTTGTCGTCTAATAGCGTAAGTAGTCGTCTAGTGTAGGTCGCCGGCGGGTTTCACCGTGGACTCGATCAGGCGAGCCCCGAAGGCCCGCTGAAGTTGCTGTACATGGGGGTCACTGCCCAGCGCCTCAACCGCCCTGGCGTGGCGCTGCGCGGCCAGACGCTCGGCCTGCTGACGAGGTGTCTCGACACTCGCCGGGATCTCGCCCTCCTCGACCTCCAGCCGCCGCGTGACGCCGTGCTCGGCCAGGGCCTGCTGCATGCGCTCGATATGGATCTCGGCGCGCATGGCGGAGAGCGTCGGGTCGAGGCGCAGCCGCAGCCGCTCGCCATCATCCTCCTCCACCACACAGCCGGCGGCCAGGTTGCGCGTCAGCCCACCCAGACCCAGCGTCTCGAAGCACGCCAGCCAGTCCGAGTGGCTGAAGTGACCATTCGTCTCGTTTGACACCGCTGCCGGGTCGGGTTCCTCGGCAACGGGAACCGAGACCGGCTCCGGTTCCGCTTCGCCCGGCGGGGTCGCCTCCTGTTCCATCGAATGAGGCTCGGCAGGCCGCGAGACCGTGGATGGCCCTTCCGCCCCGGGCGAAGGCGCTGCAGGAGCGGGCTCAGCCGGTGACGGCGCCTCCGATGCCGCAGGGGGGGTCGGTTCAGGCGAAGGCTCTGCCTCGACCCATGGCGGCGGTGGCGCCGACGGCTCGGCAGGGGGCTCGTTCGACGGCGAAGGATGGCGAGGCGCCTCGGGTGCCGGGGCTGTGGAGGGCGTGGAGGGCGTGGATGACGGTGTCGCGCCCTCGGCCTTGCCCCCGGCTTCCTGACTACCGGCAGGCGGGGCGTCGCCCCCCTGGGGCGGGGCCCCCTCGGAGTTGCCGCGCAGCGGCAGCGGCGTCGTTGCCGGCCTCGGCACGCCCTGGGGACGGAAGGCCAGCATGCGCAGCAGGGTCATCTCGAGCGCGGTACGTAGATCCGGTGCACTGGCCATGTCGCCACGCCCCTGGATGCCGATCTGGTAATAGAGCTGCACATCCTCGGCGGTAAACCGCGAGGCGAGAGCCAGCAGCGCCTCGCGATCGCCCTGGGCGTTATCCAGGGCCTCGGGCACCATCTGGGCGATGGCCAGCCGATGCAGTACGCCGGTCACCTCGTCGAGCACGCCGGCGAAGTCCGGGGCATGCTCGGCCAGGTTGCCCACTTCGGTGAGCAGTCGAGCGGCATCCACATCGGCCAGCGCCTCGATCAGGGCCAGCACATGGTGCTGATCCAGGGTGCCCAGCATGGCGGCCACGTCGGCATGCTCGACCCGACCCTGACCGAAGGCGATGGCCTGGTCGGTCAGGCTCATGGCATCGCGCATGGACCCCTCGGCGGCCCGACCGAGCAACCACAGGGCGCTCTCTTCGAAGGGCACCGACTCGGCCGCGAGCACCTTGCCGAGGTGGTCGACGATGCGCTCCGGCGGCATATGCTTGAGGGTGAACTGCAGGCAGCGTGACAGCACCGTGGGAGGCAGCTTCTGCGGATCGGTGGTGGCCAGCAGGAACTTCACATGGGGCGGTGGCTCCTCCAGCGTCTTGAGCAGTGCGTTGAAGCTGCTGGTGGAGAGCATGTGCACCTCATCGATCAGGTACACCTTGTAGCGCCCCTGAGTCGGCGCATACTGCACGTTATCGAGCAGCTCGCGGGTGTCCTCCACCTTGGTACGCGAGGCGGCATCCACCTCGATCAGGTCGACGAAGCGCCCCTCGTCGATGGCCAGACAGCTGTCACACTCGCCACAGGGAGTGGAAGTCACCCCCTCGTCACCTCGGCCGCCGGCGGTACAGTTGAGACACTTGGCGAGTATTCGCGCCAGGGTGGTCTTGCCCACACCGCGGGTGCCGGTAAACAGGTAGGCGTGGTGCAGCCGCCCCTGATCCAGCGCATTGACCAGCGCACGCTGGACATGTTCCTGACCGACCAGCTCATGGAAGGTGCGCGGTCGCCACTTGCGGGCCAGAACCTGATAGCTCATGCGGCGCGATATCCTTGCGGGAAAACGGAGGCCGGCAACGCCGGCATGAAGCGCTCATTCTAGCGTCCAGGGGGCGCCGCGGAAAGCGAGCCGCGCTGCCCAGCAGGACTATCGCGGTAACAGACAGGGTGATAGTGAAAGGCGCCGGGGGCAGGTCGAAGAGGGGGTCCGAGGACCAGGGATGGCCGAGGTAGCCTACAAGGAAGTACTTGTAGCGCCCCCTCGACGGCCTGTCGCCGGAACAGCCTTGAGCGGTATTGCTATCTGCGGCCCTTCGCTGCCCGGAGCCGTGGGGCTGTGCTAGTGTGGCCCTCATGGATCATTACAGGGACGACGATGCCATGAACCCATCTCGCGATAGCGTACCCACCACCTCATCGCTTACCTACGAGCAGGTCGTCGCCGCGGCCGAAAACCTCGAACACCGCGGCGCCGAACCCACCCTGCAACGGGTGCTGGAGCTGCTCGGCACCGGCTCACCCAATATCGTCCAGCGCCACCTCAGCGCCTGGCGTGATACCCGCAGCGTGCCCGAACCCTCGGCTCCACGCCTTCCCGCGGCATTGATCGACGCCCTGGAGCGCGAGCTGGCGACCCATGCCAACACCGGGCTGGCCGAGGGTCGACGCCTGGCCGATGAGGCGCGCGCCGACGCCACGACCCTGGCCGAGGCCGGCGAGGCCCTCGAAAGGCGTAACCACGAACTGGCACAACGGCTCGAGGCCACCGAACGCGCCGGGCAGATTGCCGATGAGCGCGCCAGCACCCTGCTGGCCGAGCGTGACAGCCTGCGCGACAAGCTGGAGCGTGAACGGCAACTGGCCCGCCAGGCCCAGCAGACACTCGCCGAGCAGCGCCAGCAGGTGGCCCTGCTGCGCGAACAGCTGGAGGAGGCACAGCAGGCGCGTCTGACCGCCGAGCGCGGGACCCGCGCCAGCGAGGAGGAGCGCATCAAGGCCGAGCGCGCCCAGGCGGTGGCCGAGAGCCAGCGCGATGGCGCCCTCGAGCAGGCACGCGAAAAGACCGAGCAGATCGCTCAGCTCAAGCAGGAGATGCAGGAGGAGCGTGCCCGCCAGCGCCAGGAGATCACCGAGATGCGCGCCGAGCAGAAGGCGCGCCTGGATGCCGCAGAGCGCTCCAGGCAGGAGGCCCAGAAGCATGCCCAGGAGGCCCTGCAGCGCGCCACCAAGGCGGAAATACGGGTCGAGGCGCTGCAGGCCACCCAGAGCGCCCTCAAGTCACGCATGGACGCCATGCAGGTGCAGCGGCGCCAGCACGGCCGGCAGGCACAGAGCGAGCGGGCCTAACCCCGCTCGACAGCCCCTGACGTCATGCCACTCAGCACATTGGCCACGTTGACACCGATCTCTTCCACCGCATAACCGCCCTCCATCAACAACAGGGTCGGCAGACCCAGGGCCGCCAGGCGGCGCCCCATCTCGATGAAGTCGTCGCTGCTCAGCTTGAAGGCGCTGATCGGGTCGCCCTCGAAGGTGTCCACCCCGAGCGACACGATCAGCAGCTCACAGCCCGTTTCACGGATGCGCTCCTTGGCGGCCTCGAGCACATGGAACCATACCTCGGCACCCGTGCCCTCCGGCAGAGGATAGTTGACGGTATAGCCCGCCCCCTCACCCTCCCCCACCTCGTCGGCGTGGCCCATGAAATAGGGGAAGCAGGTCATGGGATCGCCGTGGATCGACACGAACAGCACATCGCTGCGCTGCTCGAAGATCTGCTGAGTGCCGTTGCCGTGGTGGAAGTCCACGTCGAGAATGGCGACTCGCGACAAACCCGCATCCAGCGCCCGCTGAGCGGCCACCGCGGCATTGTTGAAGAAGCAGTAGCCGCCGAACTGATCGACGGCGGCATGGTGCCCCGGCGGACGACACAGGCCGAAGGCCGGCTCGCCTGTGGCCAGCACATGGTCCAGGGCCGAGAGCGCCACATCCTTGCTGGCCTGGGCCGCCTCGAAGGTGCCGCCGCAGATCGAAGTGTCCGCCCCCAGGGCATAGTGGCCCAGGCGCCCGTCGACACAGCTGGGGATTCGCCGCCCCGGCATCGTGCGAGTCGGCCAGATCCAGGCGATCGCCTCCCCTTCGCGCCCCAGCGCCTGCCAGTCGTCCCAGCAGGTCGCCAGAAAGTCGACGTAGTCGGCATCGTGAACCGCCAGCACCGGTGCCAGGCCATGCTCGGCCGGCTCGACTATCTCGGTGAACCCCGCCTTACACAGGCCCTCAAGGATCATGTCGACCCGCTCCGGGCACTCCCAGGGCGGCACCAACTGGCCGCCATCGAGCTCGGTCCGGGCGCGACGCGCTTTGCTCATTTCGGAGTGATAGATACGCATGGCACCTCCCCTTCAGCCCAGCAGCAGCGAATCGTCGTCGACCTGCTCACCGCGGGCACGCTCGAATAGTTTGAGCAGGTCGGGCACCTGAAGCCCGGCCCGCTGCTCGCCCTTGACGTCGAATGCCACCTCGCCCTGATCCATCATGATGGTGCGGTGTCCCACATCCAGCGCCTGGCGCATGCTGTGGGTGACCATCAGCGCGGTGAGGCGCTGCTCGCGGATGATGTCGGCGGAGAGCTCCAGCACGAAGCTGGCGATTCTCGGATCCAGGGCCGCGGTATGCTCGTCGAGAAGCAGAATCTCCATGGGCTGCAGTGCCGCCATCAGCAGGCTGACCGCCTGGCGCTGCCCGCCGGAGAGCAGCCCGATGCTGTCGTGGAGGCGATCCTCCAGCCCCAGCCCCAGGCGCGCCAAGTTGTCGCGCAGGCGGCTGCGCAGGCCTCCGTCCAGGGCACGCCCCAGTCGCCGGCGCCGCCCACGAGCGAAGGCCAGCGCCATGTTCTCCTCGAGGGTCAGAGTGCCGCAGGTGCCGGCCAGCGGATCCTGGTAGACCCGCGCCACCAGATCGGCGCGCTTGAAGGCCGACAGCCGCGTGACATCGCGCCCGCCGATCAGCACCCGCCCCGGCTGGGCGATTACCTCCCCGGCCAGCACATTGAGCAGCGTCGACTTGCCCGCACCATTGCCACCGATCACGGTGACGAACTCCCCCTCATCGATGACCAGGTCGATCCCCTTGAGCACGTGATTCTCGAGCGGCGTGCCGGGATTGAAGGTGACGTGGATATCCTGAAGTTCGATCATGCGACACGCCTCTTGCGTTTGAACCGCGGCAGCACCAGCGCGAAGCCGACCAGCAGAGCCGTCACCAGGTTGAGATCCTGGGCCTTGAGGCCGATGAAGTCGGCATTGAGCGCCACCGCCACCATCAGGCGATAGAGGATGGAGCCGAAGATGCACGCCAGGGTAGCCATCAGGATGGTGCGCCCGGGGATCAGCGACTGACCACCGATGACCGCCGCCAGCCCCACCACGATGGTACCCACCCCCATGGTCACGTCGGCGCTGCCCTGGCTCTGGGCGAACAGCGCACCTCCCAGCGCCACCAGGGCGTTGGAGAGCGCCATGCCGGAGAGCACCATCACCGAGGTGTTGATGCCGTTGCCAGAGGCCATGCGCGCGTTCTCGCCGGTGGCACGCATGGCGAGCCCCACCTCGCTGTTGAGGAAACGGTTGAGCAGGACCGTCACCACCGCCAGGCCGGCGAGGATCGCCAGCGGGAAGACGACATAGCGGCTGAACGGCAGCGACTCCAGCGGCGTGAAGATGGTGTCATCGGTCAGCAGCGCGATGTTGGGTCGCCCCATCACCCGCAGGTTGATCGAGTAGAGCGCGATCATCGACAGGATCGAGGCCAGCAGATTGAGGATCTTGAGCTTCACCGCCATCCAGGCGGTCACCGTGCCGGCCATGGCACCGGCGACCACCGCCAGGGCGGTTCCCACCCAGGGGTTGCCGCCGCCCACGATCCATACCGCCGCCACGGCAGCCCCCAGAGGGAAGCTGCCGTCGACGGTCAGGTCGGGAAAGTCGAGAACGCGAAAGGAGAGATAGACACCGAGCGCCACGAAACCGAAGATGAGGCCAAGTTCGATGGCCCCCAGGAAGGCTATAAGGCTCATTACTCGAAGATCTCGACCGCCTGTTCCTCGAACTCGGCCGGGATCTCGTAGCCGATCTGCTCGGCGGCATCTCGGTTCAGGATCAGCTCGAGCTTCTCGACGGTGCCCACCGGCAGATCACCGGCCTTCTCGCCACCCAGGATGTCGGCGATCATCGCGCCGGTCTGGCGTCCCATGTCGTAGTAGCTGAAGCCCAGCGAAGCCAGGGCGCCACGCTCGACGGAGGAGTTGTCGCCGGTGAATACCGGAATATCGGCGTCGTAGCCGACCTTGAGCACGCTCTCCAGGGCCGAGACCACGGTGTTGTCCACCGGCACGTAGATGGCATCGGCGCGACCGGCCAGACTGCGGGCGGCGCCCATCACCTCGGAGGTGCGCGAGGCGGTCACCTCGACCAGCTCGAACCCCAGCTCTGGCGCCATCGCATTGAGCTTCTCGGCCTGGGAGACGGAGTTTGCCTCACCGGGGTTATAGATCACTCCCAGCCGCTTGGCCTCGGGGAACATGTCGCGGATCAGCTGCAGCTGCGCCTGCAGGGGGGGCGCATCCACCACCCCGGTGATATTGGCGCCGGGGGCCTCCATGTCGCTCACCAGCTTGGCGATCAGCGGGTCGGTGACGGCGGTGAAGACGATGGGGGTGTCATCCTGCAATGCCGAGGCCGCGGCCTGGGCCGAAGGCGTACTGATCGCCAGCACCAGGTCCGGGCGATCACCGGCGAACTTGCGCGCGATCTGAGCGGCGATGGAGGTGTCACCCTGGGCATTCTGGAAGTCGACCTCGAGGTTTTCGCCCTCCACATAGCCGCGCTCGGCGAGTTCATCCAGCGCTCCCTGGCGGCTGGCATCCAGGGCCGGGTGCTCGACGATCTGGGTGATGCCCAGGTTGACGGTCTCAGCCTGGGCCACTCCGGCCACCAGCATGGAGCCCAGCACCGCGGAGAGAATTCGACGCCGCATCATGATGTTCCCTCTTCTTCGTATTGATGAGTTATTCGTATTGATGAGTTGTTGCGATCGAGACAGGATCGAACAGCCTTGGAAAGGCCGAGGCTGCACCTTAGCGCGCTTCGCGGCCGCGGCCAATACGACCTTCCAACGAACGACCGTTTATCGGCCACGCAGAGGGTGGCAGCCACACGACAGGCAACGTTGAGGCGACACAAATCGAAGAAAAAGAAGACGAGGAAAGAGGAGGACCCTAAAGAAGAGGAAAACCAGGGGTAGACAACAGGCGAGGCCCAGGGAGGAAGCCAGGAACATGTCGAGGCGATTCGGCCGCCTGAAATGGAGGCGGCCCCGACAGCCACATCCCGGCACACGCGTCCACCACTACCGTTGCTCCCTTCCGGGCCTGGCGGGGTTTGCGGTTTAGCGTTGCGGGAGGACCGACGGGGCCACCACAGCACGACATCATGACGATGCCAACTCGACCTGATTGACGTTATCGATCAACGTCTTGCCGAGTGGATGCGCACTATAACAGCCCCACCGGACGCAGGCAAGGATGCGTGACGGTCGCGTTCGGGATGTTGGCCAACGCTGCATGCTGTAGCATGAAGACTACCCTTACCTTATATGCCGTCAATATCACTGCACGGCATGACAGGCAGGGGTCACCATCGCGAATAACAGGAGGCGCCACATGAAGAAGGATCCGAACAAGGGGCATATCGCCCTGCTGGGCTGGAGCCTGAACGCTATCGAAGCCGCCGAGAACTTCGACCGACGCTATGTCGTGGTGGCGCCCGACTGGGCAGAGGAGTACTGCCAGAAGCATGATATTCCTTACGTGCCATGGAACTTCGAGCGCCTGAACGACCGCTCCATGGAGATCGCCGAGACGCTCAAGGAGATGGACGTCAACGTGGCCATCCCGCTCTTCGAGGAGACCGTGGAGTGGGCCGGGGCGATCAACTCGGTGCTGCTCGACAGCCCGCGCCTCTACGGGCAGTCGCTGCTGCTGCGCGACAAGGCGTTGATGAAACGCCGCGCCCAGCTCGGCGGCATCCGCGTCGGCATCTTCGAGGAAGCCCACGACAAGGACGACGTCATCCGCTTTTTGAAGCGAGTCAATCAGACCCTGCTCAAGCTCGACGGCGACCCCAATGACCCCATCCACCTCAAGGCCTTTGACAAGGCTGGCTGTCTCGGTCATCGCGTGATCCGCACTCCCGACGAGGTCGATACCATCCCCGAGGAGGAGTTCCCGGTGCTGATGGAATCGCACCTGGACGGCTGGGAGTTCGCCGTGGAGGCGTGGATCCATGACGGCAAGATCGTGTTCCTCAATATCTCCGAGTACGTGACCCTGGGCTATTCGGTGTTTGTGCCGGCCTCGCCGGAGCTGGAGAAGTACCGCCCCCAGATCACCGCCCAGATCGAAAAGCTGATCAAGGCCTTCGATATCGAGTTTGGCCTGATTCACCCCGAGTACTTCGTCACCAACGACGGCGAGATGTACTTCGGCGAGGTCGCCTACCGGCCGCCGGGCTTCAAGGTCTTCGAGCTGCTCGAGCGGGTCTACGGCTTCAATGCCTACCAGGCATCGATGCTGGTGTTCGACCCCAAGAGCACGCCGGAAGAGGTCGCCGAGTTCTTCCCCAGGGAGATCGAGGACGCCGATGGCTACGCCGGCTGTTTCGGGGTATATCCGCGACTTCGCGTGGTCAGCAAGCTGGAGATTCCCGAAGAGGTCGAGGACGACCCCTACTTCGAATCCCACGAGCTCACGCCGCCGCTGGAGGAAACGGTCACCAAGCGCACCGCCTTCGGCACGCACTGGGGGCTGGTCTACTTCAAGGGCGACGAAGCGGCACGCATGAAGGAGCTGCTCAAGAGCCTGGAAGAGCTCGATTTCTATGTCTGAGCTGAGGTCTCAATCAGGGCGTTAGCTTGATTTCCTCGCACGATCTAGGCGTCATGGGAAGCCATGACGACCTGACGACAAGGAGTCAGCGTGACAACGCATGACGACACTCAAGCGGGTGGCGGTACCACGCCACCCGACGATACCAAGCTTCAGCTTCTGCTGGAGAAGCTCGACGCGGCAACCACCCTGCTGGAAGAGGCGCGCGACTTCGCCAAGCCCGGCAAGCTGCCCCGGGTGCTCGATACCGCACGCCGTGTGCTGCTGCAGGAGGGCGGTGCCGCCGCCGTAGAGGCGCGCGCCCAGAGGCTGGAGCAGGCCGGCGTCTTCGACGGCTCCGACTGGGAGACCCCCCAGTATCTGGTTCCCACCCTCACCACCCATGCATTGAAGAGTGCCGATCCCAACATGGTGGTGATCGAGACACTCAGTGAGCTGCGCCTGCTGGCGGTAGCCAAGGGCGAGTACCTTCATCCCGTGGTTTCCGCGGAACAGGCGCACCACTACCTGACCCAGACGATGGCCATCAACCTGTGGCTGCTGTTCGGCGCCCCCAGCGAAGCCGAACGCGAGACCCAGGGCCGACTCGCCCAGGTGCCCCGCCACCTGTTTCACCATCTAGCCGAGCGTATCGGCTATGAGCATATCATCGACCGCCTGATCGACGAGATCTGGCGGATCCTCGAGCAGCGACCGATCCAGGTCGATCCGGTCAAGCAGATGATCACCCAGATCGCCATCTGCCAGGCCGACCCGGCAATCGACCTGGGCGCCAGCGGCCAGGGAGCCGACCGTCTGGTCAGCTCGCTGTTCGGCCCTACCCGCGCCTGTCGCGAGGACCCCGGCCTGGAGGTCTACCGCGAGCGGCTGTCCAGCATGGATGCGACGGCGCTTCAGGGAGAGGCCACCGGATTCGCCCGGGCCATGCATGACACGGGCCTGGTCTCCGCCTACCATCCCGTGCTGCTGCGCCACCTGCTGGACCATAACGATCATCTGCTGGCGGAGGCGCTGGGGCTCTCCGCCACCGGGCGGGACTGCCTGCTCTGCTATCGTGAGCTGGTCACGGCACTGATTCGCGGTGGCGTGCACTCCGCCACCCCCCAGGCCGCCTACGGCCTGGCCTTGATGCTCGAGCGCGGCATTCTCTATCAACCCCCGGTCGCACCAGCCATGTGGCGACAGCTCGGCCTGTCACTCTCGGAGTGGTCCAAGGCGCGACTCAACCTGGCCTTCGGCGAGGCCGTCTCGCCGCGGGCTCGGCTGCTCGAGGGCGTGCTATGCATGCTCGGCCAGCCGCTGGGCATCGGCCAGGGCAACAACCCGACCTGCCAGTCCGCCCGTGCCCTCTCGATCTGGGCCTACAACGACCCCGACTACCTGCTGCAGATGGTGACCTGGGCGGCCCGGGACGACGAGATCATCATTCACTTCGAGGGCATGCCGCTCTCCTCGATGGCCAGCCTGTCAGGCGTTGCCCAGACGCTCCCTCTGGACCTCGACCCGGTGTCGCTGATCGTGGTGCCGCACCTGGACCGCATCTATGCCGAGATGGGTCGGCGCTGCATCGGCCGCGAGGGCGACCCCCACCGCTGGGTCAACCCGGAGTTCCACGGCTGGTGGTCGGGACGCGGCTTTCGCATCAATGTCGACGTGGCCACCGGCCAGATCCAGGAGCTGGACACCTTCCTGCGCCACTTCTATGCCAGCTATCACCCCTACTACAACGGCAACCAGCCACTGATTCACCCTCAGCCAGCCGGCATTGCGGTCACCGATAGCGCCGCCCGCTTTATCGGCTGGCATGCCATCACCATATTACGGGTCAACCTCGACCCCTCCGAGGTGATGCGGGTCTACTTCTTCAACCCCAACAATGACAGCGGACAGGACTGGGGTGACGGCATCCAGGTCAGCACCGCCGACCACGGCGAGCGCTTCGGCGAATCCTCCCTGCCCTTCGATCAGTTCGCCTCGCGGCTCTATATCTTCCATTACGATCCCTTGGAGCGCGGCGAACTGGCCGAGGTCAGCCAGAGCGAACTAGATCGGGTCGCCGACTATCTCTATCGCAGCTGGGGGGCCGACCGCATCCCACCCACCGATCTGCAAGCCGCCGAGGGGCCGGGCAGCTCGCCATGATGCCGGCATGACCGAAGGGGAGCCGCCCGCCAAAATCGGCGGCTCTCCCTTGGCTACAACGGAGACTCTCCGCTGGCTATAATGGCGCCCTTTTTCCGCCCGGAGCCCCCATGCCTCGCCTCGACCTGCTGCTCGTCACCCAGGGCCTGGCCCGTTCACGCACCCGCGCCCAGCGACTGATTCGCCATGGCCGGGTGTGTCTGGCCGACTCCGACCGGGTACTGACCAAGCCGGGGGAGAAGCTGCCGGATGATACCCGGCTGTCGGTGGCGGATGATCCGGAGGAGCGCTACGTGTCCCGGGCGGGGCTCAAGCTGGAAGCGCTCCTCCAGGCGCTGGCGCTCGACCTGGAGGGCCAGCTGGTGCTGGATGTGGGGCAGTCCACCGGCGGGTTCACCGACTGCGCCCTGGCCCATGGCGCGCGACACGTGATCGGGGTCGAGGTGGGGCATGACCAGCTCGACCCCAGCCTGCGCGATGACCCCAGGGTCACCTGCCTGGAAGGGCTGAATGCCCGCGCCATGGCCGAGGATGCGCGACTGGCGGAGACCCTTGCCGCCCAGGGCGGAGGTGCCCCGGATCTGGCCGTGATGGATGTCTCCTTTATCTCCCAGACGCTGATCCTGACCGAGCTCGCCACCCTGCTGACCACGGGTGGACGCCTGGTAAGCCTGGTCAAGCCGCAGTTCGAGGTAGGCCCCGGCGGAGTCGATTCCCAGGGGCTGGTTCGCGACACCGCACGCTATGCCGAGGTCGAGGCACGCATCCGCCAGTGCTGTCGCGAGGCCAACCTGGTCATCCAGCACTGGCAGGAGAGCCCGATACGGGGCGGTGACGGCAACCGCGAGTTCCTGCTCTACGCCCTGCGCGGCTGAGCGCCCCGACCAGGCGATTCAGCGGCCACCATCCGCCTCCCCATCCAGGCCGCCCTCGCCCGCACCATCGGCATCCCCCGTCTCGATGTCTCCCGGATCACCGTAGGCCCCGGGGGCCGGATATTCTTCGACCGGCCCGGCGGCGCCTCGGCGCTCGACCCTGCGCTCCACACCATCGACGGCACGATGCAG
Organism: Halomonas sp. LES1; assembly: GCF_031846005.1. NCBI lineage: Bacteria > Pseudomonadati > Pseudomonadota > Gammaproteobacteria > Oceanospirillales > Halomonadaceae > Halomonas > Halomonas sp. LES1. The sequence goes on from NZ_JAVRGC010000001.1 coordinate 669,359, forward strand.
TCGAACATCGAGCTGATTGAAGGCGATCTCGATACCGTGTTCGGCAAACAGCTCGCCGACCCGCGAATTGATCTCGTCGGTGGCAAATAGCCGATCCCCCAGGGCGTTGACGAAGATACGCAGTTCGAAATCGAGGGTGCTCGCCCCATAGGCCATGAAGAAGACCTGGGGCTCCGGGTCGGCCAGCACGCGCTCGCTCTCCTCGGCGGCCTGACGCAGCAGGCGGTGCACCAGGCGAGGTTCGGAGCCATAGGCCACGCCGTAGGTCAGCACCACACGGGTGATGGTATCCGAGAGCGACCAGTTGATCAGCTGGTCGGTGACGAAGGTCTTGTTGGGGATGATGATCTCCTTGTTGTCGAAGTCGGTCACCGTGGTGGCGCGAATGCGGATTCGACTCACCGTGCCGGTAAGGTTGCCCAGGGTCACGGTATCGCCGATGCGCACGGGTCGCTCGAAGAGAATGATCAACCCCGAGACGAAGTTGGCGAAGATCTCCTGCAGCCCGAAACCGAGCCCCACCCCCAGCGCCGCCACCAGCCACTGCAGCTTGTCCCAGGAGACCCCCAGGGTTCCCAGAAACGACACCAGGCCGGTGCCGATGATGGTGTAGGAGAGCAGCGAGGTGATGGCGTAGGCGCTCCCCTGCTTGAGCTCCAGACGCGACAGCACACTGACCTCCAGCAGCCCCGGCAGGTTGCGTGCCAGCATCATGGTCAGCGCCACGATCAGCAGCGCGGTGAAGACGTCCGCCACCGTCAAGGCGTCGGTGACCAGGTCGTCGCCTTCCCCACCCCAGATCGCCACCTTCTCCAGATAACCGAGCACGGTCAGCAGGTCGGCCCACACCAGGTAGAACAGCAGCACGAAGCCGATCAGCAGGAGCAACCTGGAGAGCCTCAACGACTGCTGATTGATCTGCTCCATGTCCAGGGGCGGCTCCTCGACGACCTCGGGGCCGCCTTCGGCCCCCTCCTTTCCCTCGGCACGGCGGCGGGCCAGGGCGCGACGAAACGCCAGACGGCGCGCCGCCACCGCCAGCCCTCGCACCACCGAGGCCTCGACCAGAATCCATAACCCCAGCAGATAGAGCGTGATCACGAAGCGGCCAATCAGGCTTAGCGCGGTATACTCGAACCCGCTCACCACCAGCCCGATCAGGATCAGTGGCACACCCGCCATCGCCAGTCCCAGCACCAGGCGAAACAGCTTGAGCCCGAAGTAGGGTGCATGGGCCATGATCAGCCGAGCTATCTTCACGCTCATGACCATCAGCCCCAGCAACAGCAGGCCCAGCGCCACCGGACGATTGCTCAGGCCAAACTCCGACTCACGGGCCAGGGTGGCGATCCCCAGCACCGGCACCAGGGCAATCCCCAGCCAGCTCATCTGCCGATAAAGGCGCAGGGCGTAGTCCGCCGGCCAGTGGAAGTGGGTCGTGGCCACACCATCAGGGACCAGCAGTCGGCGCGACCAGGCCACCACGCCCCAGGCCAGGGAGAGCTCCAGTCCGGCCTTGCCCAGTGCCTGGGCGGTATCATCCCCACCGAACAGCAGTGCCAGGCTGGCCCCCGCCAGCAGCAGCGGACCCGGTGCGGCCATCAACGCATTGAACACTATCGCCAGCGGCGTATGCAGCTGGGTATCGCTGCGCAGTCGCCCGATCTGCTCATGCAGCTCGGCCAGGCGCGCCTGGATGCGCCGACGCTTCCACAGCAGGACTGCGGCCAGCAGCAGAGGCAGCGATCCCGCCAGGGCGCCCACCGAGGGGAGACTCCAGGTGGTGGGCAACGCCTGTCGCCATTCGCCTTCCCGCCACTCCAGGGCAAGGTTGTTGGGCAGCTGGCGCAGCCAGGCCAGCCCCAGTGGACGCGTGCTGGCGACCCAGAACAGCTGCTCGTCGATGGTGTCTCGCAGCCCCTGGGTCGTCTCCGTCAGCTGCTGCTGATTCAGCTGCAGCTCGATGGCCGAGCTCAGCAGGCTGCCGTAGGTCTGTTCGAGACGGTCGACCAGCTCCCGACGCGACTGATATAGCCGCTTCAGGGAGTCGACCAGAGCTTCGCTGCTCGCCACCCCGGCCTCCTCCAGGCGCTGCCGGGCCAGGCGTTCCCCCTCGCGCAGCTGGTCACGCTGATTCGCCAGATCGAACTGGCGAAGTCGCAGATCGGCGATCTCATCCTGCAGGTCGCGCCGCGTGGTGGCCTGAGGCAGTGCACGCCGCTGTTCACGCAGGATACGCGCCAGCAGGGTCGAGCCACGAATCGCCTCGATCTGCTCGGTGAGGCTGCGCTCTAGCTGACGCACCTGATCAAGCTGACTACGCAGCGTGAGGTTATCGCGCACCAGCACGCTGCTACGATCGTTGGCGCGCAGCAGCTCCTGACTGAGGGCTAGGTTCACCTGCTGGGCACTCACCAGCACCGGATGCCCCTCCTCCAGCAGCGGGTCGTCTCTTACCGCATCGGCGATGGCCTGCTCCGACGCCATCCGCCGCTTGCGCTCGATGACATTCTGCAACAACGCAAGCTTCGCCTCCTGGCGTGACTGCTGGCGCGTCAGGAGCTCCTGGCGCTGCTGGTCCAGGTCGCGCAGGCGGCTGTTGGTAGCCAGCTCGCGCTGGTGATAGAGCAACCGCGCCTCGGCCAGGGCACGAGCCACCTGTCGTCGCCAGCGCCTGGGATCATCCGCGGGGATATCATTGACATCCAGCTCGTCGAGGTCGCGTCTCGCCTGCTCGACCCGACGCATGGCCTCGGCGATGGCCTGCTGGGCGCGCTCGGGCAGGGTCTGGCCCGTCAACAGCTGCGCGTTGACCTCGGCGAGGCGATCCTGAAGGCGCTGCAGCTCCACGACCGCCCGCTGCTGGCGTGCTTCCAGTTCTTCAAGAGAGAGCTCATCCAGCTCGGCGGCGGTGGCTCGACCGCTAGCGGCTTCATCTTCCAGCTCACGCTCCAGACGCAACAGAACCTCGGGCGCCTGATCCACTCGCGCTTCAAGCGCTTCTCGGCGCTTCTCGACCTCGTCCAGGGCATCGAGGTCGGCGAGTGTGGCGTTGAGAAGCTCGATCGTGACCTGCTCTTCACCGGAAGGGCCAGCCTCGCCGGCGCGCTCCTCCAGAGCCGTCAGCTGCTCCTCCACGGCGGCACGCTCGGGCAGTGGCTCCTGCTGGGCCAAGGCCGGCCATGCCATGGCCAGCAGCATCCACCCCAGCAGAATACATCCCAGTAGCCTGCAGAGCGCTGGGTGCCCTCTGCCCTGCCTGGCACTTCCCGTTGTTGCCGTCCTCACGCCCCTCTCCCGTTGCATTTTCCTGGCTGTCGATTCTGTGCTCCCTTCCGCGGCAAGGCAATCGTGATTCCCTCAGGCGGTTGACTTGTCTTCCGGGCGTGGTAGAACGATCATCCAGCCCTTTCTACCCTGGAAAACCACATGCGCCCGCCGATTCGCACCGCCGCCCTTGCCTGTCAGGCTCTATTGATCGTCGGCACGGCTCAGGCGGCACCGGACTCGACCAGCCGCGCCGAGCTGGAGGCACGCCTGGCCGAGCTTCACACCGAAGCCGCTGCAGTGCAGGCCAGGCTCGATGCCATGGATGCCCAGCCAGTCGATGACATACCGAACGCCAGGGAGTTCGTCTGGCCCCAGGAGCAGCTAGCCCCGGCCGATGTTGCCGTGGCCGAAGCCGCCGGCCGGCGTCAGCTGGAGCAGGCCTCGAACCGCAACCCCTATGCCATCACCGCCTACCGGCGCAACTACCTGTTTCCGCTCACCTACAACCGAAAGCCGAACCACGCTGCCTATGCCGACCTTACGGGTGAGGGGGGGATGGAGCGCAGCGAGCTGAAGTTTCAGTTCAGCGCCAAGGTCGCGCTTGCCGAGGGTTTGTTCGGCGATACCGGTGATCTCTACTTCGCCTATACCCAGCGCAGCTGGTGGCAGGCCTATAACACCGACGACTCCTCGCCGTTCCGCGAGACCAACTACGAACCCGAGATTTTTCTCAGCGCCGACAACGACTGGCAGGTGCTTGGCTGGGCCAATATACGCAACCGCGTGGCCATCAATCATCAGTCCAACGGCCGCTCCAACGAGCTGTCGCGCAGCTGGAACCGCCTCTACCTGGAGACGGTCTTCCAGCGTGGCAACTGGGCGGTAAGCCTGGCGCCGCATTATCGCCTGCCCGAAACCACCGGGGATGATGACAACCCCGATATCGAACGCTACATGGGCTATGGCGACGTCACCCTCGCCCGGCGTTTCGGTGAGGACGAGCTCAGCCTGCTGCTGCGCGGCAACCCCGGGGCCGGCCACATGGGGGGGCAGCTCGACTACTCCTGGCCGCTCTTCGACAGCAGAGTCCGTGCCCATGTACAGTACTACCATGGCTACGGCGAGAGCCTGATCGACTACGATCAGGTCACTCAACGCCTCAGCCTGGGCTTCAGCCTCAACCCGCTGTTTGCGCCCAATAGCGGCATGCTGCGCTAGCCCTGACCGGCCTGCCGGCACTCTGCCAAGCCGCATGCCGGCTGCTATGCTGGACCTGTCACCCACCGTCACAGGAAGACCCGAATGGCAAATCGTAATCAGGTAACCAACGCGCAACTCAAGGAAGACCTGCAGCACCTCACCCAGACCATCGAGGAGATGGTCAGTGCCACCGCCGATGATTCGCGCGGCAATATCAAGGAGCTGCGCGAACGTGCTGAGAAGCGGCTCAAGGAGACCCGCGATCGGCTCGAGGCTCGCGGCGAACGCCTCTATGGTGATGCCCGGGAGACCCTCGACCATCAGGTCGATGCCTGTGACCGCTATGTCCGCGACAACCCCTGGACCAGCATCGGCATCGGCGCCGGCGTAGGCATCGTGATCGGCATGCTGATCGGGCGGCGCTGATGGCAGCCAGCCAGGGACCGGCTCAGCGTATCTTTACCGCCGGCAGGCGCCTGCTGGGCAGCCTGCTGGCCAGCGGCGAGACACGCCTGCGTCTCGCCGTGCTGGAGCTGGAAGAGGAGCGCGCCCGCCTGGTCGGCATGCTGCTGATCGCGGGCCTGGCACTGATCCTGTTGCTGCTCGGCATCGCGGTACTCACCACCCTGGTGATCGTGTTCTTCTGGGACAGCTACCGCCTGACCGCCATCGCCGTCAGCGCGGGGGTCCTGCTGTCCAGCGGCCTGCTGCTATGCCTGCGCGTCATGCAGCTGGCGCGCAGGCGCACCCTGCTGGCCAGTACCCTCAAGCACCTCGCCACCGACCGTGAGCTGCTGGAGCAGGAGCGCAAGGAGGGTCGACATGACAGCTGACAACGAAGCGCCACTAAGCCGAGCGCAACGCAAGGCCGAGCTGGAGGCACGCATCGAACAGCAGCGGGTGGACATTCTGGTCGCGGCCAACCGCTGGCACTCCGCCTCCGAGTCGATCGACAGCGGCTGGCATGCACTGATGCGCTTCAAGGTTCCCCTCTATGCCTTGGGGGGAGTGCTGATGCTGGGGATCGGCAAGAATCATAGTCGGCTAATACGCTATGGTCGCCGCGCGACCGCCAGCGCCCTGATGTTCAACCGCCTGCGTCGACTGCTGAGCTAGCGCGTCGCAGGCATTATCCTCGGCGACTCACCTCGCGTCTGGTCCCAGTGGCCATTCCGGCACCGTCCGTAGCGCGGCTGTGACCGGCGTCTCGCTGACAATCAACGTAACCAGCGCATGACCGCGGGCCGCCCAGTGCTCGGCGGCATCCCGCATCAACTCGACGAAGACCGCCATGGCGGCCTCATCGGCGGGTGCCGCGGGCACCAACACCACCAGGGCCCGCTCCTCGCTCCAGTCAAGCTCCGTCAGGCAGTCCCAGGCGGCATCCCAGTTACGCCCGAAGTGGTCGGGAAAGGCCAGGCTCGCCGCCAGGCCATCGAGCAGCGCCTCGCGACTCCAGTATTGCGCCGCCGGCAGCCTGCGCCAGTCGCCCCCTGCAACGGCATCCCCCCTCTTCTCGCTCACCGACACGACAGGCGTCTCGATCCGCGCCGCATCCAGACGGTACACCCCGGCGTGGGCCGGATCGCTCAGATAGCGTGCCAGAACCTCACTCTCACTCGTTGTGCTCAACGTCGCCCCTCCAGTACCCGAAACGAGTCGTAGTGGTCATCGGTGTAGTAGAAGACCTCGGGAGGCTTGCCGCCGGTCACGATACGACGAGCACCGCGATGGTCCAGGCCCGGCGTCTCCACGGTGTATTCGCGATAGTAGCCCCGCGGCTCCTTCGGCAGCCTGCCCTCGCGGTTGAAGAAGGTCGTGCCATCCTGGGAGTGGGGAAAGGGGCCGCCACGCTCGATCAACCGCAGGGTCGCCTCGATCTGCGTCTGCCCCGGCAGGCGCTGCTCCACGACAGGGAGCTCCGCACTGCCGCGCCCCTCCCACTGTCCCTCGAGCCAGGTGAGCCCCGCCAGGGCCAGCAGCGCGATCAATAGCACTTTCTTCATCGTCCGGGTCTCCGATCGGCCTAACGGCTCCATGATGCCGCGGGATGCCGAAGGCAGCCAGCGGCTAGGGTGATCCCGGGGGTGATCGCTTCCACCAACCCCCTTTTAAGCTGCTCAACGCCTGCTATGCTGGATCTGAATTCACCGTCACAGGGAAGAGCTCGATGGCACAGCAACGCAACACTCGATCCCGGGGCACCCGCGAACAGGGAAAGCAGAACACGCGCTCCCGCAGCACCGCCAAGTCGACCGGCCAGTCGCGCACCCAAGAGTCCACCGCCCAGCTCAAGGAGGACCTGCATCAGCTGACACAGACCATCGAGGAGCTGATCGGCGCCACCGCCGACGACTCCCGCAGCAATATCAAGGCGCTTCGCGATCGCGCCGAGAAGCGTCTCAAGGAGACCCGCGAGCGGCTGGAGTCCCGCGGCGAGCGCCTCTACGGGGAGGCCCGCGACACCGTGGACCACCGCCTCGATGTCAGCGACCGCTACGTTCACGACAACCCCTGGACCAGCCTCGGCATAGGTACCGTTTTCGGGGTCATCATTGGAATGCTGCTAGGAAGGCGCTAACCATGAACGATACCGACCTCGGCCAGATGACGGCCGACCAGCTGATCGAACTCTACCGCACCGGCAAGGCCTCCCCGCTGGAGGCCACACGTGCCGCCCTGGAGCGCATCCAGCGCTTCGATGGTCAGGTCAACGCCTTCACCCATGTCGATAGCGAGGGCGCCGAGCGCGCCGCCAAGGCCTCGGCACGCCGCTGGGGCCAGGGTCGGCCTCTGGGCAAGCTGGATGGCATTCCGGTCACGCTGAAGGATCTCACCGACGTGGCCGGCATGCCGTCGCGCGAAGGCTCGCTCACCACCTCCGACGCCCCCTGTGAGCACGACGCACCGCCGTCAGCGCGACTGCGCGAAGCCGGGGCGGTGCTGCTGGGCAAGACCAACACTCCCGAGTTCGGCTGGAAGGGGGTGACCGACAATCGCGTCTTCGGCGCCACCTGTAATCCCTGGGATACTCGACTCACCCCCGGGGGCTCCTCGGGCGGTGCGGCGGTCGCCGCCGCTCTCAACATGGGAGTGCTGCACCAGGGGGGCGACTCCGGGGGCTCCATCCGCATCCCGGCGGCCTTCACCGGGGTCTTCGGCTTCAAGCCTACCTTCGGCTGGACGCCTCAGTGGCCACCCGCCAAGGAGCCGACCCTGTCGCATATCGGGCCACTCACCCGCACCGTGCGGGATGCCGTGCATATGCTCAACGCGATTGGTCGCTACGACTACCGCGACCCCTACGCCACGCGCGGTCAGCCCGAGGACTGGGGGGTGGACCTCGACAAGAGCCTCAAGGGGTTGCGAATCGCCTACTCGCCCGATCTCGGCTATGCCAAGGTCGATCCGCAGATCGCTCAGCGAGTGCGCGAGGCCGCCGAGAAGCTCGAGGCGCTGGGGGCCGAGGTCACCGAAATCCACCCCGGTTTCGAGTCGCCGATCGATATCTTTCGCCGCCTGTGGTTCACGGCATCGCTGGAGCTGTGGTCTCAGTGCGACGAAACACAGCGTCAGCAGCTCGACCCGGGATTGGTCGACAACGCGCGTCGTGCCGAGGAGTGGTCGGCGGTGGACCTGTTCCGCGCCCTGGCCGACCGTGCGCGTCTCACCGAGCAGCTGGAGCACTTCAATCAGCGCTACCACCTGCTGATGACGCCCTCGGTGGCCATACCGCCCTTCGAGGTGAACCACCAGGTCCCTCCCGGCAGCGACATGCGCGACTGGGAGGAGTGGGCGCCCTTCTCCTACCCCTTCAACCTCAGCCAGCAGCCGGCGGCGTCGATCCCCTGCGGCTTCACCGACGCCGGACTGCCGGTAGGCTTCCAGCTGGCCGGCGGCAAGTTCGACGATATCCGTGTGCTGCGCGCCAGCCACGCCTTCATGGAAGCCCATCCGCCACGCTTCCCCTCGATTCCCGACCCCTCCCAGGAGGTCTGAATCGCTCGCAGGAGGTCCCGGCCACCACCCAGCATCGTCACAGGAGGCGCACCATGATCGTTCGTACCCACAAGGATGCCGAAGACAACGCCATCGACGAGGAGAAGTTCATCAGCCGACGCTACACCCTGCGCAAGGATGGCATGGGGCATTCGCTCCACGAGACCACCATCAAGCCCGGCCAGGCTCTTCACATGTGGTATCGCAACCACAAGGAGAGCGTGATCTGCATCGAGGGTCGTGGCCAGATAGAGGATCTGACCGAGGGCGGAAAATGGGACCTGGAGCCCGGCGTGATGTATGCCCTGGACAAGAATCAGCAGCATATTCTCAGCAGTGAGAAGGGCATGACCGTGCTGTGCGTGTTCACGCCGGCGCTGGTTGGCCCCGAGGACCACGACGAGCAGGGCAGCTACCCCCTGCTGGATGACGACGGCAGCGTTCTGCAGCGCTAGAGGCTTGATCCGCAGGCCACGCCGCTGGCCCAGGCCCACTGGAAGTTGTGGCCCCCTAGCTCGCCGGTCACATCCAGCACTTCCCCGATGAAGCGCAGCTGAGGCAACCCCGCCACGGCAAAGTCCCGTGAGGATACCGCACTGGTATCCACCCCACCCAGGGTCACCTCGGCGGTGCGCCACCCTTCGGTGCCGGCGGGCTTGAGGCGCCAGCGATTAAGCGCCTCGGCCCACCCCTGCAGACGCGCATTGCCACACTCGGCCAGCACGCCGTCATCGTTCTGCCACTCCACCAGCGCCTGGGCGAGACGCCTGGGCAGGCGCTCGCCCAGCCAGGTAGAGAGGCGCCGCTTCGGTGTCTCCTGGCGCGCCGCACACAGCGCGGCGAAGGCGTCTTCGCCGGGCAGCAGATCGATCACGATCTCGTCACCGGGCTGCCAGTGACTGGAGACCTGCAGCATGGCCGGGCCCGACAGGCCGCGGTGGGTAAACAGCATGGGCTCGCGATAGCGTCCTTCGCGGCAGCTGGCCTCCACCTCGCAGCTCACCCCCGCCAGCGCCTCCGCTCGCGCCTTCCACTGTGATGTCAGGGTGAAGGGCACCAGCGCGGGGCGCGTATCGGTCACCTCCAGCCCAAACTGGCGGGCGATCTCGTAGCCGAAGCCGCTGGCCCCCATGGTGGGGATCGAGAGGCCACCGCTGGCCACCACCAGCGCCCCGGCATCGAACGTGCCGGCGGAGGTCGCCAGGCGAACGCCCTCCCCCAGGCGCTCCACCGAGTCGATACGCGTCTTCAGGCGGATCTCCACCCCCGCCCAGTCGCACTCGGTCAGCAGCACGCGCAGGATCTCCTTGGCGGAATCGGCGCAGAACAGCTGCCCCGGGGCCTTCTCGACATACTCGACCCCATGGCGCTCGACCAGCTCCAGGAAGTGTTCGGGCCGATAACGCTTGAGCGCCGAGATGCAGAAGTGGGGGTTGCCCGAAAAGAAGTTGGCCGGCGTGGAGTTGAGGTTGGTGAAGTTGCAACGCCCGCCACCGGACATCAGGATCTTCTTGCCAGCCTTGTTGGCATGTTCCACCACCAGCACCCGCCGCCCCGCATAGCCGGCATTCAGGGCACACATCAGCCCAGCGGCGCCGGCGCCGATCACCACTACATCGTATGTCACCCTGCTCTCCTCTCGGCCATTGCCCGTACCGCCTGCGGCGAGGCGCGCATTCTAGCAGCCCCATCGCCGGGCGCCGAGAGTGGCCAGTGGTGTACAAGCCTTGTACATTTGACTCCCTTGGGCGACACACCGGCTTGTTAAAAGCGGGTTGTGAAAAGTTGCCACACTCTCATGGCCACGCCCGAGTAAGCTATTCGATAACGCCGTTGATCGTTGCCCGACCACCGCCTACCGACAAGATTGCCCACATGCCGCTACGCTTCCTCCTTCGTTTACTGCCCCTGTTGCCGGGTCTGCTGCTGATGGTTGCCTCACCGCTACAGGCGCAGCAGCCCACGGCGGTGATCGCCGCCGAAGCGCACCTGGACGCCTGGTCCGACCCACTGGCGTCGCTGGGAACCCTGCGCGCCGATGAAAGCGTCACGCTCTCCGCCACGGTGACCGATGTCGTGGCACAGCTCAACTTCCGTGATGGCGAGGAGGTCGAGGCGGGTCAGCTGCTGGTTCGCCTGGCCGATGACGAGGCCCAGGCCGACCTGCGTGCCGCCCAGGCGTTGCGTGAGGAGCGCCGGAATGCCGTCAATCGCCTGACCCAGCTGCAGCAGCGCAACCTGGCCCCCCGGGGTGACCTGGAGGATGCCCGTTCACGGCTGCGTCAGGTCGAGGCCGAGATCCAGGCCCTGGAGGCACGGCTCAACGACTACCGTCTGCGGGCCCCCTTCGGCGGTCGCGTGGGCTTTCGCAACGTCAGCGTGGGGACCCTGGTCACCCCGGGCACCGAGCTTGTGACCCTGGACAAGCTCGACGTGATGAAGCTCGACTTCACCCTGCCGGAGCTGACGCTGGGCGAGATCTCCCCGGGGCTGGCCCTGAGTGCCACCAGCGCCGCCTATCCGGACACCCTCTTCGGCGCCGAGATCGCCAGCATCGGTACCCGGGTCGATCCGGTGAGCCGCAGCGTGAGCGTGCGGGCGTTGATCGACAACCCCGAGGGCAAGCTGCGCCCCGGGATGTTGATGAACGTGGTGGTACAGCGTGAGGCTCGCCAGGCCCTGGTGATCCCCGAGTCGGCGCTGATCCCCGAGGGGCGCCGTCAGTACGTGCTGACCCTGACCCAGGATGACGAGCATCGCGTGACGCGTCGCGAGGTCACCATCGGCGCCCGCCGCAAGGGGGAGGTCGAAATTCTCGCCGGCCTGAAGGCGGGGCAGCTGGTGGTGGCCCACGGGACCGAGCGGGTACGCGACGGCCAGCCGACCCGCCTGCTGGGCATTCTAGACGACACCACCAGCGTATCCGAGCTGCTGCGTCGGGACCGTGATGCCAAGGAGGCCAGCGGCTGATGCGCCTCTCCGATCTCTCCGTTCAGCGGCCGGTACTGGCCACGGTGCTGGCCGCCCTGATCGTGGCCTTTGGCCTGCTCGCCCTTCAGCGTCTGCCGCTGCAGGAGTACCCCACCATCGATCCGCCCATCGTCAGCGTCAACACCGGCTACCCCGGCGCCTCGGCCAGCGTGGTGGAGGCGCGTATCACTCAGGTGCTGGAGGATCGTATCGCCGGAGTCTCCGGTATCGAGGTGATCTCCTCCTCGAGCCGGGACGGGCGCTCCAGCATCAGCATCGAGTTCGGCCTCGACCGGGACATCGATTCGGCCGCCAACGATATCCGCGACCGCATCTCCGACGCCGCCGGCAACCTGCCCGACGAGGCCGACCCTCCCGAGGTGGAGAAGGCCGACTCCAGCTCCCAGGTGGTGATCTGGCTATCGCTCTCCGGTGAGGGCTACACCATGGCCGAGCTCACCGATTACGCCAACCGCTACCTGGTGGACCGCTTCTCCATCCAGCCGGGGGTCTCGCGGGTCATCATCGGCGGCGGGCGCGAGTACGCCATGCGCGTGTGGCTCGATGCGGACGCCATGGCCGCCCGTGGTCTCACCGCCGGTGACATTGAGGATGCGCTGCGTGCCGATAACGCCGAGCTCCCCGGAGGCTCCCTCGAATCCAGCGAGCGACAGTTCATCGTACGCCTGCCACGCGGCTTCGCGACGCCCGAGGATTTCCGCAACCTGGTGCTGGACAAGGCCGACAACGGCTATCTGGTGCGCCTGGGTGACGTGGCCCGGGTGGAGATCGGCGCCGTGGAGGAGCGCACCATCTTCCGCGGCAATGGCACGCCACTGGTGGGCCTGGGCATGGTCAAGCAGTCCACCGCCAATGTGCTGGAGATCTCCCGCGAGGTGCAGGCCGAGATGGCGCGCCAGCAGCCGAAGCTGCCCGAGGGCATGACCCTGGCGCTCAACTTCGACGCCTCGATGTTCGTCGAGGGAGCCATCTCCCAGGTGGTGGAGACCCTGTTTATCGCCATGGGCCTGGTGGTGGTGGCGATCTTCCTGTTTCTGGGCAATCTGCGCACCACCCTGATCCCCGCGGTGACCGTGCCCATCGCCCTGATCGGCACCTTCGGTGCCCTGGCCATGATGGGCTTCACCATCAACCTGCTCACCCTGCTGGCCCTGGTGCTGGCCATCGGCCTGATCGTCGATGACGCCATCGTGGTGCTGGAGAACATCCATCGGCGCATGCACGACCATGGCGAGACCCCGCTGATGGCGGCGTTTCGCGGTACCCGCCAGATCGCCTTCGCCGTGATCGCCACCACCCTGGTACTGATCGCGGTATTCGTGCCGCTGAGCTTTCTGCAGGGCGATATCGGCCGACTCTTCTCGGAGTTTGCCCTGACACTGGCCGCCGCCGTGGCCATCTCCAGCCTGCTGGCGCTGACCCTGACGCCGATGATGGCATCCAAGCTCCTCAAGACGAATATGCACGAAGAGCGTCTCGCCCGTGGCGTGCAGTGGGCACTGGAGCACTCCCGCTGCATCTACCGTCGCCTGCTCGAGCGCGCCCTCAAGCTGCGCCTGCTGGTGATGGCACTGCTCGTCGCGGTGATCGGGGGCATGCTCTGGCTCAACGCCGAGCTACCCAACGAGTACACCCCCAAGGAGGACCGCGGCAACTTCTGGGTGCTGGTCAACGGCCCTCCCGGTGCCACCTACGACTATATGCTCGACTATATGGACGAGATCGAGGCACGACTGCTGCCGATGGTCGAGGGCGGCGAGGTCGATCGCGTGCTGGTGCGCGCGCCACTCGGCTGGGGCAATATCGAGAACTTCAACAGCGGCTTCGTCATCATCAACCTGGCCGACTGGGGCAGCCGCCGTTCTGCCTGGGCGATCATGGCCGAGATTCGAGGCAAGCTCGCCGACCTGCCCGGCGTGCGCGCCTTCCCGGTGATGCGTCAGGGCTTCGGCGTCAGTGTCGAGAAGCCCGTGCAGTTCGTGCTCGGTGGCGGCAGCTACGAGGAGCTCGAGACCTGGCGCGACACCCTCTTCGCCCATATCCGCGAGGACAACCCCCGCCTCACCGGACTGGACAGCGACTATGAAGAGACCCAGCCCCAGCTCCAGGTCGATATCGACTACCAGCGGGCCGCCGAGCTCGGGGTCACCGTCACCGAGATCGGGCGCACCCTGGAGACCCTGCTCGGGGGGCGTACCGCCACTCGCTATATCGATGACGGCGAGGAGTACGACGTCATTCTCGAGGGTGAGCCCGGCGCGCGCCCCAGTCCGCAAAGCCTGGAGAGCCTGCGGGTACGCTCACAGCGCAGCGGCGAGCTGATCCCCCTGGCCAGCCTGGTGAGCCTGACCGACTTCGCCGGTCCCAGCACCCTGAATCGCTTCAACCGGCTGCGTGCCATCACCCTCGAGGCGGACCTCGCCGACGGCTATCCGCTGGGCGAGGCGCTGAGCTATCTGGAGGAGACGGCTCGCGAGCTGCTGCCCCCCGAGGCCCAGACCGACGTCAAGGGGGCTTCTCGCGACTTTCAGGAGGCGAGCAGTGCCACCGGCTTCCTGCTGGGCCTGGGCCTGGTGGTGGTCTTCCTGGTCCTGGCCGGCCAGTTCGAGAGCTTCGTGCACCCCTTCGTGATCATGCTCAGCGTGCCCCTGGCCATCTGCGGTGCCCTGCTGGGGCTCTACGTCACCGGCCAGTCGCTGAACATCTACAGCCAGGTGGGACTGGTGATGCTGGTCGGGCTCGCCGCCAAGAACGGGATCCTGATCGTGGAGTTCGCCAACCAGCTGCGCGACCAGGGCTGGGCCTTCCATGAGGCACTGGTGGAGGCCTCGGTGACCCGCCTGCGCCCCATCGTGATGACCGCCGTTACCACCATGGCAGGAGCGGTACCGCTGATCATCTCCAGCGGTGCCGGTGCCGAGACACGCCTGGTGATCGGCATCGTCATCCTCTGTGGCCTGGCCGCCGCCACCCTGTTCACCCTGTTCGTGGTACCGGTGGCCTACGACCTGCTGGCGCGGCGCACCGGTTCGCCCGGCGACGTTACCAAACGCCTGGAGCGAGAAATGGAGGCCGCCCCGGAAGGGCATTGAGCCCGCGCAACGCAAGACGGCCACCCCAGGGTGGCCGTCTTGCGCTCAGGCGTAGTAAGGCAACGGAATCAGCAGTCGCCGACCCGCCGACCCTCGACCTCGGTGACCATCTCCATCTCGCCCATCTGCGGCGACTGAATGGTCACTTCGACGCGGCCCTCCGTGGTCTCACCCAGGAAATCCATATGGCCGACGATATCCGCCTGGCCACCCTCGGCCTGGCAGGCCATGCGGTAGTCCATGCCATCGACGCCCACATTGTGTTCGATCAGCTCGCAGTTCTCCTCCTCCTCGATCATCTGGAAGTCGGGATCATTGAGATCGCCCTGGGCAATGCACTCGCGGGACGTCTCGGTCTGGTCGGGGAACGGCAGATCACCCGAGACCGAGGTGGTACTGGTGAACTCCCACTCCCCCGGCACGATGTTGGGGGTCTCGGCCAGAGCTGACAAAGGCAGTGCCAGCAGCAGGCCGGCGAGCATGGAGGGTAATGACATCGTACGTAAGGACACGGGACTCTCCCTGTCATGGATTCGCCCCCAGCATAGCGAACCAACGTCCCCAGGCGTACCCCAAGGCAGCACACGGGCCCATCACCGGAGGCGGTTCAGGCAAAACACCGGAAACCGCTTGCATTCGCGCACTTAGGTCGATACTATATGCGCCGTTCTGACGCGAAAGGGCCAACCGCCCCGGCGTAAGAACCACAATACGGAGGGGTGTCCGAGTGGTCGAAGGAGCACGCCTGGAAAGTGTGTAAGTCGAAAGGCTTCGAGGGTTCGAATCCCTCCCCCTCCGCCATCGAATATTGAAAAAGCCGCTGATTTCAGCGGCTTTTTCTTTGTCTGTATCCTTTCGACCCACACCTAGCACCTGGCTTCCATAGGCTCCTTCAAGACGTCTTTGGACGGTCACTCTTGCCGAGCTCTCGGGCATCCCGGAGCCTCCTTTCTACCCCTAGGGTCAATCATCTCCATACTCAAGCATGACAGCAGAGGATCTCTTAGGTAGTGTGACCCTAAGTGTTTTGAGTTGCAGTATGTTTGAGAGCGATGGGCTTGGTAATGCCAGCTTTCTATCGAGTCGCTCCACGCAGAGGGTATTGCAACGCTTGAGATGGCAGTCAGATAAATATTGACCCAGAGCTGTGATTCGTACCCGAAAGGAGCTTTGGTCAGCGGCGAGGGGCGCATCAAGCGGTTGCAGCACCTGGCCGGCAGCGCGCTGCACCTGATCAGCGATAACAAGCATTACCAGCCCGAGATGATTCCGCCCGAGCAGATGCGGGCAATGGAGATCCAGGGACGCTGCGAGGTGTGCATCTCGTGACTTTAAAACCGCATTCCTGCAAAGACGGGAAGCTGTAAATGCGGCGGAAGGCCGCCGCGTTCGATAAAATCCGCACGGAAAGCCGGTACGCAAGGAGGCGAAGGGATGAAAATAAATAAAGTGATTGTTCATGAGCTGGTAAAAGAGCGGCATAAGCCGATAGAAAACTCTAACTACCGGCCCTTGGTCTTGGATAACAAGCACCCGCTGGTCATCAAGCTTGTAGAGGGAGTAACCAAGATCTATGGAGATCGCTACAATGGTGCCCATTATGGCACCTTTGTTGATGGAGACGGTCGGGGGCAGTTCCCTGATGAGTTTCAAAATTATGCTAGAAAAGATGACCCAACTGATCTTGATTTTATCAAAATAAGCCATATAGGTATGCATAGGCTTTACGACAAAGGGTCTGTCAGCGCTGCATCAGGTGGGTATATCCTGTTTTCCGATTTAGTCGCAGACGGTGTGCGATACTTCCTTGTTGTCATGATCAAAAAGACCCCGGGTATGCGGCTATCAGAAGACTTGAGCCCTGAAGAGCTTGAGCAACTTGATCTTAGTAAGCTCCATCAAGCTGCAAGAATCACCTTTGTACGACACAGTGAATATGAGAATGCTACTGCAGAAGAAAAAAGGGAGATTAATTATCTAAGCTTTATAAGCCCAGCTTCTTCTCGATCTGCGTCTGGGTATTTCATTACAGCTCTAGGTTGCTCGGAGGGCAATACCTCAAATCGAGCAACCACGAACCTGATTCGTGGATCGAGGAAGTTCTTTAAGGAAAATGATAGCATCAAGCATAATAAAGATGCATTTATGTCAGATCTATATGCGTATTTGCATGAGAAGCTAGAAAATAGGGAGCCGGTTAAACTTCCCGAGGTTGCGAATATCGCCAGTAATCATGTTCCACATGATTTAGGGGACGAGGCCCAAGAGATCGTTGGTGCGTATGTGACAGTTTTAAATAGCGATGAACTAGCTATTCCCGTTGAGTTTCCAGTAAGTAAGACCTCTCTAAACCGCCATACGCATGTTACTGCCAAGTCCCCGAATTGGAGGTTTGTTTTTGACAAAGTTGCTTTGGGTACTGACCCGGCCTCAGAAATATTTTATAATAAAGACCTAGGAAGCTTGACGATCACTCAGCTTCCGCCGGAAGTGATTCAGCAGCTTGACCAAGAGATTAATGATGATGGCGATGGTCAAGAACAAGATGGCGATGATGAGGGTTAATTAAGTGAGCTTAGCTCCTTTAGTCCAGTTATACAGACTGGTAAAAGCTCCAGCCATCATGGATGGACGGATCAAAGCTGAGACAGAGTTCGGCGACGAGGTTCGTGATCTTGTGAATCAGGTTCGTCAAGATGACAACCTGGGGCGGTTTTTAGACATTGAAGTCGATGAAGAGGACTTCACTGATGAGGAACCGCTTCCTGTGGTTGGAAGGAAGCTTTCCTTTGAGTTTCGGTTGCGTACTGGCGGAGCTGAAAGATTTTACAGGAACTTTGATGAGCTAATAAATAGCAATGCATCGATTAGCAGTGGTAATGCTCCCGGTGAGTTTTATCTTATTGAAGAGAGGTGTTATTCAAGAGATCAAGACTTAGATCCATGTGTGGATTCGCTTGGAGCTTTTTGCGATTTTGTCAAGAAGCTCTCTTGTCTTGCTCATTATCACGATGCAAAGGCAACCGCTAGCGGTTTAAACCTCGTCTTTATCCATCCAGAAGAAGGCGGTGGTCAAAGCACTGTTGCTATAAAAGCAAAAGCTGACCCCAAGGTCGTTTTGAAAGCAGGGGAGTTGGATCTCTGTCTGTTGAGCTCTCTGTGCGATAATGATCAAACAACGGATATGCACTATCATGAGAAACTCAACGTTTTCTCGAGTACGTTGATTGATTTCGTTAAAGGCGATAAGGCTAGGGTTGGCGCTTTTGATCATCTCGTTGAAAAGTGGGATGAATTTGTAGATCTGTACAACAAGAATATTGGCACCTATATAAGCGGATTTGCTTTCCACAAAGCAAAGCGAGAGGTTGCTGAAGCTGAAATTTCAATTTCTGAGCAGTTCTCCAAAGTGCTGTCAGATATTACAACGCGAGTCTTGAGTATTCCTCTTTCCTTTGCCGCCATTGTTGCATTGATAAAGGCAGACGGTTTCTGGGAAAGTTATTTTATTGTAATTGGTGTTTTTCTTGCTTCCTTGATAATATCTCAGCTAGTTTCAAACCAGCAAAGGCAGTTTAATAGAACTGTAAAGTCTAAAGCTTTGGTCTTGGGGTCTTTTGAAGGAAGGAGGGAGGTTTATCCTGACGATCTAAAGAGTCACCTGGAAGACTTGGAAGCTGATCTCGGTAATTACGAGAAACGAGTTAGAAGAACCCTATGGGTTTTTAGGGTTTTGAGCTGGGCTCCTGTTTTTTTTGCTTTATTAGCATTCTTGCTGATTTATACTAATTGGTTTTCATGAGATGAATGGGTGCCGAAATCAGTGTGATCTCTGGCATGGTGATTTATTCTTCGTTTCCCATCCGCTTAGTCTTAATGGGAGAGTCGTAACTCGAGAAAAGTATGAAAGAAAGGTAAGGTCTTACACCTTAGATGCACTTTCTTCTATAAATCCTTTAAGGTACAAGGGGAGTTAAGAATGATAGAGCCAATGCTGCCTCCACCTATAATGGAAAAAGATGGCTATGTTACAGCTTTAGCCTGATAAGTATTTGAGGTGGAGTTTTGTGTGGCCGTTTCGCTCTTTATAGCCCACACCCCAAGCTCTCCCAGGCCCAGCGCTTGTAGCTGGCCCTTGGGGGGCGCCACGCTACAATATGGCGCCGGCTACCTGCATCACCTTGGTGCATAACTCCGGTATTAACATTTGCTAGAGAAAGAAAGTGTCAGAGATAAATTTAGAAAGACTCGAAGAATTTTGCGACGCCTGGATTGAAAAGCCAATGAGGCTGGGCGGTCTCAATGACCAAGTGCAACACATGCCCCATCAGGTACGGTGTTGCCATGACTCATTGCTACCGCCATCTCACTGCTGAAGACCGAGCCGCCATCATGATGATGCGAGCGACTCATTCAATCCGGTCCATCGCCACTCATCTGGGCCGTGCACCGAGCACCGTGTCGCGAGAACTCGCTCGCCACACGATCGACCCCATCAAGGGCTACGATGCCGGCTTGGCGGGCTACCGGGCTCGCCTGACGCGGCATCGGCCACGTCAATGTCCCAAGTTGCATCCCGACGGGGAGCTCTTCGAGGTGGTGGTCTACTGATCTTACTCAGCAATTGTGGACACTGATCTAAGCGATCATTCTGGCTTCGAAGGCCTCCGGGCTGATCATCCCGATTGCACTGTGCCGGCGCTGCCGGTTGTAGTCCAACTCAATATACTCGAATACTTGTCGTCGCATGGCGTCCCGGGTCTCGAATCGCTCGCCATGGATGGCTTCAACCTTGAGGCTGTGGAAGAAGCTCTCGGCGCACGCATTGTCATAGCAATTGCCCTTGGCGCTCATGCTGCACTGGAGTTCGTGGCGGGTCAGCAACGATTGGTATAGCGTCGAACAATATTGACCCCCGCGGTCGGAGTGGACGATCACCCCCTTGGGCATCTTGCGGCCCCACAGGGCCATCTGCAGGGCATCGCCGACCAGGTCAGTAGTCATGCGCTCGCTCATCGCCCAGCCGATGACCTTGCGTGAGTACAAGTCGAGCAGCACGGCCAGGTAAAGCCAGCCTTCACTGGTCGCCAGGTAGGTGATGTCACCGACCCATTTTTGGTTCGGCGCGTCGGCGGTAAAGTCTTGTTTCAGCAGGTTAGGAGCCACGGGCAATGCATGCCGTGAGTTCGTCGTGGCCTTGTACTTGCGAGCCGCTTTAGCCCGCAGATTCTGCCGCCGGAGGCTGACAGCCACAGTATTGCGACAGATGTCAACGCCAGCATTGTTCAGGTCGTGAGTCAGCCTGGGGGCGCCTGAGCGCCCCTTGCCCTGCTGAAAGGCCTGAGCCACACGCTGGTTAGTGATGGCCTGTTGACGGCGCCGCGGGGACGGTACTCCAGCATGCTGACGCCAGGCATAGTAGCCGCTGCGTGCCACGCCGAGTACGGCGCACATACGCTGAGTACTGAATGCCTGACGATGCTGCTGGATAAAGGCGTACTTCACTTCAGGCTCTTCGCAAAGTACACTGCGGCCTTTTTTGTTATGGCCAATTCCTCCGACATTTCAGCGAGTTGCCGCTTAAGTCGGGCGTTTTCTTCGGCAAGTGACTGCTCGCGTTCGGAGGCGTTTTTCTTTTGCTGGGCCTTGGCACGCCATTGATAGAGCTGGCTGGGCTGCAAGCCCAGCTCACGGGCGGCAGCGGCAGCCCCCACTCGGTCAGCGAGGGCAAGTGCTTCCTCGCGGTAGGCATCGGAGTAACGAGCACGTGTCTTCTTCATCGGGGTAGCTTGCTTTGCCATGGGTCACCTCGTTGAGTGTATACCTTAACGGGGTGTCCACTGTTGGTGGGCAAGATCATGCCGCCTCTCCGGCAGCGCTAGGCTGAAACGCATGACGTCTGGCACCTGCGCACTTCTGGAGAAGCTCGTCGCCAGGATGGCTGGCCGACGTCATGACTCCCCCGCAAGAGGCTTGCGGCAACCCAAGGATGGCCTACTTCAGGCTCGCACCTTCTTCCTTCACCCCCCCCACTGTGTTGTCCACGGCGGTGCGCGCAGCGCAAGTGCAAGGCGGCGTTCTAGCGCGGCACGCCCAGGCGCACAGTGCCTCTGCCCATCTTCCCGTTGAGCTCGTCCAGGACGGCCATCAAATTGTGGTCGCGATCGCGCTGGGCTTCCCGCTCGGGCGTGTCGAGGAGCGTGAGCTGCTCGCGGTTAGCGTCCACGAAGTCGAGAGCATCACTCCGGCCTTCATGAACCTGTATCGCGGCGATAGATCGCCTCGATGCCCTGCTGGGCGGTGGCCAGGATCGGCCGGCTGTCGTCGGTAGGCTCGGGCAGCTCGACCACGACGCTTGGAAAATACTGAGGCAGGTCGGGCCGGTGGCGGTTGGTCTTGAGGAAGACCAGCACGGCGCGGGCGTGGCTGTCCTGCTGGCGGAGCTTCTCGGCGCCGCGCTGGGCGTGCTGGCGGATGGCTTCCTGCAGGTCGCCCAGCTCGCCGGTGAGGCGGCCGAAGGAGCGCGAGGTCATGATGCGATCGCGCGGGCGGTCGGCGTCGTTGAGCTCGATGCAGGGCGTGCCTTGGAGCTGGCACACGATGCGCTCGAGGGTGACGGAGAAGCGCCGGCGGATGGCCTTGGTGTCGGCCTGGCGTAGACCCCAGGCGGTCTCGATGCCCTGGATGGTGAGCCGCTCGACCAACCGCAGGCCGACGCCCCAGACGTCGCCCAAGACGATGCGTTCGAGCAGGCAGCGGGTGGTGGGGCTACCGGCCGCACTGGGCCAAGGAGAAGGCGCCCTAGCCCATCAACGCCACCGTCGAGAAGGTTGGCACTTCCAACTACGTCAAGGGGGCGTTCACCTATCACCGCTGCCTGGTGACGGCGGACGGCTGGTACGTGTGGCTGCCGGTGGACGGGAAGAAGCAGCCACGCTTCCTGTGCCGCGAGGGTCGCGAGGGTCGCGAGCCGATCTGATAGGCGAGAAGATCAGGCTCCCAATTGTCCCTTCCCATGGACACTGGGTCCTTCCGAGTTGCCCCGGTCTCCAGGCCGTCCATCAGGCTGTCTCTGATATCAGTGTCACCAAGCAAGAAAGTTGCACAGGACGCCGGACAGGCACCCTCACTCCCCCTCCTCGGGCTGGGCGGAGGCGAGTGGCAGAGGTGAGCCAGGCTTGAACACCAACGTGCGGTAGGGAAATGGTATCTCGATGCCGTGCTCGTCGAGAGCACGCTTGATCGCGGCGACCACCTGGTCTCGCGAGGAGCGAATATCCACCGGCTTGGAGCCGGTCCACCAGGTCACCTCGAAGTCGATCGAGCTTTCACCGAAGGCCTTGGCGAAGACCTGGATATCGCGCACATCATCACGCACCGAGTCGACATGGCGCACCGCGTCCCCGATCACCTCCCGGGCGGCATCGACGTCTTCATCGTAGGCGATGCCGACGATGATCGAGGTGCGCCGCACATCACGGTCGGTGCGCACGATGACCGGGTTCTCGAACAACAGGGCATTGGGCACCACGATGCGCTGGCCGTCGGTACGCCGAATATGGCTGTCGCGCACGGTGATCAGCTCGACCAGCCCCTCGACCTCATGCTCCTCCACGGCGATGTGATCGCCAATCTTGAACGGTTCGCGCCACAGGATCAGCAGTCCTGCCAGGAAGTTCTCGAAGATATCCTTGAAGGCGAAGCCCACGGCCAGGGAGCCCAGCCCCAGCGTGGTTAACGCCTTGGCCGGGGTGACCGTGGGAAAGACCAGGGTGATCGCGACCAGCAGACCGATCAGCCAGACCGTTAGGTGGGTCAGCATGGCCAGCACATCGATCAGGTTGCGTCGCAGGCGCGCCCTTCGCGCCAGTCGACTCACGAGGGCGCCAAGCAGCCGCGCCATCCCCCAGGTCACCAGGATCAGCGCCACGGCGGCCAGCAGGCGCGGACTAGCCTCGACCAGCCCGCGAAGGTACTGTTCGACCTCCCCCATCAACAGTGGCACGAACTGGATCTGCTCCATGGCCCCGACACCCTCTTATGGCTTGGCGACTCGCCCCGGGGACGATGCCGTACCTCCAGAGTAGCCGGGAATTGGTCGTACGGGGGTCTCGCCGGCGACCACGGGACTGGGCGATAGCCCCGTTGCCGTTTCGGCAGGTGTCAGGAGGCGTAGGCCCCGGCGGAGTAGGTCAGCTCATAGCTGTGGCTATAGATCTCGAGAATATTGCCGAAGGGGTCTTCCATATAGACCATGCGGAACGGCTTCTCGCCGGGGAAGTACTCCCTGACCGGCATGCGCTGCTTGCCACCGGCAGCGACGATGCGTTCGGCGAGCCCTTCCACGTCGGGGTCCTGGATACAGAAGTGGAAGATGCCGGTCTTCCAGTACTCGAAGTTGTTCTCGGGAGCTTGCTGCTCCTTGAACTCGAACAGCTCGACGCCGACCCGGTCACCGGTCGACAGGTGAGCGATACGGAACGACTCCCAGCCCGGCCCGAAGACATCACTGCACATCGTGCCGATGGCGGAGTCGTCCTCGACGATGGTGGTGGGCTCCATGATCACGTACCAGCCGAGAACCTCGGTGTAGAACGCGACGGCCGCCTCGACATCGGGTACCGAAATGCCGATATGAGAGAAGGTGCGGGGATAGGGCTGACTCATGACGAAGACTCCTGTTGGTCGTCCGGGATATGACGTTGGCCATGCTAGGCGGCGCAGGCCATAATCAAAACCACCACCCTCTTATCCCCGTGATAAAAGATATTTATGCTTCAACCTCAGTGGCTGCGCACTTTCGAGGCCGTGGTCGAGCTTGGCAACTTCACCCGTGCGGCCGAGCGACTGGACCTGACCCAGGCCGCGGTCAGCCAGCATATCAAGCACCTGGAAACGCGACTCGGGCCGCTACTGCTGCGCCAGCCGAGGCAGCTGGAGCTGACCCCCGCGGGCCATGCCCTGCTCGACTACCAGCGAGAGATGCACGCCGCCGACCAGCGCCTGCAACAGCGCCTGGCCGGCGATGACGCCACCCGGGGCGATCTCAGCCTTATCACGCCCGGCAGCATCGGCCTGGCGATCTACCCCCATCTGCTGGCCCTGCAGGGCGAAGCGCCCGGCCTCACCATTCGCCATCGCTTCGGCCCGACCGGCGAGGTCATCGCGAGTGTGCTCGACAAGCGTGCCGAGTTTGGGCTCGCCACCCAGCGGCCCGAGGACTCTCGCCTGTCGGTGTCGCTCTTCGCGCGGGAAGCCCTCGAGCTGGTGGTCCCGGCCGGGGAGCGAGTCGAGGGCTGGGCGGATCTGATGCGGCTTGGCTTCATCGATCATCCCGACGGACACGACATGGCCACTCGGCTCTTGAGTCGCTGCTTCCCGGGTAACCCGGGGATAGGCCAGCTGCCCTGCCGGGGGTTTACCAATCAGATCGGACTGATTCTCGACCCGGTCGCCGCAGGGCTGGGATTCAGTGTCCTGCCTCGCTTCGCGCGTCAGGCATTCGCACGCCCCGAGGCGATCCGGGTCGTCGAGGACCTGCCCAGGGTGGTGGATTCGCTATGGCTTCTGCATCGCGCCGAATGGCCGCTCTCGGCTCGGGCCACTCACGCCATCGAGTGGCTCAAGGCGCGTCTGTAGGCCCTCTTTCCTACATGGCCGGCGCCGGCTCACACCACGGGCAGCCGGCGGCGAAGCGTGTGATAGCGGGTCTCGAGACCCTCGAACAGGGTCTGTCGCAGCCAGGCGTGGCCGGCATCCCCATGGTGGCGCTCATGCCACACCAGCCAGTAGGAGAAGGAAGCCACCTCGAGGGGCAGCCGCCGCAGCGCCAGCGGCCAGTGCTCGAGCACGCTGGCGGCGAGGCAGCCCGGCACGCACAGCAGCAGGTCACTGTGCTGGGTGGCCGAGAAGCTCGCCAGGAAGTGCGGCTGACGCAGGCTCACGCGCCGGCTCAGGCCTTGCCGGGCCAGCGCCAGGTCCACCGCCCCACGATCATCACCGCCCATGGTGATCAGCTGGTGATCCGCTTCCAGAAACGCCTCCAGCGTAAAGGCTGCCTCCGGCTCCCGGGCCAGCGGATGCGTCTCGCGCATCACGCAGACGAAATGGTCGCGACCGAGCTCACGGCCATGCACATTGGCCGGCACCTGGTCACCGAGCACGCAGAGCGCAAGCTCGGGGCCACCCTCGTCGAGCCGCTGCTCGATGCTGCCGCTATAGGCCTGGATATCCAGCCGCAGATGGGGCGCCTGCCGCTTCAGGGCCTGCCACTGAGGCGCCAGGAAGGCGTGCATGCCATAGTCGGTGGTCGCCAGCTGAAAGCGTCGAGTGGTGCTGGCCGGATCGAACTCCGGTGGCGCCAGCAGGGCCCCCAGCTCTTCCAGCAGACGCGCCAGGGGCGGCCCCAGCGCCTCGGCCCTCGCCGTGGGGCGCAGCCCGCGGTGAGTGCGCACGAACAGTGGGTCATCGAAGGCCAGGCGCAGCCGCGACAGGGTCCGCGAGACCGCAGGCTGACTGAGGTTGAGACGCTGGGCGGCCCGGGTGACACTGCGGGAGTCCAGCAGCGCATGCAGGGTCACCAGGGCATTCAGGTCGTGACGAGCGAGATCGGCGAGGTGCATGGGAGGGCATGCCTTGGTGGTGGAAATCAGGATTTCAATGGCCATGATATCAGCTTGGTGCATATTGCATTTAAGCAACTTGCATTGGCGTGATATCACTCGGATGGCGTAGCCTGGGATCACCACTGACAGCCAGACGCAGCGCTGACAGGCCTCGGGCGTCGAACCGAACGCTCCGCCTGCAGAGACCACTGAACTCCAAGGAGGCTCCATGCACAGCCGCTATTTCACCATTCACGAACACCCCCAGGGCATGCCCGACCGCGAGCTGTTCCAGCTCGAGGCGGCGGAGCTGCCCGCCCTTCAGGAGGGCGAGGTGCGCATTCGCAACACCTGGCTCTCCGTCGACCCCTACATGCGTGGCCGCATGGATGGTGTCACCACCTATATCGAGCCCTTCACGCTCGGCAAGCCGCTGGAAGGCGCCGCCGTGGGCGAGGTCATCGAGTCCCGGGATTCGCGCTTCAAGGAGGGCGACAGGGTTCGCCATATGGGCGGCTGGCGCGATATCGCCCAGCTTCCCGGTGACCAGGTCGAGCCGCTGCCCACCTTCGATGTGCCCCCTCAGGCCTACCTGGGTGTGCTGGGCATGCCGGGCACTACCGCCTGGGTCGGGCTCAACGTGATCGCCGACATGCAGGAGGGAGACAACGTGCTGGTCAGCGCTGCCGGCGGCGCGGTGGGCTCCCTCGCGGTGCAGCTGGCCAAGGCCAAGGGCGGCACCGTGGTCGGCATCGCCGGGGATCCCAAGAAGCTGGAGTGGCTCGAATCCCACGGTATCAAGGCGATCAGCTACCGCGGCAAGGATGCCCGCCAGCTGAGCGAGGCGCTCAAGGACGCCTGCCCGGAGGGCTTCGACGTCTATTACGAGAACGTCGGTGGCGACTGCCTGGAAGCGGCGCTGGATAACCTCAGGGTGGGCGCCCGCATCGCCATCTGCGGCATGATCTCACGCTACAACGCCGAAGGTCCCGCCGCCGGACCGGCCAACCTGGCGATGCTGCTGATTCGCCGCGCGCGCATGCAGGGCTTTATCGTCTTCGACCACTGGGAGCATCACGGCGATTTCCTGAACGAATTCGCCCCCCGGGTCGCCAGCGGCGAGATCGACTACCAGGAAACCGTCATGGAAGGCCTGGAGAGCACCCCGGATGCCTTCCTGGCCCTGTTTACCGGGCGCAACCAGGGCAAGATGCTGGTCAAGCTCTAGGCCTTCGGCTGCCTGGCAGGTGGAGTAACCATCGCCAGGGGAAAAAAGATCGGCCTTCGTTGCGAAGGCCGATCATGTCGTTCTCGCCGAGCGCTGTCTCAGGCGCGTTCGGTCAACACCGCGTAGTCGCCGCGTGCCTCCAGGCACAGGGTCTCACCGCACCAGAGGCGCTGCATCAGGGCGATACGCCCGCGCCCCTTCTCATCGAGCCTTGCGGCGAGGCGCTCGGGCCCCTCCTCCGCCTCGGGCAGACACTCCAGACGATAATCGCCGGTCACCGGTGCCAGGAATCGCTGGGTGGCCTCGGCCACCACCACATCCCGGGCGAGGCCGCGACGCCGCAGCCAGAGGGTGGTCCAGCACCAGCCCAGCAGGGTGGTCTGGGCGGCGAGGGAGCCACCGAAGCCGGTGCCCTTGTCATTGAGATTGGGGGTGAGCGCCAGCTCCCAGCCGAGCCGGTCGCCCTCACGGCGCATCTCGCGGATGCCCAGCTGCCGAACCAGCGGAATCGCCTCGCCTAGCCAGGCGAGGAATTCGCCGAGGTCATCCTCACCGCCTTGGGGCGGCAGAGGAAGTCGCGGGTGGGGAACGCCGATGTCACGCATCTCAGCGCCAGTGCTCGACGAAGTCGTCGATATCATGCTGGGCGATGGGCTTGTGGCGGCCACCCAGGGTGCCGAGATAGATGAAGGCCACCACCTCGTCATCCTCGTTCAGCCCCAGCCCCTTGCGTACCACGGGGTCGAAGGCGTACTTGCCGCTGCGCCACATGGCGCCAAGGCCCTGGGCATGGGCGGCAAGCAGGATGGCGTGGGCGGCACAGCCGGCCGAGATCACCTGCTCCACCTTGGGTACCTTGGGCACCTCCGGGGTGACCTTGGCGATCACCGCAATCACCATGGGTGCACGCAGCGGCTTCTTGCGGGCGGCGTTCAGGGCGGTATCTCCGACATGAGGGTCCTCACGATACTCCGCCTCGGCGAACAGCTCGCCCAGCCGCTCCAGGCCCTCGCCGGAGAACTCGATAAAGCGCCAGGGGCGCAGTTCCTTGTGGTCCGGTGCCCGCAGGGCCGCCCGATAGATGACCTCGAGCTGTTCGGCGTTGGGCGGTGGCCCCATCAGCTTGCCCATGGAGCTGCGTTCATGCAGCAGCGATATCGCGTCCATCATTAACTCTCCCTTGGCAATCTTGATACGAGAACAGTTCTCGTCACTCTAAATGGTTCTCGCCACTCTAGCAGCGCCCCGCTCGCCTGTCGTGCGAGTGAGGTGCTGTCCTCAGCGCCCCTTGATTTCGGTAACTCCGATAGCGGGTGGCTGCCCTACTGACGCGCGAGCCGCAGCGGTTCCGGGGGGCGCTCACCCGGTGTCGCCCGCCACGGGCTGATATCGAGCCCGCCTCGGCGTACATAGCGCGCCAACACCAGCAGCCGCTCCGGCCGGGCACGTGCCATCAGGTCGGTGAAGATGTGCTCCACGCAGTGCTCGTGGAAGTCCTGGTGCTGGCGATAGCCGATCAGGTAGCGCAACAGCCCCTCGCGGTCGAGCCTGGGGCCGCGGTAGCGGATCAGCACGCTGCCCCAGTCGGGCTGGCCGGTAACCGGGCAGTTGGACTTGAGCAGGTGCGAGTGCAGGGTCTCCTCGACGACCTCCTCCCCCGCCACCAGGTGCTCGGCGCTGGGCGTATAGTCGTCGATCTCGATATCCAGCTCGTCCAGGCACTCGCCGGGAAGGCGGCGCGGCATCAGCGCCTCGTCGTCGACGCCGAACAGCTCGACGGCGACCGCGGCCCCGGCGACATGCGCCAGGTCGCGCTCCAGCGTCTCGATGACCGCCTCACGACTCGCGAAGCGGCTCTGGTTGAAGCCGTTGAGGTAGAGCTTCCAGGACTTGGACTCGATCAGATGGGGTGAGTCCGCGGGCAGACGAAAGCGTGCCACGGCCACCACCGGCTTGCCGCGCGCGTTCAGCCAGCTGACTTCGAAGGCGTGCCACTCGTCCTCGCCGACGAAGGGCAGAGCCCCCTCCTTAATCCCCAGCGGCGCCCGGTTGGCGGCGCGCGGTATGGCGTAGAGCAGCGAGGCATCGTAGTGCTCGGGATAGGCGGACTCACGCCCCAGCGGGGCATCCGCGAGGGTCTTGGGACGATGGTTCATGAACGGATCCCCTTGCCACGCTCCAGCATCCACAGGGCCACGCCGAACAGCACCACGATAAAGGTGAGGATCGCCGCCAGGGCCCAGCCCACCGGGATATCCGAGACACCGAGGAAGCCGTAGCGGAAGACGTTGACCATGTAGAGGATGGGATTGAGCATCGACACGCCCTGCCAGAACTCCGGCAGCAGCGAGATGGAGTAGAAGATCCCGCCCAGGTAGGTCAGCGGCGTCAGGATAAAGGTCGGCACGATGGAGATATCATCGAACTTCTTGCCCAGCAGGGCGTTGATAAAGCCGCCGATGGCGAACAGCGCCGCGGTCAGCACCACCACCAACACGGTCAGCACCGGGTGCGCCACGCTCAGGCGGGTGAAGAACAGCGACACGACCGTGACGATCAAACCGACCCCCAGGCCGCGGGTCATGCCGCCGAGCACGAAGCCTGAGAGGATCACCCAGTTGGGCATCGGCGACACCATCATCTCCTCCACGCTGCGCTGAAACTTGTTGGAGAAGAAGGAGGAGGCGACGTTGGAGTAGCTGTTGGTGATCACCGCCATCATGATCAGCCCGGGGACGATGAAGTCCATATAGCTGTAGCCATCCATCTCCCCGATGCGCGAACCGATCAGGTTGCCGAAGATGATGAAGTACATGGTCATGGTGATCGACGGCGGCAGCAGGGTCTGCGGCCAGATACGCGTGAAGCGCTTGATCTCCTTGATCACCAGGGTCCAGAGGGCGATCGCGATCTGATAGGGATTCATGCGCTGGCCTCCTTGTCCCTGGCGGCGTCTGCTGCCCGATCCAGGGCCTCGTTGCCCTGCTCCACCATGGAGACGAACATCTCCTCGAGGCGATTGGCGCGGTTGCGCATGGAGACCACCTGAATGCCCCGCTCGGAGAGTGCCTCGAAGATGTCATTGAGGCGCTGGCCACGATGGACCGCCACGGCGAGCTGGGCGGGCTCCGACCGGGTGACCTCGAAGCCGGGCACTTCCGGCACCTCATCCAGCGCATGGGCCAGGTCGAACAGGAAGGTCTCGGTATCCAGCTCCATCAGCAGGTTACGCACGCTGGTATTGCGGATGATCTCACCGTGGTTGATGATCGCCACGTTGCGACACAGGCTCTCGGCCTCCTCCAGGTAGTGGGTGGTGAGGATGATGGTGGTGCCCTCCTCACGATTGATGCGGCGCATGTACTCCCACATGCTGCGACGCAGCTCGATATCCACGCCGGCGGTAGGCTCGTCCAGGATCAACAGCCTGGGGCGGTGCATCAGGGCACGGGCGATCATCAGGCGCCGCTTCATGCCGCCGGAGAGCATGCGGGCATTGCCGTTGCGCTTGTCCCACAGCCCCAGGTCACGCAGCAGTTCCTCGGCCCGCGGCAGGGCCTCGCGCCGCGACATGCCGTAGTAGCCGGCCTGGGCCAGCACGATGTCGATGACCTTCTCGAACTGGTTGAAGTTGAACTCCTGGGGCACCACGCCCAGGTGGTACTTGGCGCGAGCGAAGTCACGGTCGATATCGATGCCGAAGATCGACACCTTGCCGTCGCTCTTCTGCACCAGCGAGCAGACCACGCCCAGGGTGGTGGACTTGCCGGCCCCATTGGGTCCTAACAACGCGAAGAAGTCCCCTTCCGCGACATCGAGGTCGATGCCCTTCAGGGCCTGAAAGCCATTGCCGTAAACCTTGGTCAGGCCACGGATGGACAGAGCCGGTTCGGCCATGTGCAATCCTTGAAACGATTCGGTGTTCGATAGCGGGGCTTCCGCAACGACTAGCGCAACGACTAGCGCAACGACGGATTCCGTAAAAACTATGCTGCTAACGATATGAGGGCGATACCTTACCGATTCAAGCGGGTATTCGCGCCATGTTGACCCCGTGACACCGGCCCCCTAAGCTGGGTCGTATTCCTGGGGGAGTCCTGGTGGACTGAGATTCCGGCAGCGTGCGCAGATGACACGCCCGGTGACCCTTCGAACCTGATCCGGATAATGCCGGCGAAGGGAAGGAAGTGCCATCCGGCCATGCTTCTCACCCAACGCAACTGCGTCCTCTCGTAGCGACGCTCGGCATCGTACCGGGCCTATCCACGCTAGGGAGTACGTCATGCTGTCGACCGCCCACGCCTTCTGGTGGCTCATCGCCTTCTCCGTGCTGTTCGCCGTGCCGGGCCTGCTCTATGCACGCCGCCACAACGAGAGCCTCGAGGACTTCATCATCGCCCGCAACAGCCAGGGGGCCACCGCCACGGTGCTGACCCTGATGGCCTCGACGCTGGGCACCTGGATCCTGTTCGGCCCCGCCCAGGCAGCCACCTGGGGCGGCCTGGGTGCCATTGCCGGCTATGCACTGGGCTCGCTGGCACCCCGTCTGGTGATGATTCCCCTGGGGCGGCGCCTGCGCGAGCTATCGCCGGGCGGCCACTCGCTTACCGAGTTCGTGATGAGCCGCTACGGGCGCCCCATGTACGCCTTCACCCTGGTCATCATGCTGTTCTACCTGTTCATCTCCCTGGCCGCGGGCATCACCGCCATCGCCAAGATGGTCGGGCTGCTGGCGCCGGTCCCGCTGTGGGCGACCAGCTCGGTGGTGATGGCGGCCACCCTGCTCTACACCCTGTATGGCGGACTGCGTGCCTCGATCTTCACCGACAAGGTGCAGATGGTCGTGATCATGCCGCTGCTCGCCGTGCTGCTGATCGTCGGCTGGCAGGCCGCCGGCGGCGTCGGCCCCACCCTCGCCGGGCTCGAGTCGGCGGCACCGCAACTGCTGGATATCACCGACCTGGGGGGGCTCAAGGCCGGCCTCACCTTCTTCCTGGCCGTGATGCTGACCGGACTCTTCTATCAGGGCAACTGGCAGCGGGTCTACGCGGCGCAGAGCAACCGCGCCGTGGGGCTTGGCTTTCTGCTCGGCGGCCTGCTGAGCGCCCCGATGATCTTCGTGATGGGCCTGTTCGGCCTGGCGTTCGTGGGGCTGGGCCTTCCCGGTGACGGCTCGGTCGCGCTGTTCAGCGTGCTGCTCGCCGACATTCCCGACTGGTTCGCCGTGGGCCTGATCTTCCTGGGCCTGGCGCTGGTCATGAGCAGCGCCGACACCACCATCAGCGCCGCCTCGAGCATGATCGCCGTGGATGGCGGACGGCTGCTGCCTGACGCCAGCGGCCAGCGGCTGATGCGACTGTCGCGCTGGCTGATCCTGCTGCTGGCACTGCCGGTGACCTTCGTGGCCGCCCAGGGCTACAGCGTGCTCTACCTGTTCCTGCTGGCCGACCTGCTCTGCTGCGCGGCGGCCTTCCCGGTATTCTTCGGGCTGTTCAACCGCCGCTTCGACGGCCGCGCCGCGGTACTGGCCACGCTCAGCGGCCTGGTCGCCGGACTCTTCCTCTTCCCGGCCCCGGGCGACGCCTTGAACACCCTGATGGAGTCCTTCCTGCTCGCCACCTTCGTGCCGGTCGTGACGGGCCTGGCGCTCCTGGCGCTGCTGCCGGCGAAGCAACGCTTCGACTTTGCGGCTCTGAGCGCCGGCACCCGACGCTTCGAGGGCTAAGGGATCACACGCCAACGCCCCCGGAAGGGGGCGTTGGCGTTTCTGGGACGTTAGCGCTTCGAAGGGCATTTGCGTTTCGAGGGACGTTTGCGTTTCAAAAAGCAGGTGCGCTGGACGCTAGGAGCGCCGGCCGGGCGGCCTCTCGAGGCCCAAGTGCCCCCGCAGCGTCGCCGCCTCGTACTCTTCCCGGAAGAGTCCGCGACGCTGCAGTTCCGGCACCACCTGATCCACGAAGTCCTCGATCCCGGAGGGCAGCGACGGCGGCATCAGGTTGAAGCCGTCCGCCCCGCGGCCGTGGAACCAGCGCTCCATCTCATCGGCGATGCTCTCCGGGGTACCGATCATGGTGCAGTGGCCGCCGCCGGCGGCGAGCCGCCCCAGCAGCTCGCGCAGGGTGGGCTGCTCGGTCTCGATGATGCGCAGGATGGTGGCATAGCGCCCCTGGGGACCACGGAACTCGGTCAGCGGCGGTAGTGGCGGCACCGGGGCATCCAGCTCCCAGTCACTGCAGTCCTGCTCGATGAACAGTCCCAGCTGGCGCAGCGAGGCCTCCACCGGCAGACAGTCGTCCAGCTCGCGCTGCTTGGCTCGAGCCTCCTCCATGGTAGCGCCCACATAGGTGACGAGCCCCGGCAGGATCGGCACCGGCGCGGTGCGCCCGGCCGCCGCCACCCGCGACTTGATGTCCCGGTAGTAGGCCTGGGCTGCCTCCAGGTCGTAGGCGACAGCATAGATCGCCTCGGCGTAGCGCGCCGCCAGATCGCGCCCCTGGGAAGAAGCACCCGCCTGTACCAGTACCGGGTTGCCCTGGGGAGGACGCGGCAGGTTGAGGGGCCCGTCGACCAGGAAGTGCTCACCGTGATGGTCAATCTGGCGCACCTTGTCGGGATCGGCATAGCGGCCCTTACGATCGCGCTCGATGGCGTCGTCGGACCAGCTGTCCCACAACGCCAATACCGTCTGCACGAACTCCTCGGCGCGCACATAGCGCTCGCCATGGGGGGGCATGGCCGTATAGCCATGGTTGCGCGCCTCGCTGTCGAACATCGAGGTCACCACGTTCCAGCCCACTCGCCCGCCGGAGATGTGGTCCAGCGAGCCCACCAGCCTGGCGGCGTGGAAGGGAGTGTAGAAGGTGCTCGAGAGCGTGCTGATCAGCCCGATCCGCCGGGTGGCCCGGCTCATGGCGGAGAGCGCGGTCAGCGGCTCGAGGTGCCAGTGGAAGCCATCCTCCACGCTGCCGGCGCTCATGCCATCGGCGAAGAACAGCGCATCCAGCTTGCCGCGCTCGGCGGTGCGGGCCAGGGACTCATAGTAGGCGATGTCGCCAAGCCGCTCGGCGCAGGAGTCGGGATGGCGCCATGCCGCGCGATGGTGGCCGCACCCCATCACGAACAGATTGAGGTGCAATTTCTCGTCGGGATTGCGTGCCTTCATCACCCTTTCACCAGTCCGCCGTCGACGATCAGGTTCTGGCCGGTGACCGCCCTGGCCCAGGGGGAGGCGAAGAACAGCGCCGCGTCGGCAAACTCCTCCGGGGTGGTCACCCGCCGCAGGGGGGTATTCTGCGCGATCAGGTCGAAGACCGCCTCCGGGGTCGCGCTGGACGCATCGGTGGTGCGCAGCAGCCCGCCGGAGATCATGTTCACGGTGATGTTGTCGGGCCCCAGGTCGTTGGCGAGCGTACGGGTCAGCGAGAGCAGCGCGGCCTTGCCCGCGGTGTAGTCGTGGTACGGCACGACGGGATTCTGGAACAGATTGGTGCCGATATTGACGATGCGTCCACCTCCCTGCTCGCGCATGCCGGCCAGCGCCGCCTGGATGGTGTTCAGCGCTCCCCGGTTGACACCCTCAAGCTGTTGCTGGAGATGCGACCAGTCCAGGGCATCGGCGTCGGGACGCGCGTCGCCGTTGAAGGTGAACGCGGGCAGGGCGTTGTTGACCACGGTGGTGATCGGCGTGCCGAAGTGCTCACGCGCCTGCTCGAACAGCGACTCGATCGCCTCGGCGTCACGCACGTCGGCCTGGACGGCCAGTACCCGCTGCGGCGCCTCCTTCACCAGTGCCTCGGCGGCATCGCGACTCTGGAAATAGTTCACCACCACCCGGGCGCCCTGCCCGAGAAAGGCTCGGGTCAGATGAGCGCCGAGCCCACGAGCACCGCCGGTAACAAGCACGACCTGCTGATCGATGGCCTGCTGGTCGATGGAGAGAGAGGAAACGGCCATGAAGACTCCTTGGTACGCGGCAAAGGGCGCCGCGCTGGAGCCGGCCGACATCCCTTCGCCAGTGTGAACTGGATCAGGTTCGACGGGTATTTTCTCAGCGGCCATGGCCGCACCCCGTGTCTAGTGGGGCACCATAGCGCATTCGGACGGACAGCAACAGCCGGGCCGGCATTCCGGCTCAAGCAGTGAGCCCTGGCCTGACCGGGGAAACAGGGGATCTTCTGGAGTGAAATACGAAAAACGACAAGACATCATCAGCCAGGCTGGCGCCTTAGCTTATGATCAGAATTCAGAGAGGGAGAACCGATTGGAGCGGGAAAGGAGATTCGACCGGGCTGGCGCTCCAGCTCCTGACGCGAGCCTTGGCCAGTAGCGTGAAACCGATTGGAGCGGGAAAGGAGATTCGAACTCCCGACCCTCGCCTTGGCAAGGCGATGCTCTACCACTGAGCTATTCCCGCTTGATATCGGTACTACTGTTGGCACGACGAGAGCGAGTTGGCGTCCCATAGGGGGTTCGAACCCCTGTTCCCGCCGTGAAAGGGCGGTGTCCTGGACCACTAGACGAATGGGACGCATGGAGCGGGAAAGGAGATTCGAACTCCCGACCCTCGCCTTGGCAAGGCGATGCTCTACCACTGAGCTATTCCCGCCTGTCTCGTACTTCTCGTTCTACTACTACTTCTACCACTACCTCGACGACTCTACGCTGCAGTCGAAGAAGTGGCGTCCCATAGGGGGTTCGAACCCCTGTTCCCGCCGTGAAAGGGCGGTGTCCTGGACCACTAGACGAATGGGACGCTGTATCTTCCTTTCAGAAGATGGAGCGGGAAAGGAGATTCGAACTCCCGACCCTCGCCTTGGCAAGGCGATGCTCTACCACTGAGCTATTCCCGCATTCCGGTTATCTGATGAGTCGAGTGGCGTCCCATAGGGGGTTCGAACCCCTGTTCCCGCCGTGAAAGGGCGGTGTCCTAGACCACTAGACGAATGGGACGCAATGTCTCGTCTCGTCGAGATGGCGCGCATATTATCGACCACACGGCCAAGTGTCAAGCCTTGGCATGCCTTCCATATCAGGCAGTTGACAGAGGGGCCAACGCTGGATAGAGTACGCGCCGCTGGCTACGTAGCTCAGTTGGTTAGAGCACATCACTCATAATGATGGGGTCCCCTGTTCGAGTCAGGGCGTAGCCACCAGAATCACGCAACCCGGCGCCATCGGCGCCGGGTTTTTTTGTGTGCTCAAGCCAGCTCGGGGCGGTTGCAGAAGGCAGCCAGCACCCGCGTCAGATAGGCCACATCCTCACTTCCCGCGGTCTCACGGATCGAGTGCATGGCCCACTGCGGCACCCCCACATCGAGGGTAGGCACACCGAGCCCGGTGGCGGTGATCGGCCCGATGGTGCTGCCACACCCCATGTCGGCACGCGTCACGAAGCTCTGCACGGGCACCTCGGCCTCGCGACAGAGGTCGCGAAACAGCGCCGCCGTCGCACTGTTGGTGGCGTAGCGCTGACTGGCATTGACCTTGATCACCGGTCCGCCGTTGAGCGCGGGACCATGGGCCGCATCGTGCTTGTCCTGGAAATTGGGATGCAGAGCATGCGCGTTGTCGCAGGAGATCATCCGCGAGGCCTGGATCAGCCGAATGAAGCCCTCCTCGCTGCCGTCGCCGAGCCGCTCGTGAACCCGGCGCAGCACATCTCCCAGAAAAGGCCCCTGGGCGCCGCAGGCACTGGCGCTGCCGACCTCCTCATGGTCGTTGGCCACCAGCACGACACCCTGCTTGCCATCACTGGCCAGCAACGCCTCCAGGCCGATAAAGCAGGAGAGCAGGTTGTCGAGCCGGGCGCTGGCAATCAGCTCCCCCTTGACCCCCACCCGCGCAGGCGGCTGCATATCATGAAAGCCCAGCTCGAAGTCGAGCAGCTCGAACGCCTCGATGGCGTGCTGCTCCGAGACCCACTCCTTGAGCAGCCTCGGCAGGTCGCCCTCCTCACCACCCTGCAGCAGCACCGGCGCCATCTGGGTCTGAGCGTTCAGCGCACGACCGCTGTTGGCCTCGCGATCGAGATGGATGGCCAGACTGGGAATGATCGCCACTGGGCGGTCGACATGCAGCAGACGCCCCTCGAGACGGCCATCGGGATAGCGGACATGCACCCGGCCGGCGAGCCCCAGCTCACGGTCGAACCAGGGCGCCAACAGGGCTCCCCCATAGACCTCGACACCGAGCTGCAGCCAGCCGGCTGCGGTCTGGGCGGCATTGGGCTTGAGTCGCAACCCGGGGCTATCGGTATGGGCACCGATCATGCGCAGCGCCTCGAGCCGCGTCTCGGGCAACTGCAGGGCGATGATGGAGGAGTCGTTGCGCGTCACATAGACCCGCTCGCCCGGCGTCAACGACCAGGCCTCGCGCTCGTCCAGGCGGCGGAAACCGGCGGATTCGAGGCGGGCCGCCATATTGGCGGTGGCATGCCAGGGAGTGGGCGAGCGGCGCAGGAAGTCGAGAAGCCGCGAAAGCAGGTCATCCTGGGAGAGCATGGATTCCTCTGAGGTTGGGCAAAAGTGTAGATGATGGGCACAGCGGGTAAGCTGCTACAATGGACTGCCGCTCCGCGCAACTCGCGAGCCGGATAACGGTCAAGGGAATTGAGTGTACATCAAACCGGGAGTGCTTCATTGATGAGCCCGCTTGCCCATATGGGACGATCCATGGCCTTGTTGGCAGCCCTGCTGCTGGCCACCGGCGTCGCCCTGGCACAGCCAGAACCCACCGACGCCCAGCGCCGGGCCGCCACCGAGATGGCCGAAGCGCTACGTTATGGTCACTACGCCGACGTCAGCCTGGACGACAGCTGGTCACGCCGGGCCTTCGAGCGCTATCTCGATGTGCTCGACAGTCAGCGCGCCTTCCTGACCGAACAGGATGTGGCGGAATTCCATCCGCTGGAAGAGCAGCTCGATGATGCCCTGCTCGATGGCGAGCTGGCCCCCTTCTTCTCACTCTATCAGCGCTACCATGAGCGCGCCGAGGCTCGCTTCGAGTGGCTGCTCGAGCGCCTCGACCAGGGCCTCGACTTTACCTATGAGGGAGAGCAGCGCCTGGAGGTGGACCGCGAGGATGCCCCCTGGGCGGAGAGCACCCAGATTCTGGATGAGCTCTGGGAGCGCCGGCTCAAGAACGCCGCCCTGACCCTGGTGATCAGTGACCAGGACGAGGAGCAGGTCGAGACCAATCTCCGCCAGCGCTACGAGGGCCAGCTCAACCGCCTGCAGCAGACCAACGAGGAGGATATCTTCGGCCTGCTGATGGCAGCGGTCACCGGTAGCATCGACCCTCACACCGGCTACCTCTCTCCCCGCCAGGGCGAATCCTTCGACATCCAGATGCGCCTCTCGCTGGAAGGCATCGGCGCCCTGCTCCAGGCCGACGGCGAATACGTCAAGGTCGCAAGCCTGGTGCCCGGCGGCCCGGCGGAGCGCGCCGGTGTGCTTGAGCCCGCCGATCGCATCGTGGGAGTCGGCCAGGAAGATGGCGACATGGTCAACGTGGTGGGCATGCGCCTCGACTCGGTGGTGGAGCTGATCCGCGGCCCCAAGGGCTCGGTGGTACGCCTCGACGTGGTTCCCGCCCAGGCGGTGGACATGACGCGTTCCAAGGAGGTCCAGATCACTCGAGACACCGTGAAGCTCGAGGACCAGGCGGCCCAGAGCGAGGTGCTCGAGCTCGAACATGATGATGGCGTGCACCGCGTCGGCGTGATCACCGTGCCCACCTTCTATGTCGACTTCGACGCCTGGCAGGCCGGCGATGAAGAGTATCGCAGCACCACTCGCGATGTGGCCAAGGAGATCGAGGCACTGCAGAACCAGGGCATCGAAGGCATCGTCCTCGACCTGCGCAACAATGGCGGCGGCGCCCTGCAGGAGGCCAACTCCCTGATCGGACTGTTTATCGATCGCGGCCCCACCGTCCAGGTGCGAGATGCGCGCGGGCGCATCAGCCTCTACGGCGATACCGACACCGGCGCCATCTACGATGGCCCCCTGACGGTGCTGGTCAATCGCCTGTCGGCCTCCGCCTCGGAGATCTTCGCCGGCGCCATCCAGGATTACGGGCGGGGCCTGGTCGTCGGCACCCCCACCTTCGGCAAGGGCACGGTGCAGACCCTCAATGAGCTCAGTCATGGCGAGATCAAGCTGACCCGCGCCAAGTTCTATCGCATCTCCGGCGAGAGCACCCAGCACCGTGGCGTGGAGCCGGATATCATCTTCCCGAGCCTGATCGACCCCGAGCTGATCGGCGAGAGCAGCCTCGACAACGCCCTGGACTGGGACACCGTCCGCTCGGTGCAGTACCGGGAGTACGGCGAGCCATGGCGCTTCCTGGAGACGCTGCGAGCCCGTCATCGCGAGCGTGCCG
Organism: Halomonas sp. LES1; assembly: GCF_031846005.1. Taxonomy (NCBI): domain Bacteria; kingdom Pseudomonadati; phylum Pseudomonadota; class Gammaproteobacteria; order Oceanospirillales; family Halomonadaceae; genus Halomonas; species Halomonas sp. LES1. The sequence goes on from NZ_JAVRGC010000001.1 coordinate 708,124, forward strand.
ACACCCACCCCAACTTCGTCTACCTCGAGCAGCAGGCCGAGCTTAACCGCCGGATGCGCAAGGAGACGACCAGCGTCAGCCTCAACCGCGAACTCCGCCAGGCGGAGACCGAGGCACTCGAGGCCGAACAGCTCGCCCTGGAGAATCAGCGTCGCGAGGCACTCGGCCTGGAGCCCCTGGAGGAGTGGATCGACGCTCGTGACGAAGAGGACGACGGCGACCAGGAAGAGGAGGAGCCGGTGGAGCAGGTTCAGGTACTGGAAGCCGCGCATATCCTGCTCGACTACTCCCAGCTCGAGAACAACTACCGCTTCGCCCACCGGGAGTGAGCCCCTCCCCACCATGAAAGAGGCCGTCGCCCCGGGGCGACGGCCTCTTTCATTGCATGCGACCCACCGTGACAGCCCAAGCGATGACCGTGGGACAGACGCACGTAAAACTCACTCAGTAACTCACACAGACATTCGCACAGAAATTCGCACAGAAACTGACAGGCACACGGAAGGACCGGTACAAGACCCGGTGATCATTATCGTGCGCAGAAATGGGGTGAAACCAGAGAAGATGAAGCTAGGAAGGGTGAAGCTAGAGTGGGCGAAACTGGCAAGGGTGAAGCTGGCGAGGGTTAAGCTGGCGAGGGTTAAGCTGGAAAGACGAGATGGCTCCCGGAGCAGGACTCGAACCTGCGACCCAGTGATTAACAGTCACTTGCTCTACCAACTGAGCTATCCGGGAATAACCTGAGGTGACGATGCCGAGCGATTGGCTCCTCGAGCAGGACTCGAACCTGCGACCCAGTGATTAACAGTCACTTGCTCTACCAACTGAGCTATCGAGGAATCGTGTCGCATCGCTGTGTTGCCGTCGCCGTGTTGGCTCCCCGAGCAGGACTCGAACCTGCGACCCAATGATTAACAGTCATTTGCTCTACCAACTGAGCTATCGGGGAACGGCGTCGAACACGGTGCGTAGTATACGGATTCCCCCAGCAAGGTCAAGGACCTCCGCAAGGATTCGTACGATGATCCGCTCTAACGCACAGCGCCCGCACGACGAGTGTCGGGCGGGCGCTGAAATAATCCTGGTGGCTACGCCCTGATTCGAACAGGGGACCCCATCATTATGAGTGATGTGCTCTAACCAGCTGAGCTACGTAGCCTTTCCACTAGATTGCGCGACCTCGGCCGCGCAATGGAGACGCATTATGCACATGGACTCGCCGCTTGGCAAGTCCAGCGGCGACATTTCAGGACTCGATCTCGAGTGCCTCGCGCACGGCGGCCAGGCCGTCCTCACCGTCGCGGGTCTCGACACCCTCGAGCCAGGCGTCGAGCACTTCCGGATTGGCCTGCAGATAGTCACGGGCGGCGTCACGGGGGTCCTCGCCCTCCTCCATGATCTCCCCCATCAGCTGGCTCTCCATCTCGAGGGTGAACACGAGGTTGTCCAGCAGGGTCGCCACATTGCCACACTCCTCGACGAGGCCATCACGAGTGTTGGTATAGATCGTGGCGCCCCCCAGGTCGGGACCGAAGTAATCGTCGGCTCCCTCCAGGTAAGCCATGTCGAAGTTGGTGTTCATCGGGTGCGGTTCCCAGCCCAGGAACACCATCCAGTTCTCGTCCGGCACCCGGGCGCCCAGTTCGGAGAGCATGCCCGCCTCGCTGGAATCGACAAGCCGCCAGTCACCCAGGCCGAAGGCGTCGTCATCGATCATCTGCTGGATCATCTGATTGCCGTCGTTGCCGGCCTCGATGCCATGGATGCTGCTGTCGAACTTGTCGGCATGCTGGTCCAGATCGGCCAGCGAGGTGACGCCGGCATCGTACACATACTGCGGCACCGCCAGGGTGTACTTGGCTCCCTCGAGGTTGGCACGCAGACGGTCGACGCTCCCCTCCTCGACATAGGGGTTGCTGATCGATGCCATGGAGGGCATCCAGTTGCCCAGGAAGATATCGAAGTCACCATTCTTCATGCCCTGATAGGCGATGGGCACGGAAACGGTGTCGATACGGGTCTCATAGCCCAGCGCCTCGAACACCTCGGTGGCCAGAGCGGTGGTCGCGGTGATGTCGGTCCAGCCCACCTCGGCGAAGCGCAGCGTCTCGCAGCTTTCGGACTCCTGGGCAAGCACCGGGGCGGCCCCCAGCACCAGCGCGGCGGCACCCAGGCCAAGACTCATATGGCGACTGGTACGGCGGGAAATGCGAGTTGCGTTCATGAAATTACCTCCGTGAAGGGACTTGAGTATAGTCGGCGTCTGCCAACTCTTTATTGATTGAACGTTCAATAAAAAACTGGCAAGCTGGCACTATCCTAACCGCACATACCGGTGTGGTGGCAAGTCATCAGGACAAGAGAGGGCTCGACAATGCCCAAGGTCGGAATGGAACCCATCCGCCGCCAGCAGCTGATCAAGGCGACCATGGCGGCCATCGATGAAGTCGGCCTTGCCGACGCCACCGTGGCGCGCATTGCGCGACACGCGGGGGTATCGGCCGGCATCATCAGCCATTACTTCGGCGGCAAGGATGGCCTGCTCGAGGCCACCATGCGCCAGATCCTCAGCGACCTGGGCGAGGCCGTGGCCGCCTGCCGGCGCGAGCTGCGTCACGACACCCCCCGAGCCCGACTGGAAGCCATCATCGAGGGAAATTTCGACCGCAGCCAGGTGACCGACCCGGTGGCCAAGACCTGGCTGGCCTTCTGGGCCAGCAGCATGCACAAGCCGCGCCTTGCGCGCCTGCAGCAGGTCAACGACCGGCGCCTATACTCGAACCTGTGCGCCCAGTTCCGCCGCCTGATGCCGCTCGACGAAGCGCGACTGGCATCGCGCACCCTGGCGGCGGTGATCGACGGCCTCTGGCTGCGCGGGGCACTCACGCCGGAGGGCCTGGATGCCGAAGGCGCCCGCCAGGCGGCACTCGCCACCCTCGACAGGCTACTTGCCGCATCCGACTCTGCTGCCGCTTCTAACTCTGTTGCCGCTTCCGACTCTGCCACCGCCATCGACGCTCGCTGAGGAGAGACCCATGACCGATTCAACTGCCCTGCCCCTCTATATCGACGGGCATACCGCCGATGCCACCTCAGGCGCCAGCTTCGAGGTGCACAACCCCTTCGATGGCAGCCTGCTGGCCCGAGTGCAGCAGGCCGCCAGCGCCGATGTGGATGCCGCCGTGGCCGCCGCCAAACGCGGTCAGCGCGAGTGGGCGGCGATGAGCGGCATGCAGCGCGGACGCATCCTGCAGCGCGCCGTGGCGCTGCTAAGAGAGCGGAATGATGAGCTCGCCGAGCTCGAGACCCGCAATACCGGCAAGCCGATCAGCGAAACCGCGGCGGTGGACATCGTCACCGGTGCCGACGCCCTGGAGTACTACGCCGGCCTGGCCGCCGCCATCGAGGGCACCCAGATCCCGCTGCGCGAGGACTCCTTCGTCTATACCCGCCGCGAGCCGCTGGGGGTGATCGGCGCCATCGGCGCCTGGAACTACCCCATCCAGATCGCCTGCTGGAAGGCGGCACCGGCCCTGGCCGCCGGCAACGCCGTGGTCTTCAAGCCCAGCGAGGTGACCCCGCTCACCGCCATGAAACTGGCCGAGATCCTGACCGAGGCCGGGCTGCCCGACGGTGTCTTCAATGTGGTGCACGGTGACGGCCAGGTGGGCGCCATGCTCACCGAGCACCCGGAGATCGCCAAGGTCTCCTTTACCGGCGAGGTGGGTACCGGCAAGAAGGTGATGGCGGCCGCCGGTGGCTCGACCCTCAAGGAGGTGACCATGGAGCTGGGCGGCAAGTCGCCGCTGATCGTGTTCGCCGACGCCGACCTCGACCGCGCCGCCGATGCCGCCATGATGGCCAACTTCTACTCCAGCGGTCAGGTCTGTACCAACGGCACCCGGGTCTTCGTCGAGCGCTCGGTGAAGGCCGACTTCGAGGCGAGGCTCAAGGCACGGGTGGCACGCATCAAGGCCGGCGACCCGCTGGACCCGAGCATCAACTTCGGCCCGCTGGTGAGCTTCGAGCACCAGGCCAAGGTGCTCTCCTATATCGAGCTGGGTCAGCAGGAGGGTGCCACCCTGCTGGCCGGCGGGGAGCGCTGGGACAAGGACGAGCAGGCCGGTGTCGCGTGGTCCAGGGGCGCCTGGGCGGCTCCCACGGTATTCAGCGACTGCACCGACGAGATGCGCCTCGTGCGTGAGGAGATCTTCGGCCCGGTGATGGCACTCCTCACCTTCGATGACGAGGAGGAGGTCATCCGCCGCGCCAATGATACCCACTACGGGCTGGCAGCCGGTCTCTTCACCGAGAGCCTCAACCGTGCCCACCGGGTGATCCATCGCCTGGAGGCAGGTATCTGCTGGATCAACACCTGGGGCGACTCCCCCGCCGAGATGCCGGTGGGCGGCTACAAGCAGTCCGGTGTGGGCCGCGAGAACGGCCTCGAGACCCTGGCCCACTACACCCAGACCAAGTCGGTACAGGTGGAGATGGGCCCCTTCGAATCGGTGTTCTAAGCGCTACTCCTCACCTGCCAGGGGCGCCGGGGACAGCTCGTCGCGAGGGGGATTTCACTGCGCCCTCGCGATGGTCCGGCACAGCAATGCCTGCCATCGGAACAGCCCCGTACTGATGTTGCCTTGAGAGACCCTCCCATGACCCAGATCCGCGAATTCGACTACGTCATTGTCGGCGCCGGCTCCGCCGGCAATGTGCTGGCCACCCGCCTGACCGAGGACGCCGACGTCTCGGTGCTGCTGCTCGAGGCCGGCGGCCCCGACTATCGCCTCGACTTCCGCACCCAGATGCCGGCGGCACTGGCCTATCCACTCCAGGGCACGCTCAACAACTGGGCCTTCGAGACCGATCCCGAGCCCCATATGGACGGCCGGCGCATGGAGTGTGGCCGTGGCAAGGGGCTGGGGGGCTCCTCGCTGATCAACGGCATGTGCTATATCCGTGGCAACGCCCTGGACTACGACCACTGGGCCAAGGCGCCGGGACTCGAGGACTGGACCTATGCGGACTGCCTGCCCTATTTCCGCAAGTCCGAGAGCCGCGATATCGGCCCCAATGACTACCATGGCGGCGACGGGCCGGTGAGTGTCACGACCCCGAAAGCGGACCACAACCCGCTCTATCGCATCTTTATCGAGGCGGGCAAGCAGGCCGGCTACCCGGAGACCGACGACGTCAACGGCTACCAGCAGGAGGGCTTCGGCCCCATGGACCGCTTCGTCACGCCCAGGGGGCGACGTGCGTCTACCGCCCGGGGCTATCTTGACCAGGCCAAGGGGCGCTCGAACCTGACCATCGAGACTCGCGCCATGACCGACATCATCGAATTCGAGGGCAAGCGTGCGGTCGGCGTGCGCTACCGCCGGCGTGGCCAGGAGCAGCGGGTACGCGCCCGCCGAGAGGTGCTGCTGTGCGGCGGCGCCATCGCCTCGCCACAGATCCTGCAGCGCTCGGGCGTCGGCCCCGCCGATGTTCTGGAGGAGTTCGGCATTGCCCCGGTGCAGATCAACGACAATGTCGGCGCCCATCTCCAGGATCATCTGGAGATGTATATCCAGTACGAGTGCTCTCAGCCGATCTCGCTCTACCCGGCCCTGAAATGGTGGAACCAGCCGAAGATCGGCGCCGAGTGGCTGTTCTTCGGCCGCGGGGTCGGCGCCAGCAACCAGTTCGAGGCCGCCGGCTTCATCCGCAGCAATGACCAGGAGGCATGGCCCAACCTGCAGTACCACTTCCTGCCGATTGCCATCAGCTACAACGGCAAGAGCGCGGTACAGGCCCACGGTTTCCAGGCCCATGTGGGCTCCATGCGCTCCAAGAGCCGTGGCCGCATCCGCCTGACCTCCCGTGACCCCGAGGCCGCGCCGAGCATCCTGTTCAACTACATGTCGAAGGAGGAGGACTGGCAGGAGTTTCGCGACGCCATTCGCCTGACCCGCGAGATCATCGCTCAGCCCGCCTTCGACGCCTATCGTGGTCGCGAGATCTCACCCGGCCCCGAGGTGCAGAGCGATGCCGAGCTGGATGCCTTCGTGCGCGCCAATGCCGAGACCGCCTACCACCCCTGCGGCAGCTGCCGCATGGGCGATGGCGACGACGCCGTGGTGGACGGCCAGGGCCGGGTGCATGGGGTCGAGGGCCTGCGCGTCGTGGATGCCTCGCTCTTCCCGCAGATCCCGACCGGCAACCTCAATGCGCCGACCATCATGCTCGCCGAGAAGATTGCCGATCGCATCCGCGGCCGCGAGCCGTTGCCGCGCAGCGATGCCCCCTACTACGTGGCGGGCGACACCCCCGCACGCGGCGAGCCCCAGCGCCGGCTCGACTGAGGACGTCCCCGCCGCACCACTGCGCCCCGCCCTGCAACTGCAGCGCGGGGCGTTTTTTTGGATGCACACAGTCCCGGATGACTACCACACTCGAGGCTATTACGGCGACAGGGCCTCTCGCACTCTTCAAAGCCTTGGCCAAGAGTCGTGCCCCTGGCCGGTTGCACTAATCTAAGCTAGTCTGAAAGAATTCAAACGTCTGTTCGATCTTTCATCGCCCACCCTCATCGGAGTCACTCTATGCTCACCCTGATCCTGCTGATCGTGGCCATCGTCGGCCTGTTGGTGGTGATGCGCCGCGAGGCGGGCGCCCTGCCCGCCCTGGCGGTACTCGCCATCACCGGGCTGGTCAGCCTGCTCATCGCCTCCCCCGTGCTGGGCATCCTGCTACTGCTTGGCGCCGCAGGCGTGGCCGCCGCCGGGCTGCCGGCCCTGCGCGGCAAGTGGTTGACCCCTCGCCTGTTCACCCTGTTCAAGAAGGTCTCGCCCAAGGTCTCCGAGACCGAGCGCGTGGCGCTGGAGGCCGGCAGCGTCGCCTGGGACGGCGAGCTCTTCACCGGCAAGCCGAACTGGCAGGCCCTGCTCGACTACACCGACGAGGGGCTGAGCGAGGAGGAGCAGGCCTTCCTCGACAACCAGTGCTCGGTGGCCGCCGGCATGTGCAATGCCTGGGATATCGCCAAGGAGCGGGCCGACCTGCCCCAGCCGCTGTGGGATCACCTCAAGCAGGAGCGCTACTTCGGGATGATCATTCCCAAGGAGTACGGCGGCCTCGGCTTCTCGGCCAAGGCCCAGTCGCTGGTGCTGCAGAAGCTGTCGATCAACGAGACCCTGATGGTCACCGTTGGCGTGCCCAACTCCCTGGGGCCGGGCGAGCTGCTGCTGAAGTACGGCACCGACGAGCAGAAGAATCACTACCTGCCCCGCCTGGCCGACGGCCGCGAGATTCCCTGCTTCGGCCTGACCGGTCCGCGCGCCGGCAGTGATGCGACCTCGCTGCCCGATACCGGCGTGGTCTGCAAGCAGGTGGTCGATAGCGAGGAGGTGCTCGGCCTGCGCCTCAACTTCGAGAAGCGCTGGATCACCCTGGCACCCATCGCCACCGTGGTGGGCCTGGCCTTCCGCCTCTTCGACCCGGACCATCTACTCGGCGAGGAGGAGGATCGCGGCATCACCCTGGCACTCATCCCTCGCGATGCCGAGGGCATGGAGATCGGCCGCCGGCATCACCCCATCGGCAGCCCCTTCCTGAATGGCCCGATCCGCGGCAAGGATGTCTTCGTCCCCCTGGATACCATCATCGGCGGCGAGGCGATGATCGGCCAGGGCTGGCGCATGCTGGTGGAGTGCCTCTCGGTGGGTCGCTGTATCACCCTGCCTTCCGGTGCCACCGGCACCGCGCGTTACGCCATCGGCTGGAGCGGCGGCTTCGCCCGTATCCGTCGCCAGTTCAACGTGCCCGTGGCCGAGATGGAGGGTGTACAGGAGCCGCTGGCCCGCATGACGGCACTGGGCTATATCGCCCAAGCCGCGGTCTACCAGACCGCCAACACCATCGATCACGGCGAGAAGCCGGCGGTCCCCTCGGCGATCCTCAAGAGCCAGCTCACCGAATACCAGCGGGTGATCCTCGGCGATGCCATGGACATCCATGGCGGCAAGGCGGTGACCCTGGGTCCGCGCAACTATCTGGGGATCGGCTATAGCGCCAACCCGGTGGCGATCACCGTGGAGGGCGCCAATATCATGACGCGCAACCTGATGATCTTCGGTCAGGGCGCCATCCGCTGTCATCCCTATGTCCTCGAGGAGCTGGCCGCCAAGGATGCCGATGATATCCAGGCCTTCGATCGCGCCTTCTTCGGCCATGCCGGCCTGATCTTCGGCAACGCCGCCCGCGCCTTCACCCAGGGGCTGGGCATCGGCAAGCCGGCAGTCCCCTTCGATGGCGAAGCTACCCGCTACGCCCAGGAGATCGCCCGGCTCTCCGCCGGCTTCGGACTCTGCGCCGATGCCGCCATGGCCAGCCTCGGCGCGACCCTCAAGCTGCGTGAAATGCTCTCCGCCCGGCTGGGCGATGTGCTCTCCAACCTCTACCTCGCCTCCATGGTGATCAAACAGTGGCACGAGGGAGACAGGGTCGAGGGCGAGGAGGCCCTGCTTCACTACAGCTGCCGGCTACTGCTGGGCCGTGCCGAGCAGGCCCTGGACGAGCTGTTCGACAACCTGCCCAACCGCGCCCTCGCCGGAGTGCTGCGGCGGGTGGTGATGCCGCTGGGCAAGCGCTTCAAGCGCCCCCACGATGACCTGGCTCGCCGCATCGCCCAGGCGGTCTCCCATGACAGCGCCCTGCGCACGAAGCTGCTGGCCAATACCTGGAGCAGCGACGATGGCCCCGAGGCCAACTTCCTGGCACGCTACAACGCCCTGCTGGCGACCCAGGAGCGCGCCGAGGGGCTCTACCGCACGCTCAACAAGGCCTACGCCAAGGGCGAAATTGCCGCCGATGCCCTGCACCCCGAGCAGCGGGTCGAGGCGGGCCTGGCCCAGGGGGTCATCTCACAGGAGGATGCCGCCTTTATGCGCGAGCGCGAGGCCCAGGTACTGGAGCTGCTGACCGTGGACGACTTCGAGTACGACGCCTTCGTGATCGACAAGTCCAAGGTACTGCGCCATAACGCCGCCTGACGCTCACCTTTCCCCCCGTCCCATGCCCCGGCCAACGCCGGGGCATTTTCGTTCGGTCTCGGGCAGAAGTAAGACTTGCCTGCGCCAGGACGCGTCCCTTGCTCCTTGTTTCTTGACCCGGGCTGCTACAGGGGCCAGACCAGCAGGATCAAGGGCACGGAAACCGACAGCGCCACCAGCGAGAGGGGCAGGCCAAGCCTCCAGTAGTCACTGAAGCGGTAACCACCGGGTCCCATCACCAGGGTGTTGGACTGGTGGCCGATGGGGGTCAGGAAGGCACAGGAGGCGCTCACCGCCACCACCATCAGGAAGGGATCCACCGAGGTATCAAAGCCCGACGCCAGGCTCGCGGCGATCGGTGCCATCAGCAGCGCCGCGGCGGCATTGTTGACGATATTGGAAAGCACCATGGCGAGCAGGAAGAGCACCACCAGCGTGACCACCACCGGCCAGTCGCTGCCCCAGGCGAGCATCGCCTCGGCGATGAGGGCCGCCCCGCCGCTGCTCTCAAGCGCCTCGCCCACCGGGATCATCGCCCCGAGCAGCACGATCACCGGCCCGTCGATGGCCTGATAGCCCTCGCGCAGCGGCAGCACGCCGACCAGCAGCGAGATCAGGGCCGCCGTGGAGAGCGCCACCGCCGCCGGCAGTAGATCAAGCAGCATGGCCAGGATGGCGGTGGCGAAGATGGCGAGCGATACCAGCAGCAGGCGCGGCTGCCCCAGGGTCAGGTTGCGGCTGGCCAGCGGCAGGCAGCCAAGGGTCGACAGACTCTCGGCCAGCTCGCTCTCATCGCCCTGCAGCAACAGCACATCCCCGGCACGAAAGCGGATCTCGTGCAGACGCTGCCTGAGGCGACCCCCATCCCGGGCGACGGCGACCAGATGCAGACTGAACTGGTTCTGCAGTCGCAGCTGGGCCACCGTGCGGTTGATCATCTTCGAGTCGTTGCGTACCACGGCCTCGACCAGCTGCAACCCCTCGGTATCGACCCCCTTGCTCTCCCTGTCCGATTTTCCGTTGTCCTTGCGGTGGGCACTGTCCCTCTTGCCGCGATCCTCCGAGACAGCAGGGGCATGCTCCGGCGCGGTCTCCCCAGCGCTCTTCTCCTCCTCCTTCTCCTCTCCCTCTTCGCCATTCTCCCGCTCCTCCTGGGCCTCCTTGCCCAGACGCAGCCCCGCCTTGTCCTCCAGCAGCTTCATCTCCTCGGGACCCGCCTCCATCAGCAGGATGTCTCCCTCTCTCAACACCCCGAAGAAGGCATGGCCGGCGCGGCGCTTCTCGTCGCGCACCACCGCCAGCACCGGCACCGCCTCCTTAAGCTTCTGCTGCAGCTCACGCAGGGTCAGCCCCCTGGCCTGGGAGTCTTCACCGACACGCAGTTCGACCAGGTAGTTGGCGGTGTCGAACATGGCCTCCGTGGAGGCCTTGCCCGCGCGCTGGGGCACCAGGCGCCAGCCGACCAGGAGAATGAAGACCAACCCCGCCAGGGCTACCGCCACGCCTACCGGCGAGAAGGAGAACATGCCGAAGCTATCGCCGGTCACGCCGCCACGGTAGCTGGCGATAATGATATTGGGTGGGGTGCCGATCAGGGTGGTCAATCCGCCCAGCAGTGACCCGAACGCCAGGGGCATCAGCAGCAGCGAGGGGGAGATGTCGTGCTCGCGCGCCATGCGCATGGCCACCGGCAGCAGCAGCGCGAGCGCTCCCACGTTGTTCATGACGCCGGAAAGCACCACGACCGTGCCCACCAGCACCAGCAACTGCAGGAAGAGGCTCTCGCCCACCTTGAGGAGCTGCTTGGCAATCAGATCCACCACGCCCGAGCGCTCGAACCCCCGGCTGAGGACGAGGACGGCGGCCACCGTGATCACCGCCGGATGGCCGAAGCCCTGGAAGGCCTGATCGCCGGGAACCAGGCCCAGCACCACCGAGCCCAGCAACGCGGCCATCGCCACCAGATCATAGCGAAAGCGCCCCCAGACAAAGGCTGCCAGGGTCGCGCCCAGGACGAGGAAGATCAGGGTGCTGTCGGCCATCGGTTCACCTCCCTGTGAGATCGGATGGCCACAGCATCGCCAGCCAGGCGCCCTGGCGACAAGTGTTTTCTACCGTTCAAGGCGGATCCGTCGCCTCTAGCCTGGTTACTTCGCCATTTTTTCCAGCATGGCGTTAACCGCCTCCAGATGCTCGGGCTCGTTGTGGCACATGCCCTGGAACACCGCGCAGAGGTCGAGGAAGTCCTTGAGCTCGGTACGCTGTGCCATCTTCATCAGCCGCTTGGTCAGCCGAGTCGCCTTGGGGGGCTGAGCGGCGACGCGACCGGCCAGCTCGAGGGTGCGCTCCATCAACGCCTCGGGCTCGGTGACCTCGAGCACGATGCCATACTCCCTGGCCTCCTCGGCATCGATCACGCGCCCCGACAGGGTCAGCTCGAAGGCGCGCTGGTAGCCAATCAGGCGCTGCATGAACCAGGCGCCGCCATCCCCGGGGATGATGCCCAGGTTGAGGAAGGTCTCGCCGAACTTGGCCCGCCACGAGGCGATTCGGATATCGGCCATATTGGCCAGGTCGAAGCCGGCACCGATGGCGGGGCCATTGACCGCGGCGATGATCGGCACCTCCACCTCGGCGAGCGACAGCGGAATGCGCTGGATGCCGCGACGATAGCGCGCCGAGACTTCGGCCACGTCACCGGCGAAGTCGCCGTCGCGATTGGCCATGTCCTTGACGTTGCCGCCGGCCGAGAAGGCACTCCCCGCACCGGTCAACACCAGCACCGAGACATCCTCGCAGGCGTTGACCCACTCCGCCACGGCGACAATGTCATCGACCAGGGCGGTCCCGGTCAGGGCGTTGCGCACATCGTGACGATCGAGGGTCAGGGTCGCCACCCGCCCCTCGAGGGTCAGATGGGCATCGGTCAGCTGGGGATAAGACATCGACTGGCTCATGACAGGGCTTCCTTGTCGCGATGGGGTTGGAGATCGGGTTCACGCTCGACGATAACCCGGGCATCCACTACCGCATAGCCCTCGGCATTGACGATCACCGGGTTCAGGTCCAGCTCGACGAGCTCGGGATAGGCCTCGACGATGCGCGACACCTTGAGCAGCAGATCGACCAGAGCGGCCTTGTCCACCGCCTTCTCGCCGCGTACCCCGTCGAGAATGCGACTGGCCTTGATCTGCTCCACCATGGATTCGGCATCGAGACGGGAAAGCGGGATCGAGCGGAAGGCCACATCCTCGAGGATCTCGACGAAGACGCCCCCCAGGCCGAACATCAGCACCGGCCCGAAGATGGGGTCGCGGATCACCCCGACGATCACCTCCACCCCCTTCTGCGCCATGGGAGTGAGCAGAACGCCTTCGATCTCGGCCTCGGCATCGTAGTCACGACAGGAGGCGAGAATCGCCTGGCGCGCCTCGCGCATGGCGCCCTCGCCCACCACATCAAGCCTGACGCCGCCGGCGTCGGACTTGTGCAGGATATCCTTCGATACCACCTTCATCGCCAGCGGCGTCTCGCCGAACCGTTCGGCCGCCTCGACCAGCTGCGCCTCGTCTCTTGCCACCAGCTCCAGCGGCACCTCGATGCCATGTTCGCGCAGCAGCCGCTTGGCCTCATATTCGAAGAGGTCGCGCCCTTCGGCACGAGCCTGGTGAAAGATGGTGGTGAGCTCGGGCAGCGGCGCCACGCTGGGCACACGGCTCGCGCCTCGAGACTGAGCCAGGTACTGGCCGCGCTCCCCCAGCGCCGAGAGCACCCGCACCGCATGTTCGATGGAGGCGTAGACCGGCAGGCCGGCCTCGTGCAGGCGACGCAGCGCCGGCGGCTTGACCGGTGCATAGAGGCTGTAGATCACCAGAGGCTTCTCGGTGGCATTGGCGAGGTCCACCATGGCCTCGGCTCCGCGCATCTCGTCGCCCAGCAGCGACTCGGCGAAACGCTGGCTATAGCCACCGAACATGCCTACCAGGAAGACGCTGTCGACGTTGTCGTCGGCGGCAACGATCTCCATGCAGGTCGCCAGCAGCGACGGATTGGCATCGGTGGAGCCCGCCACATCCACCGGGTTGACGGTGGAGGCCTGAGGCAGGAGCACCTCGCGCAGCCTTGTCCGGGTCGCCTCGGAGAGCTCGGCAAGCACAAGGCCCGCCTCGACCAGGCGATCGGAGGCGATGGTCGCCTGGCCGCCACCATCGGCAACCACCGCCACACGCTTGCCGCGGGCCTTCTGCAGCAGGCCCAGCCCCTCGGCGACCGGCAGGATCTCGTCGGACTGATGCACCACGCTGACGCCGGATTGCCTGAGCAGATCCACGGTCATGGCATAACTGCCCGCCAGCGCGCCGGTATGCGAACTGGCCGCCTTCTGGCCGGCCTCGGTAGAGCCCGACTTGTAGAGCACCACCGGCTTCATGGCGGCCACCTCTCGGGCCACCTCCAGGAACTTGTGCCCGTCGCGGAACCCCTCCACATAGAGAGTCGCCACGCGAGTATGCGAATCTTCGCCGAGATAGCGCAGGTAATCGTTGAAGCCGATATCGCTCTGGTTGCCGGGACCGATATAGGTGGAGAAGCCCACCTGGCCATTGTGCTGCGCCTCCAGTGCCAGGGAGAGCAGCATGTTGCCGGACTGGGAGATGATGCCGACATCCCCGGGCCTGACGTTGTCCAGCGCCAGCAGGTTGACCCGGTGGTGCAGGTTGAAGATGCCGGACGTATTCGGACCGATCAGGCGCACGCCATGGGCGCGGGCCTTCTCCAGCATCTCGCGTTCGAGCGCGGCTCCCTCTTCGCCCACCTCACTGAAACCGCTGGCCAGGATCACCGCCCCCTTTATGCCTCGGCGGCCGCACTCGGCGACAAGCCCGGGCACGCTGGGTGCCGGAGTGCAGATCAACGCCAGCTCGGGGTTGCCGGGAATGGCGGTCACCGAGGGCCACGCCTTGACCCCGAGAATCATCTCGGCCCGGGGGTTGACCGGATAGATCTCCCCCCGGTACCCCTCCTTGATCAGCCCCACCATGGCCTTGTAGCCACGCTTGGTGGGGTCGGCGGAAGCCCCCACCACGGCGATGCCGGTGGGAGCCAGGATGTCATGCAGCGGGCTGCGGGTCGGAAGATGTCCTTCGATGGGATTCATGGCGAGATAACCTTGGCGACGGATGTCGCTGAGTCGAGTTTGGCACGGGTTTGTGGCGAAACGGTGGCGCAGGACCGGCGGGAGCCGGGCCGATGACAAGGCATGGCGGCGTTACTCGCCTCGGAAGCGCGGGGTGCGCTTCTCGGCGAAGGCATCGACACCCTCCTGCCAGTCCCGGGTGGTACCGACGAACATCATGCCCTCGAGTTCGGCGGTCAGGCAGGCATCCAGGGTGCGCTCGCCGGACATGGTGAGCTGCTCCTTGGCGAGCTGCATGGAGAACGGCGCCTTGGTGGCGACCCTGGCGGCAAACTCCAGGGCAGCATCGGCAAACGCCTCATCGGGATAGTGGCGGTTGGCCAGGCCGATACGCACCGCTTCGGGGCCGTCGATACGCTCCCCCAGGAAGACCAGCTCGCGGGCCTTGGCCAGGCCAACCAGTCGCGGCAGCAGCCAGGTGACACCCCCGCCCAGAAAGTTGCCGATGGAGACCTCGGGCAGGCCGATCTGGGCACTGTCGGCCATCAGCAGAAAATCGGCGGCCAGGGCGATCTCGGCACCGGCCCCCAGGGCGTAGCCATTTACCGCGGCGATCACCGGGGTCTTCAACTGCATCAGGCGCTTGCAGACGACCTGCTCGCCCTGCAGGTACTGACGACGATCGAAGGCGGTGCGCCCGGCCTTGTGCTCCTTGAGGTCGGCACCGACACAGAAGGCGCGCCCCTCGCCGGTGATCATCACCACCCGCACCTCGGGATCCTGCTCGGCGGCGGTCAGGGCGTCATTGAGCTCGTCGTAGAGCGTCTGGGTCACGGCATTGAGGCGATGGGGGCGGTTGAGACGAATCTCCTGCACCTGCCCGTGACGGCGAGTGATCAGCGTCGAGAAGTGAGACGAGGGGGTAGCAGCGTGGCTCATGGTGTTATGGCGCCTCCGAGGCGTCAGTCGTCGATGGCGGTAACGGTCGTTGCCGCATAGGCAACAAATGTTTCACTAATAAAAAACTACAGCACATTTGTTTTATTGACATGCTAGCCAGCCCCATGCCCCACGTCAACACATACGTTTCCTAATAAAAATATTTAAGAAACATTTGTTTCACTACGCTTCGAGCACTTCGGATACAATGCACGCCAACACTTCTTTCTCGACCCCATTCACGACCACCCGGGAGACCGCCGTGCTGGACCACGAACGTCGCCACGACAACCCTGCCGATGACTGCCAGAACTCTCTGGACAGGGTCAACCGGCAACTCGCCGAGGCCTATCCGGAGCTTAGCCCCCAGCTCAAGCTGGCAGCGGGTTATGTGCTGGAGCACCCGGTGGAGGTGGCCTTCCAGTCGATCCGCAAGTCGGCCTCGGCCGCCAGGGTCACGGCCTCAACGCTGGTGCGCCTGGCCAAGCGGCTGGGGTTCGACAGCTACGAGCAGTTTCGTGAGGTCTTTCAGTCGGCGGTGCAGGCCGGGCCTGTGGAGCTCTCCGGGCGTGCCAACCAGCTGCGCAACATGGCCAGCCAGACCGACGACCAGGTCTTTCTGGATGTGGGGGATGCCGCCTTCGACAATATCGGCCGGCTGTTCACCGCGGACAACCAGGCACGGGTACGCGAGGCCGCCCGACTGCTGCTGGGGGCCGAGAGGATCGCCGTGGTGGGATTTCGCGATGCCTTCGCCTGCGCCTATCACTTCGCCTATGTGGGGCGCATCGCCATGCCCAACATTCAGCTGATTCGAGGCCAGGAGGGAGGACTGCTCACGGAGCTGGCGCCTTTCGGAGAGGGCGATGTGGTGGTGGCCTTCGGCTTCGAGCCCTACTGCGCCGAGACCATGCGTGCCCTGGAGATCACCCGGGCGGCTGGCGTCGACGCCATCGTCATCACCGACACCCTGCGCTCGCCGCTGGTGCCGGGGGCGTCGATCACCTTTCCGGTGGCCAACGCCACACCGCACTTCTTCCCCTCGATACTCTCCGCCATCACCCTGGTGGAGACGCTGCTGGCCGAGTGCGTGGCCTTCGGCCCGGATGACCTGGTGGGCAATGTGGCGAGCTTCGAGTCACGAATGCGGGCGATGGGCGCCTATGTGGAGAACGGCTGAACATCTCTTGCTTCGTGGCCCACGAGGCACGCTCGGGGCTGACCCGGCGACAGGCTTGGTCGGGGGCGCTGTAAATACGTCCCTGTACGCTACCTCGGCCCTGCGGCGCTCTCGCGTCCCGCTCCGCTTGCAGGTCCGGTGCTGGCCATTCATCGTTCGGAGCAGTGCTCCTCACCCCTGGTCCTCGGCCCCCCCTCCAAGCCAGCCCCCGGCGCCCCTCGCTCCCGGCACTAACTTTCGGGGCTTCCTTGCCTTCGGGGGTTCCTTGCTCCTTGTCACTTACGGCTATTCAAGGAATCAGAATGGTGGAACCGGTGGTCTGGCGACCCTGAAGGGCGTCCTGGGCCTTGCCGGCCTCGGCCAGCGGGTAGCGCTGGGCGATATCGACCTTGATCTTGCCGCTCTTGAGCATCTCGAACAGCTCGGCGGCCATCATCTCGAGACGCTCGCGGGTATCGGCGTAGCCGTTGAGGCTGGGGCGGGTGGTGTAGAGCGACCCCTTCTGGTTGAGGATACCGAGGTTGACGCCCTCCACGGCACCCGAGGCGTTGCCGAAACTGACCATCAGCGAGCGCGGCTTTAGGCTGTCCAGGGATATCTCCCAGGTGTCCTTGCCCACCGAGTCGTAAACCACATCACACATGGCGCCATCGGTGAGTTCGCGCACCCGTTCGACCACGTTCTCCCTGGTGTAATCGATGGTCGCCCAGGCGCCATTCTGCTCGGCGAGTGCCGCCTTCTCCGGCGAGCTCACCGTGCCGATCAGCTTCACCCCCAGCGCCCTGGCCCACTGACAGGCGATGGAGCCCACGCCGCCGGCAGCGGCGTGCCAGAGGATGGTCTCACCGGCCTCGAGGCGGTGGGTCTGACGCATCAGGTACTGCACGGTCAGTCCCTTCAGCATGCTGGCCGCGGCGGTTTCGAAGTCGACGCCCTCGGGCAACACCACCACCTTGTCGGCAGGCAGGGTATGCAGCTCGGCATAGGCGCCCAGAGGGCCCTGGGCATAGGCGACGCGATCGCCCTCCCGAAGGTGCGTCACACCCTCGCCCACCGCGTCAACCACCCCGGCCGCCTCGGTGCCAAGGCCGGTGGGTAGCGCTGGTGCCGGATAGAGGCCGGTACGGAAGTAGATGTCGATGAAGTTCAGACCGACGGCACGGTTGGCGACCCTTACCTCGCCGGGACCGGGGTCCGCCGGGGCGACGTCGACAAGCTCGAGGACCTCGGAGCCGCCGGTACGGGACAACTGGATACGCTTGGCCATGTCGCTGTTTTCCTTTGCTGGCTAGTGGATGATCCCACCAGTCAAGCGCCAAGGCCTCCTGCGGTCAAGTCGTGCCCCTTTCAGAATAGGGCTATTGCAGATAATTGGCAGCTCGGTTCTCGGGGCTGATCTGGCGACAAGCCCCGGAGCGCCGGACCGACGAGGAGGCGCTGTAAATACCTCCCTGTACGCTACCTCGTCCGTCCCTGGTCCTCGGACCTCCTCATCGGCTTATCCCCAGCGCCCCTTGCCTCCGGTAACTGCGATAGCCTTGCCCTTCAGAGGGTGGCGGGAAAGGCTTCCAGGCCGCGGATAAAGCGCGCCTTGTAGTCATCGAACTGCTTTCGGTCCTGCTTGAAGGACTGGATCACCGAGGCCTCGTCGAAGGTCAGCGCCCGCGGCAGGTCCTCCAGTGAGGTGGCGGGATGCTTGGGTCCCAGGCCGATATTCACACCGGCCCTGCCTTCCAGCCAGCGTGAGATCCCCGCTTCGCTGAAGCGTCTCTTCTGCTCGTCGTCCTGGGTATCGACGCGCAGGGGCGCCTTGAGCGCCAGCTCGGCGACCAGGCGCTCGGCCGGCCGCGCCACGCTCTGCTGGTCGAGCTCGGCCAGCAGCATCACGGTCATGCTGCTGCCATGCTCATCAAGCACCAGCAGGGCCAGCGCGACGGGACGCGCCTGATCATCCACCAGCGCCAGCACCCTGGCCGCCTCCTGCTCGACCAGCACCGCCAGGGTGCCGGCGAAGGTGGCCAGGGGGCGAAGGCCAGCCTCATGGCCATAGGCCTCGGCGCAAAGCCGGGCCAGGCACGCCTCGCGCTGGCTGGGGTTGTTGATATTCACGACTCTCATCTCACTCTCCTGCACCGGCGGTGGCGCTCTGGCTGCATTGAATCTGGCGGCATCGAAAGTGGCGCAGCCTAGCATATCCAGACCAGACCATATCCAGAACAGGTGGATGGCGATACGCTAGGGCGGCTTTCTCACCGCCGGTGACGACGCTTCGCTGACCAGGACGATGGCCGATGCCCCACCCCTATATCTCGCTTCCCCGCCTGATGGCCCACCGGGGCTTCTCCTCCCAAGCCCCCGAGAACACGCTGGCCGCCGTACGCGCCGCCCACGACGCCGGCTGCAGCTGGGTCGAGCTTGACGTTCAGTTGCTGGGCGATGGCACCCCGGTGATCTGGCATGACGCCGGGGTCCGGCGCTGCTCCGATGCCCGCGGCAGGCTCGCCGACCTGGACCTGCCCGCCGCTCGGCGGCTCGACGTGGGAGGCTGGTTCTCCGATGCCTTCCGGGGCGAGCGTATCGCCACCCTGGACGAGATGCTGACGCTGATCGACGAGCTGGGGATGGGGCTCAACCTGGAGCTCAAGGTCAACCGTGGGCGCAATGCCGAAGCGCTGGTCGAGGCGTCGCTTCCGGCCGCCCTCGAGGCCCTGCCCCCGGAGCGACTGATCGCCTCCTCCTTCAACGACCAGGCCCTGAGCCAGGCGCGCCGGCTGGCGCCCGCTTCGCGGCTGGCGCTGGGTGTCCTCTTCGAGGGGGTCGGTCGCGGCTGGCAGAAGCGCTGCGCCGGGCTCGAGGCCTACAGCATCCATGCCGACTGGCGGCGGCTGAGTCGTCGAACGGCCGAAGCGATCAAGGCGGATGGCTACGCCCTGCTCTGCTATACCCCCAACGACCCGACCGCCTTCAACCATCAATGGCAATGGGGGGTCGATGCGGCGATCAGCGACTATCCAAACCGCTTTCTGGGCCATTTGCCCTGACCTCCCCACGACTCTGAATTCATTACGACAAAGGGCCGCCTGCAGGCGGCCCTTGGACAACAATCAACGCTGAGAAGTTAGGCTTTCTTCACCTTGCTGATGATCCACAGCAGGATCAGCGCGCCGACCACGGCACTGAACAGCGACCCCAGAAACCCGCCGGTACCCATGCCGAGGATCTGCTTGAAGATAAAGCCGCCGATCACCGCGCCGACCACACCGACACCAATGTTCCCGAGAACACCGAAGCCCCCTCCCCGCATGATATGACCGGCGATCCAGCCGGCCAGGCCACCGATAATCAACCAGGCGATAATTCCCATGATGCCTCCCGTATGTGTCGTGACGAATAGTGAGTGGTGAGTGATAAATGGAGAGTGTGATGTGGCGCCAGTATAAAGACGCTAGAAGGAAGAGCCCGGTTGTGCCAGAAACTCCAGCTCCTCGGGGGTAGAGTCACGGCCCAGGATGGCATTGCGGTGGGGATAACGCCCAAAGCGCAGAATGATCTCGCGATGGCGATGCTCGACACCCAGGTGCCTCTCGAGGCCCGGCTGATCGAACAGCCATGCTGCCTGCTCGTGGATCACCGCCGACTCGCTATGCATGAAGGGCATATACAGGAAGGCTCGCCTCTTGGGCGGCAGACCGGCATCGTCGCCGCAAGCCACCGCTTCCTGGGCGAGTACCAGTGCCATGGGATCGGCAGCGAAGGCCGCCGGGGTGTCACGATGAATATTGCGGGAGAACTGGTCGAGCACGATGATCTCGCCAAGCCGACCCGCCGGCGTCTCTCGCCAGCGCCACAGCTCGCCACGACAGGCCGCGGCCAGACAGGCACCGAAGCGTCTGGCGATCTCGGCATCCAGACGCGAATCCTTGCGGAACCATTGAGCCGGGTTGAGCTCATCGAACCAGAATGTCAGCACCTCATCGGGGGTCGTCGTCATAAGCCATCCTTGATTGCTGCGCTGCCGCTGGGCCGACTCTCCTGATACCATCCCCGACGTGACACCACAAGCGAGGAGCGTTATCGCATGAATCCCGACCCCCTCTGGTCGATGATCACCTATCTGTTCAATATCCTCGGCATGCTGATCTGCCTGGGAGGCCTGAGCCTGGCTCATTACAGCCGCCATCTGTGGCCGGGACGCATCATCGCCGGCGCGGGGTTCCTGCTGGCCGCCTCACCGACCCTCTACGGCCTTGTTGCCGGCTGACGGAGCCCCGCATGCGCCAGCCCTTCACCCGTGAGCTACAGGACCTGCTGGAGCGGGGCCGCGATCGCCAGCTGCGGCTGGCGGTCACCGGCCTCTCCCGCGCCGGCAAGACCGCCTTTCTCACCTCCCTGGTCAACCAGCTGCGTCATGCCGGCCTGGAGGCGCGCCTGGACCTGCTGCCCGCCGCCAGGGAGGGCCGCCTGCTGGGGGCCCGGCGTGTCAGCCAGCAGGACCTGGGAGTGCCACGCTTCCCCTATGACCAGGCCATGGCGGCACTCTCGGCGACCCCGCCGCGCTGGCCCGAGCCCACTCGCGGCATCAGCGAACTGCGCCTGACCATCCGCTACCGTCCCGCGCGCCCCGGCCTGCTGGGGGGCGACTCCCGCCAGCTGACCCTGGACCTCTTCGACTACCCGGGCGAATGGCTCCTCGACCTGCCGCTGCTGGGCCTGGACTATCCCGGTTGGTGTGCGCGACAACACACCCTGGAGGGCAACCAGCGCGCCGCCCACTTCGCCGTCTGGCAGGCCGCGGTCGTAAGGCTCGACCTCGCCGCCGAGGCCGACGAGGCACAGCTGGCCGAGATCAGTGAGCACTTCGCCGCCGGACTGCGCAGCGCCCGGGAGGCGGGCTTCGCCGACCTGCAGCCCGGTCGCTTCCTGCTGCCCGGGGACCTGTCCGGTGCGCCGGTCCTGCAGTTCTTCCCGCTGCCCGGGGTTTGCGACATGGACCCCGCGCTCCTGGCCAGCCTGCCCGAGTCGAGCAACTACGCCACCCTGGCGCGGCGCTTCCGCTACTACCAGCAGCATGTGGTGCGCCCCTTCTATCGGGACCATTTCCGGCGCTTCGATCGTCAGATCGTGCTGGTCGATCTGTTGGGAGCGCTGAATGCCGGTCCCGAGCGTTTCCAGGACCTCTCCCGGGCACTCGCCAACCTGATGCAGAGCTTCGATTACGGCCAGCGCAGCCTGCTCTCGCGGCTGTTCGCCCCGCGCATCGATCGCCTGGCCATCGCCGCCACCAAGGCCGATCATGTGACGCCCGAACAGCACCCTCGCCTGGTGTCACTGCTCGAGGCCCTGCTGGCCGAGCCCCTCAAGGACCTGCGCTATGCCGATGTCCCCGTACGCGCCCTGTCACTGGCGGCGATTCGCGCCAGCGAGTCGCGCGAGGTCGAGAGCCAGGGACGGCACACCCCGGCGCTGCGCGGCACCGGCCTCGATGGCGAACCGTTGCTGATCTACCCCGGCGAGGTGCCGGAGCGTCTTCCCGACGACGCTTTCTGGACGCGTCAGGGCTTCGACTTCCCGGCCTTCCGCCCGCTGCCCATGGAAGATGGCGCCCTGCCTCATATCCGCATGGATGCCGCCCTCGACTGGCTGATCGGAGACAAGCTGACGTGAGCACGCCCCATGATCCCCGCCCCGGACGGCGTTTCTCCCTCGAGGAGCCGGCCCCTTCCTCCACACCAAGGGATCCGCGCCCACCCGAGGCCTATGCCCACGACCTGCCGAGCCAGGCGCTGACACCGAGTCATGCGCCAGCCGAGCCGGTGCTGGAGGCCAGCCTGGGGCGTCCCCGCAAGCGCCGCTGGGGATTGCTGGTGCTGCTTGGCGGCACCCTGGGGCTGGGGGCCGTCGAGGCCGGCACCACCCTGTATGCCGCCGGCATCGGCGGGGAATGGCTGGCCAGCGCCTGGAGCCTGCTGCTGCTGATCGCCCTGACCCTCGGCGCAAGCGCCCTCGGCCGCGAACTATGGCGCTTGCGCCGCCTGCGGCGTCATGACCGGCTGCGCATGCGCCTGGGCGGCCTCGCCACGGCCACCCGCGGCGAGGCCGACGCGACCGCCGATGCCCTGCGCCGCGCCCTGAGCCTGGATACCGACCACCCGCACTGGCAGGCCTTCCTGACCGCGCGACAACCCCATCACGGCGCGACCGAACTGCATACCCTGCTCGACCATCACCTGCTGGCCCCACGCGACCGGGCGGCCCGCCGCCTGGTCTCGCGGATGTCCGGCGAGACCGCGGTCATGGTGGCGGTCAGCCCGCTCACCCTGGTCGACATGTCGCTGGTGGCCTGGCGTAGCCTGGCGATGGTCGACCGCCTGTGTCGCCTCTACGGCCTGGAACTGGGCTATGCCGCCCGCCTGCGCCTGCTGCGGGAAGTGCTGCGCCAGATGGCCTTCGCCGGCGCCACCGAGATGGCCGGTGAGGCCGGCATGGAGATGCTCTCGATGAACCTGGCCGGGCGCCTCTCCACACGGGCCGCCCAGGGGCTCGGCATCGGTCTGACCAGTGCGCGCCTTGGGCTGCGCACCCAGCGCCTGACTCGCCCGCTGCCCTTCGACGAGGAGCAGGCACCGCGCCTGGCGGATCTGCGCCGAGAGCTGTGGCAGCAGCTGCGTCGCCTCGAGGCGGAGGGGGAGCGTGGCGGACCTGATGCGGGTCAAGCTTAGGCCCACCGGGCGCCATGGCACATGACCCCGACAAGGAAAACGACTAGGCTCGAGATAGTCCCTGACCGATAAGGAGTCGCACCGTGTACACCTCCATCCTGGTTCCCGTCGATGGCTCCAAGCACGCCCAGCAGGCGCTCGCCGTGGCCTGCCAGCTGGCACAGCAGAATGAGACCAGGCTGATCCTGCTGCACATCCCCGAAAAGCTCGCCCACGATACGCTGCTGGTGTGGGGCATCGGCGCCGTCGACCTCAAGGCCACCGACGAGGAGCTCGAGGCAGCCGGACGCAAGATCGTGGAGCGCGCCGAGCAGGCCGCCCGCGATGCCGGCATCTCCAACGTCGAGACGCAGATCATCCAGGGCGACCCGGCCCGCGCCATCCTCAGCGAGTCACAAAAGCGAGGCGTCGACGCCATCGTCATGGGCAGCCGCGGCCTCAGTGACCTCAAGGGCTTCGTGGTCGGCAGCGTCTCCCACAAGGTGGCTCACGCCGCCGAGTGCTCGGTGATCACGGTAAGTTGAGTAAGCTGAGCCCCCAGGACGAACCAGATGACGGCGCCAGCAGGCGCCGTTTCGCGTTACCGGCACCCGTGAAGTGCGCCAAGCCACTGATTCATGGCGCGCCCTCGCGCCACGTTTGGCGCGGCGATCGGGAATCCGTATAGTGGCCAGCCTACCCCCGCCACACGTTCGTGATCATGCTGCAGAACAACGCCTTGCTTGCCCAGCTCAAGCAACAGATTCGCTCCACCACCCCTCGTGTCGAGGGCGTGATCAAGGCCACCGAGAAGGGCTTCGGCTTTCTCGAAACCGATGAGGGCGACTCCTACTTCGTACCGCCCCCCGCCATGAAGCAGGTGCTGCATGGCGATCGCGTGGCAGCGGTGCTTCATGAGGAGGGCGAGAAGAAGAGCGTCGAACCCGACACCCTCATCGAACAGGGACTGGAGCGCTTTATCGCCCGGGTCCAGAAGCGCGATGGCCGGCTGGCCGTGGTGCCGGACCACCCCTCCATCAAGAATGTCCTCAAGGCCCGCATCAAGCGCAGCCTCGATGAGAGCACCATCGGCGATGCCGACTGGGTAGTGGCACGCCTGGTACGCCACCCCCTGAAGGCCGACGACCGCGGCTTCTTCACCCAGATCGACGAGCTGGTGGCCAAGGCCGATGACCCGGCCGTGCCATGGCGCGTGACCCTCGCCCGCCACGCCCTCGAGCAGGAGTGCCCGGACGCCGGTGACGACTGGCCGCTGCGTGACGAGGGCCTCGAGCGGGCGGACCTGACCGCCGAGCCGTTTTTCACTATCGACGGCGAGAAGACCCGCGACATGGACGATGCGCTGCGCATCGTGCCGCGTGCGGAGGGCGGCTGGGACCTCAGCGTGGCCATCGCCGACCCCACCGCCTACGTCGAGGAGGGGCATGCCGCCGACCTCGAGGCACGCACCCGCGCCTTCACCGTCTATCTGCCGGGTCAGAACGTCACCATGCTGCCCGAGCAGCTGGCCGACGACCTCTGCTCGCTGTGGGAGAACAAGGAGCGCCCCGTGCTGGCCTGCACGCTGACCGTGCACGCCGATGGCAGCCTGGGCGACTACCGCTTCTTCGCCGCCACCGCAATGTCGCATGCCCGCCTGGCCTACGACCGGGTGTCCGACTGGCTCGAGGGCCAGGGCGACTGGTCGCCGGCAGACGCGATCGGCGAGCAGCTCAAGGCGCTGCGCGACCTCACCGAGGCACGCAGTGCCTGGCGTGCCGAGCACGCCCTGGTGTTCAAGGATCGTCCCGACTTCGTCTTCGATCTGGACAGTGCCGGCAATGTACTGGATATCCGCACCGAGGAGCGGCGTATCGCCAATCGCATGATCGAGGAGTCGATGATCGCCGCCAACGCCTGCTGTGCCGACCTGCTCTCGGAGCATATCGGCCACGGTATCTTCAACGTGCACCGCGCCTTCGAGGATGACAAGGCCGAGGCCGCCCAGGAGTTCCTGGCCAGCCAGGAAATCGCCGTGGAACGCGAGGCCCTTACCGAGTTGCCCCGCTACAGGGAGCTCAAGCGTGAGCTGGAAGGCCGCGATGACGCCTGGCTCGACGCCCGCCTGCGCCGCTTCCAGGGCTTCACCAGCATGTCGGCCAAGCCCGGCCCGCACTTCGGTCTGGGCCTTCCTGCCTACGCCACCTGGACCTCGCCAATCCGCAAGTATGGCGACATGGTCAACCACCGCCTGATCAAGCGGGTGCTCAAGGGGGAGCAGGCACCGGCCGAGGCGAGCCTCGAGCTCACCGAGCAACTCACCGAGCGGCGGCGCCTCAACCGGATGGCCGAGCGTGACGTCAAGGACTGGCTCTACGTGCGCTACCTGACACCGGCCGCCGAGTCCCAGGAGACCTTCGACGCCGAGATCATCCAGATCAACCGCGGGGGCATGCGCGTGCGCCTGACGGCCAACGGCGCCACCGCCTTCGTGCCGGCACCGATGATGCACAGCGAGCGCACCAAGGTCGCCATCGACGACAAGGAAGGACGTATCCAGATCGAGAGCGAGGAGCGCTACAAGCTCGGCGATCACGTTCGCGTGGCGCTGATCGAGGCCCGCGAGGAGACCCGCTCGCTGGTGGCACGCCCCGCCGAGTAATCTCGCCTCTTCCCCAACTCGCAGGCGATTGCCATGCCGAACCGCCATGGCGATCGCCCTACTCCCTCCCGACCCCGCGTCGAGGGTCGTCGAACGACGACAAATGTGGCATTGTTTATTCAACAATGAAGAACAAGGGTTCCGAATAAGCCGGTCATGTCAGGCCGCCTCGGGATCGACGCAAGGGAAACCCCATGGCCTATCGCTGGGGACTGCGCGGACAGTCCACCCTGAGCCTGCTGCTGGCCTGTCTGCTGGCCCTGATTCCAGCCCTTCTGATCGGCTGGCTGGCCCTCGACAATGTCCGTCACCACTTCGCCACACGCTACGCCGAGCAGTACACCCTTCTGCACATGCAGAAGATTCTGACCCCCGTTTCCCGTGAGCTGGCGCTCTCCCGACGCTTCGCCGACTCGGTAGTGACCCGTGAATGGCTCGGCGAGCCGGACCATGCGGCACGCCGTGACCGCTTCTTCCGCGAGGCCAGAGGGTTTCGCCAGCAGTTCAGTGGTGACGCCTACTTCATCGTCAACCACGAGACCGGCAACTACTACTACAATGACGGCCTTGCCCCTCAGAGCCGTCTTCCTCGCTACCGGGTCGTTCCCGACGATCCCGACAACGCCTGGTACTTCGCGACCATGGCCGGCGGCGACGGCTACAACATCAACGTCAACCTCGACGCCAAGCTGGGGCTGGCCAAGGTCTGGTTCAACGTCAAGATCATGGACGGCGACCGACCGCTGGGCCTGGCCGGCGGTGGCCTCGACCTGAGCCGCTTCCTCGACGACTTCATGCGCAGCAGCGCCCCAGGCCTGACGCCGCTTATCATCGATGCCCGGGGTGCCATTCAGGCCCACCCCGACCGCAGCCAGCTGGCGCTGAGCTCCGGCGCACTGACCGACCTCAACGATGATGCGCCCCGTCTGCAGGCGCTGCTCGGCAACGATGCCCAGCGCGACCGGCTGGAGACGTCTATCGCCGATGTGCAGCGATATCCCGGCACGGTAGCCACCCTGGAAGCCGAGCTCGAGGGGGCACCGCGCCTGCTCACGCTGGGCTATATCCCCGAGCTCAAGTGGCTGGTGGTGACGGCCCTGGACCTGAAGAGCGCTCCGCTTATCGACAGCCGCTGGCTTCTGCCCCTGGCGAGTGCCCTGCTGCTGGTATTCCTGATCCTGCTGACGGGATTCGCCTATGGTATCGAACGCCTGGTTCTCGCTCCCCTGCGCGGCCTGCAGCATTCGGCCCGGGCCATCGCCAGCGGCGACTACGACAGCCATCTGCCGACCGAGCGCCGTGACGAAATCGGCGAGCTGTCGAGGGCCTTCTCGCATATGGCGGGTCAGATACAGCGTCACACTCGCGAACTGGAGGAGAAGGTTCGCCAGCGGACCCAGGCCCTGGAGTCCAGCAATGCGCGGATGACCGCGGCCCGCCGCCAGATCGACGCCTCTCTGGAGTATGCCAGCATCATCCAGCGCGCCATCCTTCCCGACCGACAACTGGCACGCCACCTGGCCGACCGCCATGCGCTTCTGTGGCGACCACGAGACCAGGTCGGCGGTGACTTCTACATCTTCCACGCCACCGACGGCGGCTATCTGATGGGGGTGATCGACTGTGCCGGCCATGGCGTGCCGGGGTCGCTGATGACCATGCTGGCTCGAGCGATCATCGACCACGCCATCCTCAAGGTGGGAGCCGACGACCCGGCGGGCATCCTCAACGAGACCCACCGCCAGAGTCGCGAGACGCTGCATCACGAGAGCCTGCCCGCCTCCATCGCCACCAACATGGATATCGGCCTGGTCTGGATCGAGCGCGACGGTGGACAGCTGACGTTCGCCGGCGCCAAGATGTCGCTCTATGCCAGCGACGGTGAGGAGCTGGCGATCTACCTCGGCGGCCGCCGCGCCCTGGGCCAGCGGCGCGCCATGACCTACGAGAATCGCGTTCTGCCGCTGAATGATCACTGGACCTACTCCCTCTGCTCCGATGGCTTCCTCGACCAGGCGGGGGGCGAGCACGGCTTCGGCTTCGGCAATGCCCGCTTCGAGCAGATGCTCAAGCGCCATGCCACCGCCCCGCTTGACCAGCAGATCGCCCGCTACGAAGCGGAGCTCGACGCCTATCGTGGCCAGCATCCCCAGCGCGACGACATTACCCTGCTATGCTTTCGCTTCACGCCGGCCGCACCAGCGGATACCTGATCACAGCACCACCAACCTCATACGCGGAGAGGCCATGGACCTTCTGACCTTGCGTAACACCTATCTCCAGCAGCGCATCATGCTGTGCTTCAACGGCCCCATCTCACGCAGCCTGATCGAGGAGATCGGGCACGCGCTGCGCAACTACCTGAACCATCAGTCTGCGGCGCCATCGGCTGCCATGGATGTCTTCGCCGTCTATATCGAGATGACCCAGAACATCCGTCACTATGCGACCCGTCGCGAGTATGGGGAGGAGGACGCGACCGCGACCATCGCCGTGGCGAGAGACGGCGAAGGGCACTATCAGGTATCGGCCGGCAACCTGGTGGAAGACGCCGACGGCCAACGCCTGGTCGAGGCCGTGGAGAGCCTGGCCCCCCTGGATGCGGCGGCTCTCAAGCGTGCCTACAAGCAGCAGCTGCGACGCCCCCGCGACGAGGCGGCCGACAGCGGCGCGGGCCTGGGGCTGATCGACATGGCGCGCAAGTCGAGCCATCCGCTGGTCGCGTCTCTGCAGCCTCTATCCTCTGGCCGAAGCTTCTTCAGCCTGACGGCGACCATCTAAAGGGAGAGTGATCATGAACCAGGACCTGAACCTTGCGGGTAGCGTCTCCACCCCCGCCATCCAGAGTGACTGGCAGGCGGGACGCCTCTGCATGCAGGGAGACTCCTATCCGGAGAACTCCTATGAGCTGTTCGGCCCGGTGATCGGCTGGGTCGAGGCCTATCTCACCCAGGAGTCACGCCCTCTCGAACTCCGCCTCGAGCTGGTCTATCTCAACACCAGTTCGGTAAAGGTCATGATGGATATCTTCGATCTTCTCGAGGAGGCCTACCAGGAGGGGCGTCGGGTCGAGGTCGTGTGGCACTACGACGCCCGTAACGACCGCATCGCCGAGCTTGCCGAGGAGTTCAAGGAGGATTGCAGCTACCCCTTCGCCATTCGTGCCCTGGAAATTTCCACGTGAGCCAACGCGAACGGGAGCTGCTGGAGGAGGTGGCAGACCTGCTGGCGACGGAGGAGTACCGGGGGCACAGGCTGCACTCGGCGCTGCAGCGCCTCTATCGGCGTCACCTGGCGCAACAGGAGCGGCTGGAACGACTGGTCACCATCGCCGACGGCTTCCAGAAGGGGGCCCAGCAGGACCTTCAGGAGACACGACAGCAGCTGGAGCGCCAGCGCCGCCGTCAGCACAAGCTGTCGTACATCGCCGACCGCTTCCAGGACCTGTTGCACGAGCGCAACCAGGCACTCAAGGATGTCTCGCGCCTGGACCCCCTGACCGGCCTGGCCAACCGACGCTGTCTGCATGAGCGGCTGGAAGTCCTGACCGCCGATGTGATCCGCCAGCGCCGCACCGCCAGCCTGGTGATGCTGGACATTGATCACTTCAAGACCATCAACGACCGCCATGGACACGCCACCGGCGACCGGGTCCTTGTCACCCTGGCCAGGTGTCTGGTGAGTTCGCTGCGGCAACATGACCTCTGTGGGCGCTGGGGCGGGGAGGAGTTTTTGCTGGTGCTGCCGGATACGCCGAGTGATCAGGCCCGCCCCCTGGTGAGACGGCTCACCGAGCAGCTGCGACGCCTCACGCTGACCGCCGATGACGGAGAGACCGCGTTCTTTATCACCGCCAGTGCCGGCATCGCCGAATGGCAGTCCGGCGAGGGGTATCAGGCCACCATCGAGCGCGCCGACCGGGCCCTCCTCGAGGCCAAGCGCCAGGGGCGCGACCGCTGCTGCCTCGCCGAGGCATAGACTCCCCCATCCCTCGCCATGAAAAGGGCCTACGAAAAAGGGCGCCCGAAGGCGCCCCTTTTACATCGCTTGAAGACGAACTCGGCTTACCAGCCGGTCACTTCCTTCAGCGCGTCGCCGATCTGAGCCAGGGAACGCACGGTCTTCACACCGGCATCTTCCAGGGCGGCGAACTTCTCGTCCGCGGTCCCCGTGCCACCGGAGATGATGGCACCGGCGTGGCCCATGCGCTTGCCCGGAGGCGCGGTGACGCCGGCGATGTAGGAGACCACCGGCTTGGAGACGTTGGCCTTGATGTAGGCGGCCGCCTCTTCCTCGGCGGTGCCGCCGATCTCGCCGATCATCACGATCGCCTCGGTGGCCGGGTCCTTCTCGAACATCTCGAGGATGTCGATGAAGCTGGAGCCCGGGATCGGGTCGCCGCCGATGCCCACGCAGGTGGACTGGCCGAAGCCGTGATCGGTGGTCTGCTTGACCGCCTCGTAGGTCAGGGTGCCGGAACGCGACACGATGCCGACCCGGCCGGGCTTGTGGATATGGCCCGGCATGATGCCGATCTTGGTCTCGCCGGGAGTGATAACGCCCGGGCAGTTGGGGCCGATCAGGCGCACGCCCAGCTCGTCACACTTGACCTTGACGTCGAGCATGTCGAGGGTCGGGATGCCTTCGGTGATGCACACGATCAGCTTGATGCCGGCATTGGCAGCCTCGAGGATCGAGTCCTTGCAGAACGGGGCCGGCACGTAGATCACGCTGGCCTCGGCGCCGGTCTTCTCGACGGCTTCCTTGACGGTGTTGAACACCGGCAGACCGAGGTGCTCCTGGCCGCCCTTGCCCGGGGTCACGCCGCCGACCATCTGGGTACCGTAGGCGATGGCCTGCTCGGAGTGGAAGGTCCCCTGGCCACCGGTGAAGCCCTGGCAGATGACCTTGGTGCTCTTGTCGATCAGGATGCTCATTACTTGCCCTCCGCTGCCTTGACTACCTGCTGAGCCGCATCGGTGAGGCTCTCGGCAGCGATGATGTTGAGTCCGCTGGATGCCAGCTTCTCGGCGCCCAGTTCGGCGTTGGTACCTTCCAGACGCACCACGACCGGCACATTGACACCGACCTGCTCGACGGCACCGATGATGCCCTCGGCGATCATGTCGCAGCGCACGATACCGCCGAAGATGTTGACCAGCACGGCCTTGACGTTGTCGTCGGAGAGGATCAGCTTGAAGGCCTCGGCCACGCGCTCCTTGGTGGCGCCGCCGCCGACGTCAAGGAAGTTGGCCGGGCTGCCGCCGTGCAGGTTGACGATGTCCATGGTCCCCATCGCCAGGCCCGCACCGTTGACCATGCAGCCGATATTGCCGTCGAGGGCCACGTAGTTGAGCTCCCACGCCGCGGCCTCGGCCTCGCGCTCGTCCTCCTGGGAGGGGTCGCGCATGGCCTGCAGGTCCGGATGGCGATAGAGGGCGTTGCCGTCCAGGCCGATCTTGGCGTCGAGGCAGTGCAGGTTGCCCTCGTCGGTGATCACCAGCGGGTTGATCTCGAGCAGCGCCAGATCCTTGTCGTGGAACATCTTGGAGAGGCCCAGGAAGATCTTGGTGAACTGCTTGACCTGGTCACCTTTCAGGCCCAGGGCAAAGGCCAGCTCACGCGCCTGGTAGGGCTGTGCACCCACCAGCGGATCGATCTCGGCCTTGAGAATCTTCTCGGGAGTCTCCTCGGCGACCTTCTCGATCTCGACACCGCCCTCGGTGGAGGCCATGAAGACCACGCGGCGGGTGCCACGGTCGACCACGGCGCCCAGATACAGCTCGTCGGCGATATCGGTGCAGGTCTCGACCAGGATCTTGGCGACCGGCTGACCATTGGCGTCGGTCTGGAAGGTCACCAGGTTCTTGCCCAGCCACTGCTCGGCGAAGGCCTTGGCCTCCTCCGCGCTCTTGACCAGCTTGACACCACCGGCCTTGCCGCGGCCGCCAGCGTGGACCTGGGCCTTGACAACCCACATGTCGCCGCCGATCTTCTTGCAGGCTTCCGCGGCTTCTTCGGGGGTATCCACGGCAAAGCCCTTGGACACCGGCAGACCATAGTCGGCAAACAGCTGCTTGCCTTGATACTCGTGAAGGTTCATCGATTCATGCCATTGGTTGCATGTGACTCGAACGGCGCCCCGGCTCGACCTCGGCGGTCTGACTCAGGAGGCACCACCGTCCCCTCCGATGCATCGCCGGAAGGGGCACGCCGCCCGGTGGGCGGCGCTTGTTATCCTTACTTCTTTTTCTTCTTGCGATTGGCCATGTGGATGGCATGGCCTTCCACGGCCAACGCGGCCTCATGCACCGCCTCCGACATGGTCGGGTGGGCATAGCAGGTCAGCGCCAGATCCTCGGCACTTGAACCGAACTCCAGGGCGATGACCCCCTGGGCAATCATCTCGCCGGCATGCTGGCCAACGATATGCAGGCCCAGCACGCGGTCGGTCTCGGCATCGGCGATGATCTTGGCCTGGCCCTCGGTGGCATTGTTGGCCATGGCGCGACCGCTGGCGGCAAACGGGAAGGCGCCCGTCTTGACCTCGATGCCCTTGGCCTTGGCATCCTGCTCGGTCATGCCGACCCAGGCCACCTCGGGGAAGGTGTAGATGACGCTGGGGATGGCGTCGTAGTTCATCTCGGCCTTATGGCCGGCGATGATGTCGGCCACCATGATGCCCTCTTCGGAGGCCTTGTGAGCCAGCATCGGGCCGCGCACGCAGTCGCCGATGGCGTAGACGCTCGGCACGCTGGTGCGGCACTGGTCATCGACCTGGATGAAACCGCGCTCGTCGGTCTCCACGCCAACGCCGTCGCCAACCACGCCCTTGGTGTAGGGCTTGCGGCCGACGCAGACGATCAGCTTGTCGAAGGTCACCTCCTGGTCGTTGTCACCGTCACTGTACTTGACGGTGACCTCGCCATCCTTGACCTCGGAACCGGTGACGCGGGCGCCCAGCTTGATATCCAGCCCCTGCTTCTTGAGCAGCTTCTGGGTCTCCTTGGCGATGGCACCGTCGACCATCGGCAGGAAGCTGTCCATGGCCTCGAGCACGGTGACCTCGGAGCCCAGACGGTTCCAGACGCTGCCCAGCTCGAGACCGATCACGCCGGCGCCGATCACACCCAGACGCTTGGGCGTCTCGGTGAACTCCAGGGCACCGGTGGAGTCGACGATGATGTCGTCGGTCAGCGGGGTCGGCGGGATCTCCACCGGAACGGAGCCCGCGGCGATGATGATGTTATCGGCCTCGTAGGTGGTGGCCTTGCCATCCTGGTCGGTCACCTCGACCTGCTTGCCACCGGTCACCTTGCCGGTTCCCTCGATACCGGTCACGCCGTTGGCCTTGAACAGGCCGGCGATACCACCGGTGAGGTTCTTCACGATCTTGTCCTTGCGGGCGATCATCTTCTCGACGTCCACCTGGACATCGCTGGCCTGGATGCCCAGGTCATCGAAGTCGTGCTTGGCTTCGACGAACTTGTGGGAGGCCTCGAGCAGCGCCTTGGACGGGATGCAGCCTACGTTCAGGCAGGTGCCACCGAAGACGACCTTGCCCTCCTTGCCGATCCACTTCTCGACACAGGCCGTCTTGAGGCCCATCTGGGCGGCACGAATGGCGGCCACGTAGCCACCGGGGCCCGCACCGATCACGATCACATCAAACTTGTCGGCCATATTGGCTCCTGTTGCATGTCTTGGGTTCAGGGGCCGCCGGGATCAGCCGGCGGCTCGTGCCGCTCAGATATCCAGCAGCAGGCGTGCCGGATCTTCCAGCAGCTCCTTGATGGTGACGAGGAACTGCACCGCGTCCTTGCCGTCGATCATGCGGTGATCGTAGGAGACCGCAAGGTACATCATCGGGCGGATCTCGACCTTGCCGTTCACCGCCATGGGGCGCTCCTGGATCTTGTGCATGCCCAGGATCGCCGTCTGCGGGGGGTTGATGATCGGCGTGGACATCAGCGACCCGAAGATGCCGCCGTTGGTGATGGTGAAGGTACCACCCTGCATCTCGTCGATGCCGAGCTTGCCGTCACGCGCCCGCTTGCCGAAGTCGACGATACCCTTCTCGACATCGGCGATCTTCATGCTGTCGGTATCACGCAGCACCGGCACCACCAGACCACGATCGGTGGAGACCGCCACGCCGATATCCTGGTAGCCGTGATAGACGATGTCGGTACCGTCGATGGAGGCATTGACGTCGGGGAAACGCTTGAGGGCCTCGCTGGCCGCCTTGACGAAGAAGCCCATGAAGCCGAGCTTGACATCGTGGGTCTTGACGAAGGTGTCCTTGTACTGGGCACGCAGCGCCATCACCGCGCCCATGTCCACCTCGTTGTAGGTGGTCAGCATGGCGGCGGTCTGCTGGGCCTGAACCAGGCGCTTGGCGATGGTCTGACGCAGACGGCTCATCGGCACACGCTTCTCGGGGCGCTCGCCCTCGACGGCGGGCGCCGGAGCGGCGGCCTTGGCGGAGCCGGTGGACGCCTTGGCGCTTTTGGCGCCCTTGGCGGCAGAGCCCTCCTTGACGGCGCGCTGCACATCCTCCTTGAGGATGCGACCGCCCTTGCCGGTCCCCTCGATCTTGCTGACATCGAGGTCATGCTCGGCCACCAGCTTGCGCGCGGCCGGGGCCAGGATCTTGTCCCCCACCTGCTCGTCGCTGGCGCCATCATCGGCGGAGGCAGCCGGCTCGACATCGGCGGCCGTGTCCGCCTCACCGCCGGCGCCTTCGGCGAAGATGCCCAGCACCGCCTCGGACTCGACCTGGCTGCCCTCCTCGGCCTTGATCTCGACGAGCGCTCCGTCGGCGGGCGCCACCACTTCCAGCACCACCTTGTCGGTCTCGATCTCGGCCAGCACCTCGTCGCGCTTGACCGCTTCACCGACCTGCTTGTTCCAGCTGGCCACGGTGCCTTCCTGGATCGACTCGGGGAAGGTCGGCGCCTTCACTTCGTGCTTCTCGCCGCCGCCGGCAGCCGGCTTGTCGGCCTTGGCCTCGGACGATGTCTCGGCTTTGGCCTCGGACGATTGCTCGGCCTTGGCGTCTTGCTTGTCGCCGCTCTCTGCCGACGCCTTGCCGCCCTTGGCCTCGCCTTCACCGATGCGTCCCAGCACCTGCTCGGACTCCACGGTGTCACCCTCCTCGACCAGTGTCTCGGAGAGAACGCCCGCCTCGGGGGCCAGCACTTCGAGCACGACCTTGTCGGTCTCGATCTCGACGATCAGCTCGTCACGCTCGACGCTGTCACCCGGCTTCTTGTGCCAGGCAGCGACGCTGCCTTCGGCAACGGATTCCGGAAAGGTTGGGGCCTTGATCTCGGTAGCCATGTCGTATCCCTTGTAGGTTCTCTCTCGTCCCGGTGGGCGCCATTACAGATTGAAGGCGTCTTCCACCAGCTGGCGCTGCTGTTCGGTGTGCACGGACATGTAACCAGCCGCGGGTGCCGCCGATGCCGGACGACCGGCAAACTTGAGCTTGCCACCCAGACCGTCCTTGAGCATTTCCGCGACGGCACGCATATGGTGCTGACTCGGGTACCAGGCGCCCTGGTTGAGCGGCTCTTCCTGGCACCACACGATGTCGGTGACATTGGTGTACGCCTTGATCGCCTCGAAGAGCTCCTCCTTGGGGAAGGGGTAGAGCTGCTCGACACGCAGGATGGCGACATCATCACGGGCATTCTCCTCCCGCCAGGCGGCCAGGTCATAGTAGACCTTGCCGGCACACAGGATGATGCGCTCGACCCTCTCGGCCTCCAGCCCGGCCTGGTCGGCCAGCACCATCTGGAAGCCGCCATCGGCCAGCTCATCCAGGCTCGATGTCGCATCCTTGTGGCGCAGCAGGCTCTTGGGCGACATCACCACCAGCGGCTTTCTGACCTTGCGGATCACCTGGCGGCGCAGCAGATGGAAGATCTGCGCCGGGGTGGTCGGCACACAGACCTGCATGTTGTGTTCCGCGCACAGCTGCAGGAAGCGCTCCAGGCGCGCCGAGGAGTGCTCGGGGCCCTGCCCCTCATAGCCGTGGGGCAGCAGCATGGTCAGCCCGCACAGGCGTCCCCACTTGGTCTCGCCCGAGGAGATGAACTGGTCGACCACGACCTGGGCGCCATTGAAGAAGTCGCCGAACTGCGCCTCCCAGATCACCAGGTCATTGGGCGCGGTGGTGGCATAGCCGTACTCGAAGGCCAGCACCGCCTCCTCGGAGAGGAAGGAGTCGTGGATGGTGAAGCGCGGCTGACCATCGGCCATGTACTGCAGCGGCACATAGGCGCTGCCATCCTTCTGGTTGTGCACCACCGCATGGCGGTGAGAGAAGGTGCCGCGACCCACGTCCTGGCCGGTGATGCGCACCGGATGCCCCTGGTCGATCAGCGTGGCGTAGGCCAGGGTCTCGGCGAAGCCCCAGTTGAGGGCCAGGCCACCGGCCTGCATCTTGCGCCGATCGGCGTAGATCTTGGCCACCTGGCGCTGTACCTCGACCCCATCGGGAATCTCGCACATCTTCGCCGCCAGGCGCTGGAGCTTCTTCATCGGGACCGAGGTGTCGGCATAGCCCGTCCACTCATGTCCCAGATAGGGCTTCCAGTCGACGAACAGTGAGGTATTGGGCTGTTGCACCAGGGCGTTGGCCACATGGTTGCCGGCGATCAAGTCCTCGCGATAGGTCTCGATCATGCCCTTGGCTTCCTCCTCGGTGAGGACGCCCTGTGCCACCAGTCGCTCGGCATAGATCGCCCGCGAGGAGGGGTGATCCTTGATCTTGCGGTACATCATCGGCTGGGTGCCGCTGGGCTCGTCGGCCTCGTTGTGACCGCGACGGCGGTAGCACACCAGATCGATCACCACATCCTTCTTGAACTGCTGACGATAATCCAGGGCCACCTGGGTCGCGTGCAGCACGGCGTCGGGGTCATCACCATTGACATGGAAGACCGGCGCCTGAACCATCTTGGCGATATCCGTGCAGTACTCCGTGGAACGCGAGTCCTCGGGATGCGAGGTGGTAAAGCCAATCTGGTTGTTGATGACGATGTGTACCGTGCCGCCGGTCTTGTAGGCACGGGTCTGGGACATCTGGAAGGTCTCCATGACCACGCCCTGACCGGCGAACGAGGCATCACCATGGATGTTGATCGGCAGTACCTTGTTGCCATCGCTGTCGTCACGGCGATCCTGGCGGGCCCGCACCGAGCCCACGACCACCGGGGCGACGATCTCGAGATGAGAGGGGTTGAAGCCCAGCGCGAGGTGCACCTCGCCACCCGGCGTCATGACGTTCGAGCTGA
The DNA here is from genome assembly GCF_031846005.1 of Halomonas sp. LES1. Taxonomy (NCBI): domain Bacteria; kingdom Pseudomonadati; phylum Pseudomonadota; class Gammaproteobacteria; order Oceanospirillales; family Halomonadaceae; genus Halomonas; species Halomonas sp. LES1. The sequence goes on from NZ_JAVRGC010000001.1 coordinate 745,078, forward strand.
ACCCCTGGTGGTACTTGACGTCACCGGAGCCACGCTCGATCACCTTCTTGCCGTCGAACTCGTCGATCAGCTCGCCGGGGTTCTTGCCAAGGATGTTGACCAGCAGGTTGAGGCGCCCGCGGTGGGCCATGCCGATCACCACCTCCTTGATCCCATAGCCCCCGCCACGCTGGATCAGCTCATCCATCATCGGAATGAAGGACTCGCCCCCCTCCAGGCCGAAGCGCTTGGTCCCCGGATACTTGGAGGCCAGGTAGTTCTCCAGGCCCTCGGCGGCGGTGAGTCTCTCCAGCACGTGCTGACGCACGTCGTTGCTGAAGGCGGGCGCACTGCGCACCGATTCGAAGCGCTGCTGCAGCCAACGCTTCTCCTCGGTATCGACGATGTGCATGATCTCGCAGCCGATGGAGCGACAGTAGGTCTTCTCCAGGGCGTCGACGATCTCCTTGAGCGGCGCCTTGTCCATGCCCAGGAAGAACGAGCCGGTCTGGAACTCGGTATCGAGGTCGGCCTTCGTCAACTGGTGAAAGGAGAGGTCGAGGTCGGGGACCGGCGTCTCGCTGCGCAGCTTGAGGGGGTCGATATCCGCCTTCTGGTGACCGCGGAAGCGATAGGCGTTAATCAGCTGCAGAACCCTGACTTGCTTACGATTTTCCTCGCCATCGGCGGCAGCGGGCGCGAGTGCCGTACGGCGCTGCCTGGCCAGCTGATGGAACTGTTCGCGGACGGGGGTCAGGGGAACATCATGGTGGGGGCCGTCATCGGGGCGCGGCAGCTCGTCAAAGTACTGGCGCCACTCGTCGGGAACGGCGGAGGGATCATCGAGGTACTGCTCGTATAGCGCCTCCACGTAGTGGACATTGCTGCCACTGACGTGCGAGGAGCGCCACATCAACTCCATTATGCCTTGTTGCATCTCTCGGTCACCCTGCACTGATGGGGTGTGATCGGCGTCACCGCGACGCGGCCACGGCGACATCGGTGGTGCCCTGCCGGCTGGGGCCCATGCGTTTCCGGCATCTCCGGCCATCGTGGGCCGGAAACCTTGAATCTATGGTTGCTGAACCTGTGGTCACTCGAACCTATGGTCACTCAATCCCATGGTCAAAAGCCGGCGCCCAGGGCACCGGCTTCCGACACTATCTCACCACTCCCTGCGACACGGGGTCACAGGGGGTGTGCTGCGGCATATGATAACAAGCCACGGAGCTCGATTTAAGTGCCATCGGCTCAGGTGCTATCGGCCAGCAGCATCTCGCGGATCTTGCCGATGGCGCGAGTGGGGTTGAGTCCCTTGGGACACACCGCCACACAGTTCATGATGCCGCGGCAGCGGAACACGCTGAACGGATCCTCGAGCTCGGACAGACGCTCGCGGGTAGCCGTGTCGCGCGAGTCCACCAGGAAGCGATAGGACTGCAGCAGCCCCGCCGGCCCCACGAACTTGTCCGGGTTCCACCAGAACGACGGGCAGGAAGTGGAGCAGCAGGCGCACAGGATACACTCGTAGAGGCCGTCGAGCTTGTCGCGATCCTCCGGCGACTGCAGACGCTCGATGGCCGGCGCCGGCTCGTCGTTCTGGAGGTACGGCTGGATGCGCTCGTACTGCTGGTAGAACAGCCCCATGTCGACCACCAGGTCACGGATGACCGGCAGGCCCGGCAGCGGGCGCAGCACCAGCTTGTTGCCCTTCACCACATCGGAGATCGGAGTGATGCAGGCCAGGCCGTTCTTGCCGTTCATGTTCATGCCATCGGAGCCACACACGCCTTCGCGGCAGCTGCGACGGTAGGCCAGGCCGTTGTCCTGCTCCTTCATCATGTGCAGGACATCGAGCACCATGATGTCGCGGCCCTGGGTGTCGACCTGAAACTCCTGCATGTACGGCGCGGAGTCGGTCTCCGGGTTATAGCGGTAGATGGATACCTGAAGCATCGTGACTCACCCTCGTGTTAGCTGAATTAGTAGGTACGGACTTTCGGCTCGAAGGTGTCGACGGTCTTCGGCGCGAAGTTGACGTCGCGCTTGCCAATCGTCTTGTCGGCCGGGAAGTAGAGCGAGTGCTTCAGCCAGTTGACATCGTCACGGTCCGGGTAGTCGTAGCGGGAGTGCGCGCCACGGCTCTCCTTGCGCTCCAGTGCCGCGATGGCGGTCGCCTCGGCGACTTCCATCAGGTTGTCGAGCTCGAGGGCCTCGACACGAGCGGTGTTGAAGGCGTTGGACTTGTCGGGCAGGTAGGCGTTGTCGATACGCCCACGCAGCTCGGCCAGCTGCTTGACGCCCTTCTGCATGTTCTCCTCTTCGCGGAATACGCCGAAGGAGTTCTGCATGATGGCCTGCAGCTCACGCTTGAGCTCCGGCACGGTCTCGCCGCTCTCGGACTCGTTCCAGCGGGTGATGCGCTTCATCGCCGTCTCGATATCGGACTCGGAGGCATCGAGGTAGTCGATACCCTCGTTGAGCGCCCCTTCGATGAACATGCCGGCGGCACGACCGAACACCACCAGGTCGAGCAGCGAGTTGCCGCCCAGGCGGTTGGCACCATGGACCGACACACAGGCCACTTCGCCGCAGGCGAACAGGCCGTTGACGATCTGGTCCTTGCCATCCTCACCGCGCATGATGGCCTGGCCATGCACGTTGGTCGGCACGCCCCCCATCATGTAGTGACAGGTCGGCACCACCGGGATCGGCTCCTTGGCCGGATCCACGTGGGCAAAGGTCTTGGAGAGCTCGACGATGCCGGGCAGACGCTTGCCGAGGACCTCCTCGCCCAGGTGATCCAGCTTGAGATAGACGTGATCGCCGTTCTCGCCGCAGCCACGCCCCTCGAGGATCTCCATGACCATGGAGCGGGCCACCACGTCGCGGCCGGCCAGGTCCTTGGCGTTGGGAGCGTAACGCTCCATGAAGCGCTCGCCATCCTTGTTGACCAGGTAGCCACCCTCACCGCGGCAGCCTTCGGTCACCAGGGTGCCCGCACCGTAGATACCGGTCGGGTGGAACTGCCACATCTCCATGTCCTGCATCGGGAAGCCGGCCCGCAGCGCCATGCCGACACCGTCACCGGTATTGATCAGGGCATTGGTGGTAGAGGCGTAGATACGACCGGAACCGCCGGTCGCCAGGACGGTGGCCTTGGACTTGACGTGCACCACTTCGCCGGTCTCGATATCCATGGCGATGCAGCCCACCACGTCGCCATTGGCATTCTTGACCAGATCGACGGCGTACCACTCGTTGAGGAAGGTGGTATTGTTCTTCAGGTTGTTCTGATAAAGCGTATGCAGCAGTGCGTGCCCGGTACGGTCGGCCGCGGCACAGGTACGCGCGGCCTGGCCGCCGGCGCCGAAGTCCTTGGACTGACCACCGAAGGGACGCTGATAGATGCGACCATTGTCGAAACGCGAGAACGGCAGCCCCATGTGCTCGAGCTCGAAGACGGCCTTGGGGCCCTCGGAGCACATGTACTCGGCGGCGTCCTGGTCGGCGATATAGTCGCCGCCCTTGACGGTGTCATACATGTGCCAGCGCCAGTCGTCGTCGGGGTCGGCGGAAGCGATGGCACAGGTGATGCCGCCCTGGGCGGACACGGTGTGCGAGCGCGTCGGGAAGACCTTGGAGAGCACCGCGGTCTTCTTGCCGGACTTGGCCAGCTCGAGGGCGGCTCGCAGGCCGGCACCACCGCCACCGATGATGATCGCGTCGAAGGACAGGCTACGCATGTTGGACATGAATCAAGCTCCCCACAGAATCTGAATGCCCCAGACCAGGAAGGCGAAGATGGCCAGGATGACAAGAAGTTGAACGGTCAGGCGAATGGCGGTCGACTTGAGGTAGTCGGTCGTCACGGTCCACAGCCCCACCCAGGCGTGGCCAGCCAGAGAGATGAAGGCCAGCAGCGAGAAGATGCGCATCCAGGTCTGGGCGAACAGGCCGCTCCAGGTCAGGTAGTCGAGATCCGGGTTGAACAGCAGATAGAGAACGATGAAGAGCGTATAGGCCGCCAGGATAACGGCGGAGACCCGCTGGATCAGCCAGTCGGAGAGGCCACTGCGGCCAAGGTTCGTGATGTTGGTTACCATACCCAGACTCCCGCCAGAATGATCAGTACGGCGCTAGCCACCACGGTGATCTGCGCCTTCTTGTGGCCGCCCTCGAGGGTCACACCGATATCCATATCCATCAGCAGGTGCTTGATGCCGGCCACGAAGTGAAAGGCCAGGGCCGACAGCAGGCCCCAGGCGATCAGCTTGGCCAGGAAGTTGCCGGCCAGCGCATCGCTTACCGCGGCAAAGCCTGCCGGCGATGAGAGCGACTCACTCAGTGCCCAGAAGGCAAAGATGGTACCGATGAAGAGGATGACGCCGGTGATGCGGTGAGCGATCGACGTCAGGGCGGGTAGCGGAAACTGTATCGTGGACAGATCCAGATTTACGGGTCGTTTGCTATTCACGGCTCTCTACACACTCTCTATGGCCCACACGGAAAGCTTCGGGTGGCTCCGGGCGGGCGGTGGTTTCGGGAAGGCATCGGCCGTTGCCGGGGGGGCGGCAAGACCGGCTGTACCTGCCAGTCGCGCGGGGTGGATTATAGGGGCCCGTCCGCCCCATGACAAACCGGGAGCTCCCTGACTAGACCATGGTGCAAAGCCTGCCGCCCTCCCTTTCGTTCAGGCTTTATTGCACCATTGGCACCCCGCAGCCCATTATGGTGCTACGCATCAATTCCTCGACAATCCCTGGACATGAGCAGGACCCTCGCACATGCGGCAGCGCACCATTGACCAATTGACAATCGCTGGGACGCTTCTATAGTGGGCAAACCTTTTTCGCCGGCTCCCCCAGCGAAGATGTCGAAGAATGAATGACTTATCGCCCTAAACGAACTCGAGAGGAGGCCTTCCATGGCTGACAGGAAAGCGACGCTGACGGTTGACGGCCTGGACAAGACGATCGAACTGCCCGTCTATTCGGGTTCTCTAGGCCCCGACGTGATCGATGTCCGCGGACTCGGCGCCGAGGGTCTGTTCACCTATGACCCCGGCTTCATGGCCACCTCCTCGTGCCAGTCTGCCATTACCTATATCGATGGCGGCAAGGGTGTGCTGCTGCACCGTGGCTACCCGATCGACCAGCTGGCCAAGCAGTCCAACTTCGTCGAGCTGTGCTATCTGCTGCTGTTCGGGGAGCTGCCCGATGACGCCAAGTACGCGGACTTCGAGTCCCGCGTGCGCAACCACACCATGGTCCACGACCAGATCATCAATTTCTTCAAGGGCTTCCGCCGCGACGCCCATCCGATGTCGATCCTCTGCGGCGTGGTGGGTGGCCTGGCCGCCTTCTATCATGACCATATGGACATCAACGTCGAGCAGGATCGCACCATCAGCGCCATCCGCCTGATCGCCAAGATGCCGACCATCGCGGCAATGTCCTACAAGTACAACGTCGGCCAGCCGTTCAACTACCCGCGCAACGATCTGAACTATGCAGAGAACTTCCTCTACATGATGTTCAGCACCCCGTGCGAGGACTACAAGATCAACCCGGTCTATGCGCGCGCCATGGACCGCATCTTCATGCTTCACGCCGATCACGAGCAGAACGCCTCCACCTCCACGGTGCGCCTGGCGGGCTCCACCGGCGCCAACCCCTTCGCCTGCATCAGCGCCGGTATCGCCGCGCTGTGGGGACCGGCCCACGGTGGCGCCAACGAGGCCGTGCTGAAGATGCTCGACGAGATCGGCGACGACTCCGAGGAGAACATCCAGCGCTTCATCGACAAGGCCAAGGACAAGGATGACCCCTTCAAGCTGATGGGCTTCGGCCACCGCGTCTATCGCAACTTCGACCCGCGCGCCAAGGTCATGAAGGAGACCTGCGACGAGGTTCTGGCGGAGCTCGGCATCGACGACCCCCAGCTGAAGATCGCCAAGCGTCTGGAGCAGATCGCCCTGGAGGACGAATACTTCGTCGAGCGTCAGCTCTACCCCAATGTCGACTTCTACTCCGGCATCATCCTCAAGGCGATGGGCATCCCCACCAACATGTTCACGGTGATCTTCGCGGTTTCCCGGACCATCGGCTGGATCTCCCACTGGAACGAGATGCTCAGCGACAGCTACAAGATCGGTCGCCCCCGCCAGCTCTACACCGGCCACGACCAGCGCGACTACCCCGGCAAGTAAGCCCGGTTACGCGCGCCCCGTCGCCGCACACGTTATGCTGCAGAAAGCCGCCTTCGGGCGGCTTTCTGCATCCTGTCAGCGTTCGACCACCCATATGAAGAGAGAGCCATGAGCAACACGATCTCGACAGTCGCCTTTATCGGCCTGGGCGTCATGGGCTACCCCATGGCCGGCCACCTGGCCCGTGCCGGCCTCGACGTGCGCGCCTACAACCGCACCCCGGCCAAGGCCGAGGCCTGGAGCGAGGAGTACGGCGGCAGCCACCACGCCACCCCCCGCGACGCCGCCAGCGGAGCCGACCTGGTGCTGGTCTGCGTCGGCAACGATGATGATGTCCGCCAGGTCACCCGGGGTGAGGATGGCGCCCTTCACGGCATGGCCCCAGGCAGCCTGCTGGTGGACCACACCACCGCTTCCGCCGACCTCGCCGAGGAACTCGACGCCGCCTGCCGAGAACGGGGTATCGGCTTTATCGACGCCCCGGTCTCCGGCGGCCAGCAGGGCGCCGAGAACGGCGCCCTGACCATCATGTGCGGCGGCGACGAAACCGACTTCACTCGCGTCGAGCCACTGCTCGACCACTACGGCCGCGCGGTGACGCTGATGGGGCCTGCCGGCAGCGGCCAGCTGACCAAGATGGTCAACCAGATCTGCATTGCCGGCCTGGTCCAGGGACTCGCGGAGGGACTGCATTTCGCCGAGCAGGCCGGCCTCGACCGTCAACGCGTGGTGGACGTCATCGCCAAGGGCGCGGCCGGCTCATGGCAGATGGAAAACCGCCACGCCACCATGATCGCCGATGAGTACGAGCACGGCTTCGCCGTGGACTGGATGCGCAAGGATCTCGGTATCTGTCTGGAGCAGGCACGTCGGCTACAGGCTCGCCTGCCGGTAACCGCCCTGGTCGACCAGTTCTACGCCGACCTACAGGTGCTGGGCGGCGGTCGCTGGGACACCTCCTCCCTGCTGCGCCGTCTGCGCGCCATGAAGCTCGATTGACCCCTCCGCGGCGGCCCGTCATGGCCGCCGCAACCCCCCTTTCCCCACCGCCCTGACGTTTTCCACACTTTCTGTGGATAACCCTGTTCAAAACCCTTCCGAAAGGTCGCACAATCGCCATGGGAAGCGGCCTGGGCTCAGATTGATCATTTTTTGACCTGATTTAACTTATTGTTTTACAAGACTTTTTAGACAGATATCGGCGCCACGGGCATTCCCGGCCGGCTGTGCACAGCCAGCCGGCCGGAACGCCGCAAAGTGGACAAGTCAAGTGAAAATCGTCGCGGAATCGCGATCGATGGCAGGCAATCTCGAGGAGTGATCGCCGCCGGGGATAGACATCGGAGAACAAGAAAGGGCATCCAGCAGGATGCCCTTTCTCGAAGGAAGGTGGCGTCCCATAGGGGGTTCGAACCCCTGTTCCCGCCGTGAAAGGGCGGTGTCCTAGGCCACTAGACGAATGGGACGTTATCTTCACGCATGGCACGGTTGGTGGAGCCTAGCGGGATCGAACCGCTGACCTCAACACTGCCAGTGTTGCGCTCTCCCAGCTGAGCTAAGGCCCCGTGTGCCGTGAAGACGAGACGTATATTACTGATTCCCCTCCCCTTCGTCAACCCCTTTTATGCCTTGCTCTAGTAACTCAAACCGTAAGCCAGGATGACGCCGCCGGAATAGCCGGTGGCGTCGATTTTCTTCAAACTTAGCGCTTACGGCGCCGGGCGAAGCCCGGTTCAGCTCCCCAGGGGGTTACAGCTCTCTGTATTCCTTCTCGAAGCGCTTGGCCTGCTTCTTGGAGACGCCCCCCAGCACCGCGATGGCGTGACGCAGACGCGCCCGGGTCATGTCGGAGCCCAGTATCGCCATGGCGTCCATGACCGAGGTGCTGGCACTCGAGCCCGTGATGGCAATGAAGACCGGCGCCAGCAGGTCCTTCATCTTCATCTCGAAGTGTGCTGAGAGCGTCTTCACCTCGCCAAGCAGCGCCTCCTTGTTCCAGGCTGGCAGGACCTCGAAGCGCCACACCAGGAACTGCAGCAGCTTGACCAGGTCCTCGCGGCCCAGCTTGACGGCGTCGAAGCTGGTCTCGCTGATCGCCGGCACACCGGAGAAGAAGTGGCCGGCCAGGGGGGCGACCTCGGAAAATGTTTCGACCCGCGGGCGCACCTGGGGCAGGATCTCCTTCACGTACTGCTCGTTGAAGGCCCACTCCATCAGCGCCTTGAGGAACCCCTCGTCGTCGAGATCCTCACGAATATAGAGGCCGTTGAGCCAGGTCAGCTTCTCCAGGTCAAAGACCGGCCCGCCCAGCGAGACCCGCTGGATATCGAAGTGGGCCATCATCTCATCGAGGCTGAACTTCTCACGCTCGTCGGGCATCGACCAGCCCATGCGGCCCAGGTAGTTGGTCACCGCCTGAGGCAGATAGCCCATGCGCCGATAGTAGTTGATCGATGTCGGATTCTTGCGCTTGGAGAGCTTCGACTTGTCCGGATTGCGCAGCAACGGCATATGGCAAAGCTCCGGCATCTCCCAGCCGAAGTACTCGTAGAGCAGCTGATGCTTGGGCGCCGAGTTGATCCACTCCTCACCCCGAAGCACATGGGTGATGCCCATCAGGTGGTCGTCGACCACGTTGGCCAGGTGGTAGGTGGGCATGCCGTCGGACTTGAGCAGAATCTGGGCATCGACCTGGGCCCAGTCGACCTCGATGGTGCCGCGCAGCATGTCCTGAATGATGCAGGTGCCGGTCGCCGGCACCTGCATGCGCACGACATGGGGCCAGCCCTCGTTCTCCCGACGCGCTTGCTCGTCGGCGGGCAGGGCGAGATCGGCGGGCTTGAGCGCCAGGTGCATGCCGGCGGCCTTGCGCGACTCACGCAGCTCATCGAGCTCCTCGCTGGTGCGGTAGCACTTGAAGGCATGACCCGACTCGATCAGCTGGCGGGCGTGCTCGGCATAGATATCACCACGCTCGCTCTGACGGTAGGGCCCATGGGGGCCTCCCACATCGGGCCCCTCATCCCACTCGACGCCCAGCCAGCGCAACGAGTCGAGGATCATCTGCTCAGACTCTGCGGTGGAGCGCACGCGATCGGTGTCCTCGATGCGCAGGATGAACTGTCCACCGTGCTGGCGAGCGAAGCAGAGATTGAACAGGGCGATATAGGCGGTGCCGACGTGAGGATCGCCGGTCGGTGACGGCGCGATACGCGTGCGTACGGTCATGTCGTTGCGGTGTCCCGGATCCGAGGGTGGGTGGATGAGTGAGTGCTCGCATTATACGCACCTGCCGACGCCTCGGCAGCCGTGGCCCGGGAATCATCGGCGGGATCAGGGGTCCATGTCTGGCAACCCGACGAGGAGCCCCCCATGCTGCCCACCCTTCCCCCAGGTTTCACTGCCCTGGTCACCGGCGCCTCCGGTGGCATCGGCGGCGCGCTGGTCGAGGCGCTGCTGGCAGACCCACGCCCGGGGCGGGTGATCGCCGTCGGCCGCTGCCCGCCCGCCATGGATGACCCTCGCCATGAGGCGCTGGCCACCGACCTCACTCGTGAAGAGGGCTACCAGGCACTGACGGAGCGGATGGGGGAAGCACCACTGCATCTGCTGTTCAATGCCATCGGCACCCTGCACGATGCCAATCTGGGGATCCACCCGGAAAAGAAGCTGGATGATCTGGACCCCACGAGCCTGACGCATCTGTTTCACGTCAACGCTGTGGCACCCTCCCTTCTGCTCCAGGCCCTGCAGCCCAACCTGAAGGGGAAGCACACCGCGCTGGTGGCAAGCCTCTCGGCGCGGGTAGGCTCCATCGGCGACAACCGGCTGGGTGGCTGGTACGCCTACCGTGCCAGCAAGGCGGCCCACAATATGCTGATGCGGACCGCCGCCATCGAGCTCAAGCGCCTGAACCCAGAACTGGCGGTAGTCTGCCTGCACCCCGGCACCACCGACACCGGCCTCTCGCGCCCCTTCCAGGCCCGGGTGCCCGCCGAGCAGTTGCTGTCTCCGAGCTTCGTTGCCTCACGCCTGCTGACGGTACTTGGCGAGTGCGGCCCGGAGTCCAGCGGCAGTTTTCTCGACTGGGCAGGCAAGCCCGTCCCCTGGTAACGACCGACGGGGCTACTCGACCCGGATCACCTCTACCTGATCGTGGGTGCGCCGTGTCTCGCTTCCCACCAGGAAACGCTGGCGATAGCGGGCCACCTGCCCCAGGCCATGCCGCGACTGCTGAACCAGAGGCCCGCTGAGATGCTCATTCTCCTCACCCAGGCGTTCACGCACCGAACGCGGCTGGACGCTGCCCTCCTGAACATCGACCGTAACGCGGTAGCCACCATCCGGCAGCCCACTGCCGGGGCCGAAGGGGCCTGCCACAAAGCCCCCCTCCGCCACCGACACACGCTCCCGCCAGCGCACCCCGCTGAGCTCGCGCTCCACGATCACCTGCAGGCGGGTCGCCTGGGGCAGGTTGGTCTCGCCCTCCACCGTCAGGCGCCGGTCGCTTTCCAGTCGGGAGCTCAACTCGAACGTCACCGGCTCATCGAAGGGCGGCACCTCGGGCGCCTCCTCGGTAGAGGCCGGCTCACGGCTCTCGGTGGCCACGCTCATCTCATCGTCCGTCGTCCTGTCGGCGGCCGCCTCGGTAGACTCCGGCGGCGACGTCTCCTCGCCGCCACAGCCGGCCAACATGACCGCCAGCACCAACGGGATTGCCGCGTATAGCGCCCTTGTCATCCACTATTCTCCAGACAGCATCATCAGCCTTCAGGCTACCACCGCTCGGGGTCTGCGTCGTCTGATCGAACTGCCTCACCACCTCAGCGGTCGCCCGCCTGGCGGGATCCTACGCATGCCCGACGCCACCGCCAGCCGCTACCGCCACCCAGGCTACCGCATTACCTTGGGCAGCACCGACATCACCCCGCGCGTGAACGGCCGGCTACTGTTCACCCAGGCGGGCCAGGCGCAGAACAGCCAGCGGCCTGGCCATGCCCTGCGTCACCCTGGCGCGCCGCGACGGCGACCATCACCGCTACAGCACCACCAACCGCGACGCCTACACGGGTGTGAAGGCCTTCTGGAACGACACCAACGGCGCCGAGCGCCAGAGCGTGCTCGCCGGCAGCGACGACAACGCCAAGCAGCTGCGTCCCACCCACGCCAGCGAGGCCGACGCCCTGGACGCCGCCCGGGCCGAATGGCGCCGCATCCAGCGCGGCCTGGCCGAGTTCGAGCTGACGATGGCCCACGGCCGAGCCGACGTGCTGCCCGAGTCACCGCTGAGGGTCAGCGGCTTCAAGCCCCAGACTGACGCCACGCCCTGGCTGGTCACCGAGGTGGAGCACTCCCTGGGCGACAGCGGCTTTGGCACACGGGTGCAGTGTGAGGTGAAGGGGCCGCCCCGAGCCCTATCCCGAGACGCCAGTGACGCTGAACGGCTGGAAACGCGAGATCGACGCCACCGCGTGGCTGATCACCGAGGTCAGCCAGGATCTCAGCGAAGCTTCTCACGCCTCATCACTCACTCTTTTCAGAAAAAATAGTAAAAACAAAAGCTTAATTGTTACTCCTGTGCTAGCTCGATAGCAGCACCTAGGCATACATTGCCTTACACAACCCCCATGGCTAATATAGGCGTGGTAATGTCACGCATCTGAGCAAGGATCGTTAGCGTGTGGGATTTTTTGAAAAAAGGGCTAGATAGCGGGCAGATAATAACGTGCGTTCTAGCCATTATTTTTATTACATGGTTTATTAAGATACCAGACAAAACCGTCGGAGAAATAACTCTAGACGCTTGGAACAAAAGTTTTGGAAACGACCAAGTTTTTTATGGTACTGGTTGGGGCTTTGCTTTCATCTTTCTTATCCTGTGGATCAGAGCAATACAGAAAATTGGGAAAAATGCAAAACTCGCCAGAGCTGAAATGAATATCAGCTAAACAATGCGAGAACAAGGAGTACCAAAATGATATACTTTGCTACTTTTATAATCGCTGTCTGCGTAATACACTTGCTTCATGCTTTTTTCCTGAAGCCGGCTCTCAGTGAAATAATAAAGCTTGAAGCTGCCAATAAAATAAAACTTGCTGAAAGCACCCAAAACATATCTGAAGAAAACAGCGAATACCTCAAAAAATTAACAGATATATTGAGGTTCATCATCAATGAGAATGACGAGATAACTTTCGTCAACTATATCTCAGCGCTTGCAAAAATGGAGCGAGATGAGAACCGTGAGAGGGGTGAAAACGCTGCCCCCCCGAAAAACATTTGCCCTGAAGTCAAGGAAATAAGAAATAGTACCATAAGACTTTTTCACGAAAGCATGGCGAATAACTCACTAATGCTTGTGCTTTATCTTTCGCCAGTCTGCCTAATCAGCATGACGGCCTCAAAAATTAACTCAATTATTAAGCGTGGAAGTTCTGAAAACCATGTCATAGAACTATATGACAAACATAAAAACCACCATGCTTAAAAATTCGAAAAAGCTGGCTAATGCCGGCTTTTTTAATCATCCATACCGCCCCGCTGAAGTGCCCGGCGCCACGTTGTAGCGCGGCACCAGCTCTCCCGGTTCCAGCGGCAGGCGCAGAGCCTGGGAGAGCTTGGGGTATGGGCTATAGAGAGTGAAGCGGCCGCACACTCGTCGATGCCTCATCATGAATAAAGAACATCAGCTGATTGACTGAACTACTTCATCAAGGGCTTCTACACACTCATCAATCCTGTCTCTATTCACCTTAATATCATGACCATACATCGGATAGTAGCCTTGCCTCAGCGATGAAACCTTCATACCTAAGTGGGCTGAAACCACACCTGCAGTATTAAAGTCTCTAAGCGGAACAGAGTATTTTTCTTTAAAATCGCCAACACTTTCAACTTCATCTTCCCTTGCAGTGAAATATTGCGGATGATGCTGATAAGCCGTATACAAAGCAGTTGCTGTAGCATCAGAAAGAGCTTCAAAAGCAGAAGCAGCACCTACATACTGAGTCAAACGATTACCCACAATAACGTGAATTTTTGGAACTTCCATGTTTCTTTCATGAGCCCGATTAGCAAACGTCCAAGAGCCATAAATTGGATGAGGGGGGTATTGCCCATGAAGCAATATAAACATAGCATTTGCCGCGACCCTTGAAGAGTCATCAGCATTCACAGGAGTAATCAGTCTGTTTGCAGCTGAAATTGCTAACTCTGTGAAAATCGAAAAACTTGGATTGGTATCAATAAACACCATCCATTCTTCATCACCGTCTGTTACATTTTCGATCAGTTTCTTAAAAACAAGATGCACCCATTCCCAAGGGTCCATTCCTGTCAAAGTCAACTTAGGCGCTGACGCTGCCCCACTGATAGCTGGAGCCATTGGCTCAAGATTACCATCACCGCACATCAGATATAAGTTTTCATCAAGATTTTCATTGTAGTCTGAAACATTAACCATATAATCACGATAGTCAGGAAGGGGTGCACCCATACCCCCTGCCAGCACCTCACTCAAGTAACCCACTACAGTTCTAGGTGTTCCTTGACTACAAAAGTCAAGAACGTGACCTTCACCCTGAACGCCTCCGCCCAGCAACATCATGCTTGAATTAGACTGAGGACAAAGGTCAACAACTAATACTCTCTTATCCGGATTTTCTTCTGCATAGCGCGTAGCCAGATGAAAAGTAATTGTACTTTTACCAACTCCGCCCTTATTATTCCAGACAGCGTAACGATTCAAACAAGTCACATTTCCTCCAATTACCCGGTCAACCCCTGCGAGAAACAAAAAACTTAATTCTATTATTTAAACTAGGAAACCCGTCCAATCCGAATCTCACATCGCCCGAGGATCTCCACGTCCTTCATATCCTGCGGCTTGATCAATTCCTTCTCATAGCGCGGGTTGTCGCTGATCAGCAGCCAGGCGCCGCACCCGCTTGATGCGCCGCTCGCCGTGTACGAGCAGCAGGAACATCCCTTCCGGGTGCGGGTCGCGGCTGCTGCGGTCCACCAGCACCCAGTCACCATCGGCCAGCGTGCCGTCCATCGAGTCGCCGCGAACCTTCACCCCGACCACCTGGGCCGGATCGAGCCCCTGGGCGGCGAGCTACTCGGTGGGGAAGTACAGCGTGGACTCCACCTCCTCCCGCTCGAGCGAACGGTCATCGCCGGCCGCGGCCTGCGCGTCGAGCTCGCCAAGTGCTCGCCTTACATGCGCCAGTGGCTGCTGGAGTACTCCTCGCCCAACGTCGGCGGGGTCAACAACCCGCTGGCCGACCTTGAGGCGCTCGAGGAGCGCACCCTGGCCGATGCCACGGCCCGGCTGTCCTGCGGGCTGATCGCCGCTCGCCGGGACGACGATGCCATCGAGGACGCACTCGCCAACCTGCGCGGCCAGCTGGAGGAGCATTTCCTCCAGCGCAAGTACGCCGCACTCTACGAGCGCTGATGCCCCATCCAGAACAGCGCAGAACTGTCTTTCACTCCATTAAGGAAGCCTAACCGATGAGCCATCCCGAAGCCATCGTTCCCCCACCGTGAGCCGGGCGCCGAAAGGCTGTAATCGCCCAGTGATGACCCACCTCACGGAAACCGAGCGGCCGCGGCCGTTTTCAGATGATCCCCAGCCAGGTGATGTCCTGATTGATCGTCGATGGCTTGATGCCGCTGTCGCGTCGGATGACGGCATGTCCGATGATCTGCTCGCTGGTCAGCTCACTGATCTGCACCCGGGCGATCGGGAAGCGCAGCAGCTGCTGGATGGTGGCTCGCTTCGAGCGGCCGGCGTCCTGAGCGAACTCGTGGATGTAGCGCTCGATGGCGTCGTCCAGGGTCACCCCCTTCCACTTCGCCGAGAGAACCCCGCCGGGGCTGTTCAGCTCGAGCTCGGCGCTTAGCCCACTCCTCCGCCATCGCCTTGCGTGGGAACGTCCTGGATTCCGAGTGGTCTGGTTGCCCACGGCGGGCGATGCGGACCTGAGCCAGGTATGAGAAACTGCCGTCCTTTCGCCGACGCTTCCTGATCGTCGCCACGCGAACCTCCTCGATGTACCAAATTGCCAACGCCCCGTGTGCCAAATCTGTACCAACACATGGCGCAAAACAGGACAAAACCACTGTAAATATGAACAGTCATGAATGATATGGCAAATGCCACAACCGGCATGAATACTGGCACCGCGCGCCCTGCGCTGGATAGGACGTTCTCCGTCGCGCCGATGATGGATGGGACAACAAAGCCCTGAACCACGGGCCTTATCAGCCAACTGGTACACTTCTGGTACACAGACCCACTTTTCAACGGAGCCGGCGCGATCCGGCTTTGTCATGTCCGTATGGCTGTATCGCTGCTTTGCTGATATCTCCTCGAATGCTCGATTCTGCGGACGAGTGCGAAGTGTGCTGATAGAGCGTGACGTGACGCGCGTGCACGCATCATAGGCGGAGGGATTCTCAGAATCCGTGGGGGGCTCGGAAAAAGGTAACAAAGGTAATGGGTTTCCAAAAAATGGCTTAAACCGATGATTTAAAAGCAATTCGAACGGGTGTCCAAAAGGTAACAAAAAGGTGATGAAAAGGTGATGCGTTACCTTTTTAAGAGGTGATATCTTCAATTTCAACAATCCATAAAAATCAGATAGTTACCAGAGCGTTACCTTTTGCGTTACCTTTTGCGACCTTTTTACGGTTACAAGATTTTTTATGAAAAACAGCAAGATAAGCGCCGAAGAGATACCCCGTGACCGATGTTACCTTTTTCCGAGCACCCCCCACTCCCTCTGAGGAGGCCCATACCCGCTGCCCCTCCATCTAGTTGATTTCGCATGATTCCGAATGAAAACCATCCCCCCACCCTTCGTGAGGAAGCCCAGTGCCTGGGCGGGCTGCACCGTGACGCATGGGTGCATAGAAAACGACAGGTTTAGCGCGCAGGCGGGGCGGGGTGTCGACGGCGCGCCAGGGGGCGCGATGGGGCCAGGGGGTGTCTGGGGTGATGGAGTACAGGCGAAAAAAAGCCGCCCGGGTGGGCGGCGAGGTGGCGGCTTGCCGTGAGTTGTCAGCGGGCAGGATCGAGCGGCGCCGCGCCGCCGGCATCCAATGAGTAGGGGCGGAACTTAACGACCTCCTCGCCCAGGTAGTCGTTGATCTCGCTGAGGGTGGCTTGCAACGGCTCGAGCTCGTTGGCGACGAAGACCCTCGCCGCCTTCTCGATATCGCCGAAGCCGCCGGTGTTGTTGGGGATGATGCCCATCAGCTGCGGCGGGATCCGGTGGCCGGCGAGCTGATCGTCGCGGGTGATGTTCTTGATCGAGGCGAAGTCATCCTTGGCCGCGACCTCGCTGATGGGGATGATCTGGATGCCGTCTTTCTTGCCGTTGGGGCTGTAGAGGAAGAGGTTGCGGAAGTTGCCGACGCCCTTGCTCTCTTTCAGGGCACTGCGCATGGCGTCGATGTCCTCCTGGTTCTGGGCCGCGTCCGAGACGTACATGATGAAGCCGGCATGGCTGCCGTTCAGGTAGTACTTACGCCGGAATAGCGTGGCGTTCTCGTTGAGGTAGATCGACTGCAGCGCGCCCAGGTAGTCCGGCACCCCATAGACCTCCTGGTTGATGTCCGGCTCGAGCAGGTGGATCAAGCTGCCCCGGGCGAACTCGCTGCGATCGGCCCAGTTGGGGACCCAGAAGTAGCGGTCGAGATCGGCCCCGCGACGCACGTACTTGGCCCGGGCCGGGCGCAGCTGCAGCAGCTTGCCGAGGCGCCCGCGGATCTGCTCGAGGTAGCAGTTGCCGAACACCAGATAGTCGGTGGCCAGCGCGCTGAAGGCCTGCCGGCTCAGCAGCGGGTGCGGCACGAAGGAGCGCACCAGGATGTTGCGCTTCACCTGGATGGCACTGCCGTGATGTGCGGTGGAGCGATAGGTCTGGGCCAGCGCCGGGAAGTCCACCGGCGGCTCATACCACTCGCTGCCCAGCATCCAGCACCCGGTGTAGAAGAAGTCGTAGCCATCGGTCACCGGTACCGGATCGCCGAAACTGAAGGCCTCGGCCCTCGCCGGCGTCGGAACCTGGTCGCCACCGCCACCGCCGTCGGCGCGGTAGGCCGGCACCCGCACCCGGGGCTTCTCTGCAAGCGGCTCGCTCATCCAAACATCTCCATCATTGATCGTCCGGTGCCGTGCTCCGCCGGCCCGTCCAGGGGTTCGTTGTGCAGGGCATGCATGGTCGCCCAGGCCAGATCGGCATGGCCGGTCAGGTTGTTGCGCCCTGCGGTGTAGGTGATCTGGCGGCCCGATGCGGTGAGTCCGCGCCGGATCGCCATGAACGACTGGGCGAGATCCGCCCAGCCGGCGTCGAATTCGAGCCGCCCCTTGTTGATGATCTGCTGGGCCTGCATCACCAGGCGGGCCTTGATCTCGGGGGTGTAGCGGTAGCGGGTGACCGTGGGAAAGAACTTGGCGACCAGCTGGGCCACGGCCTCGCCGAGACCCGAAGTGTCGATGCCGATAAAGGTCACGTTGTAGCGGCGAGTCACGCCGCGGATGAACTCGGCCTGGGCCTCGTAGTCGCTGCCCTTGATGCGGTGCTTCTCGAGGATCCGGTGCTTGCCGTTCATCGAGCGCGGCGGTGCTACTACCACCAGCCCGGCACCATCCCCATCCTCGCCGTCGCCGGCGGGGTCATAGCCAACCCACACCGGATGCTCGCCATAGGGCCGCGGGGCCAGCGGTTTGATATCCCGCCACACGTCCCAGCTATCGACCATGCAGCGCTGCATCATCGCCAGCGGGAAGGCCGACTGGGTGTCGTCGACGAACTCGCACATCAACAGGTTCGCGAACTCGTCATCGCTGTACTCGAGGCGCAGCTGGTCGATGTCGAACAGGTCGCAGCCGCCGGCGATGGCGTCCTCGATGGTGACGATCTGGCGCCACTGGCCATCCGGCCCGCGGGCGCCGTCCTTGAGCGCCGCATGGCCGACATCGATCTTTACCCGGTCGGCCTTCTTGCGCCGCTTGTTGAAGCGCTCGCCGGTCCAGAACGGATAGGCCTCATGGGCCACGCTCGACGGCGTCGAGAAGTAGGTCTGGCGCCACTTCTTGTGCATCGCCATCCCGCTGGTCACCTTGCGGAACGTCTCGAAGCCGTGGATCCAGAAGTACTCATCCAGGTAGGTGTCGCCGTGGTAGCCCTGGGCCGTCTTGGCGTTGGTCCCCAGGAAGTGCAGCTCGGCGCCATTGGCGAGGATGATCGGGTCGCCCTTCAGCTCGACGCCTGTAACTTCCTTCACGAACTGCACGATGTAGTGCTTGAAGATATGGGCCTGGGCCTTACTCGCCGACATGAAGATCTTGTTCTTGCCGGTCTCCAGGGCATCGGCGATCGCCTCCCGGGCGAAGTACCAGGTCGCGCCGATCTGGCGCGACTTCAGCAGGTTGCGGATCCGCTCATGCTGGCCGGCCCGGTACCAGGTGCGCTGGTAGTCGAATAGCGAGGCCTCGAAGGCCTCGACGATCTGGATCACGCCCTCGTCGCCGACGTCGTTGGTCTTGGGCTTGCGCTTCGGCCCGGCGTTGCGCCGGTCGATGTTGGGATTGAGGTCGCTCTCCTTCCCGCTGCCCTGGTACTTGTGCACCCGGGCCAGCCGCTCGACCTGCCGCCCTAGCAGGTCAATCTCCTTGAAGTCCTTGCCCTCCTTCTGGTCCTTCCAGATCAGCTGGACCAGACGCGCCTCGAGCGCGCCCTCGATCCGCTGGGTGGGAGTGGCGTCGTCCCAGGCATCGCGCTTCTTCCAGCTGTCGATGGTGGCCCGGGGCACGTCCAGGAACTCGGCGATACGCGCGATGCGCCACCCCGTCCAGTACAGGTGCCGGGCGGAGAGGCGTGAAGCGTCGAGGATGTCCAGGTCGGGCGTCGGTGTCGTCATGCCGCCCAGCGTACCCGCGCGCGCGACGGCGCCCTCGCGGGGCTCGGTGTAAGTCGGCCCAGCGACACCGGCAACGCGTTGAGCCCTAAGCCCTCTGCGCGGAACCTGACGGCAGCACCGAGAGCCCATGAACCGAGGACACCCCATGCCCTTCTTCCGCGTCGCCACCGAAGGCGCCACCACCGATGGCCGGATCATCTCGCGCGACTGGATCACGCAGATGGCCGGCAACTATGACCCCAAGAAATACGGCGCCCGTGTGTGGATGGAGCACATGCGCGGCATGTTCCATGACGGCCCCTTCCCCGCCCTTGGCGATGTGAAAGCGGTCAAGGCCGAGGAAGTCGAGGACGGCAAGCTGGGCCTGTTCGCGGACATCGACCCCACCGACAAGCTCAAGCAGATCAACGGCGAGCGACAGAAGGTCTACACCAGCATCGAGGTCGACCCGGACTTCGCCGGCACGGGAGAGGCCTACTTCGTCGGCCTGGCCGTCACCGACAGCCCCGCCAGCCTGGGCACCGAGATGCTCCAGTTCTCCGCCCAGCAGGGCCAGGCGTCACCGCTGGCCGCGCGCAAGCAGAAGATTGACAACCTCTTCACCGCCGCCGTCGAGACCGAGCTGGATTTCTCAGATCCGGCGCCTGAGCCCGAGAAAGGGCCCAGCCTGACCGAGCGCGTCACCGCCCTGTTCAAGAAGCACGACGCCAAGTCCAAGGCCGGATTCGACGCCTTCAGCAAGGATCTGGAACAGACCCTCGAGCTGTTCGTGAAGCGCCACGCCGCGCTGGAGGCCGACCTCGAAAAGCGCCCCACCGCCGAGGCCTTCAATGAACTGAAGACCGCCCATGGCGAACTGCAGCGCCGCTTCAACGAGCTCTACACCCGGCTCGACAACGAACCCTCCACCCAACATCACCGCTCCCGCGCCACCGGCAACGACGGCGGCATCGTCACCGACTGCTAAGGAACCGACCCGCTCATGCGCAACGATACCCGCATCCTCTTCAACCAGTTCGCCTCCCAGGTGGCGAAGCTCAACGGCGTGCCGGAAGCCACCCAGAAATTCGCCGTCGACCCCAGCGTCCAGCAGCGCCTGGAGAAGCGCATCCAGGAGTCCAGCGACTTCCTGGGCCGCATCAACATGATCGGCGTCGACGAGCTGAAGGGGGAGAAGCTCGCCCTCGGCGTCTCCGGCCCGATCGCCGCGCGCACCGACGTCAGCCAGAAAGATCGCGAGACCCGCGACCTCTCGACGCTGGACGCCAACGGCTACGAGTGCCGCCTGACCGAGTTCGATACTCACCTCGGCTACGGCAAGCTCGACGCCTGGGCCAAGTTTCCCAACTTCCAGGCCCTGGTGCGCGATGCCATCGTCCGCCAGCAGGCCCTCGACCGGATCATGATCGGCTTCAACGGCACCTCCGCCGCCGCCCAGACCAATCCGGCCACCAACCCGATGCTGCAGGACGTCAACATCGGCTGGCTCCAGCACTACCGTACCAAGGCCCCTGCCCGAGTGCTCAAGGAAGGCGCCACCGCCGGCACCCTCAAGGTGGGCAAGGGCGGCGACTACGAGAACCTCGACGCCGTGGTCTACGACGCGGTCAACGAGCTGATCGATCCGTGGTTCCGCAACGCCACCGACCTGGTCGCGATCGTCGGGCGCAAGCTGATGGCCGACAAGTACTTCCCGCTGATCAACCAGACCCAGCCGCCCACCGAGCAGCAGGCCATGGACGTGATCATCAGCCAGAAGCGCATCGGCGGTCAGCAGGGCCTCCAGGTGCCGTTCTTCCCCGACAACGCCATCCTGATCACTACCCTGGATAACCTCTCGATCTACTGGCAGAACGGCGCCCGCCGCCGCTACGTCAGCGAGAACCCCAAGCGCAACCGCATCGAGAACTTCGAATCCTCGAACGACGCCTATGTGGTCGAGGACTTCGGCGCCGGCTGCCTGATCGAGAACATCGAGCTGGGCGACTTCAGCGTCTGATAAGGAGCCACGATGACCAGTCCCGCCCGCCGCCACTTCCAACGGGTCTCCGCCGCGCAAGCGGCGGGAGATGCCGGCGAGACCCCCATGCAGGGCCCCGCCTATGAGCTGATGCAGGCCGCCCTGTTCGAGGACTACCGCCGCCTCAAGTCGACCCAGTCGATGGAGCGCAAGGCCGAGATCAAGCGCGAGATCCTGCCCAAGTACGCCGACTACGTCGACGGCGTGCTCGAGGCCGGCCAGGGCGCCCAGGACGACGTGCTGATGCGAGTCATGCTGTGGCGCATCGATGCCGGAGATATCGCCGGCGCCGTGACCATTGCCCGTTACGCCCTCACCCACGATCTCAATCCGCCCGACCAGTTCGAGCGCTCCACCGCGGCGATCATCGCCGAGGAAGTCGCCGACCAGGGCTTGAAGCAGCTCGATGAGGAAGACGCCGATGTCTTGGCGCTGCTCAAGCAGCTGATCGACGCCGAGATCATGACCCGCCAGGCCGACATGCACGACCAGGTGCGCGCCAAGCTGTTCAAGGCTCTGGGCTATGCCCAGCGCGCCGCCGGCCAGCTGGTCGAGGCCCAATCCAGCCTGGAGCGCGCCCTGGCGCTGAACGACAAGGTTGGGGTGAAGAAGGATCTTGAACGCGTCGAGCGCCAGATTCAGCAAGAAAAAGCCAAGCAACAGAACGCCGGCGATCAGGGCTCTCCCCAGAACGGGGCCTGACGCTGCCACCGAGTCGCACGCCGACGTCAGGGGGCGCCGAGTGAGAGCAGGCCGATAGCAGACCCGCTCGCAACCCGGCCCACCCCCTTCAACCAGGAGTCCGGATGAACAGCTTCGTTTCGACCGCTACCACCAGCGCCCCCGCCGCGGAGCCGGTGCAGAACAACGGATTCTGGCCCGACATCGCGCCCGCCGACTTTCGCGATCGCCATCGGCTGGACGGCGCCATCACCGAGGCAAGGATCGAGGGTGCCCTGCTCGCGGCCATCGCCACCGTCAACCGCACCCTGCGCGAATGGCAGGCCCGCCAGGTCGACGCCGGCCACGCCAGCATCGATGAGGTGCCGATCCCCATCTGGCAAGCCCCAGGCGTCTACCAGGGACTCTATCAGCGGGCTGTCTACTCCATGGCCCACGCCAGCCTGATCGAACGCTACGCCGACTACGACACCACCAACAGCGGCCGTGAGCGTGCCGAGAGCCTGATGGATCCGGCGGACAGCTACCGTCGCGATGCCGTCTGGGCGATCGCCGAGATCGAAGGCCGGCCCCACAGCACCATCGAGCTGATCTGATGCCTCGCACGGTCTATGCCCAGCAGCACGACACCCTCGACGCCATCTGCCATCGCGTATTCGGTCGCACGGCAGGTGTCACCGAGCAGGTGCTTGAGCTCAACCACGGCATTGCCAACCTCGGCCCGACTCTGCCCCAGGGCACATCGGTGCAGCTGCCCGAGGCCACGCCACAGCCGCAGCGCTCCCCCACCGTGCAGCTGTGGGACTGAACCTATTAACGCGCCCGGCAAACGCCAAACCAGCGCGATAACCAGCGCCACAAGACGCGCGAAGTACGCAGAGGAACACATGGCAGAGCCCAGCACCGCCACCGCCGTCGCCACCGCCACCGGACTCGCCGCCCTGGTCGGCTGGTTGCCCGGCGTCGACGCCAATGCCGTCATCGGCGCCTTCTGCGGCGCCACGCTGTTCGTGATCAGCGCCAAGGACCTGCCGATCGTCGTGCGCCTGATCTACCTGCTGATCAGCCTGCTGATCGGCTACCTAGGAGGCCCGCCGGTGCTGGGCCAGTGGGTTCCGCACAGCGCGGTGTCGGCGTTCATCGCTAGCGCCACAGCGGTGACCGCGGGACTGCGCGCCATCGAAGGGGTCAAGACACTCGACATCAAGTCGCTACTGGGAGGCCGCAAGTGACCACCCCCACTCTCGTCACCCTGCTCTGTGCCCTGCTCATCTGCGTTCGGCTGCTGACCTTTCGCCGCCGCGGGGCCCGCTACCGGCTGGGCTATTCCTGCACCGCCTGGCTGCTGATCGCCGGCACCGGCACCGTGGCCATCCGCATCATCACCCAGAGCGGCTATCCCGCCGGCTGGGGCATCGCCCTGATCATGGCGGTGCTGGCCTGGCTGGTAGTGCGCGCCCGGGGCAACGTCGCTCACGTCATCAAGCTCAGGAGGCTGTGATGCTGCTACGCCATGGAGACACCGGCTACCGGGTCGAATCCCTGCAACGCGATCTGGTACGCGCCGGTCACAACCTCGCCATCGATGGCTGGTACGGCGACGAGACGGAAGCGGCAGTGCGTGCGTTCCAGCGTCAGCATGACCTGATCATCGATGGCCTCGCCGGCCCCAAGACCCGCGAGGCCCTGCACCGCGGCAAACCGGATCCCCTCGCCCTGCGCCAGATCGACCTGGTGCTGGCCGCCGAGTATCTGGGTGTCGAGCTCGCGGCGATCATGGCCGTCAACGAGGTCGAGTCGCGGGGCAGTGGCTTTCACCCCAGCGGCGAGCCGGTGATCCTCTTCGAGCGCCACATCATGCGCCGCCGGCTGATCCATCACGGCATCGACCCGGTGCCCTGGCAGCGCCGTCAGCCCGACATCGTCAACGACAAGCCCGGCGGCTACGTCGGCGGGATCCGCGAGCACCGGCGCCTGGACCGCGCCCACGCCATCCATCCGGCCAGCGCTTGGGAGTCCGCGTCCTGGGGTGCCTTTCAGATCATGGGCTTCCACTGGCAGGCGCTGGGCTACGAGAGTGCCGAAGCCTTCGTCATCGCGATGCAGCGCGACGAGGCCGCCCAGCTCGACGCCTTCGTGCGCTTCATCGCCGCCGACCGTGGGCTCCATGCCGCCCTGCGTCGCCGCGACTGGCGTGACTTCGCCCGGCGCTACAACGGGCCGGCCTTCGCGAAGAACGACTACGACACCAAGCTCGCCGCCGCCTACCGGCGCCACTCCCAGGATCTGGAGATCGCCGCATGACCCGGCTCCGCCTGCTCGCCGCCGTTCTGGTGCTAGCCACCACCGCCACCGCCGGCTGGCTGGCCCGGGGCTGGCTCGAGGACAGCCAGCGCCTCACCGCCGAGCGCGCCATCGAACAGGCTATCGCCGCCGCCATGGCTCGCGAGTCCGAGATCGCCGGTGCCGTCGAGGCCAGACTGGCCGAGCTCGAGGCCAATGAGCGCATCATCGACCGAGGGGTCATCCGTGAAATCGAGAAGCCCATTTATCGGCGCGTTTGCCTTGAGCCTCGGCTTGTCCGGCTGCTCAACGACGCCGCCGCCGGCCGCGCCCCCGCTTCAGCAGACGTTGCTGACGCCCTGCCCAACGACGCTGCCACCGCTGACTGACGGCACCGCCCGGGACGTGGCGTTGACACTGCGCGGCTGGGCCAGCCAGTACCACGGCTGCGCCACGCGTCATAACGGCCTGATCGAGGCCCTGGATCACCGCCAACGAGACGCTCGCCCATGAAGAAGCTGCACCTGCTGCGCAAGCACCTGATCGCCGCCGTTCCGGCCCTCGCCCGGGATCCCGACCGCCTGCTCACCTTCGTCGAGGAGGGCAGCATCGAGTTCCACCGCGGCCCCAACCTCTCCCACGAGTACGCCTTCGCCGCCCAGCTGGTCCTGACCGACTTCGCCGAGGATCTGGATACCGTCATGCTGCCGCTACTGCAGTGGCTCGCCAAATACCAACCGGACGTCGACCCCGGGGAGGCGCTCACCTTCGAGGCCGAGATCCTTAGCAACGACGCCGTCGACCTCGCCCTGCGCCTACGCCTCAGCGAGCGGGTGATCGCCCGGGTGGATTGCGATAGCGGTCGCATCGAGGCCGAGCACGTCACCCTGCGCTTCGAGCGCGATACCTGCCCCGCCGCCCAGTGGCAGCTTTATACCCGCGAGCCCGGCGAGGATGACTGGGCGCTGGCCAGCGCCTGGGAGGCTGATAATGGCTGACGACCTGCAGCAGCTGGCCGACTGGGCCGGGCCCTTATTGGCCCGGCTCGACGCCAAGGAACGGCGGGCCCTGGCCCGGTCCCTGGCGTGCGAGCTGCGCCGCGGCCAGCGCGAGCGCATCAAGGCCCAGCGCAATCCCGACGGTAGCGAATTCGTGCCTCGCCAGCCCCAGAAGTGGCGCGCCCGCCAGGGCGGCATCCGCCGCCGGGCGATGTTCGGCAAGCTGGCCACCGCCAAGTGGCTCAAGGCCACCGCCCAGGGCGATACCGCGGTGGTGGGCTTCTTCGGTAATGTGGCGCGCATCGCCAAGACTCACCAGTATGGCCTTCGCGATCAGGTCGACCGCAACGGCCCCACCATCGAGTACCCGCAACGCGAACTGCTCGGCTTCACCGAGGCGGACCGGACGCGGATCCGCGACGCCTTGATCAAGCACCTTGCCTCGGTGTAAGTCCCCGCAGTCACACCCGCTGCCGCTTCGCGCACTCCGCGCCGGCCCGCACGATAGCGGGCATGAATCTCGTCGAACTGCTGCGCCTCATACACAACCTGATCCGCCTGGGCACCATCGCCGAGGTGGATCATGCCCGTGCCCGGGTGCGCGTCCAGTCCGGGGAGCTGCTGACCAACTGGCTGCCCTGGATCGAGGCACGCGCCGGTGCCACCCGCGACTGGGACCCGCCCACCCAGGGCGAGCAGGTCGTGGTGTTCTCCCCCGGTGGTGACCCCGCCGCCGGCTTCGTGATCAGCGGGCTGTTCTCCGTCGCCCACCCGGCGCCGGCGGATAGTGCCGACCTGTGGCGGCGGCTGTTTCCCGACCAGGCGCTGTTCGAGTACGACCATGCAGCCAGCCGGCTGCGCATCAACCTGCCCGGCTCCATCGAGATCAGCGCCCCCGGCGGCACCGCCTGGGTCGGCGACATCAACCACCAGGGCGCCATGAGTCGCGAGGGAGCCTACGACCAGCAGGGCGGCAGCCTGACCCACAACGGCAAGAACGTCGGCCACGACCACGCCCACAAGGGCGTCGTCGCCGGCAACAGCAACACCAAGGGGCCCGTGTAATGCCTGGAATGAACGCCAGCAGCGGCCGTGCCATCGATGGCATCGCCCACATCCAACAGTCGGTGCGCGACATCCTGACCACGCCGATCGGCTCGCGGGTCATGCGCCGCGACTATGGCTCGCTGCTGCCCGAGCTGATCGACCAGCCGCTGCACGGGGCCACCGCCCTGCGCGCCTACTCGGCTACCGTCGTCGCGCTGATGAAGTGGGAGCCGCGGATCCGCGTGCAGCGCATCACCCGCCTGGCGCCCGCGGACCGCCCCGGCACCCTCGTCCTCGAGATGACCGCTCGGCTCAACGACACCGGTGAAGCCTTCGACCTAACCGTGCCGCTCGGCACTTCAACAGGGAGTAATGCGTGATGGCAGGTGGCTACACCGCAGTCGATCTTTCTCAGCTCCCCGCCCCCGTCGTCGTCGAGGGTCTGGACTACGAGACTGTTCTCGCTGAGCGCAAGGCCGCGCTTTTGGAATTGGTCAGTGTCGAGCAGCGTTCCGCCGTGGAGGCCGTGCTCGAACTGGAATCCGAGCCGCTGACCAAGCTGCTCGAGGAAAGCGCCTACCGCGAATTGCTTTTGAGGCAGCGGGTCAACGAGGCTGCCACGGCGGTGATGCTGGCCTACGCCCGTGACAGCGATCTCGACCAAATCGGAGCCAACTACCAAGTCGAACGCTTGGTCATCGACGAGGGCGATCCCGACGCCGTGCCACCGGTGTCACCCACCTTTGAAAGCGACGCCGACTTTCGCCGGCGGATCCAGCTCTCGCCGGAGGGCTATACCACCGCCGGCAGCAAGGGCAGCTATGAATTCCACGCCCTGGGCGCCGATGCCCAGGTCCGCGATGCCCAGGCGATTACCCCCGCCCCGGGGCAGGTCACCGTCTACGTGCTCTCCCGCGAAGCCAACGGCGCAGCGTCGCCCGAGCTGCAGGCCAGCGTCGCCGAAACGCTCAACGCCGAGCAGATCCGCCCGATGACCGACCAGGTGACCGTGCAGTCTGCCGCGATCACCGAGTACACGGTCGACGCCACGCTCACCGTGTTCAGCGGTCCCGACGCCATGCTGGTCCGCCAAGCGGCAATCGACGCCGTGACCACCTATGCGGTCGAGCAGCATCGCCTCGGCTACGACATTACTCTTTCGGGACTCTATGCCGCCCTGCATCAGGAGGGTGTGCAGAACGTCACCCTGGCGAGCCCGTCTGCCGACCTGGTGATCGGCGACGGCGAGGCCGCCTACTGCACCGACGTCACCGTGACCCTGGGAGGCACCGGTGTCTGAGCTGCTACCACCCAACGCCGCAGCCCTCGAGCGTGCCGTCGCCGAGGCCGCCGGCGAACTCGGCAGCGTGCCGGTGGTGGTGCGCGAGGTGTGGAATCCCGACACCTGTCCGCCCCAGGTACTGCCCTGGCTGGCCTGGGCCTTCTCGGTTGATGACTGGGACGAGGCCTGGAGCGATGCGCAGAAGCGCGACAGCATCCACGTGGCGATTGCCGTGCAGCGCCACAAGGGCACCATTGGCTCGGTCAAGGATGCCCTCGGGGCGCTAGGCATCGAGGCCCGCGTCCAGGAGTGGTTCAACCAGACCCCCGCCGGCGCGCCCTACACCTTCAAGCTTTGGCTGGAATCCAACCAGACCCCGGTTACCCAGACCGGCATTGCCCAGGTGCTCGAGATCGCCGAGCGCCTCAAGAGCCTACGTTCGCACCTCGACGAGATCCTGGTGCGTGCCACCAGCCAGTCACGCGTCACCGCAGCCAGCGGCGCCAATCTCGGCACAGAGATCACCGTCGGCTACCGCTACGCCGCCGTCGTGCTCAATGCCCAGGCCATCGTGCTCGCCAATGACCGCCCGGGTCCGATCCTCGCCAACGCCCACACCATCATCCTGGAGTAACACAACACCATGGAACTCAAACACTTCTTCGCCCAGGACATCGAAGGGAACGTGATTCCCAATGCCACGGTGTACGTCTACGAGGCCGGTGGCACCACCATCGCAACGGGCCTCGAGGATAAGGATGGCAACCCCCTGCCGGTCCCGTTCTACGCCAACGAGGACGGTCTTATTCAGTTCGCCGCGCCGGATGGTGTTTATGACATGCGGGTAGTCGATGGATTGCGTGACTACACCCTGAAGGTGCAGGCGTTCGATGCCAATCTAGTGCGCACCATCAATGTAGACAGCATGACTAAGTTAGATGAGATGAATAGCAGCGCTCTGATGGATGGGCAGACAGTCAGCATACAAGGATCAATTTTTACGCGGTCTGCAGGGCAATGGCGGCTTGACTCGTTACTTACGGCTGGAGCATTCGGCATTCTAGGAAATGGAGAAGACGAGACTAAAAGGGTTCAGGCCGCGATGGATTATCTGGGCGAGATCGGTGGCGGTACCCTAGATATTTCGGGAAGGCACATTACCCTTCTCGGGAAGATTAATGGGCATTCGAACACTCGGCTTTACGGCGGAGGCACCGGGGTGCTGGATTTTTCTCAACGTACCGAACCAGTGAACGGCGACCAGGCGCTGGTTACTTTCCGAGGAACTTCCTCACCAGTCATCCTGCTGACACAGGATGCAGTGTATGGCCAGAACGCCATTCATGTTCACGACGCATCCCAGTTTAAGGAGGGAGATCTTGTCGAAGTGAGCATGAACGACGAGGGATCGTATCCGGACACGTCGGTTGGCGTAAAGAGCGGACAGCTCAACATCGTCCAGCAGGTGGACGTTAGCAATAATCGCATCATTCTGGATACCATTATTTACGAGTTGAAAGGCTACTCCGTGGCAAACGGTGCGAGAGTACGCATTGTGGAACATCCAGTCGAAAACATCATAATCGAAGGTTTACGCGTTATCGGAGGCGGGCGCCCGGTGGAGAATTCTGGTGGAGATCTTGGCATTGGTATCTTCTTTGGTAGAAATGTGTCGGTGCGTGATTGCGTTATGGAACGCTGTGATGGCAAGTCCATCGAGGTTATCTCTTGCTACCACGCTTCCATTGAAAACAACGAAGTGTATCTTGACAAAATTGGTACAACTAACTCCAAGGTGTCTTACGGAATCTCATATTCATCCAGTTATTTCGTGGACATCACTCATAATAAGGTCGTTAACGCCCGTCATGGAATAATATCTTCGCACTTATCATCTTCTCTAGATAACAAATACTACGGAGTGAGTCGATTTATAAATATCGAGGGTAATTTTATAACGGGAAATTATGGTGACCTTTCAAGTTCAGGATACTCGTCATCCCATGCGGGGATTGCCACTCACACGGATGTCGAGCATCTTAAGATTAAGGGAAACACTGTCTCTGGCTGCTATCTTGGCATAAACCCCCGCACCTGGTTTATTGATATTGAAGGTAATACTATTGAAGGTTGCAAGAGCCATGGCATATATCTATCGGGCTCTTTTCATAACCTACTTTTCAAGAACAACGTGGTCCGTGAATGTGGAAGTTTTCTCGGATTTCAAAGCTCTACATCGGAAAATCAGCACGACAACCTTGTATTCGAAGGAAACCACTTCGTCAGCTCAAACGGGGTTTTCAGCATTGCCTTTTCCGAAGATATTGAGACGGGAATCTCTCGCGGCTTTGTTTTCAAAGGAAATGTCGTGGCGGGATCGAGATACACAGGATCGTACAATGCTGTGACCATCCTCGGTCGCGTTAGTGGCATTATTGAGGGAAACATATTATATGATAACGCTAGCGGTGACCTGAGAGTGGAACGCGCTACGGGACTTTATATAACGGATAACAGGATGGAAGGGGGAGTGTCAATACAGGAAACTGATAAAACATGGTTAATCAACAACCTCGCTGGCTCAGTGGGATTATCTAAAGGAAACACCAACATGCTGGTTGAGGGAAACAATGTCAAAAAATTAATACTCAATGACCCCAGCAACCACAGCAATTTCTTTTCAGGAAATACCATCTTAGGGTAAGGAGATAATGAAATGACAGGCACACTGGTATCACCGTCCCCTAAGGAACCGTTAAAAGCTATGGGGTTCTATTCATTTACGGTCTCCATCCCCAACAACGACTTTTATCGGTTTGATCCCCCGGGGTTAAAGGGTCACCTTTTTGTCGCATCAGGATCACAGTTCCATCACGGGATTTTTTACTTCATCCAAAACAATATAATAACCATTAGCAGTGGCGGAAAAACTGACGGAATCACTGGCGAATTGGATGGAAGCACAGGAACTTCCGGAAACACGACTGTGTCAGTCGATGTAACTAACGGAGGCATCTACATAGAAAACAGATCGGGAGACTCTATCCGCCTTACGGTTACTTTGCTCGCGGAAAATATCGCTGTCGAACACTGAATCATGGACTGTCCGCACTGGTCGACTATTTTTCTAGAGAGTATTTATGCCCTTCAAGACAATCCACACTACCTATGGCCTCACCTGCCTGGCCAAGGCTGAAACCACCGGTACACCGATCAACCTGGTCGCGATGGCCGTAGGCGACGGCAATGGCCAGCCGGTAGCGCCGAGTGAAGGCCAGACCAACCTGGTCCGGGAGCGTTTCAGGGACGCCCCGAACCGCATCTACCAAGACCCGGTCGAGAACACTCGTTTCACCGCCGAACTGGTCATCCCGGCAACGGAAGGTGGATTCGTACTGCGCGAGATCGGGGTGTACGACGACCAGGGCGGCCTTTTTGTGGTCGGCAATCTTCCCGACACCTACAAGCCCACTGACGCCGAGGGTGCCTATGCCGATACCGTGGTGCGCGTTGAGTTTCTTGTCAGCAACGCCGAGGTGGTCACCCTGCAGGTCGACCCCAACGTGGCCGTCGCCACCCAGACCTGGATCAGCAACAACATCACCGCCGGCACCCTGATCCCCGGCGGCACCACCGGGCAGCAGCTGATCAAGAAGAGCAACACCGACGGCGATACCGAGTGGGTCGATCCGGACGTGATCAATGTGACCGTCGACATCATCGACGAGCGCCAGACCCTCGCCGACGGCCAGACGGTGATCGATCTCGCCACCACCACCACCTACGGACTGGCGGTCTATATCGAAGGCGTGCGCCTGCTCGAGGGAAGCGGTGTCGACCAGTGGCAACCCGACGCCATCGTCGAGACCCGCCTGACCCTGGGCAAGAGCTACCCGGCCGGCACCGAGCTCTATGCCGTGCAGAACGAGCCCAGCGGCTCGGCCCCCGCGCCCCTGGAGCGCAGCAAGAACCTCGCCGACCTGCAGGACGTGCCCACCGCCCGCGCCAACTTGGGCGTCTACAGCAAAGCCGAGGCCGACCAGAAGGCCCCGGCTGGAATGGTCGCCCACTTCGCTCGCCAGACCGCCCCCAGCGGCTGGCTCAAAGCCAACGGCGCCGCGGTCAGCCGCGCCGCCTACGCCACCCTGTTCTCCGCGATCGGCACGACGTTCGGCAACGGCGACGGCTTCAACACCTTCAACCTGCCTGATCTCCGTGGGGAATTCCTGCGTGGCTGGGACGACGGCCGTGGAGTCGATGGTGGCCGCGGCTTCGGCAGCTGGCAGGCCGATGAGCTGCGCTCGCACAACCACTCCCTCTACGGCAACGATCGCGGCACTAATAGCGGCCAGAAGCTGGCCCCAGGTCTATATCGCGACGATGCCGAAGACTACGTGGGTGCCGCCGACGAGCGCACCATCCGCCACACCGGCGGCAACGAGACCCGTCCACGCAACCGGGCCCTGCTGGCCTGCATCAAGTACTGAGCGAGGTGACTATGCTCGTCTACCAATACGACCATGCCGGGCTCTATGTCGCCCCTACAGAGGCCGACGAATCGCCCCTCGAGCCCGGCATGTACCTGATCCCCGCGCGCTGCACCCCTACGCCGCCACCGGATGACCATCCCAACCACCAGTGGCCGCGCTGGAATGGCGCCGCCTGGGAGTTGGTGAACCGGCCGCGCCACACGTCCGAGCAAACCGAGAACGACGACCCTGTCGAGAAGCTGAAACAATTCCTCGCCGACAACCCCGACGTCGCCGAACTGCTCACCAATCAGGAGGCCCCCGCATGAGCCGTATCCTACAGATGTGGGAGGGCATGACCGGCACCGTGCTGCCCTACGCCCTGGCTACCGCCCCCACCGGGTGGCTGCTGTGCGACGGCGCGGCCCTCACAAGCGGCACCGCCGAACACCTTCGCCAGGCGTTGCTCGACGCCGGCAGCCCCTATGGCGACGACGGCAGCGGCAACCCGCTACTGCCCGACCTGCGCGGTCGCCACGCCCTGGGCGCTGGAACCGGCCCCAGCCTCACCGCCCGCGCCCTGGGCGATGTCGGTGGCGAGGAGGACCACGCGCTCAGCGTCGGCGAGATGCCCGAGCATGGCCACCTCGTGGATACCGACACCACCAGCACCGCCGGCAGCGACGGCATCGCCCCGGTGGCCAGCGGTACCGGCAGCGCCACGGTGCAGAGTGGCACCGCCGGCAACGGCGCCGCCCACAACAACATGCCGCCATTCGTGGTGGTGAACCACATCATTAAAATGTAAGTGAGCAGCTCACTAAAATGGCGAATATTTTTCCGATCGTTTTAGAAACTGCTGGAAGTGTGACTATGTTGAAGTCAACTGATTCGATAAGCTGGGCTCGAGCCTACGCCATCAAAGGGATTTTAGCATGCCAAGTAAGTACCCTAACCCTACGCCAGATGATGCGACCTGGTTTGATCACCAACAGCTCAATTTCTGGCTCTGGGCTTGCCTCCAAGACGCTGAGAAGTATCTATTCTTGAGCCGGTCAAGCCAAGATGCATTGGACAAGATGTTCGATGCTCCCCTTGAGAAAATGAAGGCAGCACAACAAGAGGCTGATAAGATCCAGAGTCATACGGACTTAGCTGCATATCACTTCATCGTGACCATGGGTAACACCCTTCGTCTGCTTGGCCGGGCACAGCATATGTTTCCAAGCATACAGCCCCCCTATAGCAGAGCTCGTCACATGAAGGGTGAGGGAAAAGAGCTCAGAGACATGATTGAGCACGCCCATGGCCATGGAGGTTATCTAGCAGGACAAGGAAAGCATCAAGAGAAGTTCGTGCGGGATGGGGCTCCGAGACCCGGAGTAACCGCAGATGCCATCTCCACCGTGATAGACGAAAATGGTCATTGGTTAGGGGGTAGGCTTTGCGTAGAAACAGTTGTGGAAGAAATCAGACACATCTATGAGGCCGCCCAAACTATAGATCCACCTACCGACTAACTTATGGATCGCAATTTTCCCGCCACTTGGCGGGCTTGATCATCCCGTGGTGTGAATCCCGCCTCTTACACCCGCCGCCGCTTACCCCGGCACTCCCTGCGCCGCACGATACCAGCGTGATTTCACGTTTCCGCTGAACCGTACCAAGCCCTGCGCAGGAGCCCACATGGCAACCGACTATCACCATGGTGTGCGCGTCATCGAGATCAACGAAGGCACGCGCCCGATCCGTACCGTCAGCACGGCGGTGATCGGCCTCGTCGCGACTGCCGACGATGCCGACACCGCCTTCTTCCCCCTGGACACCCCGGTGCTGGTCACCGACGTCTACGAGGCGCTCGGCAAGGCCGGCACCACCGGCACCCTGGCCCGCTCCCTCGATGCCATCGCCGACCAGGCCAAGCCGCTGATCGTGGTAGTTCGCGTCGCCGAGGGCCTGGACGAGGCCGAAACCAAGACCAACGTCATCGGCGGTGTCGACGCAACCACCGGCAAGAAGACCGGTATCAAGGCACTGCTCTCGGCCCAGCAGTCGTTCGGCATCAAGCCGCGCATCCTCGGCGTGCCCGGGCATGACGACGCCGACGTGGCCGCCGAGCTGATCGGCGTGGCTCAGCAGCTACGCGCCTTCGCCTACGTCAGCGCCTTCGGCTGTGTCACCGTCGACGAGGTGGTGATGTACCGCGAGAACTTCGGCGCCCGGGAGGTGATGGTGATCTGGCCCGAGTTCACCGGCTTCGACACCACCGCCGGCGAGACCGTCGAGCTCTCCGCCGTGGCCCGGGCCCTGGGGCTGCGCGCCAAGCTCGATGAAACCGTGGGCTGGCACAAGACCCTGTCGAACGTACCGGTGAACGGCGTCAGCGGGCTATCGAAGGAGGTCTACTGGGACCTGCAGAACCCTGCGACCGATGCCGGGGTGCTCAACGCCGCCGACGTCACCACCCTCATCAACCAGGGAGGCTTCCGCTTCTGGGGCTCGCGCACCTGCGACACCGATGGCCTCTTCCCGTTCGAGAACTATACGAGGACCGCGCAGGTCGTCGCGGACACCATGGCCGAAGCCTACCTGTGGGCCGTCGACAAGCCCATGCACGCCTCGCTGGTGAAAGACATCATCGAGGGCATCAACGCCAAGTTCCGCGAGTGGAAGGCGCTGGGCTACATCATCGACGGCAACGCCTGGTTCAACGAGCAGTCCAACAGCGAGACCACCCTCAAGGCCGGCAAGTTGTACATCGACTACGACTACACCCCCGTGCCGCCTCTCGAAAACCTCATGTTCCAGCAGCGAATCACCGATCAGTACCTGGTCGACTTCGCCGCACGGATCAACGGCTAACCACCGGTTCAGCACCGGGACCCTATAGGAGGCGCCAACGATGGCACTGCCCAAGAAACTCAAGGACCTGAACTTGTTCGGCAATGGCGACAACTGGCAAGGCCTGGTCGACACCCTGACCCTGCCCGCCCTGGCGCGCAAGATGGAGGAATGGCGCGGCGGCGGCATGGATGCGCCGGTCGACATCGACCTGGGCATGGAGAAGCTCACCTTCGAATGGACCATCGGCGGCCTGGTGCCGGCGATCTTCGATAACTTCGGCACCAACCGCCTCGACGCCGACCTGCTGCGCTTCGAGGGCTTCTACGAACGCGACGACGTGGGCCAGACCTCCGCTGTCACCGTGGTGGTGCGCGGCCGCCACCAGCAGATCGCCATGGGCGACGCCAAGGCCGGCGACAACACCGCCCACCAGGTCACCACCACCTGCAGCTACTACAAGCTCGAGATCGACGGCAGCACCGTCATCGAGATCGACGTGCCGGGCCTGGTGTTCAAGGTCAACGGCGAGGACCGCTACGCCGAGCGTCGCAAGGCGCTTGGCCTGTAGAGGCATGTCTCTAACCCCCAACCCACATGAGCGCGCCGGCCAGGGCGGGCGCGCCGCCCATCACTCCCCCCATTGCATAGGAAGACACCATGACCAAGGCACAGACCGCCCAGGCCATCAGCGAGACCATCACCCTCGACACGCCGATCGCGCGCGGCGAGACCACCATCGACGAGATCTCCGTGCGCAAGCCGACCTCCGGCGAGCTGCGTGGCGTGGCCCTGTCCGACGTGCTGCAGCTCCAGGTCGACGCCCTGGTGAAGATCACCCCGCGGCTGTCCAGCCCAGCGCTGACCGAGCCCGAGATGCGACACCTCGACCCCGCCGACCTGGTGCAGATCGGCGGAGTCATCGCCGGTTTTTTGCTGACGAAGCGGGCCAAGGGCGAGACCGAGTAAGTCTGCCCGACCACGTCGAGGAGGCGATGGCGGACCTCGCCGTCACCTTCCACTGGACGCCGGCGGACTGCGACGGCTTCTCCCTCACCGAACTGATGCAATGGCGCGACCGCGCCCGTCGCCGCACCCAGGGCGACGACGACTGACAGGAGCCGCCGGTGGCCAAACCGCTCAAACTCGAAGTGCTGCTGGGAGCGATCGACAAGGCCACCGGCCCGCTCAAGAAAATCACCGAAGGCAGCGGCCAGACCGCCCAGGCACTCAAGGCCAGCCGGGATGAGCTGCGCACCCTGGAGCGTGCCCAGAAGGACCTCAGGGGCTTTCGCCAGCTCAAGCAGCAATCACAGCAGACCAGCACCGCGCTCGAGGAACAGCAACGCGAGATCCGCGAGCTCTCGCGGCAGATGGAGCATGCCGAGGGCAGCACCCAGGCGCTGTCTCGCAAGCGGGACGCCGCCATCCGCCAGGCCCGCAAGCTGAAGGAGCGCTACGAAGGCGAACAACGGCAGCTGCAGCAGTTGCGTACCTCCATGCATCGCGTGGAGGGTGTCACCGGCAGCTACAGCGATCAGCAGCGCGAACTGACCCGCCGCATTCAGCAGGCCAACCAGCAGCTCGGACAACAGCAGCATGAGCTCAGCGAAACGGCGCGCCGCCAACGCCAGGCGGCCGATGCCGCCAAGCGCTACCAGCGGGCTACGGCACGCGGCAGGAGCATCGCCGGGGCCGGCGCCGCCGGTGCGGCCACCGGCGGGGTTGCGCTCACCGCCATGAGCGCTCAGGCACTCAGCAACCAGGCGAGCGGCTCACGCCTGGCCGCGCAGTTCGGCGAAGGTACCGAGGCCGCCGAGCGCTATCGCGAGGTGATCACCGGCGTGTACCGCACCGGCCGCGGCGAAGGACTCGAGGAGGTGACCAATGCCGTGGGCGCCCTGGGCGCGGCCTTCGGGTCACTGGAAGACCAATCCAGCGCCCAGCTACAGGCGATCACCGAGCGCGCCCTGACACTCTCGGACGCCTTCGGCATCGATGTGACGGAGGCCGCGCAAACAGCCGGCATCATGGTCCAGAACGGCCTGGCCAAGGACGCCACTGCCGCCTTCGACCTGATGACCCGAGGCTTCCAGGAAGTGTCGGTGGGCATGCGCCAGGAGCTGCCCGAGATTCTTCACGAATACAGCACCAACTTCCGTGCCCTGGGCATGGATGGTGATCAAGCCATGGGGCTGCTGGTCGCCGCCGCCGACCAGGGCAAGTTCGCCCTCGACAAGACCGGCGACGCCCTCAAGGAGTTCACCATCCGCGGCTCAGACATGAGCAAGGCCAGCGTCGAGGCCTATGAGACGATCGGGCTGAATGCCGAGCAGATGGCCAACGCCATCGCCAGCGGCGGCGACCGAGCCCACCAGGCCCTGCTGACCACAGCTCGCAGCCTGCTTGACATCAAGGATCCGGCCACACGCGCCAACACCGCCATCGCGCTGTTCGGCACGCCGATCGAAGATCTCTCCGTCGATCAGATCCCACAGTTCCTGCAGGCACTTTCCGGCACCGAGGATCGGCTGGGCCGAGTCGTCGGCGCGACTCGCGAGATGGGCGAGACCCTGGACAACAATGCCGGCGATGCCCTCAAGCGTATCCAACGCGCCTTGTCGGGCGCCTTTATGAGCGTACTGGATGACGTCCAGGATGAAATCATTGCGGTGAGTAACGCTGTGACCGGCTGGATCAAGGAAAACCCCGAGCTGGCCAGTACCCTCGCCAAGGCCGCCGCCGCCGTCACGGCGCTGGTGGCCGTGGGCGGTACGCTGATGGTGGTGCTAGGTTCCATCCTCGGGCCCATTGCGGCCGTGCGCTACGCCCTTACCCTGCTCTCCCTCAACCCGGCGGCACTGACCATCATGGGCATCGTCGCCGCAGCGGCCGCCCTCGCCGCCGGTGCCTACCTGGTCTACCGCAACTGGGACAAGATCAGCGCCTGGTTCGGCCAGCGCTGGGCTGATGTGAAGGCGGCGTTCTCCGATGGCATCGGCGGTGTCATGCAGCTGCTCGTCAACTGGTCGCCCCTCGGCCTGCTGTGGCGCGGCATCTCCACCGCCCTTGGTGCCCTCGGCATCGAGCTACCCGTCACCCTCACTGGGCTTGGCAGTGCGATTATCGACGGCCTGATAGGCGGTATCACCGGCGGCCTCAGCCGGCTCGGCGACGCCATCGTGGGGATGGGCGAGAGCATCAAGAACTGGTTCAAGGACGCCCTGGGCATCAACTCGCCCTCGCGGGTGTTCGCCCAGTTCGGCAACTGGACGGTGGAGGGGCTGATCGATGGCCTGACCAGCAAGATCGCCGCGCTCAGGGATCGAGTGGTGGGCATCGCCGACAGCGTGAAGGGCTGGTTCGCCGACGTGCTCGACATCCGCTCGCCCTCTCGCGTCTTCGCCCAACTGGGCGGTCACACCGTCGATGGCTTGAACGTGGGCCTCGATCGGCAACGCGACGAGCCCGCCAAGCGGGTACGCGACATCGCCCAGCGGGTCGCCCGGGCCGGTGCCGGCCTGGCCATTGGCAGCCTGGCAATGCCCGCCGCCGCGGATATCCCCATCGACCGCCGCCCGGCACTGTCCGCCCCGGCACCCAGCGCCCAGGCGGCCGGCGACAGTATCACTATCAATATCTACGCGTCCCCCGGTGGCGACGAGCATGCGATCGCGAGAGCCGTAAGTCTCGAGCTAGATCGGAGGCAGCAGGAGCAGGCTGCACGGCGTCGGTCTTCGATGCGGGACCTTGATTAAACATGGAGTCTAGCAAGACAAAAATCACATTTATTGGAACTCCTAGCAATGAGACCAGCAGAAGCACTAAAGCACTCGATAGTGCTATTTGAACCCCATACACCTGCTCGGAAAAAATCAAGTCAGGAGAAATAATCTGAAACACACGAGTAGAGACCACCAGTACGACAGTGTGAATTACTAATACAGCAGCACCAACTCGACTAACTCCTTTGAAATAAGAAGCCCCAAAAACTACAACGAGCAGAGTTAAAATATCGGCAACACCTACACGCTTCATCGCAGTGTACAGTGCAAAATCAGATACAGAACCGTTATTCGCAATCACCTTGAAAAACCCTACAACCATGACCGATAGGACTGAAACCTGAACAAAATAATGAAACACCGTTCTAACCCAGAGCTCGGTCTTAAAGAATTCCTTTTTACGGTTTCTTTCTCGAAGAAGTAAAAATCTATCCTTCAGATCGGTAAAAATCATGCTAATGGCACTCGGAATGTTCGTTTTTCAGACTCGTTCTATACCATACCAAGAACTACAACGGTCTACGCAATGGCGCCACGCCAGCCAGTCGCGGGTCGGCGATCGCCCGGCCTACCAGTTCGTGGGGCCCGGGGCCGACACCATCACCCTATCCGGCACCCTGCTGCCGGAGTTCACCGGCGGCCGGCTCGACCTGGACGAGATCCGCGACATGGCCGACGAAGGCAAGGCCTGGCCACTGCTCGAGGGCACCGGCCGGCAGTATGGCCTGTGGGTCATCACCGGCGTCAACGAGACCTCAAGCACCTTCTTTCGCGATGGCGCGGCCCAGAAGATCGAGTTCACCATCACCCTCGAGCACGTCGACGACCAGCGCACCGACCTGATCGGCAACCTCACCACCTACGGCGTCGCCCGTTTCGCGGGGGCCTTTGTATGAGCTCGTCTCGCGACAACGCCACGCCCTACCGCTACCGTCGCCCGAGCTATCGCCTCACCCTCGCCGGCGAGGACATCACCCCGCGCCTGAATGGCCGCCTGATCGATCTGCGCCTGAGCGAGCAACGCGGCCTCGAGGCGGACCAGCTGGACATCACCCTGGCCGACCACGATGGCGCCCTGGCGCTGCCCCGGCGTGGCGCCACGCTGCGCCTGGCCTTTGGATGGCAGGACGAGGGGCTGATCGACAAGGGCCTGTTCACGGTGGACGAGGTTCAGCACAGTGGCTCACCCGATCAGCTCACCCTGCGTGCGCGCTCGGCCGACATGCGTGGCCAGCTGCCCGGCAAACGCACCTTCAGCTGGCACGACCTCACACTGGAGGAGATCGTCGACACCATCGCCAAGCGCCATGGCCTGGAGCCGGTGATCGGCCAGACGCTGGGCGGGATTCGTGTCGGCCACATCGACCAGACCGAGGAATCGGATCTCAACTTCCTGACCCGGCTCGGCGAACGATTCGATGCCATCGCTGCGGTGAAGGCCGGGCGCATGCTGTTCACCCTCGCCGGCGAGGCGCTCACCGCCAGCGGACTGACGATGCCGGCGATCAGCCTGACCCGGAGCGACGGCGCCCAGCACCGCTACAGTATCACCGATCGCGACAGCTACACCGGCGTGAAGGCCTACTGGAACGACACCCAGGGCGCCGAGCGACAGATCGTCCTGGCGGGAAGCGATGATAATGCCAAACAGTTGCGCCCCACCCACGCCAGCGAGGCCGACGCCCTGGACGCCGCCCGGGCCGAATGGCGCCGCCTACAACGCGGGCTGGCCGAGTTCGAGCTGACGCTGGCCCACGGGAGAGCGGACGTGCTGCCCGAGTCACTGCTGCGGGTGCGCGGCTTCAAACCGGAGATCGACGCGACGCCCTGGTTGGTCACGGAGGTGGAGCATACGCTCGGCGAGAGTGGCTTCGGGACGCGTGTGCAGTGCGAGATAAAAGGCGCCGAATAACCATCAGAGAACAGTATCGAGATGGTCGCGTTCAAGCGAGTGTAGGCCGTCCTTGGCCACATGCTGAGCTCGACGGTGACGCATTCGGCCTCCCTGGCAGCGGTCCCCGGGATCCATCCCGGGCGCCCATGCTTCGACGTCACGCCCCAAGCATTGCCGCCAGTCGGACATCTCGCCGTAGGCGGTTTCCGCCGTGCCGTGTGGGAGATTGCCTACATCACGCCGCCGTTATCCGCGCCTTCCGCACCACCACTCCCCGTAAATCAGAATGCCGCGCCCAGATCGACTCCTTCGGCCCTGCGGTGGGGATCAGTCGCATTCGCCCGCCGATCCGGTGGCTGCTGAACAGCCGCTGCTCGCCATCCAGTTCCACCACCACCAGGTCGTCGTGCTGGGCTGGCTTCTGCTCGTCGACCACCAGCAGGTCGCCTTCCATCAGCGGGCCGCCCACACCGGCATCCTCGCTCACCTCCACCAGGTAGCAACTCGGGCGGAAGCGTGAGAGGTCGTAGCCTTCCAGCGCGGGGTGGTCGATGCCCAGACACGCCGGGCCCAGGTAGTTCACTCGCATATCGTCCCTGCCAATTCGTGATCCCGCCAGCAGCCGCGCCACGCCCGGCCCGGCCTCCTACGACCCCGGCGCACTGTTCATATTTGCGCTTGCCTAAAGGTGTGCTGCTGCCAAATACTGTACAAACAAACAGTACTTGACAAGAGGCACCGCCATACCACGCCCTGCCCCCTCCGCTAGCCACCATCCGCGCCGGCATCTCCGGCTTCCCCTCGCCGGCGGAGGACTACGTCGGTCGCAGGCTCGACATCAAAGAGCGGCTGGCTCATACCAAGGCATGACCCCGACAGGGCTCTGATTTGACTTTGGTCTTTTGGTACGTAGCGGTAAAGTCGAGTAGTGTAAGACTAGAAATGCCATCAAAAACAGAAACGCAGGGAGGCACAATGGACCTTAGCGAGAAACTGAACGGCATCGCACGCCGCGGTGAAGAACAGATTGACCATATCAAGAACGAGGAAGCGACCAAGACAGCCTTGGTTCTGCCGTTTATCGGCTCGCTTGGATACGATCCCTTTGATACACGCGAGGTGGTCCCCGAATTCACAGCGGATGTAGGCACCAAGAAGGGTGAGAAAGTCGATTACGCCATTCGTGCCGATGGCAACATCTCGATCCTCATGGAATGCAAGCCACTGGGTACCAACCTCGCCAATGTCCAATACAACCAACTCTACCGGTACTTTGCCTGTACGGATGCCAAATTCGCTATCTTGACCAACGGTTTTGAGTACCGCTTCTACTCTGACCTGGACTCTGAGAACAAGCTAGATACTCGTCTCTTTTTCACATTCGACTTGGAAGACTTCAACGAGCAGGATATCGAAGAACTTCAAAAATTCACAAAGCCCAACTTCGACGTAGACGCCATTCTCGGAACGGCAAATCGACTCAAATACACCAACCTTGCCAAACAGGCTATTGATGAAGTCTTCAAAGACACACCGGAAGAGTTCGTCAAGTTCATCGTGGGCAAGGTCTATGAGGGGCGCCAGACACGTCAAGTAATCGAGGAGTTTACCCCAATCATAAGTGAAGCTGGCAAGCTGTACATCAAGGAACAAGTCGCCCAGCGCTTACGTGGCGCCTTGGCAAGCAACGATATTGATATACCTCAGCCCACCACTGATCAAGAAACCCCCTCGCAGGGCGAAGAGACAGAGGATGACGGTATCATCACCACCCAAGAGGAGATCGACGCCTACAACATCGTCCGGTCACTCCTCGCGGAACAGATCGATGTCAGCAGAATCGCCATGCGGGATGCAAAGTCCTACTGCGCCGTCCTTCTCGACGATAATAATCGGAAACCGATCTGCCGCTTTCATTTCAACGCAAAGTCGGTCAAGCGAGTAGGCTTCTTCAACGAAAAGAAAGAAAGTCGCATCGATATAGACTCCGTCAGTGACCTCTTCCAGCACAAGGAGCAGCTAAAAACGACGGTCAGTGAATACCTCAAGTAGCAGCCACTCGCCAATTATCAGTTAACCTGCATCTCAATCAAGCCGGCATCGTCATTGGTCGGCTTGTTCACCCGCGTGCTCAAGGGCCAGTGGGTAATCCGCTCGGCGGACAGATGGTGCATGACGTGTCGTATCGTCTCACGATCGGTCAGGTGGGGATCGAGCCAAGGCTCCAGGCTCTCGGCGTCCAAGGCCAGCGGCATGCGCGAGTAAAACTCCGCCGCCACGCCGCGGGCCGGCTCGGTGAGGATGGCGCCAGGCTTGCCGTCCGGCCGCTCGCTCCAGATGCCCGCCAGCCAGATCGGCTCGCGGTCCTCGCGTCACAGGAAGTGCGGCTGCTTCCTGCCGTCCACCGGGAGCCACTCGTACCAGCCATCCGCCGGCACCAGGCAGCGGTGATGGGCGAACGCCCCGCGGAAGTAGTTGGAGGTGGCCACCTTCTCGACGGTGGCATTGATCGGCTCGGGCGCCTTCTCCTTCGCCCAGTGCGGCCGGTAGCCCCACCAAACCTCGTCCATCACCAGCGGCGCGTCATCGCTGAGATGTCGCACCGCGGTGATCCAGGTTCCCGGCGCCACGTTGTAGCGCGGCGTCAGCTCTCCCGGTTTCAGAGATAGGCGCAGAGCCTTGGAGAGCTTGGGATATGGGCTATAGAGAGCGAAGCGGCCGCACATCCCCCCTAGTGAGTTAACCAGACATCGAGATTTTGTTTTATGATCCTCAAACAATTAAAGAGAAGAAAAGTTGCAAAAATCACCAGCCATAAACAAAACAAAGTCGCATATATTGACTCAATCAAACCAATTGAGACCTGGGCTATCGCAGCAACCAGCGAAAAAACAATAGCGTAATAAATAAAATCACTCAACTGTTGAAGAGGAGCATATCGTTCCCGCCTTGACTGCTCAGGCGAAATGTTTCGACCTCTAATCTTTTTACCATGAAGCTCCTTATAAGCATCACTATCATAGACATTGTGTTTCATACTAATAATTATAAATGCTTTCAAGGACAACAAAAAAGCCCCTAACGATATATAACCTGCAAAAAGATGACCTCGGAGATTCTCTCCATAATATTCCGAAAACCCATTCATATGATAATGAAATATAGTCACGCAGTATCCAAAGAAATTTTCATCATAAAGGCACTCAACTTTACTGGTCAAATAGAAAGCAGCAACACAAAACCCTAAAAAAATCATAGCAAAAGAAGAAGCTGCCATCATGAAAACCTGGCTAAGCAAACTTTTTTTCACAAACCATGATCTAATCTTCTTCCACTTCCGAACCAAATATCTCATCATTGTCTTCGTTTTCCATAACTGAAATCAGCTCATCAAAAATCTGATGCCGAAAAAAATATTCGGCTCGAAGATTGTCAATCATCTTTGTAAGCTCATCGTAGTCATATTCTCCAAAATTGCTAGGAGAGTTAAAAAACTTGACAGGAATCTCACGGCCATCAGGACCTTCACAAAGAACTCTTCCTTTCTGGAGCCCATCCAGATCTGAAAGCTCAACGACATCATCAATAAGCGCCTGAAGTGGCCATCCCGGACCCAGCGTAAACTTCTGTGTAACACGCCTTGATTTATTAACAATAGGAACACCAGGGATAGCTTCGGAAGGCACTATAGCATCAAGCATAACCTCCACATTCTTAATTTTACGCATAGCAGCGAGAACTTCCTGCAGCCCTTCTCTCCGCGTAATTATTGAGAAGTAAAGTCGACCTTTGTACTTATTGCCAGATTTCCTCCTAATATAATCAATCCCCTTCATTGGCCAATTGGCATCGGGATGTTTTACATTCCTCTCTTTCAACCCATCCCTAAGCTCATAAAACCAAGACCTAAAAATACTACCCAACTCCTTTACAGAGCAAGAGTTATTGTAATGTGTATAAATACCAAGGCCATTGTCTTTCTTGATAACAAAAAAATTAAACTCTAGAAGCTTTTCTTCCCCGTGCAGATTCTCCCTTTTTATAATGTAGCTCCCACCTGCCTCCCTAAATTTAAGATAAGACTTTTGATTTTTTACTGTTATAATCATGCCAAGTCGATAGTCATCATTGAAACTATCATTAAAGAAAAAATACCTGG
Organism: Halomonas sp. LES1; assembly: GCF_031846005.1. Taxonomy (NCBI): domain Bacteria; kingdom Pseudomonadati; phylum Pseudomonadota; class Gammaproteobacteria; order Oceanospirillales; family Halomonadaceae; genus Halomonas; species Halomonas sp. LES1. The sequence continues at coordinate 789,660 of NZ_JAVRGC010000001.1, forward strand.
CACAGTGCTCGTACTCTATCTTGCGCGAGTTTTTTGTACCTTCCAAATACTTGAAAAAGTAAGGCAAGGTCACATAAGAGTTTTTCGAATATACACTAAATCCTGTCAGCGAAACCTGCATCCATGAACCCTTGGTAGTAAATCTATATATTTTTGAATCTTTAATGCATCACCGCATAGCCCTGGAGCGCAATGCCCCCAGCGATCTTCTCGCAGGTGCCACGCAGGTCCGACGTTTCCTCATAGGTCCAGAACTCGACCCCCTGGAAGGCGTGCTGGTTGAGCACGATCACCTTCTCGAGACCAGCCAAAGCTTCCGGGGAGTCGCAGAGAGCGGGGATCAATTCGGTGAAGGGCGCGTCATGCGGGGTGACTCGCTGAGCGGTGGTCACGATGGTGATCTCGGCCCCTTGGCGTTGAACATCAGCACCGGCATCAAGCCCATACACGATGCTGCTGACATTAGCGGCGGCAGCCATGCCGCTGAACAACATGGCTGCCAGCGGGAGGAATCGCGCTTTCATTCCCTGCGCCTCCTTGCGTTGGTGATTGACACCCTTTCCGGGCGTTCTTATCGATCGCGGCGGCTTCCCGCCGCTGTTGCATTATTGCAATAACCCCGGCTACGAGATCCGCCCGATGCGCACCTCGCAGCGCCCCAGGATCTCCACTTCGCGCATGCGCTCGGGCGGGATCATCTCGGGGCGGTAGTGCTCGTTATCGCTGATCAGGTACAACGCGCCGCCGGCCAGGCGCTGCACCCGCTTGATGCGCCGCTCGCCGCTGACAAGCAGTAGGAATACCCCTTCCTGGCGATAGTCGGTATCGGCCAGGTTGACCAGCACCCAGTCGCCATCGGCCAGGGTGTTCTCCATCGAGTCGCCGCGCACCTGGATGCCGGCCACTCGGGCGGGCGGCAGCCCCAGGGCCGCCAGATCCTGCGCGGGAAAATACAGGGTCGTCTTGATCGGCTCTCCCTCGAAGCTGCGCCCGGCACCGGCGGCGGCTTCGATGTCGTACATCGCCACCGGCACTGCCTCGGGGCTCGGCGTCTGGCTGCCCAGGCCAACCGGGGAGCCATCCTCGACGCGGAAGGCGGCCTGTTCCCGGGACAAAGAGGAATCCGAACGAATGCCTTCGATTACATACCTCACGTCTACCCCCGCCGATGCTACAGCCGACAGGTAGTCCGCTTTAGGGCTGCGCTTATCGCTTTCATAGAGCATCTGGGTGTTCTTCGTGATGCTGGCGATGTCTCCGAGCTCGGTCTGCGAAAGACCTAACCGGGCCCGCTCTTCACGCAAACGCATCCCTATAGAATCCATTAGATTTCATCTTCCCATTGACAATGGAATCATTTGATTCCATTCTTACAAACGTAGTCTTAGACAACCTTAGAGAAGGTTACCCGATGAGTAATGACGACAACAGACCTCGCCCCGTGGTGTCGCGCTCTCCGCGCGGCTGTACCGCACAAGTCATGGTCCAGGTCACCCCACTGGAGCGCGAGAAACTCGAAGCCATCGCCGAGCTGGAGATGCGCTCGTTGTCCAGTACCGCCCGCATGCTTCTGGTCAAGGGCATTGAGCAGTACGACGCCGAAACCGAGAAGGCCTCTCGGTCCTGAACCCATTTCATTCCTGACCTGCTGCATAAGGACATCCGCCATGTACCAGGACCCGAAACGCATTCGCACCAAGGCCACCGTCTACCTCGACCAGTACGAGGCCGACGTGATCACCGCGCTGGCCAACTACCTGGGCGTGCCCAAGGCCGAGGTGATGCGCCAGATGATGATGAAAGAGGCGCGCGACGTGCTGGGCATCGATCTCGCTTCCTTTGAAAGCAGTGTCGCCCCTAACGCCGGCTGATCGCCGCCCCCTTTTCCACCGTGCATCCGAGGTCACGCATGCCGGAACACACCATGGATCTCGACCAGCAGGCCAAGGCGGTTCTCGACGCCATCTGCGAACAGCAGGGCCTGGAGACCCGCGAACAGGCTGCCGAATGGTTGCTGCGCCGGCGCATACGCCGCGGCGCCCAGGGCCTGACTGGTCGAGGCCGCGCTCTCTACGACGTGAAAGGAGGCCACTGTTGAGCTCGTTTCAGAACAAGCACCGTCTGCCCTGCCCGCACTGCGGCCAGACGGCGCGCATTCGCAAGAGCCAGGGACTGACACCGGTGTATCGCGAGGCGGTGCTGGAGTGCCGCAACCCAGACTGCGGGTGGCGCGGCAAGGTCTCGATGGAGATCACCCACACCATTGCTCCCAGCGACTCACCCAACCCCACGGTATCGCTGCCGTTGTTACCTCGGCTGCGTGACCTGTTGCTTGCCAACGCCACGGCCAACGACTGATCAACAAGGACGTTCACCATGACCCATGTTTCTACCCTGCTTACCCCACGCGCCGCCGTTCACCAGCTGGACCCGCACAACCTGGCCATTCAGTGGATGTTCCGCCACGGCCACTCACTGGGTCGCGTCGCCGCCATCGAGGGGCTTACCGCCTACCTGATGGAGGCCACCGGGGTCAGCCAGCGCAGCGCCGAGGTGCAGGCCATTCAGGCCTATGCCGAGACCTCAAGCGTCAGCCAGCTGGCCCACATCGATGCCGATGCCACCACCGCGCATGTGGTGGTGCTGCGCACCCTGACCGGTCGCGCCGTGGCCTTTACCACCGATGACTTGCTGCACCTGCTCGAGCAGGCCCGCGACCAGGGCAAGGCCCGCGTAGTCAACGCTCAGCCGGCCGCTCTCGCGCAGTAACTCTCACTCACACGGCATAGGAGGCTCAGCGTGAATCCATCGCTGCGCCAGGACATCCTCGCGCGCTTGATGCGCGACTACCGCGCCGAAGAGCGCGGCCCGTACCTGCAGAAGGTGCAATGCCCCGACTGCGGCAAGCGGGAGGCCTACATCGCCACCGAGGCGCCGTGGATGCTGAAGTGCGGGCGCGAGAACAACTGTGGCAGTCAGCTCCACGTCAAGGAGCTGTTCCCCGAGTTCTTCGCCTCCTGGTCTGAGCGCTACGCGCCCCGCCCCGATCAATCGCCCCACAAGACGCCGGCCAGCGCCACCCCGGTGGCGGATGGCTACCTGCGCGACGGCCGCGGCTTCGAGCTGGAGCGCATCCAGGGCTGGTACACCCAGGAGAGCTACTGGAAGCCCAACATCGGCGGCACGGCTACGGTGCGCTTCGCCCTGCCCGGCGGCGCCTAATGGGAACGGCTGCTCGACAATCCCGAGCGCTTCGGCAAGCAGAAGGCCAACTTCGTCGGCCGGTACAAGGGCAACTGGTGGCAGCCGCCGACCCTGACGGCCGCCGACCTGGTCGAGGCCGGCGCGGTGTGGATCGTCGAGGGCATCTTCGACGCCATCGCCCTCTACCACCATGGCATCGCCGCGGTCTCGGCGATGAGCTGCGCCAACTACCCGGAGTCTGCGCTCAAGGCCCTGGCCGATGCCGCCCATGCCGCCGGTACCGCGCGCCCCACCCTGGTGTGGGCGCTGGACGGTAACCGTGCCGGTCAGAACGCCACACTGAAGCACGTCCAGCGGGCCCGGGCGGCAGGCTGGGAGTGCCGCGCCGCACTGGTCCCCGGCGGCGGCCGCCACGACTGGAACGACTGCCACCAGCGCGACGAGCTCACCGAGCAGCACCGCGAGACCTACCGCTACCACGGTGCCCTGCTGCTGGCCCCTTCGGCCATGGCCAAGGCACTGATCATCTACAAGCGCACCGAGCGCCGGGAATTCTGGTTCGAGTACAAGCGCCAGGTGTGGTGGTGGAAGCTCGACGTCGACGCCTTCGATCGCGCGGTGCGCGCCGAGGGCGAGGACGGCGGCGACCAGCAGAGCCTCAACCCGGCGATCCGCGATGCCGCCCTCGAGCAGGCCGGCAACGTCAAGCGTATCTGTACCTGTTTCCCCACGGCGCTGTACTACCAGGCCAACGCCGTCACCGACGAGAGCTGGTACTACTATCGCGTCGAGTTCCCCGACGGCCGGGCTCCGGTGAAGAACACCTTCAGCGGCGGCCAGCTGGCCAGTGCCTCCGAGTACAAGAAGCGCTTGCTTGGCGTGGCCCCGGGCGCGGTTTGGACCGGCACAAGCCAGCAGCTCGACACCCTGCTTCAGGACCAGATCGGCAACATCAAGACCGTCGAGACCATCGACTACATCGGCTACAGCAAGGAGCACGGCGCCTATGTGTTCGGCGACCTGGCCGTGGCCGGCGGCAAGCTGGTGCGCATCAACAGCGAGGACTATTTCGAGCTCGGTCCGCGCAAGCAGCTCAAGACCCTGAGCCAGTCGGTGACCCTGCACCTCAACCCGGATCGCGAGGCCTATCAGACCCGCTGGACGAACCAGCTGCTCGGCGCCTTCGGCAGCAAGGGCGTGGTGGCCCTGGCCTACTGGTTGGGCAGCCTGCTCGCCGAGCAGATCCGCGCCGAGATGGGTTCGTTTCCCTTCCTCGAGATCGTCGGCGAGGCCGGCGCCGGCAAGTCCACGCTGATCGAGTTCCTGTGGAAGCTGGTGGGTCGCCGGGACTACGAGGGCTTCGACCCTTCCAAGGCGACCATGCCGGCACGCAGCCGGAACTTCGCCCAGGTCTCCAATCTGCCGGTGGTGCTGATCGAGTCGGACCGCGAGCAGGAGGGCGGCGCCAAGCAGAAGCAGTTCGACTGGGATGAACTCAAGACCGCCTTCAACGGCCGCTCGATCCGCGCCCGGGGCGTGAAGAACAGCGGCAACGACACCTACGAGCCCCCCTTTCGCGGCTCGATCGTGATCAGCCAGAACGCCGCCGTGCAGGCCGGCGAGGCGATCCAGACCCGCATCTGCCACCTGCATTTCACTCGCGAGGGGCAGAACCGCCAGACCAAGGAGCTCGCCGAGGCGCTGGAGAAGGCCGAAATCGAGCACGTCAGCCAGTTCGCCCTGGACGTGGCACAACGCGAGGCCGAGCTGCTCACGCTGATTCACGAGCGCGCCAGAACCTACGCCGAGCGCCTCGCCGATGACCCGGACGTCAAGGTGCTGCGCATCGCCAAGTGCCACGGCCAGTTACTGGCCCTGGTGGAGTGCCTGGGCCCCGATGGCCTGGGCCTGTTCGACGCCCAGACCACCGACCTCGCCTGCGGGCAGGTATGGCAGATGGCCCGGGAACGCCAGCAAGCGATCAACGCCGATCACCCGTTGGTGGCCGAGTTCTGGGAAGCCGTCGACTACCTCGAGGGGCTCAGGGCCGAGCCAGTACTCGATCACTACGGCGGCGAGGGCGATCTGATCGCCATCAACCTCAAGGACTTCGAGCGGGCCTGCGGTGAATACAAGCTCCGCGTGCCCGAACTGCGCGAGCTCAAGCGCTACCTCAAGGCCAGCAAGACCCGCAAGTTCGTCGACGCCAACCGCACCGTGCGCTCCCGCATCCGCCTCAACGGCGCGAGCGTGAAGTGCTGGGTGTTCCAGGCATAGCAGGTAGAGAAAGGAGGCCCATATGCAGCGTACCTACTCACTCGACCAGGCCGCCGGCCTGCTGAACATCGGCCGCAACACCCTGACCCGCCGCCTGCGCGAGGCCGGAGTGCTGGGCGCCGACAACCTGCCCGCCGGACGCTACCGCGGCAACACCCGCCTGGTGATGGTGGCCACCGGCGTCTATCACCACCCGATCTGCGGCTGGACCCACTACGGCCGCACCGAACTCACCGATGCCGGACTCGACCACGTGGCCGACAGGCTCGGCATCGCCATCGATCACCTGCCCACGTATCACGCTCGCCGGGCAGGCCCGCAAGCCCACCACGCAGGGAGCACATCATGACCATGCCCAACCTCAGCCAGCGCCTGAGCGAGCGAAACCGCCAAGCCCTGGAAGCCATGCTCGTCGCCGAGGCCGACGCCAAACAGCGCCTGGCCCAGGTAGAGAAGCTCGGCCCCACGGCGCTGAACCGACTGGCCCAGGTCGCCCAGGGTGACAGCGGTCAGAGCCACCACTGCCGCCGGATCCTGCTCGCCGTCTACAACGGCCCCGAATGGCCCCTCGAACTCACCCGGCTACGGGTGATCGATCGCGACCTCCAGGACGCCGCCCTGGTCGTCATCGAGTGGGCCGCCTATACCGGCCGGGAGTTGCACGAGTACCTGGACGATGGCAACGCGCTGATGCGGCGCTTCTGGCTGATCGAAACCGGCGGGGAGGACTGAGCCATGGCCGACAACGCCGATATCGCCAACGAACTGATGGAGCGCCGCCTCGAGGCGGCGCTGACCAACCGCCCAACATGGACCGGCGTGAATTGGGCCCGCACAGAATGCGACGACTGCGGCAACGAGATCCCCGCCGCTCGCCGCCAGGCCGCGCCCTGGGCGAGCACCTGCATCGAGTGCCAGTCCATCCGTGAAGGGAGAAACAAGCATGTTCGCCAAGCTCTTTGAATCGCCGAAGTACGGCCAGACCCTGGCCAAGCTCGACACGCACCAAGAAGAACACACCCCCGAGGTCCGCTTCTACGTGCAGCCGAAGAACCTGGGCGTCTGCTCATTTGCCCTCGGCTTTAAAGACGACGACCGCGGCTGGGAGCTGGCCGAGCAGGCCTTCGAGGAGACCAACCTGGAGCTAGCCGAGGAAGGTATTGCGGCGATGTTCCGCGACTTCCCCATCACCGTGGAATTCGGGGAGGAAGCGACCGATGCATAGAGCCAAGCAAGACCACGTCAGCGCGCTTCTCAACACTAGTGCCCAGGATGCCGCCGGCAGCCTCGCCACCCTAGCCGAGCGCGACCCAGCCAACGCACTGGAGCTATGCGCCGCGGCCCTGGTGCGGCTCAACGCCACCAACAGCGAACGCATCAGCCATCGCAAGGCGTTCACCGCCGCCGCGCGAAAGGCGCTCAAGCAGCTGGAGAGAGGGCCGAAATAATGACGTTCCGTAGACATGCAGAGGCCGCCGAACTGGCGGCCAACCGGACCACTTACAGCCTGGCCCGAGAGCTGCTCGGCACTCGAGTCGCCCTGACGGAGGCCCGAGCGGAGCTGGAGGAGGTCCGCGGCGAGCGCAATGAACTGTCGACCGACCTCGATCGAACTCGAAACTTGCTGATTGATGTCACCGACACCTGCCTGCGCCTGAGAGCGCAGCGCGGCCACCTTGCCGACCAGCTCGAGACGCTGAGCATCCCGCGCGAGGAGGCATCATGACTGAGCCATCACCGAAAGGCGGGCGTCTCGCCCGGCAGGCCGCCATGCTTTGCCAGAATCCGGCATTTCGGCTCTACCTTGACCGCCGCAAGCGCCACAAACTGGGCATGACCGAAGCCGCCTTGCCCGACGGCACCCACAGCGAGCAGGACGCCCGCGATTGGCTGTGCGCCGCCTGCGGCATCCACAGCCGCGCCGAGCTGGATCACAGTCTCGAGGCGGGGCGCACCTTCGTTCGGGTTCGCACCCGGTTCAACCAGTGGGGAGCCAGGAACCGCGTCACCAACCAGAGAACAGGGAACAAAGGCCCATGAAGACTGAATTTCTGCTGATGGCACAGTACGAGAGGGTGCTGATTCCCCTGGAGGTCTTTGCCAAGGACATCATGGGCGTCGAGCTCCAGACGGCACGCAACCGTATCGCCGCCGGCACCTTTCCGGTACCGCTGACCCGCACAGGCCGGCAACCGATGGTGCATATCGCCGATGCCGCCAAGTACATCGACCAGCAGCGAGAGGGCGCAGCCTAGCGCTCTCGATCACGCCTGGCGAGATCGCCGGCTTTCAGGTTCACGTACCGGCGAAGGCTGCCCCAGTCACGATGGCCAGACACCATGGCCACCTCCTGGATCTGGTAGCCTCGCTCGAAAAGCCGGCTGATTCCTTCGTGCCTCAAGTCGTGAAAGTGCAGGTCTTCGATCTCGAGGTGGCGGCAGATCCGCCTAAACCCGTTCCCCACCGACTCGGAGCCGTAGGGGAACACACGATCATCGACCCGAGGCTGCGCCTCGATGATGCCCTGGCTCTCCCCCATCAAAGGCACCTCCTGGTCGCGCTTCTGTGTCGGATGCTTGCGCAGCCGGATGATCACCGTGCCCGCTTCGAGGTCGACATCCTCCCACCTCAAACTGCAGATCTCGTCGAGACGCATGGCGGACTCGACGGCGAAGCGAATCAGGTCGTGATAGCGGATCCGCCGTAGCGCCCGGTTATGCTTCGTGTGGACCAGCAGAGCCTCGAGCTCATCGGCCGTCGGCCGTCTGTCTCGACTCTGCGGCGAACCAATCAAACCTGCACGCTGCAGCCCCACCCGCCAGCTCGACATCTTGTCCTTGAATCCTGCGGGTAACTGAGCGCTCACGATAGCGGTGGTCACCGCGCCGGAAAGAAACATAATGTCGTGCTTGGTCGTGGCCGGCTTCACGCCATCCACGGCAATCCGCGTCTGGCAAAACTCCTGCAGTTTCTGGAAGGAAAGCTCCGAGGCTAGAAGCTCAGCACCAAGGCCCGCTTTCAGGTTCCGGGCCGAAGCCTTATTCTTGCGCCCTCGGTTCGAGATCTGCTCCAGGTGTACCAGGTGGCCATCGACGAGGTCCCCGAGGGTCGGGATCGGTCCTTGGCCAACCAACCCCGCCTCGATATCGTTCTCGATCTGCCGCGCCCAGGCCTGGGCACGCGCTTTCGTGCTGAACGTCCGGCTCTGGGCCGGGTGTCCTTTCTTACGTACAATGGCTCGCCATCGAGTCCCTCTCTTCTGATATGTCGCCATGCTGTACCACTTTTCCGCTGCAAAAGGATATCGCCCGAAACCTGGTGCACTGATGGTACACCCACACCAGTTTTGACAGGGAGCAGCTGGTATTAAACAGTATATTTATACAGTATGTCGAGAAAGGTAAGTGCCTGATATGACGACAAACCCCCCGATTTCAGAGGCCCGCCGATTTTCTGTGGCACCGATGATGGAATGGACGACCCGCGACTACCGCGCGTTTGCCAGGACCCTCACCCGTCACGCCCTGCTCTATACCGAGATGGTCACGACCGGCGCCATTCTCCACGGCAGCCCCCGGGAGCGCTTCCTGGGGTTCGACGAGGTCGAGCACCCGCTCGCCCTGCAGCTGGGCGGCAGCGACCCCGGCGCGCTCGCCGAGTGCGCGGCCATCGCCGAGGCGTGGGGCTATGATGAGGTCAACCTCAACGTTGGCTGCCCCAGCGACCGGGTCCAGAACAACCTGATCGGCGCCTGCCTGATGGGGCACCCCCAGAAGGTCGCCGCGGCGGTCAAAGCGATGCGCGAGGCGGTGTCCATTCCGGTCACCGTCAAGTGCCGCATCGGCATCGACGACCAGGACGAGGATGCCGACCTCTCGCGCTTTATCGATACCGTTGCCGACGCCGGCTGTGACACCTTTATCGTGCATGCGCGCAAGGCATGGCTGGAGGGCCTCTCCCCCAAGGAGAATCGTGACGTGCCGCCGCTCAACTACCCCCGGGTGCATCGTCTCAAGGCGAGCCGTCCCGAGCTGCATATCGGCATCAACGGCGGCCTCAAGACGCTCGAGGCCTGCCAGGAGCAGCTCGAGTTCGTCGACAGCGTGATGGTGGGTCGCGAGGCCTACCAGAACCCCTGGCTGCTCGCCGGGGTCGACCAGGCGCTCTACGGCGTCCCCGGACCGGCAGCCAGCCGCCATGCCGCGGCCCGCGCTCTGCGCCCCTATATCGCTCGCCGCCTCGCGGAGGGGGCCAGGCTCAACCACCTGACTCGCCACCTGCTGGGCCTCTTCCAGGGCCAGCCGGGCGGACGCAAGTTTCGCCGCCACCTGTCGGAGAATGCCCATCGCGAGGGGGCCGGCCTGGCAGTGTTCGATGATGCCCTGGGCCTGGTCGCCGAGCGCGAGACGCCCGCCGTGGCCTGAGGCCGCTCGGCACACTCTTCAGTACAGCGGGTCGGGGGGCGGTTCCAGGCTGGAATGAAAGCCTTCGATCGCGCTCTGGGCCTCCTCGATGGCATCGAAGCGAGCGATATGAAACAGCGCCTCGCCCTCGTTGGCCAGTGGCAGGCGACTCATGCCGATCACGATACCGTCCGCCATGGCCAGCACCTCCCCTTCCGCGTTGCCGAAGGGATCGGCCACCCGGCCCAGCACTTCGCCCCTGGCCACCCGCGCCCCCAGGCGTACCCTGGGGCGCAGGATTCCATCGATGGGGGCCCGCGCCCAGCTTGAGCCATTGGCCACCTCGGCGGCCGGGGGCTCACGGCGGCGGTGCTCCCCGCTCAGCATGCCCAGGCGACGCATCACCCGGAGCACCCCGCGCACCCCGGGGGTGATCGCCCATTCGTCGAAACGCAGCGCCTCGCCGGCCTCATAGGTCAGCACCGGTATCCCGCGATTCTGGGCATAGTGTCGCAGGCTCCCCTCGCGCAGCTCGGCATTGAGGATCACCGGCGCCCCGAAGGCATTGGCCATGCGCTCGGTCTCCCCGCCCGCTACCAGCTGGGCGCGAATCTGGGGCAGGTTGGTACGATGGATCGCCCCGGTATGCAGATCGACGATATGTGTCGCCTGATCGACGATCGCCTCGCGAAACAGCGCCGCCATGCGGCCCCCCAGGGAGCCCGACTCGCTGCCCGGAAAGCAGCGATTGAGGTCGCGGCGGTCAGGCAGATAACGGCTGTTCTGCACGAAGCCGAAGACATTGACGATCGGCACGGCGATCAGGGTCCCACGCAGGCCCTGCAGCTGCCTGGAGCGCAGCAGACGACGCACGATCTCCACGCCATTGATCTCGTCACCGTGAATGCCGCCGCATACCAGCAGGGTCGGTCCCGCCTGGCGGCCATGGACCACCTCCACGGGAATGGAGAGCGGAGCGTGGGTGTACAGGCGCGCGGCGGGCACGTCGACCTGGGTACGACTGCCTGGCGCGGTGGCGACACCGGCAAGGTCGAAGGGGGCTCGAGGCATGGGAACTCCTGCGGCAGAGGTGCCGATTCTGGCGCCCTTTTATACGGCAGTGCGCGGCGAAAGACGAACATCGTGACATACAGGAATGAATGTAAATCTTGGACGCATCGGATAGAATGAAGGTATCCACTTCTCACGGGACCTGACCATGGCTCGACGCACCAAGGCCGAGGCCGCCGCGACTCGCGAGGCCCTGCTCGATGCTGCCGAAGAGGTCTTCCTCGAAAAGGGTGTCGCACGCACCTCCCTGGAGCAGATTGCCCGCCACGCCGGCATGACCCGGGGTGCCGTCTACTGGCACTTCAAGAACAAGGCGGACCTCTTCCAGGCCATGCTGTGCCGGGTACGCATGCCCTTCCAGGAGCTGATCGCGGAGATTGCCGATCCGAGCCTGGTGGAGCGTCCCCTGGAGGCCATTCGCCTGGCCATCCAGAACGGCTTCGAACGCCTCGAACAACCCCGCTATCGGCGCGTGCATGCCATCCTGGTCCATCACTGCGAGGTGTTCGGCGATATCGACCCGCTGGCCATGCAGAATGAGATGACCGACGAGGCCCGCGAGGCCCTGACCGACTACTTCACCTGCGCGGCACGCCTGAAGCAGTTGCGTGAAGACCTCTCCCCCGATATCGCCGCCGAACTGATGCTGGCGCTGCTCGGTGGACTCTTCCATGACTGGTTGCGCAACCACGAGCGCTTCTCGATCGCGATCAAGGGCAGCGAGCTGGTGGCTCTCCAGCTCGAGCTGATGCGCCGGCCCTAGGCCGCCGTGGCCGAGCGTCGCCCACCCAGCCGCAGCCGCCTGAGGTGAGCGCGGGCCTCGCGAAACTCTCCATCCTCGACACTGCGATAGGTGCCCTCCTCCACCAGGTACTTCACCAGTACCCGCCGCTCGCCGGCCCGGGGCATGCTGCCTGCCTTGCCCTGCAGGCGCACTTCGCACTGGGGATCGTCGAGCAGGATCGCACTGGCCACCCCCTCGGCATCCGGCGCCGAGCGCACCTCGACAAGCTCACCCAGCAGGCAGCGCCGATGGATATGCGAGTAGCGGTGGAACCAGCGCCTCATCGAGTGGCAGAGTGCCGCGGCGAGCGGTGAGGCGACCGCGAAGGCCCCCCACAGCACCACGATCCCCAGCGGGACCCGGAACAGCCCCAGCGCCAACCAGCGCAGCGCCACGAGCTCCACCGTCAGGGTGATGGCCGCCGCCAGCCCCAGCAGCACCGAGAGCGAGACGCTGGCCGGCACGCCCACAAAGCCAAGGGCGACCAGCGAGCTGGCCAGATAGTCACCCTTCAGGCTGTCATGCTCGAACAGCTCCAGCGGTGCCAGACGCAGCGCCACCAGCACCCAGTAGAGCAGCAGGAGCGGTATCAGCACACTGAACACCACTACCGGAAAGCTCAGCGCAACTCCCATGACGAACTCCATGGTCACCTCCCCGACACTACTTAGCCAACGAATGGGACCCTGGTAATCACTATAGCCTCTCCTCCCGGACGAAGGCCAAGGAGCGGCAGCACGGTCAGGTAGCCCACAGGTAGCACAGTGAGCCTCATCGGAGTGAGTTGTTTCCCGGAAAGACAAGGGGCGCCTCATAAGAGGCGCCCCTTGTAACAGCCGGCCGAGTCAGGCGATGACTAGCCCTGCTCGGACCCTGCGGCCTGGCGCGGCGCCTCCTTGCCGCGCAGCTTGCGTCCCAGCCAGTCGGAGACCGAGGCGATCATGGCGTAGAAGCTGGGAATGAAGAAGCTCCCCAGCACCGCGACCGACGCCATGCCCACCGCCACCGTGGTGCCGATATGGTGGCTGCTGACATCACTCGCCCCGCTGGCCAGGGCCAGCGGCAGGGTGCCGAAGATAAAGGCCAGCGAGGTCATCACGATCGGCCGGAAGCGCAGCTCCGCCGCGCTGATGGCCGCCTCGCGGATCGTCTTGCCCAACTCCTTGCGCTGCAGCTCGGCGAACTCGACGATCAGGATGGCGTTCTTGGCCGCAAGGCCAACCACCACCAGCATGCCGATCTCCACATAGACACTGGTATCCAGCCCGCGCAGCGCGATGTCGCCGATCCCTCCCAAGAAGGCGAAGGGGGTGGCGGTCAACACCGCCAGCGGCAGCGACCAACTCTCGTACTGGGCGGCCAGGATCAGGAATACCATCAGCAGGCCGAAGATGATTGCCAGGCTGGCGGCACTGCCCATCTGGCTCTCCTGGTAGGCGGTACCGGTCCAGCCCATGCCCCAGCCGCTACCCAGGGTCTCGTCGACAATCTCCTCCATAGCGGTGATCGCCTGGGTTGAGCTGTAGCCCGGCGCCGGGCCACCCTGGAACTGTGCCCCCAGATAGACGCCGAATCGCGATACCGCGGTGGGCTTGGCCTGGCGCTCCAGGGTCACGAACTCCGAGAGTGGAATGCGCTCGCCGCTGCCGCCGCGCACGAAAACGTTGTTGAGGTCGTCCGGTGTCTTGCGGAACTCATCCTCATTCTGCAGGTAGACCTGGAAGTTGCGGTTCTGATAGCTGAAGAAGTTGACGAAGCCATTACCGAAAGTGTTCGACAAGGTTGCGTTGAGCTCGCTCAGCGGCACGCCGTAGCTCAACGCCTTCTGCTGGTCGATCTCGGCACGATACCCCGGCACATTGACGTTGAAGGTGGAAAAGACACGCTGCAGCGCCGGATGCTCGCTTGCCGCCTGCATCACCTTGCGCGACGCCTGGAAGAGCTCCTGGGATGTAGCTCCTTCAAAGGATTGCAGATAGCCGGTGAAGCCGCCGGTAGTAGAGAGCCCCATGATCGGCGGCACGTTGAAGGCCATCGCCGAGCCCCCCGGAACCTGGGCGCCCAGCTGCATGATACGCCCCACCAGCTCATCCGCGGTCAGCGTCCGCTCGTCCCAGGGCAGCATGTTGATGAACATCACCCCGCGGGCGGAGTTCACCGAGCTGGCCAAGATATCGTAGCCGGCCACGGCGGAGCTGTACTCTACTCCCTCGATCTCCTCGATGCGGTTGCTCAGCTTGGCCATATAGGCTTGGGTGCGTGCCAGAGAGGCGGAGTCCGGCAACTGCACACTGGCCAGCACCACCCCCTGATCGGTCTCAGGCACCAGGGTCGAAGGGGTGACCTGGTAGAGCCACCAGGAGCCACCGATCACGACCGCGGTTAGAAGCAGCGCCAGTCCCCAGAAACGCACCAGCACCTTGACCACCCACATATAGACCGAGGTGATACCGGCGAACAGGCTATCGAACAGGCGCAGCGGCGTGTTCACAGCGCGCATCAGCTTGGACTCGCCTAGCTGCGCCTTGTGCTTGATGAACACCGCCGACAGGGCCGGGGTGAAGGTCAGCGCCATCAGCGCCGAGAAGGCCACCGAGATCGCCACGGTCAGGGCAAACTGCTGATAGATCTGGCCGGTGAAGCCGCCCAGAAAGGCCACCGGCACGAATACCGCGGCCATGATCAAGGAGGTGGCAATGACCGGGCCACCCACCTCCTTCATGGCACGCACGGTGGCCTGGGTGACCGTGATCTCCTCATCCTCGCCCAGCACCCGCTCGACGTTTTCCACCACCAGGATGGCATCGTCCACCACGATGCCGATGGCGAGCACCAGCGCGAACAGGGTCAGCAGGTTGATCGAGAAGCCGAACATGTAGAAGCCGGCAAAGGTAGCCAGCACCGAGACCGGCACCACCGACATGGCAATCACCGTGAAGCGCCAGTTCTGCAGGAAGATGAACAGGATTACCCCGACGATCAGGAAGGCCTCGATAAACACCTTGGTCACGGTATCGACGGAGGCGCCGATAAACAGCGTGGTGTCGTACGGCACCACATGCTCCAGTCCCGGTGGGAAGCGTCCAGCCAGCTCGGTCATGGTGTCGTTCACTGCCTGGGCGGTCTCGAGGGCATTGGCGCCGGGCTGCTGGTTGATGATGATCGGCGTCATGGTGCCGCCGTTGAGTCGGGCATCAACCCCGTAGAAGGAGGCCCCCAGCTCGATGCGTGCCACGTCGCTGAGACGCAGCGACGAACCATCCGGATTAGTGCGCAGAAAAATCTCGCGGAAGTCATTGACGTCGTTGAGCCGTCCTCCCGCGGTGATGGTGTATGTGAAGGCCCGCGGTTCGCTCTGCGGTGTGCCGGCTAGGCTGCCCGCCGGCACCTCGGTGTTCTGGGCACGAATCGCCGCGGCCACCTCGGTGGGGGTCAGATCGTACTGGGCCAGCTTGTCCGGATCCATCCAGATGCGCATGGCAAACTCGCCTCCCCCCAGCACCGAGGCATCCCCCACGCCGGGCACCTGGCGCAGCTCGTCGAGGATGTTGAGGGTGGCGTAGTTCTGCATGAACACCTTGTCGTAGTCACCCTGCGGCGAGGTCAGCGCAACCAGCATCAAAATCGAGCTGGAGCGCAACTCAACGGTCACACCCTGGGCCTGCACCGCCTCGGGTAGCTGCGAGAGCGCCCCCTGCACCCGATTGTTGACGTTGATGGTGTTGATATCGCCTTCGGTGCCGATATTGAAGGCCACGTTGAGGCTCATGGAGCCGTTGTCACCGCTGGTCGAGGTCATGTAGAGCATGTCCTCGACACCGTTGATGGCCTCGGCCAGGGGAGCCGCCACCGTCTGCGCTACCGTTTCGGCATCGGCGCCGGGGAACTGGGCACGTACCGAGACGGTGGGCGGCACCACGCTGGGATACTGCTCCACAGGCAGCACGCGCATACTGACCACCCCGACCAGAGTCAGGATGATCGCCAACACCGTGGCGAAGATCGGCCGCTTGATAAAGAAGTTGGAGAAGTTCATCGGGCGTCGTCCTCACCGGCCTCGGCCGGCCCCGACTCGCTCTCGGCAGCCGCCTCCTCGGTCGCCTGGCCCTTCTGGCCGGGCTGGGCAGCCGAACCACCCGTTGCCGCCGCACCCTGCTGCTGGTCACCCGCCTGCATGGAGCGCTCGACCAGCGCCTGAGCATCGCCGTCGAAGGGCAACGACTTGATGGTCACGCCCGGCTCGATGCCGGCGAGGTCACCGACCACCACCCGTTCACCGGCCTCAACGCCGCCGCGCAGCACCTGCCAGGGGCCGGCCACCTCACCCAGATCCACTGGGCGCGCGCGAGCCACATCATCCTCGTCGAGCACGAATACCTGGGGCCCCATCAGCCCCTGACCGATCGCGATCTCCGGCACCGCCAACACATCGAAGCGCTTGAGGCCCTCGAGTTCGACACGCACGAACTGTCCGGGAAGCACGCGATGCTCGGGATTGTCGAAGGTGGCACTAGCCTGCACCGTGCTGGTAGCCTCCTCCACGCGGGAACCAAGAAAGTCCAGGCGCCCCTCTAGGCGATCTCCCTCAGCATCCTTGAGGCCAGGAAACTCGAGCACTGCCTGAATTTCCTCTATGGCACCGACATTGTTGAGCTGGCGACGCAGCTCGAAGGCATCCCGCTGGGGCAGCTGAAAACGCACCTCGAGCGGATCCAGCGGCGTGATGGTGGCAAGTTCGGTGCCATTGCTCACCACATTGCCGACGTTGATCCGGCTGAGGCTGATCATGCCCGATACCGGCGCGGTGACCTCGGCATAGTCGAGATCGATCCGTGCGGTGGCCAGTGCCGCCTCGGCCTGGACCACCGACGCGCGTGCCACGCTCAGCTCCGAGCGTGCCTGGTCGACCTGCTGGCGGCTCACCGAGTTCTGGCTCAACAGCCGTTCGAAACGATTGGCATCGCGCTGAGCACGCTCCAGCTGGGCGCGGGCACTCTGCAGGTCGGCCTCACGCTGCCTGACCGCCGCCTGATACACATCCGGTTCGATGGAATAGAGCACCTGTCCCTTCTCGACCATCTCACCCGGCTCGAAGTGACGCTTCTCGAGGGTGCCGGTGACGCGGGCCACCAGCGTCACCTCATCATCGCTGCGCAGCAGCGAGGGATAGGAACGTTCCAGATCGAGATCCTGTCGGGCCAGCTCGGCCACCTCCACCGGGTGTGGGGGTCGTTCCTGGGCGCCGCCCTGCTGGGCCTGCTGAGACGACTCATCTTGACCACAGGCGGCCAGCATCAGGCCGGCGGCCAGGACAAGAAGGCCCGCCCGGCCGATTCGGTATGCAGTTTTCATGCGCGTGGGGGTTCCTTGGGAAATAGCGGATGAACGAATTTTACATTCACCAGTGTATGGATGTAAAACTTAGCTGCCTAAGCAAGACGCGAGGCCCCGCCCTGGATAACCGGCTATCGCTGACCTGCCATTGATGAGCTGCTCGCGATGGCCAGTCATGCATCAATAGCCAGTGCCCAGGTGGCAATGGCTATCGAGCGACCGCCCAGGGCCCAGCAGACTCACTGGGGCGTAGGGCGCTCACCGATATTCATTACCGGATCCTTGCCCGCAGCATCCGGCAGCTGAAGATCGACGCTGGCGCCGTCCAGCCAGGCGTTGACCTCGGCCAGGGCCTCCTCATCGAGGGTGCCCGCTCGCTGACGCAGGGTCAGCAGATTGATCACATAGTCGTAACGCGCGCTGGCCAGCTCGGCAATGGCGTTGTAGAGGTTCTGCTCGGCATTGAGCACATCGACGATATTGCGGGTACCGACCTCGTAGCCGGCACGAGTCGCATCCAGGGCGCTCTGGTTGGAGACCACCGCCTGGGCGCGGGCCTCTACCGTGGCGACATCGTTGGTCACCCGGGTATAGCTGGAACGCACATCCTGGATGGTGCTGCGACGCTGGTCCTCGAAGTCATACTGGGAGGCCTCCAGCAGGTAGGTGTTCTGGCGTACCGAGGCGCTGGTGCGCCCCCCGGTATAGAGGGGCATGCTGACGCCCACCCCGACCTGACTGCTGGAGTCATGGCCATCGATGCCATCGGCATCGCTATCGGCGTAGTTGTAGTTGGCGAAGGCATTGACCTGAGGCAGATGCCCGGCGCGAGCGATCTCCACCGCGCTGCGCGACACCTCGATGCCGGCCTGGCTGGCCAGTACCCGGGGGTTGTTCTGCATGGCAAGCTCCACCCAGGCGCTGCGCTCCAGCGGCATGGGCGGGGCGATGGTCAGCTCCTCGCCCAGGGCATCGATACTCTCGTAGCGCTGGCCGGTGAGCCGTTCGAGCACCTCGAAGCGCACCTGCAGATCGCTCTCGGCACCGATGCGAATCGCCCTGGCCTGGTCGAAGGCCGCCTTGGCCTCCTCCACCTCGGTTATGGCGATCAGTCCCACCTCGAACTGCTCTCGGGCCTGCTCCAGCTGGCGGTTGATGGCCCGCTCCTGGGCACGGCGCGCCTCGAGCACCTCATGGGCCCGCAGGATCTCGAAATAGGCGGTCGACACGTTGATCAATACGCCCTGCTCGGTGGCCGCCAACTGGTAGAGCTGTTGCTCAATTTGACGCTCGGAACGTTCTACCTCACGACGATCGATGGCATTGAACAGCGCCTGGGTAGCCTCGAGTGTGAGGCCGACGCGATTGACGTTGTCATCTTGCGATTGAGAACCGCCAGCCAATGCCGCAGCAGCCTGCTGCTGTTCAGGTGTTAGACCACTGAAATCCGGCCCCGCCCCGGAGCTGGACTGCCTCTCATACTCCCGATTGTGGGTAATGTTACCGCTGACTTGCACTTGGGGCAGGAAGTCCGCCCGATCCACGTCACGCCCGGCCTCGGTGCTACGGGTCAGGGCACGAGCCGAGGCCAGCTCGGCGTTGTTCAGCAGGGCGTCGTTGGCGATGGTCAGCAGGTCCGCCGCCTGGGCGGATGTCGACATGATGGTGGCCACCATCATCGGCAACAGGGCACGGCGCAGAACGCGCGACGGGCGGGAACAACGCGACGGGCAGGAAGACGTCATCGGCTCATCCTCGATCGATGGGATATTTACATACATTGTCGCATGTTCAGGCCTCGATTCCACCTTATCATCGAGGAACAATATGGCATATTGTGGTCACTCCAGCGGCGGAGACGAAGCATGCAACACCTTGATTGGGTCAGCGTAGACGATCTCGACGTGGCAGTGCGGGTATGGCACCCCGATGCCCCTCGTACCCTGATCGCCTGGCATGGCCTGGCACGCCATGGGGGTGACTTCGCCGAGCTGGCCCACCGCCTGGGGCCCGAGTGGCGGGTGCTGGCACCGGACACCCCGGGGCGCGGCCTGTCGTCCTGGTCGTCTCGTCCCGAGCGTGACTACACCTACGCCGCCTACGCCGGCATCGCCCGGGGTATCCTCGACCATTTCGACCTGGAACGGGTACCCTGGCTGGGCACCTCCATGGGCGGCCTGCTGGGCCTGCGCCTGGCCGCCGAGCCCGACACCACCGGGCGCATCGAGCGCCTGATACTCAACGATATCGGCCCCGAGCTGGCGCCCGATGGGCTAGCCGAGCTGGGCGACTACTTCTCTCGCCGCCATGAATTCAAGAACTTCCGCGACCTCGAGGCTGAGCTGCGCCACCACTATGCAGGATTCGGCATCGAGGGTGAGGACAGCTGGCGGCGACTGGCGCTGGAGAGCGCGCGGCGCCTGCCCGACGGACGCTGGAGCTTTCATTACGACCCGCAGATCACCGCACAGTTTGTCCACGACACGCCGCGGGACCTGTGGGCCGACTGGAGTGCCCTCACCTGCCCGCTGATGGTAGTCCGCGGCGCTCGCTCGCCCCTGCTCGCCGCGACCACGCTCGAGCGCATGGCCGAAACACAGCCCCAGCTCATCACCCTGGAAGCGGCCGACTGCGGCCACGCCCCCTATCTCGACCGCGCCGGCCAGGTCGAGCCGATTCGCCACTTCCTCGCCATGGAGGCGACCTAGCACGACTCGAAGGTCGCGATCCTTCACCTCCACGCTGGCCTAGCGCGTCTCGACCTCCAGCCTCGAGACCGCTCGCTCCACGGCGCCGCGGTAGCCGCCGCCGAACAGCAGCAGATGGTTGAGCAGCGGATAGAGCTGAAACAGCGTCTCGCGACGCGGCCAGTCCGCCGGGGGGGCGCCATCCCAGTAGGCCTCGAAGAAGGCCTCCCCCGGGGAGCCGAACAGGGTCAGCATCGCCAGGTCCACCTCCGGGTAGTGGCGATAGACCGCGGGGTCGATCAGCGCGGGGCCCCTCGGCGTGAAGAGCACATTGCCCGACCACAGATCGCCGTGTACCAGGCTCGCGGGGGCATCCGGCAGCCAGGCCTCCAGACCATGGGCCAGCGCCTCGAGGCGGCCGCGCAGCCTGGTATCCAGTAGACCACGGGCCTGGCACGCCTCGGCCAGCGGCAACAGACGCCTCTCGCGCTGGAAGGCACGCCCATCGGCGAGCGGTGCATTGGGCTGGGGCGTGCGCCCACAGGCGTTGTCGCGATGCCAGCCGTGAGCCTCGCCCACCGCCCCGTGCAGTCTGCGTAGCCCTTCTCCCAGCGCGGCGGGAGCACGACGGTGAGGCGCCACCTCCAGCGCCTCCATCACCAGCCACCCATCGCCCTGAGCCAGCACGTCGGGCACCACCAGGCCCGAGCCGGCGGCGGCCAGGGCGGCCAGCCCCTCTGCCTCACCGGCCAGACGCTCGGCGGTGTCCTGCTTGACCACCACCTCGCCTCGGTCGGTGGCCAGGCGATAGACCGCGGCGATATCACCGCCCGACAACGGCGCAGGCTCACCTTCTGGCGTCAATCCGGCCGTGGCCAGGCACGCCCGCAACCTCTCATCCATGCCATCCCTCATCGATGCCACTCCTCACGTTATCGGTGAGGTCCCAGGCTTGCCCTGCAAAGGCATGCCGTCAAGTGCACCAAAAAAACCGCCCGGGGCGGGCGGGAAATGCCTCGTCGGTGGGGCGAAGACAGTGAGGGGGGACCCTCGTTCTTAGCGTATCGACCAGATCGGCTATCTGCACCGCGGCGACCGGATACCGGAGCAAGAGAACGGCACGATGAGCAAGGGAGCCCAGCTACGGCTGACGCAGGCCCCCGAATATGGCACAACGACAGGCTGGATCACCCCGATAGAGGAGTCACACTCATGTACAAGCTGGCGTTCTTTGTACCGGTGGCGGAGGCCGAGGCCGTCAAGGAGGCAGTATTCGCCACCGGCGCCGGGCGCATCGGTGACTACGAGGCGTGCTGCTTCCAGACCCCGGGTACCGGGCAGTTCCGCCCCCTGGACGGTGCCACCCCGCATATCGGCAGGGTGGGCGACCTGGAGCGGGTGGAGGAGCTGAAGGTGGAGCTGGTCTGTGAGGATGCGCTGATTCGCGAGGCGGTGGCGGCGCTACGCCGGGCCCACCCCTATGAGGAGCCGGCCTTCGATGTCTGGCGTCTCGAGGATCTTTGAAGCCGGGGTGTGCGTCTAGCCGGCGCCGGATTGGCGCTCGCGGTCGGGCACGATGTCGCTCATATGCAGTGGAAACTCGCCCTGCTTGCGGTCGGCATAGAAGTGCCACAACGTACGCTCGATGGTAGGAAAGGCGAGCTCCTCCCAGGGGATTTCATGCTCCTCGAAGAGACCCACCTCGAGGCTTTCCGGCCCGGGGGCGAAGCTGCCCTCGAGATCGGCCCGAAAGATCATGAACACCTGGTTGATATGCGGCAGGTTGATCAGGGTATAGAGCCCATGCAGGTGAGTCTCGGCGCAGGCCTCCTCGCGGGTCTCCCGGGCGGCGGCCTCTGCCGTGGTTTCACCGTTCTCCATGAAACCCGCCGGCAGCGTCCAGTAGCCCTTGCGCGGGGCGATGGCACGGCGACAGAGCAGCACACGAGTACCGCTTACCGTTAGCGTCCCCGCCACGATACGCGGGTTCTGATAGTGGATGGTCTCGCACTCGTCGCACAGAAAGCGCGGACGATCATCCCCCGGCGGAATCCCGAGGCGCACGGTATGGCCACAGTGGCTACAGAAGTTCATGAGACTCCCAGGCAAGCGAACTGGCTTGACGTTGCGGAAGGCGGCCGGGTAGAAGATACCAAACCCCAATGGAAACCCCATGTTAGAGAAACTTCGCGAACGCCTGCAAGCGCACCGGCCTAGCCGACAGTCGCTGCGCCTGCCCGAGGCTGCGGTGCTGATGCCCATCGTCGACCGCCCCGACCCGACGCTGCTGTTCACCCGGCGAGCCATCCACCTCAATACCCACAGCGGCCAGGTCGCCTTTCCCGGCGGCAAGCGTGAGGCCCAGGATGCCGACCTGCTGACCACCGCGCTGCGGGAGTCCGAAGAGGAGATCGCCCTGCCGCCGCAGCATGTGGAGCTGCTCGGCCAGCTGTCGGACGTGATCTCGCTGCATGGCTTGAGCGTCACCCCCTATGTGGGAGTGATTCCGCCCGATCTGCCGCTGCTGCCCGACCCCGCCGAACTGGACCTGATCTTCGAGGTGCCGCTGGCGCTTTTTCTCGAGGACCGTCGCCATCATACCGACGTCATCCCGGTAGACGGCCGGCCCTGGTACGTACCCAACTACCATGTCGATGGCCAGGTCATCTGGGGGCTCTCGGCGATGATGCTGGTGGAGCTTCTCGCCGAGGGGTTCGGCCGTCCGGTCGACCTGCACCGGGAGCCGCCGGGACCGCTATGCTACTTTCCGGAGCGGCTGCTGCGTATCCAGCAGCATGCCACCGGCTGACCCGGGGGCCGAGGCCATATGCCCGACAGCACACCCAACAGTGCACCCAACACCAGTGCCGCCCTCTCGCCCGAGGAGCAGGCCCGCTTGATCGAGGAGCATGCGGCGCTTGCCGCCCGCTGCGAACGACTCGAGGAGAGGCACCGGACCCTGGAGACGGAGCGTGCCCACTACCGCTGGCTGGCCGAGAGCAGCACCGACCTGATCTCGCGCCATGCCCGGGACGGCACCTTTCTCTACGCCTCGGAGGCGGCACGCGAGCTGCTCGGCTATGCCCCCGAGGAGCTGATCGGCGTCTCCGCCTATGACCTGTTTCACCCCACCGACCTGGCCGCCCTGCTCAACAAGTCACCGCGGATCTACTACCGCGACGGCTTCTACCAGCAGACCTATCGCTTCCGCGCCAAGGATGGCCACTATGTCTGGTTCGAAACCACCAGCCGGACCCGGCGCGACCCGGCCAGCGGCGAGTTGCTCGATATTCTCTGCGTCTCCCGGGATGTCGGGCGCCGCATCCGTGCCGAGGCCAACCGCGAGCGGCTGGCCCGGGTGGTGGAGTCCACCACCGAGTTCGTACTGTTCATGGATGACGATGAGCGCCTCTTCTACGCCAACCAGGCGGCACGCCACCTCCTTCAGCTGCCCCGGACGGGCGGCGCCGCACGACTGGCCGACGCCTATGTCGAGGAGTCGCTGCGCGACCTGCGCGATATCGTGCTGCCCGCCGTGGCCCGCTACGGCTCATGGAGTGGCGAGCTGGCGATGCGTGGACCACAGGGCGCGGTGCCGGTGCTCAGCGTGGTGATGGCGCACTCCGGGCCCGGCACGGAACCGGGCCATGTATCGTTGCTCAACCGTGATATCCGCCTGCGCCAGGCGGCCGAGGAGCAGGCCCGTCAGCATCAGGCCCAGATCGCCCACGCCAATCGGCTGGCCACCACCGGAGAGCTGGCATCGAATATCGCCCATGAGCTCAATCAGCCGCTGGGCACCATCGGCAACTACGCCAGTGGCGCCCTGCTCAAGCTCGATGCCGGCCAGCCGGCCGAGGCACTGCGCCTGCCCCTCGAGCAGATACAGCGACAGGTAGAGCGACTCGGGGAACGACTGCGCCATATTCGCGGCTTCGTGCGCAAGGGCCAGATCCGGCCGCGGCCCATGGTCCTGGCCGAGGTGGTGGACGCCGCCTGCCGGCTTTGCGAATGGCAGTACCAGCAGACCGGGGTCGACCTCGAGGCGGCCCTCAAGGCGCCACTGCCGAGGGTGATCGCCGACCCGGTGGGACTGGAGCAGGTGCTGGTCAACCTGCTGCTCAACGCCCTGGAGGCGAGCCGCGACCATCCCGGCGCCCAACGGGTCGAGATCAAGGCCCGGCGCAGCGGGCGCCGCGAGGTGGTCCTGACGGTGGCCGATCAGGGCCCCGGCATCCCCGCTGACCAGGCCGAATCCATCTTCGCCCCCTTCCACTCCAACCGTGACGAGGGGCTGGGCATGGGCCTGGCCATCAGCCGCACGCTGATGGAAGCCATGAGCGGCAACCTGCGCCTGCTGCCACACACCGGTTCCGGCGGCGCCACCTTTGCCGCTACACTGCTTGCCGAACCTGACCATACCGCTGCCATGAAGCGTCCATGACCGATACCTCTTCACCCTGCATCGCCATCGTCGATGACGACCAGGCCCTGCGTGATTCCCTGGCCTGGCTGCTGGACTCCGTCGGCATCGCAAGCCGCCTCTTCGCCGACGGCGAGGCCTTTCTCGCCGACGACCCGGAAGGCTTCGACACGGTACTGCTGGACGTGCGCATGCCCGGCCTCTCCGGCCTCCAGGTACAGCAGCGCCTGGGCGAGCTGGACAAGGCCCCGCCAGTCATCTTCATGACCGGCCACGGCGATGTGCCCATGGCCGTTTCCGCGCTCAAGGCCGGCGCGCGCGACTTCCTCGAGAAGCCCTTCAATCACCAGCAGCTGATCGATATCGTCCAGCAGTCACTTCATGCGCACCAGCAGGCGCGTCAGGCCCAGCTCCGCCTCGAGGCGCTACGCGAGCGTTACGCGGCGCTGCGCCCCAAGGAGCGCCAGATCCTGGTGCACGTGGCCCGGGGTCTGACCAGCCGCGAGGTCGCCGATCACCTCGAAATCAGCCCCAAGACCGTGGAGATCTACCGGCTGCGCGCCATGAAGGCGC
Organism: Halomonas sp. LES1; assembly: GCF_031846005.1. Lineage (NCBI taxonomy): Bacteria > Pseudomonadati > Pseudomonadota > Gammaproteobacteria > Oceanospirillales > Halomonadaceae > Halomonas > Halomonas sp. LES1. Next base: position 814,416 of record NZ_JAVRGC010000001.1, read on the forward strand.
TGGGAGCCACCAACCTGGCCGAGCTGGTACGCCTGTGCGTGGCGCTGGGGCTGGTGGATGCCCTGCCCGAAGAAGCTCCCTGACCTTGACCCAGCACGGCTGTTGACGGCAGTGCTTGACTTGGGTGCTACACATAAGATGTATATTTCAAGGTTAACCTTCCCTCCCTCGGCCGGATCGCCTTAGCCGGAGGCTGGCCGAGAGACAACCCTGCGTAACCACGCCATCTGGACCAGGAAAAGTGTCATGCTGAATCGTATCCCTTCAAGCGCCACCCTGCTCATGTCTGCCTCCCTGCTGCTGGGCGCCGGTAGCGCCCACGCCGCCCTGCCCGCCGAGGCGACCCTCTACAAGACCCCCCAGTGCCTCTGCTGCGACAAGTACGCCCGTCATCTCGAGGAGCGCGGCGTCGATGTCACCATCGTCGACGACGTGTCGCTCGGCCAGGTCAAGAAGAGCGTCGGCCTGCCCTACGGCCTCGGCGCCTGCCACACCATCGAGATGGGCGGTTACGCCATCGAGGGTCATGTGCCTTTCGCGGCCCTCGAGAAGCTCTTCGAGGAGCGCCCCGACACCGCCGGCATCGGCCTTGCCGGCATGCCCATCGGCACGCCCGGCATGCCAGGACCCAAGCAGGAAGCGTGGAACGTCTACCAGTTCCGCGATGGCGAGGCCCAGCCGTTCATGACCCTCTGAGGGAGAGCCCGCCAGTCAAGATATCACCATCCCTTACGTTCGTGCCCTGCCGCTGGAGGCTTGCGCTGGCCTGAAATCACGGCACCAGCCCCAGCGGTATCGGCTGCCATGAACAGGTCGCCGACAGCCTGGCACACCTCCTGGAACGGGGGGCATGATCACTACGGGCCATAGCGCCTCAGTCGCGCAGGATGGTCATGCGGCGCAGCTCGTCCTCGGGGAAGACCCGACCGCTCTCCAGGGCGACGAACAGATGCTGAAACACCACACCGGGCTTGCCGGGCACGATGCCCGACCGAAAATAGGTGTGCCCCTTGGGGAAGTCGTAGAGGGTATTGACGTCGTCGCAGTCGACCGCGAAGACATTGCGCGGCAGCCGGATCATGTCTTCCGGGCCGGTGTGGCCGAGCCGGCGGGAGGCGATGCGATTCCTCAGGTTGGAGGCCTTGCTGGCACGCAACGCCAGGTCGTCGGAAGCAAAGTAGACGGTCACATTGCGTGAGCTATGCACGATCAGCTCACCACTGCGCCCCTCCTCCAGCGACTCGTTGACGATATCGGCGGCAACCAGAAAGGTATTGCGAAACAACAGCGGCACCCCGCCCGGTAGCGAATACTTGTGCCAGACCCTCAGGGTCTCACGCAGCACGCGATTGCCCATGGAGTGGGCCAGCACGTTGATGCGCTTCAGGCAGGGGGCCGGGTCCTGCTTGAACTGCTCCCCCTCCCGCCAGTCCAGGAAGCGCTGCAGCACGCGGGCGAAGGAGAAGCCGCTCAGATCGGCCGACTCCTGATCATCCCAGTAGTCCTTCACTATTCCCAGGTCATTGTCACAGGGCCACACCAGAGGCACCACCAGCACCTCGCCTGGCTTGGTCTCATCGCACAGCGCCTGAAACTCCTGGACCGCAACGAAGACATCTTCCGGCAGATTGGAGAAGCCGTGGATATAGATCAGCACCTGATTGACATCGGCTTCCTTGAGCCGCTGCAGGAAGGCCGAACTGCCGATCTCCTGATACTCCTTCTCCCCCTGCCGCTCGCAGTAGAACACCGAGTTGCTGGCGGCGTTATTGTTGAGGTCGAAGGTGAAGTTGCGGTTGAGCCGAGTGCGAATGCTCTGGGTAGGAAAGCGATTGGTAATGAACAGCATGGCGGCCACCTCGCAGGACGGCGGCAATAGCACCGCCTTCCCTTGAAGTTAGCAGCTGCGCGGGGATTGGCCGCCCTGCTCCGTTAGCGCTTCTCGGCGCGCAGGCGCGGCTCGAGCATGGCCAGATATTCGGCAAGCACCACGGCGTTGTTGTGACGTTCATCCTTGGCGGCGAATACCAGGGTCACCCTTTTCCCCAGGGCGCGCTCGGCCAGGGGCCTGAGCCGTTCGCGATGCTCCTTGAGCTCGCCCAGATAGCGGCGGCGGAACTCGCCCCACCCCTGATCACCGGCATGGAAGGCCTTGCGCAGGGTGTCGCTGGGAGCGACCTCCTTGGGCCAATCGTCGATTCTCGCCTCCTCCTTGGATACGCCGCGGGGCCATAGACGGTCAACCAGCACACGATAGCCGTCGTTGTGGCTCGCGGCGTCGAAGGCACGCTTCAGCTCCAGGCTCATGGGGGTCACCTCTGTCGAGAATGGTGCCCCCAGTGTAGCCAATCGACACCGCAGGTTGGAGTCAGGCCTTGAGCACGTAGCGCAGCACCTCGACCACCTGGTCGGTGGTGGTGCACCAGGCCTGGGCGTCGGCATCGACCTCCTTGAGCGGGTGCACGATCTCCTCGCCGTGGAGGGTCACGTAGGGCTTGCCCAGGGCGGCGCAGTAGCCGGCGTCGAAGGCGGCGTTCCACTGCTTGTACTTGTCGCCGAAGCGCACCACCACCAGGTCGCTCTGCTCGATCAGGGTACGCGTGCGGATGGCATTGACCTTGGAGGACTGATGATCCCGCCAGAACTGGCTCGGGGTCTCGCCCAGATGGTCGCCGGCGGCATCGCTGGCATCATGGTCGGTCACCGGTGCGGTGAACACCACATCGAGGCCGGCCGCCTCGGCGCCGCGCTGGATCTCGTCGCGCCAATCGGTGTGGATCTCGCCGGAAAGATAGACGTGAAAGCTCATGGCAGGCTCCTTGCGCAAGTGGACGGATGGCCTGCCATGATAACCCAGAAGGTCATTTACTGGAAATGCATTCCATTTCACGTAGACAACCCCTGTAATAAGCCCTTGCACGGACATGACACCTGTAAGGTCGTGAGCCGCTGCCCGACAGAACCCTGTAACCCCAGGGTCGAGAGGAGGCAATCATGAAACGCACACAAGGGTGGAGGGCCGCCATCCTGATGGTCGGTCTGGCCTGGTCGCTGGGGGCGACCGCCGACGGGCGCATCTTCACGCGCGACGGACTGGCCATCGGCGGCACCGACCCGGTGGCCTACTTCACCGAGGGCAGGCCGGTGGCGGGCTCACCGGAACACCAGCTCGAGTGGCGAGATGCCACCTGGCAGTTCGCCTCCGCCGAGCACCGCGACCGTTTCCAGGCCGACCCCGAGACCTACGCCCCACAGTACGGCGGCTGGTGCGCCTGGGCCGCGGCCAGCGGCGAGGCCGCCTCGACCGTGCCCGAGGCGTGGAAGATCGTCGACGACAAGCTCTATCTGAACTACAGCCGCTTCATCCAGTGGCGCTGGGAGCGTGATATTCCCGGCAATATCGAGGCCGCCGATAGCCACTGGCCGAATATCTTCGCGCCTTGATCACTCATCGCACCGTCGGGCGCTGATTCAGTTGACCAGTGGGCATTAGAAGCTACCGGGCTGGGTAAAGGGGGAGCCTCGAGAGTACGCGGGTAGCCTCGAGAGAATCAGCGCGGCTTCGGCATCAGGGGCTCGCCGACGCTGATCGTCCGGCCCTCGCCCGCCAGCAGGATGGCGTTCTGCCCGAAGTATCCGCCCGGGGCCAGGCGTGTATTCATCTCCACCAGCGTGCGCAGAGGCTCGCCCGGCACCTCGATCTCGCCGCTGTGCTGATCCACGGTGGTGATCTTGCAGCGCTGGCAGGGCTTGCGCAGCCCCAGCCGCCAGCCACTCTCGGCGGCGGCCAGCTCTTGCCAGCCATCCTCGACGAAGGGCAGTTCGTGGTCGACCACGATGCTGGGCCGAAAACGACTCATCGGCACCGGCTCGAGCCCCTTGGCAGCCAGGCGGCGGTTCAGTTCGGCAAGCGAGGCCTCGCCCACCACCAGGAAGGGATAGCCATCGGCAAAGCCGGTATGTGCCTGCTCGCCCGGCGCGAGATAGTGCGGCTCGACCCGGCGCCGCTGGTCGGGCGCGAAGCGTACCAGGCGCAGACCACTGCCCCGGAAATCGCCCAGCACCCTGCCCAGCCACTCCCTGGCCTCGGGGCCCTCATCCAGGGCGGCACAGCGATCCTCCCAGACATAGACCGACAGTCGTTCCTGCCCCTCTGCTGACAGGGGGACACGCAACGCCTCGGCATCCGGATGGCTCAACACCAGGGCATCGGCCTCGAGACTGACCCGAATGGCGGCCATGGCCGGCAATTGACGCTGGGTAACGAAACGCCCCACATCATCGACCACCATCCAGCGGCGATCCCAGGCGAGTCCTTCGGGAGTCAACTCGGCCTCGTTCAGGGCGATGGCGCCCAATGACTTGACCGGATAGATAGAAAGCTGGGTGATCCTCACGGGCGGCTCCTACTCCTTGGGCGAGAGATGCCCAAAGCCTATCCCAGGCGATCAGGGATTACAGCCGCGTCGTTTCGATCACGAAGCCGATAATGGGATAGCCAGCCTTGCGGGCGGCCTTCTCGGCTTCCAGCTGTGCCTCGATCTTGGAGATGCTCGACGACACATGCTCGAACACGGTATCCATCTCGAGCTGCTTGGTACGTACGGCCAGCTTCACTCGATGGCCTGTCTTCGGCGAACCGCCAGGCTTGCTGCGTGGCGTCTTGGGCTTTGTCTTTGCCTTGCTCTCTTCCTCGATAGGCCACTCGGGAGCGGAGGTCGCCGCCTTGCGTCGAGTCTCCTGGGCCTTGTCCATGAAACTGTCGATATCACGGCGCATCTGCCGCTCGAATTCGCTAAGTTCCGTTTTCATCGTGTCTCCGTCTGCTTTAATCATCGCGCGATTGTACCAGAGTTCGCGCGGATACGTCTCCCTGTCGCTTCACGAGGTGTGAAGTGGGGAGTGTCGCTTCTTGAGTGCCGCTTTTTAGCCGCGTGGTTAAAGGCAGCTATGGCAACTTCCGGCAAGGGCGGCCATTGAGCTTTTCTGATATTTAACGCCTGAGCTCAGGTGCGTTTGAGGCGACGCCCACTTTTGCGGCAGCAAAAGTGGGTGGCGGGTCAAACGTCACCTGCAGCGATTTGTTAGCCGGCATTTGCGAGTTTCGGGAAGATTTTGTTGAACGCGCTCTTGGAAAGATTCTTTTGCCCATAGTGGATGATAAGTTTGAACATGCAAAATGCACGATAGACAAACTGCGGCAGCACCTCTCCAATATCCATGCGAGCCTCGAGTTCGCCAACCACTCCGGCCAAAATCGCCTCACGATTTTCAGCGGTTAGGCCGAGAACTGTGTCCATTTCCGGAGTGAAGCGATAGTAGTCTGGCACTCCACCAGATGATCGATAGCATGCGAGCCGGATAATATCCGCCTGAACTTCCTCGGGAGTGAAGGTGTTAGCCCACCCATTGAGCGAAGTTAGCCCTGAGTCAGCGAGCGCGGAACTCTCTAGCAAACACTTGGCTTGCTTGGTCGTAACTTCAAAAAAATCCACGTTACGATCAATTGAGGAATGCCAGGAACCAAACGTGTCTATCCGTTCACTCACGAATCCATATATCTCTGAAAGAATCTTTTTGGTCCGGTCGTCATTTCTCGGGGCGACAAACTTGCCGTCAGAGAAATCGACATAAAAATTCTTTTGCTTTGCTTTGTCCAAATGCCCAAACGTATCGTCTGAAAAGTACGACTTATAGGGCAACGGATTGGTCAAGCCGTCGCCCTCACCCGAAACACCTTTGATTACATTTCCGTATGCCGTGGCGCGTTTTTGTTTTGGCTTGTGATAGTTAAATTCTTTCCAGAATGCCTTCCAATCCACAGCATCGGAAGCCAACTGGCTTTCAATTGCCACTCGGTACAACTCGGAAATTTTCGCCAACTCTTCTAACGCTAGCACCGTAACTGAAAGCGCTCGACTTAGGCGCCCTTCCTTGGCCAGAATCCGAGCGTCAACTAGCAATTCATTCGTATTCACGAAGCATAAATGAGCACCCTGAGCAGCCTGCTCCGGCGTCAAAGCGTTTTTCGGATTGGCACCAGAGACATATCGTGCCAGGTAGGCGGCGAACTCGTCTTGATCATTGTTCGAATTTGGCACGGCGATTCCTATGACGGCTAACAGCTGTATTATACAGCACGCTTGATATTCCACTTGAACGAGCACGCGCGTTCAAGAATGTTATGCTACGCGCTAGCATATCACCTAAGCCATTGAAATAACCGAACATTAAGTTTTGCTCGGCTACATAACACCAATCGCCGCGCATGCAGCATAATACCGGTGAACATGTTGGTTGCCTTTGCCGACATGACCGCTCTGGGTCGTTAGTTGACGCCAACTTATCTCCTACCCAATCTTCCAGCACATCCATAGCCAACATCCTAACCGATCAATGTCCTATTTTCGTGCTTGCTGATCAATACTGAAGCAAAATACGTTATCGGCAAGTGAGACTGTAAGATATTTCCCACATCACCGAAAACAGTAGGCCAGGCGAGTTTTCGCCCGGCCTGGGTGATGCCAGGGGGCCTTACGTTGCTTCGAGGGCGATCTTGAGCGCGCCGTCGCGCTGGTGGCTGAAGAGGCCATAGGCGGCGAGGACCAGACCACCCAACGTGAGCACCCCAGGTTTGTCGTAACCCCCTGCTCCGAGGCAGACTGGCAATGCAATACCCCATCTCAACAAGGGAGACTGACCCCATGACGATTACAACCGGCGAGCGCATTCCCGACGTGACGATCAAGACCAACGGCGCGGAAGGCCCCGAAGACATTCGCACCAGCGAGCTCTTCAGCGGCAAGAAGGTGGTGCTGTTCGCGGTACCGGGCGCCTTTACCCCCGGCTGCTCCAACACCCATATGCCGGGCTTCGTGGTCAACGCCGACAAGCTGCTGGCCCAGGGGGTCGACACCATCGCCTGCCTCGCGGTGAACGACGCCTTCGTGATGGGCGCCTGGCAGCAGGACCAGAACGCCCAGGCCATCACCATGCTGGCCGACGGCAACGCCGAGCTGACCCGTGCGCTGGGGCTTGAGCTGGACGCCAGCGGTGGCGGCATGGGAACTCGCTGCAAGCGCTTCGCCGCCATCGTCAACGACGGGGTGGTCGAGTATCTGGGTGTCGATGACAAGGGCGTCGACAAGAGCAGCGCCGAAACGGTCATGGCCCAGCTATGAGCCTCTCCCCGTTTCATCTGGCGATTCCGGTCCATGACCTGCCGGCGGCCCGCGCCTTCTATGGCGAGGTGTTCGGCCTGGAGGAGGGGCGCTCGAGCGAGCAGTGGGTCGACTTCAACTTCTTCGGCCACCAGCTGGTGATCCACGAACACCCGCAGACGCCTACCCAGGAGCAGGCTCACACCAACCCGGTGGACGGCCACGACGTACCGGTGCCCCACTTCGGTGTGGTGCTGGGCTGGGAGGAGTGGGAGGCACTGGCCGAGCGTCTCAGGGCTCGCGACACGAGATTCGTGATAGAGCCCCATGTACGATTCCAGGGCCAGGTGGGCGAGCAGGCCACCATGTTCCTGCTCGACCCCTGCGGCAATGCCCTGGAGTTCAAGGCGTTCAAGGATATGGGCCAGCTGTTCGCCAAGTAGCCTCCATCAGCAGAACCCTTAACACACAACGCGGCCGTGGCAGAATTGCCACGGCCGCGTTGTGTTTCAGGATTGTTGCCTGGGGGTGAGCTCGAGGACGCGAGGCGCTCCAATGTTGAAGCGCGCCCCTCTACTACCGCACCTGCCGAACCGCTGCGTCATGCGCGACGCTAGGGCTCAAGGCGCTCACTGGGTAAACACCAGATTGAAGCTGACCGGCACCGCCGTGCTGATGGCGGAGAGCCCGGCGACCTCGCGCAGGGCCTCGACACCCTCGCCCAGCCCGAAGTCCTCGGCGGAGATGACCACGGGGTGCACCGAGCTGATCAGCAGGGTCGAGTCGTCGAGACGAATCGCCTGCATCTCGGCCTCCAGCTCCAGCGTCTCGCCATGCAGGCTCAGGCTCAGGGTCTGGGTTTCCTGACGACGCTCGCCCACCTCCATGTCCGACAGGGCTTCCTCGCCCATCGCCATAGTGACCTCGGCCTCGCCGAACTGACCGGTCTCGAACAGCATCTCCTGCATGCGCTCATTACGAATATCGATGCCGGTCTCGACACTGGAGAGGTCGATCACCACCCGGCTCTCCTGCTCCTCGATGCTGCCGGAGAGCTTGCCGAAGCTGTTGATCTCACCGGTGGAGGTATTCTTGATGGAGACGTAATGCACCGAGGAGTGCTCCTCGTCCAGTTGCCAGGCGGCCTGGGCCCAGACTGGCATGGCAAGTAGCAGCGCGGAAACTAACAGTGCTTTCATGACGGCTTTCTCCCATCCTGGGGTTCAGAGCGTTACTGCCAGCTATCACCATAGCCCGTCACTCAACCAGTGCAAAGGGGCCTCAAAGGCACGCCTGCAACGCAAGGCGGCCGTGACACTTCTGCCACGGCCGCGCTACGGCTGCTCCAGCGGGGACAATGCCCTTTAGAAACAGTGCCCCTTAGAAGTTCGGCTTGCGCTTCTCGACGAAGGCGCTCATGCCTTCGCTCTGCTCCTCACCGGCGAAGCAGAAGGCGAACAGCGCATTTTCCAGGGCCAGGGCGCTATCGAGATCCTGGTCCATGCCATCATGGATCGCCTGCTTGGCGGCACGAACCGACTGCGGGCCGTTGCCACCCAGCTGCTTGGCCAGCTCCTCGACATAGTCCTCGAGCTCGGCCTGGGGCATCACCCGGTTGACCAGACCGATGCGCAGCGCTTCATTGGCGTCGATCTTGCGACCGGTGGTGCACAGGTCGATGGCCATGGCCGGGCCGACACGGCGCGGCAGACGCTGGGTGCCGCCGAAGCCGGGGATCACACCGAGCAGCACCTCGGGCTGGCCGAAGATGGCGTTATCGCTGGCCACCGCCCAGTCACAGGCCAGGGCCAGCTCGCAGCCGCCACCCAGGCAGAAACCGTTGACCAGCGCCACGGTAGGCACCGGCAGGGTCTCCAGGCGCTTGAAGGTATCCAGCGCCTGGCGGGCGAAGTCCCGAGCCTGCTCGGGGGTCTTCTCGCGCATCTCGGCGATATCGGCGCCGGCCACGAAGGACTTCTCGCCGGCACCGGTGATCACCACGGCACGCAGGTCGGCGCGGCCCTCCAGATCGGCCAGCACGTGCTCCAGCTCGGCCAGCACGTCGCTGTTCAGGGCGTTGAGTGCCTTGGGACGATTGATGGTCAGGCGCACGAGACCGGCGTTGTCGACCACATCGATCAGCTTCTCGCTCATGGGTAGGACTCCTCGGATTCTTGTTGCGTGGTGTTGAGACGATACCGCCCAACCCTAGCGAACGCTAGGTTGGGCGGCAATGCTTCCTTGGTTGATCCAGTCAGGGTATGAGGCTCTCCCAAGGCGCCCGGCGGAGCCGGCCTCCCGATACCGGCCGCCAGGCGAGTGATCAGGAGTAAACGTGGAAGCCACGGCCACTCTTGCGGCCCAGATAGCCGGCATCCACCATACGCTTGAGTAGCGGACAGGGCCGGTACTTGGGATCGCCGAAGCCCTCCTGCAGCACCTCCATGATGGAGAGGCAGACATCCAGACCGATCAGGTCGGCCAGGGCCAGCGGCCCCATGGGATGGGCGGCGCCCAGTTTCATGGAGGCGTCGATGTCCGTGGCGCTGGCCACCCCCTCCTGGAGCAGGAAGGCAGCCTCGTTGATCATCGGCACCAGCAGGCGGTTGACCGCAAACCCGGGGGAGTCGGCGATCGCCACGGCGGTCTTGCCAAGCGCCTGGGTCAGCTCCTCGATGCGCGCCACGGTGGCATCGCTGGTCTGCTCGGCACGGATCACCTCGACCAGCTTGAGCACCGGCACCGGGTTGAAGAAGTGCATGCCCACCACCCGCTCCGGGCGCTCGCAGACGGCGGCCAGGCGGGTCAGCGACAGCGAGGAGGTGTTGGAGGCCAGGATCGCCTCATGGCTCAGGCGGCTCAGGTCGCGAAACAGCTTCTCCTTGAGAGCCGGCTGCTCGGGGGCGGCCTCGATGATCACCTCGCAGTCGCGCAGGGCATCCAGCGCAGTGGTGGTGTCCAGATGCGTCAGGGCGGCGTCCTGGTCGGCCGCGGCGAGCTTCTCCTTGGCGACCAGCTTGCCCAGCCCCTTGTCGATGGCCCCTCGCGCGCGCTGGAGCTGCTCTTCGGCCACATCGTAGAGCCGAACCGAAAAGCCACTCTGCACCAGCACCTGGGCGATCCCCTGCCCCATGGTGCCGGCGCCTACCACACCGATCGCTTGCTCACTCATCTGCACTCTCCTGTGATCTGTTTCTTGTCAACTGTCAAACCGTCAGAACCGCCAGGGACTGTCCCCGACCGAGCTGGCATCGGCGCCGCTGCCGGGGACAGTCCCTTCTCGCTCCTTCTCGCTACTGCTTGCGTGCTTCGTCGCGCAGCACGAACTTCTGGATCTTGCCGGTGGAGGTCTTGGGCAGCTCGGTGAAGATCACCGTCTTGGGCGCCTTGAAGGTCGCCAGACGCTGACGGCAGTGATCGATGATCTCCTGCTCGGTGACCTCACCATAGCCCACCTTGAGCTTGACGAAGGCGCAGGGGGTTTCGCCCCACTTCTCGTCGGGCTTGGCCACCACGGCCGCCTCCTCCACCGCCGGGTGCGCGTAGATGCAGTCCTCCACCTCGATGGTGGAGATGTTCTCGCCACCGGAGATGATGATGTCCTTGGAGCGATCCTTGATCTCGATATAGCCGTCCGCATGCCACACGGCGAGGTCGCCGGTATGGTACCAGCCGCCCTCCAGGGCCTGCTCGGTGGCCGCCTCGTTCTTGAGATAGCCCTTCATCACGTTGTTGCCGCGCATCAGGATCTCACCGATGGTCTGGCCATCCTTGGGCACCGGCTCCAGGGTGTTGGGGTCGGCCACACACAGCGCTTCCAGCATGTGGTAGCGCACCCCCTGACGCGACTTGAGCCTGGCTCGCTCCTCCATCGGCAGCTCGTCCCATGCCGCGCGCCAGGCGCAGGAGGTGACCGGACCATAGACCTCGGTAAGGCCGTAGACGTGGGTCACGTCGATACCGAGCGTCTCGACGCCGGCGATCACCGAGGCGGGCGGCGCCGCGCCCGCCGTGGTGACCTTCACCGGGTGATCGAAGTCGCGCTTCTGCTCGTCGGGCAGGTTGACCAGTCCATTCAGCACGATGGGGGCGCCGCTGAAGTGGCTCACCTGCTCGTCGGCGATCAGGTCCATCACGCGCTTGGCCTCGACCTTGCGCAGGCAGACGTTGGTGCCGGCGGCGGCGGCGATGGTCCAGGGGAAGCACCAGCCGTTGCAGTGGAACATCGGCAGGGTCCACAGATACACCGGGTGGTGCGGCATCGCCCACACCAGGATATTGCTGGTGGCATTCAGGTAGGCACCGCGGTGGTGGTAGACCACCCCCTTGGGCTTGCCGGTGGTGCCGGAGGTGTAGTTGAGCGAGATCGCCTGCCACTCATCCTCGGGCAGACGATAGGCATGGTCCGGGTCACCCTCGGCCAGCAGCGCCTCGTATGAAAGCTCGCCGATGCTTCTCCCCTCGGGCACGAACTCGGGGTCGGCCACATCGATGATCAGCGGTTTTTTGTCGAGCTTGCCGACCGCCTCCTCGATGACATCGGCGAACTCCGGGTCGACCAGGATCGCCCTGGCCTCGCCATGCTCCAGCATGTAGGCGATGACCTCGGCATCCAGGCGAATATTCAGGGTATTGAGCACGCAGCCGGACAGCGGCACGCCGAAGTGGGCCTCGAACATCGCCGGCACGTTGGGCAGCATGGCCGCCACGGTCTCCCCGGGCCGGATGCCGCGCTTCTCGATGGCCGAGGCGAGTCGACGGCAGCGCTCCCAGGTGGTGCCCCAGTCGCGGCGCAGCTCGCCATAGACCACCGCGGGGTAGTCCGGGTAGACCGAGGCGGTACGCTCGATAAAGGTCAGCGGTGAGAGCGGTACGTGGTTGGCGGCGGTCCTGGGCAGACCCTGTTCGAAAATGCTCTGGCTCATGAGTGGCTCCGTGATCTGGCGCATGACCCTGTCGGGCTGTTCATGCTCCTGTCGAGTTGTTATGGGGGCGAGAGTGGCGCATGGCGGATAGGGAGGCCGCCGGCTGGAGCCGGCGGCGCAGGCCTAGTGTTGACACTAGTGGGCGACGTCGAAGGCGGCCAGGCTGGCCATGCCGGCCTCGATCACCGCGCGCTGTGCACGACCCACCGGCAACCACTGACGTATCACATAGTCGGCGCTCTGGCGCTTGGTGGCGTAGAACGGATCGGCACTGCCGCCAGCCTGGGCGGCGCTGGCCTTGAGCGCTGCCTGGCCCATCTGCCAGGCGCACAGCACATGCCCAGCGAGGCTCAGGAAGGGGGTCGCGTAGGCCTGAACGGCGTCGGCCCCACTCTCCGGGTCGGCGCCCGCCTCCAGCACCGTGGCCATGGCGGCACGCAGATCGGCGACACCAGCCGCCAGGCTCTCGCCCAGTGCGGTCAGTTCGTCGCTGGCCTCGAGCGATGCCACGGTGGTATCGATATCGCCGAGCAGCCCCTCGAGGGCGGCACCACCATCACGCTGCAGCTTGCGTCCGGCCAGATCTAGGGCCTGAATGCCGTTGGTGCCCTCGTAGATGGGCGCGATACGCGCATCGCGCAGCAGCTGGGCGGCGCCGGTCTCCTCGATAAAGCCCATGCCACCGTGGACCTGAACCCCCAGGGAGGCGATCTCCACTGCCTGGTCGGTCGAAAACGCCTTGACCACCGGGATCAGCACCTCGGCACGCGCCTGGGCGGCGGCGCGCTCGGTATCATCCGCCACATGACGCGCCACATCGAGCTGGGCGGCGCAGTAGAGCGCCAGGACCCGCAGGGCATCGGTACGCGCGCGCATGGAGAGCAGCATGCGCCGCACACCCAGATGATCGCTGATGGCGCAGTCATCGCGCCCCGAGCGTGGACTGCGCCCCTGGGTGCGGTCCAGGGCGTAGGCGGCGGCATGCTGGCAGGCGCGCTCGGCCACGCCGATCCCCTGGATGCCGACCTTGTGACGCGCCTCGTTCATCATGGTGAACATATGGTTGAGGCCACGCCCCTCTTCGCCTACCAGGTAACCGATCGCGCCCTCCTGCTCGCCGAAGCTCAGGGTGCAGGTAGGCGAGCCATGGATGCCCAGCTTGTGCTCGATGGAGGCGCAGACCACATCGTTGCGTTCGCCCAGCGAGCCATCGACGTTAACCAGGAACTTCGGCACCACGAACAGCGAGATACCCTTGTTGCCCTCGGGGGCATCCGGCTTGCGCGCCAGCACCAGGTGAATGATGTTCTCGGCGGCCTCATGCTCGCCCCAGGTGATGAAGATCTTCTGGCCAAAGAGTCGATAGCTGCCATCTTCCTGGGGCACGGCACGGGTCCGCACCTTGGAGAGATCGGAGCCGGCCTGGGGCTCGGTCAGGTTCATGGTGCCCGTCCAGCTCCCCTCGACGAGCCTGGGCAGGTAGGTGGTACGCAGTGCCTCGCTGCCGTGGTGAGCCAGCGCCTCGATGGCACCGGCGGTCAGCATGGGGCACAGGCCCAGCGACATGTTGGCACCGTGAAGCATCTCCTGCACCGAGCTTGCCACGACCTCGGGAAGCCCCTGGCCGCCCAGCGCCTCGGAGACACCGATGCCGTTCCAGCCCCCCTCGGCATAGGCCTGGTAGGCCTCGACAAAGCCATCGGGCACGCTGACGCTGCCATCCTCACGACGGGTGCAGCCCTGCTGGTCGCCGCTGGCATTGAGCGGTGCCCAGACCTCGCCGGCCAGCTTGGCGGCCTCCTCCAGCACCGCCTCCACCAGGTCGGGACTGGTTTCCTCGAAACCGGGCAGTGCGAGAGAGCCGTGTTCGAGCAGCTCTTCCAGTACGAAGCGAAGGTCACGGACGGGAGCGGCAAAGGGAGTCATCGAAGCACCTCGGGAAAAATGATAACGGCGATAGTAGATTCACTACTTTCCGTCGACCATTATCCCAAGGTCTTAAACATGCAGATACCTCAGCCCGGCTCGAGCGCCTCCGACACCGCCAGATAGGCCTCGACCGATTCGATACCCGGCAGCGCATGCTGAACCGGCTCTTCGCTATCGTCTGGTTCGGGGTAGTGAGCGACACAGGTCTCATCCGGCAGCGGCGGCCCCACTAGGGGCTCGGCTACCTCCACATCCGGCACCAGGTCGGTAAGGTCCTCCTTGTATTCATGCTCGGTGGCACCCTTGACCAGATCCTCGGTGATAACCAGCTCGGCGCCGCTCGCCGTCATCGGCGTACCGGCATGGAAGGGCGCCACCGGCATCGGCGCCGGCCGCACACTACGCCGCCAGGCGAAGAACAGCACCAGGCAGATGCCCAGCGCTCCGAAACTCCAGAACAGACCAGCATCGCCCAGCTTCCCCAACACCGGCGAGATCAGCGGCGGGCTGAGCGCCGAGCCGATCGCGTTGATCAGCAACAGGCCCTGGCTCATGCGCACCAGGGCGCCCGCCGGCGCGCGGTCGGCCGCATGGCCCAGCGCGACCGGATAGAACGAGAACACGCCGCCACCGAGCAGGAACAGCAGCCCGGCCAGGCCCCAGCTATTCAGCGGTAACCAGAGCACCGCCGCCGAGATCAACGCGCAGAAGGCGGAGATCAGAATCAGCACCAGCTGACGGTCATGACGGTCGGACCAGCGTCCCACGGGGTATTGCAGCACCATTGCGCCGAGTATCACCACTGCCATCATCTGGCCGACGCGATCGACCGAGAAGCCGGCGCGCTGCAGGTAGAGCGGCAACAGGGCGTAGACCCCTGCCACGATCAACCCGGAACCGAAGCTGCCCATGACACCGGTGGGGGTCAGCATGACCAGGCGAAACGGCGAGAGCGGCTCGGCCTTCTCGATCATGGGCGTGAACTGAGGGATCATCGCCATGGGCAACACCGAAAGCGAGGCCAGCATGCCGATCACCATAAACGACGACGCCCCGCCCATGGCCTCGGTGACACCCAGCAGCAACTGACCGAGCACGCCTGCCGCGTAGAGCGAGATCATGTAGAGGGCGAGCAGCCGGCCACGCACCCGGGCTTCTCCCGAGGCCAGCAGCCAGCTCTCGATCACCAGATAGACCCCCACCGTGGCCCAGCCACCGATCAGGCGCAGGAAAAACCAGGCCCAGGGGGCCTCCACCAGCCCCTGCAGGATCACGGTGACCGCCACCAGCGAGGCGAAGCTGCCGTAGGCGCGGATATGGCCGATGCGCAGCAGCATGCGGTCATTCAACAGGGCTCCAAGCGCCAGGCCCATGAAGTAGGCCGCCGACACCCAGCCGATCACCGCCGCCGATTCACCCGCGGCATCCAGGCGAAGCGTGATCACCGTGGCCAGAAAGCCGTTACCGATACCGAGAATGAAGAGCCCCAACAAGGGAGCGAGGGCCAGAGCCAGCAGTTGCCGCGACATTGATGCATGCCTCGTACGGGAGGGAGTTAGGGGGAGGAGTCGGGTGGTGTTCGAGGCTCATGAGGCCTTGTAGCGGATGTTATATCACGCCCACGACATGCTGAGCGCGCGAATCATACGCCCGGTACGGGGCACTGCCAATGGCTTTGTGACCCTGACCTTGTGGCCCTGACACGCGCTTGCGCCGGGGCTAGTCAGGGCCTGCCGATGCCGGGTGCCACTCGCGCTTATACCACTCGCTCCGGGGCTGCTGCTGAGACCCATCTGGTCGCCGAGTTACACCGCTTCGGCAGGCGGCGTCTCGCCTCCTGCCACTCTGCTTTCTTACTTCCTGCCTTCCTGCCTTCTTACTGCTTGACCTCCACTTCGACGAAGGCAAAAGGCGCCTCGCCCGCGTTGATGACGTTATGCTCCGTGCCCTCGACTCGCCTATAACAAACACCCGCCTCGAGGGTAACCTCGCGCTCCCCCTCGGGCGTTTCCAGCCGCATCCGGCCGTCGGTCAACGGGATGATCACATAATCATGCTCATGGCGATGCCAGCCGGTCTCCGACCCGGGTGGAAAGTCCCAACGGGTCACGATCACCTGACTGTCGTCGATCTGAAGCTGGCTTACGGCCTGGGCTCTCTGCATGGCAGGACTGCCTCCTTTTCTGTTAGCGTTTTCTATTAGCGGTGAACGATTGGCTACCGCAGCTGCTGCGCCTATTGCGTGAATTCAGGAACTACACCGCTGACTTTCACCCCAGGCGATCCCGCAGCTCGCTGGCGGAATAGCCGAACCGCCTGCGAAACGCGCGGCTGAACTGCGCCTGTTCAGAGAATCCCCAGCGGTAGGCCACCTCACCGATATTGACCCCCAGGGGGAGCGACTCGAGCTCGCGATGCGCGGCCTCCAACCGCTGGGCGCGTATCCACTCGGCGACCGTATATCCGGACCCGGCGAAGAGCTTGTGCAGATAGCGCAGGGAGATGCCGCAGAAATGGGCAATACGCGCGGGTGACAGCTCGGGGTCGCCCAGATTGGCCGAGATATAGCGCTCGATCCGCATCAGGTGGGCGGTCTTCAGATGCGACTGGTCGCTGTTCAGCACCCGCTCATCCTGCTCCAGCACCATCGACAGCATGCCCAAGGCCTGTTCGAACAGGCGGCTCTGATCCTCCACGCTGCACTCGTTCACATGCAGTGAGCAGATCTTCAGGAATTCGACGAAGGCACAGCCGATGCCCTCCTGGGCGGAGAAGCAGTGCTGCGAATAGCGTTCCGGGCGCCGAATGCGGGACTTCATCGACTCCTCGGGTACCTTGAAGACCCACATATCATTGGGCGCCGCATAGCCGAACCGATAGGGCGCATCGCCCTGCTCGACGATGAAGTGGCCCGGTGGGCAGTTCAGGTTTCTTCCATGCTGGGAAAAGAACACCCGGGCCCGCAGCGGGATCGTCACCAGAAACGAGGCCTGGCTATCCTCGGCAATCTGCGAGCGCGAGCGGGAATACTCGGCCCTGTCGGAGGTGAGGCGAGACAGGGAGTAGTCGCTACCCGCCGCCTTCCAGACCTTCAGCGACCCCTGGAAGGCATCCTCCTCATGGCCACCGTAGCTCAGGGTCAACGGAAAGTAGGTATCGGAAATGATCTGCGTCCAGCATTCCTGGGAGTTGGAACTCAACCGTGTGTCGGGCCTTGTGCCTCCCTCGGGCCCTGTCGGCCTTGAGGTTCCAGGCAAATCAGTGGTTCCTGGTAAATCAGTGGTTCCCGGTAAATCGGCGGCTCCTGGCAACCCGGCGGATTCTGGCATTGTCGTCGTTGTATTCATGCCGCTCCTCTCTCTGTTCACGCGCCGTGTCTGGGCGTGTCGCAACGAAGGCGAGACTCCGGAGGCCCCGCCCGGACTCATCGGGCCAGGGTCCTACCGAAGTCTCGCCGTTCACCTTCGCGATCGCAATATCACGCCCAGAAACTGGATGAGCGCTTGGCCAGCGAGTCACGATACTGTTGCGTCGACGTCTCCAGCAGCTCGCCGGTGCCCCAGTCCAGCACCACGCCGTAGCGACGTATCACATCCAGGACATTCAGCTCGCCATCTCGATACTGTTTGGCGACGTCCTCTGGGGGGGTCTGCAACCACTCCCGCCGATTCGCCCGGATCCACTCGCGGGCCCTGGCGGTGCGCTCGGTGTCGATCACATAGTCATCGACATCGGGGTCGTTGACCTGGATCACCACGCCATAGTCGCTCTCGGCGCGCTCGACGGATACGTAGCCATCGATCACATCCTCCAGCACCGCTTGTGCATCGCGCTCGAGCGGGTCACCGAAGCCACCGCCACCCGCCGAGGGGCGCGTGAAGGTATCCCCGGAGCGGACCGTCACGTTCGAGAAGGTGGCCCCCAGGTATTTCTCATCCGGCGTTCCCTTGTTGATCCATACCCCGTGCGGCACGGAGGGCAGCCCGCCATTCACCCCCCAGGTCACCGAACGGCCGCGGTCACAGCAGTAGCTCATCACCGTCTTGTCGACCTGGGTCAGCCTGCCTCCCTTCTCGACACCACAGCCCCCGCGGAAGCGGCCCGGCCCGGCCGAGTCCATGCTGATCTCGTGACACATGGTCAGTACGGGGTTCAGCCTCTCCTGCCCTTCCACCGGCTGAACCGCCAGCCCGGTGCCGAACACCGGCGAAGTGGCCGACGAGCCGTCCTTGGTCTGGCGACCGCCCCAGCCGCCGGCCATCCAGTCATACCACATGAAGTAGTCGCCGCTGCCGGTGCGTCCATCATTACCGCCGATCAGCAGGTACTCCAGGTTGAAGGCACAGGCCATGGCACGCTCCGGCATGACCCCGCTCCACAGCTCGAAGATACCGTTCATGACCTTCTCGTAGGGGCCGGAGCAGAAGCCGGTGACCGCATGGGGCCAGCCCGCGTTCACCACGCTGCCCTCTTCACCGATATTGGCCGTCACCGCGCGATAGAAGCCGGAGTTGAGCGGAACATCGGGGAAGAAGGTCTTGGTACCCGCGTAGATGGCGGAGTGGGTCGTGCCATAGCTGGAGTTGAGGAAGGTGGAGACCGCAGGCGCCGAACCCGACAGGTCATAGTGAATGCCGTTGCCATCCAGGGTCAGCTTGATGCGAATCGGCACCATGCCCTCGCCCAGCGCAGGGTCGGCATCGATATAGTCGACCGTCTCCCACTCGCCCCTGGGCATTCCCGCCAGACTCTTGAGCACGACCCGCTCGACATAGTCCTGGGTCTCCTGCATGGCCGCCACCACGGTGGCCTTGGAGTACTTGTCGACCAGACGCAGGACCTCACGCTCACAGACCGCCGTGGCCTCTGCCTGGGCCTGCAGATCCCCCAGGGCCTGGGCCGGGGCACGGGTGTTGGAGACCAGCAACTGGGCGACATCGTGCAGGAATACGCCCTCGCGCCAGACACGCACCGGCGTGATGCGAAGCCCCTCGCTGAAGTGGGTGCTGGCGTTGACATCGAAGGAGCCCGGCACGCTGCCGCCGATATCCGCCCAGTGCCCCTTGTTCTGGGCAAAGCCGATGATCTGCCCTTCGGAAAAGATCGGGCGAATGAAGCTGACATCGTTGAGGTGGGTGCCGCCACGGTAAGGGTCGTTGATGGCGAAGACATCACCGGGGTGAATATCGTCGACAAACTCCTCGAGCACCGCCTTGCACTGGAAGTGCAGGGTGCCGACGTGCACCGCGATGTCGCCGCTGCCCTGCATGACCGTATTGCCCTCGGCATCGCACAGCGCGGAGGAGAAGTCGCGCGAATAGATGACGAACGAGTAGCAGGTACGCAGGATCTGCTCGCTCATCAGGTCGACGCTGGTGGCGAAGGCGTTCTTGAGGACTTCGAAGGTAACCGGATCGAGAGCGTTGTCCTTGTGGGTATGTGCCATGATCATGCCTCCTCTCCCGACTGAATCAGTTGAATGCGAATATTCTTCCACTCATCGATCGATGCCAGCGTATCGGGCGGTACCACGGTGGTGGAGTCCAGCTGGTCGATGATGGCGGGACCGGAGAACTCGAAGCCTACCGGCAGGGTTGTCCGATCGTAGACCGGCGTCCGGTGCCACTGCCCCTCGAAGTAGACCTCGCGGTGTGCATGCGGCGCTGCCTGGGCACCCGGCTGGCGCTCGCTGCGCGGAAACTCCGGCTTAGGGGTCTTGCCCACGGCACGCAGGTGAAGCTGGTAGATCTCGACGGGAAGCGCATTCTGGCGGAAGGAGAACTGCCGCTCATGCTCCTGGTGGAACATCTCGATGGCATCCTCGAGTGACGCATCCCCACTGCCCATCGCCACCTGCAGGGAGCGCCACTGACCCTGATAGCGCATGGAGATGCCACGCTGCAGGACCACATCGGCATCGGCGACGCCCTCGTGGCGCAGCCTGTCCACCGCCTCATCCTCCAGCGACCGGAACTGGCGCTCGAGGTCTTCCAGGTCGGCACTCTCCGCCGCCGCGGTGTACATCATCGAGAGGTCGTGCTGGATATCCACCAGCAGGCACCCCATCGCCGAGGTCACCCCGGGATTGGGGGGCACGATCACCGCCGGGATGCCCAGCTCCTTGGCCACCTCGGCACCGTGCAGGGCACCGGCACCACCGAAGGCGATCAGGGCGAAGTCACGCGGGTCCAGGCCACGGCGGATCGATACCAGCCGCACCGCATCGGCCATGTTGGCATTCGCCACCTGGATGACCGCCTGTGCCGCCTCGGCCGTGTCCAGCGACAGCGGCTGGCCGACACGCTCCTCGATGACCTGGGTCGCCCTGTCCCGATTCAGCTCGAGTGCGCCGCCGGCAAGCACGGTGCCCAGACGGTTCAGCGCCAAGTTGGCATCGGTATTGGTCGGCTCCGTGCCCCCACGCTCATAGCAGGCCGGACCCGGGTCGGCCCCGGCAGACTGCGGGCCATTGCGCAGGGCCCCGGCGATGTCGATATGCGCCAGCGAGCCCCCGCCGGCACCGACGGTCAGTACCTCGATGCTCGGAAACACGATGGGGTGCCCATACTCCACTCCCCACTGCTTGGTCACGCGCAGCTCACCATCATGGATCAGCGAGATATCGGTGGAGGTGCCCCCCATATCCAGCCCGACGGCATTCTGATACCCGCACTGCTCGGCGATATGCTTGGCGGCGATCGCCCCCGCGGCGATACCGGAGGCCGCCAGACGCACCGGGAAGTGCTTCGCCATGGCCGGCGTCATCGAACCACCACCGGAGTGCAGCAGCAGCAGGTCGTTATCGTAGCCACCCGCGCTCAACTCATCGTCGAGCTGCTTGACGTAGTCCGACACCAGCGGACCCAGCACCGTATTCGCCACCGCGGTATTGAAGCGGTCATGCTCGAATATCTCGGGCAGGATATCCGATGACGTCGAGACGCTCGCCTCGGGAATCTCCTCCTTGAGGATCTCCCGCATGCGCTTCTCGTTCCCGGCGTTGGCATAGGAGTTGATGAAGCACACCGCTACCGTGGTGGCACCACGCCGCTTGAGCTTGCGAGCCAGGATGCGGGCCTCCTCCTCATCCAGCGGGGTCACGACCTCACCGGCGTAGTCGACGCGCTCGGTCACCTCGAAACGATCGCGACGGCGGATGTAGGGCCCACTCACATCCTCGTAGGCATCCCACAGATTGTCCTTGGTGCCGTCGCGAATCTCGATCACATCGCGAAAGCCCTTGGTGGTGACCAGTGCGGCCTTGGGGAAGCGACGGGTGATCAGCGCATTGGTGGCAACGGTGGTGCCGTGGAAGAACAGATCCACGTCCGACAGATCGATCTCGCCACGCCGCACTCCGTCGATCACGGCCTGCTTGGGGTTGCTTGGCGTGGAAGGAACCTTGGTGACGCGGAACGCCTGAGTCTCTTCATTATAAATACATACGTCGGTAAAGGTTCCGCCGGCATCGACGGCGACTCTTAACTTGGACATAGTGATTCCTCTCTTGTTGTATCGGCTGTCTTTTATCAGCTTTAGTTTCTGCAACTTCAGTTGCTGCAACTACTGTTAGTTATGGTTGTTTATCTATCTTTCCATCGCGGCAAAACAGTGACTATCGTGAATCGAGTTGCACGATCGGTTCGGTAGCTACTTGAGACTGGCCACGTACCACTCCGCCTTGGCGAAACGCAGGCCCATTGAGTAGGTCATGTAGGCACACAGGAAGGTGGCCGGCGCGGAGAACCCGGAGACCGAAGGAAGTTGCATGATCACGATGCCGACCAGCGCGGCTCCGCACCAGGCCATCAGCCCACAGGGGTTGAAGGCAGGGATATAGGCATTATCCAGTTCCACATGGCCATTGAAGCGGTCCTGATAGGTGCGGGACAGAATGTGCGCCAGAGCGACTCCCACCCAGGCGACCACGAAGACTCCTTGATAGGCCAGAGCCTGAAGAATGTAGGAGAAGACATCCGCCATCATCAGCACATAGGCGATCACGCCTATCATGCAGCCCGCCAGCACCTTGGACAGGCGAATTCCCGTCACCTTGCGTACAAAGGATTCGAAATTGACGGTCGCGAGATAGAAGTTGGCCGTATTGATACGGCTCTGGGTCACCCAGACCAGCAGCAGCCCCCCGACTCCCATCAGCTCCAGCAGGCCCAGCACGATGGAGGCCTCGGAGAGCCCATCCGTGGGGATCATTGAATCGAGAAGGATGCCGACAACACCGCTGAACAGGAAGGTCATGGCATAGAAGGGGATACCGAAGGTGATACGGGCATGAAACCCCGAGTCCTTCTTCCGCCCAAAACGCGCATAGTCGAAGGTGAACATCATCAGCACCCAGACGCCCATGTAGTAGGCAAAGGTATGCAGCCAACCCCAGGGAGAAGCTCCGCCCTCCGGTACACGGGTCAACCAGCCCGACGGATAACCGAACTCCGCCACGGCCATGCCAACCGCAACCAGCATGCCGAGCACATAGACTGGCAGCAGCACGCCATTGAACTTGTCCAGCCAGTGTTGCACGCTACCGAATATCAAGGCGACGCCGAATATCACCACGATCGCCGTGGCCAACGGCATGGAGAGGCTTCCACTCCACTCCGACAGCACCAGAGCCATGACATAACCTTCGAAAACCGCGTAGTAGAGGGCGGTGGCAAAGAAGATCAGCGTGGCGACAACGGCACCGAAATGGCCAAAAAGCACCTTCGAGAAAAGCGCAACGGTCAACCCCGTCTTCATGGAGTAACGGCTGATGATCCCATTGATCAGACCATAGGCAATCACCGTCAAGACAATGCCCAGCAAGGCGTTGGCTGTGCCATAAGTGCGCGCCATGGCAGCTGCCACCACCATATAGAAGATCGCGCTACATACCGCCCACCAGGCCATCATCAGATTGACACGCGGCATCCTGCCCTCTTCCGGCACGGGGCGTTCGGAAAAGTCGAGGTCTTTAGCCTCACTATTGGCGGCTTCTTTTTTCATTGCTTTCTCCGTTGTTATTGTATGCCTTTCTTTATGCATATTTATATTGCATAAGGCTCACATAAGGAGCGGCTAATGGAATACCGAGCAAGGTCATGTCGAGTGTGCAGTTGTTATTCTGTAACTGCCTTCGCGTTCACGTCGCTGACCGGTACCCACACACCTTAGGCAGAAAGCCATGGGAAGCGTTTGTCTCAGGGTGCACTGTCGATTGGCATGGCGTGCACTTCGGCCACCCATGCCATAAAGGGGGCGGCCACAATGACAAGCGAAAATTACCGAGGGGTTCACTACGAATACGCTAATGATTAATCAGCGAATAAAAACCGACGCGACTGACATTATCCCCGGAACCCTTCAGCCTGGGCCAGGTGTGATACGCCGTTGCGCGACTTCACCGGTGCGCGACTTAATAGCGAAGGCGAACGT
Source organism: Halomonas sp. LES1 (assembly GCF_031846005.1). Lineage (NCBI taxonomy): Bacteria > Pseudomonadati > Pseudomonadota > Gammaproteobacteria > Oceanospirillales > Halomonadaceae > Halomonas > Halomonas sp. LES1. The sequence goes on from NZ_JAVRGC010000001.1 coordinate 837,862, forward strand.
CAGCGACGCTGCAGCAACACCACATCGGCGGCGGGAAACTCGACGTTCAGTTCGAGCTCGTCGGCCAGCCAGCGAAAGGTGGCCTCGCTGAAGAAACTTACATGGGTGGGGTCGAGGATATAGTGCCAACACGTGAAGGCGGCATGGTCGGTGACCCGCTTGGTCATCAGCCCGAGCCAGCCACCGGGCCGTAAACGCTCCACCAACCGCGCAAGCTCTTTGCCGGGTGAGAACAGGTGCTCGGCCACCTCGGTGGCGGTAATGAAATCGTAGGTGTGCTCGAGCACCGACGGGTCGTGCGCATAGAAGGGGTCATAGATCGCCATGGGATGTCCGGCCTCCTCGAACATCACCGATAGCGTCGGTCCCGGCCCGGCACCGAAGTCGAGCCCACGAGCTCCCGGTTCGAGCCTGGCATGCAGGGGCTCGAACAGCCGCGCCAGGAAGCGCCGATAACCGGGGTCATCCGGCGAGTTCTGGTGCTGGTCGTATACCGCCCTCTCCTCCTCGGGGGCAAGCCGAAAGGCCGGTGGCACGAAGACCAGGGTGCAGCGCTCACAGCGGTGGTAGTCGCGCCGCGCATCGCGGTGATAGAAGGCGGTATCCGCGGATGCGCATAGCGGGCAGGTCGGCATCATCGTATCCTCTGGGGCAACACCCCTATTCTCCAAGGAGAGACGAATGCTGTCAGGTCTGGACCATCTGGTCATCACCGTGACCGATATTTCCCGTGCGGTCGACTTCTACTCCCGGGTGCTGGGGCTGGAGGTGCGCTACCGCGACCGCGAACGCGTCGACCTGATCCTCGGCGACATGGCGCTGCGCCTGCACTGGACGGCCACCGATATCGAGCCCCGCGCCGGCACCCCCACGCCCGGCAGCCTGGATCTCTGCCTGCGCAGCCTGCTGCCGCTGGACGAGGTCGCCCGCCACCTGCAGGCACTCGACGTGGAGATCGAGCTGGGGCCGGTACAGCGTCAGGGCGCCACCGGCCAGATCGAGTCGCTCTACCTGCGCGACCCGGACGGCAACCTGCTGGAGATCAGCCGCCCGCTGCGCAGCACTCCAGAAACCGACGACGCACCCTGATCCCCGACGGTGGCATTGCCGCCCTCGCCGGGTATCATGTGCGACACCGATTTCCATAAAGAACCAGGACGTTAGCCCCGCCATGAGCGACAACCCGCAGCGTGAAAACCCGCACAGTGAGAACATCGTCATCGAGAGTCCCGAGCCGGTCGACACGACGCTCCCCATGGTCATCTATGCCCTCTATCTGGCGAGCATCATCACCGGCGGCCTGACCGCCCTGGTCGGCGTGGTGATTGCCTATGTCTATCGCGGCAAGGGCCCCGAGTGGCTCGAGCGTCACTACCGCTATCAGATCCGCACCTTCTGGATCGGTCTGCTCTACTTCTGCCTGGCCGGCGTACTGATGTTCGTGCTGATCGGCTTCGTCCTCTGGCTGGTGGCCGTGGTGTGGCTGGTGATTCGCTGCGTCAAGGGCTTCAAGGGGCTCCAGGAGAAGCGCTCTCCCGACAATGTGGACACCTGGCTGGTGTAACCCATGGCCAAGGCTCCTTCTCGTACAAGCACCCTTGTCAGCACTCTCCAGGCCCGCGCTATCGAGAGATTGTGGCGAACGCTCGCCGGTCGGCGCCTGACCACGCTATGGCGGCTCGCGCGCCTGGTCGGCCCGCTGGTGCATCGCTTCAGCCGCCGCGAGCGTGACGTCACCGAGGCCAACCTGGCCCAGGTCTATCCAGAGAGTCGCCCCGCCGAGCTGCGCCGCCTCGCCCGCGAGAGCCTGGTCCACTCCTCCGCCACCATGCTCGAGATCGGCTTCGCCTGGATGGGCAGGCCAGAGCGCATCGAGACCTCCCTGCTGGCCATTCACGGTCGTGAGCTGCTCGACGAGGCGCGTGCCGAGGGGCGCGGGGTCATCGTGCTGGCCCCTCACTTCGGCAACTGGGAGGTGCTCAACTTCTGGCTCTCCAGCCACTTCCCCTTCACCGCCATGTACGAGCCGCCCAAGCTCGGCGAGCTCGACGCCGTGACCCGGGCCGGGCGCGAGCGCATGGGGGCAAGCCTGGTGCCAACCAACCCGCGTGGCGTGGCGGCTCTGCTCAAGGCACTGAAGCGCAGCGAGGCGATCGGCATCCTGCCCGACCAGGAACCGAGCTGGGGCAGCGGCGTCTTCGCCCCCTTCTTCGATCGGCTGGCCTATACCGCCACCCTGCTCCCCAAGCTCGTCGCCCGCACCGAGGCCCGTGTGGTCACCGGGGTGGCACGCCGTATCCCCGGGCGGGGCTTCGAGATCCACTTCCTCGCGGCCGATGAGCGTGTCTACTCACCCGATGAGGTCGAGTCCGCCACCGGGGTCAACGCCTGCGTCGAAGCTACCATCGCCCTGGACCCGGCCCAGTACCAGTGGGAGTACAAGCGCTACCGCAAGGTGATCCAGGAGCAGGAGGGGCATCACGAGCACCGGCGCTTTCGGATCTACTAACACGGCTACCGCGGCTGCCGGTTGAGTGGCAGCACGCCTGGACGCTGGTTCACGGCCGGGTCGAGGTCACCCGGTTGCGCCTGTACGGCAACGCTGCCGCGCGTGACGTGACCCTGGCGGCCGAACGCGCCACCCTGCTCCCCAGGTGATTGCCCCCATACGGGGAACGATCTCGGCACGACACTGACCAACACTCCAGCATCCGCTATCCTGAATCCAGATAGCGGCACCTCAAAGAATAATAACGATATACAACATGGCCCCCCCGGACCGGCTTGCGCAGGGATTGCCGGCGGGATCCCGAGGAGAGTCACCGCATGACATCGCTGATCCGCTTCCTGGCACTCTCGCTGGGCGCGGCACTGGCCATGGAAGCCAACGCCACGCCCGAGACCGAGGAGGCACTGTTCGACACGATCACCGCCCGCGCCGAGCGCCTGGCCGAGTCCCCTTACCGCGCGCTCGCCAACGAACAACCGGCGGCCCTGGCCGAACTCGACTACGACGCCTATCGCCAAATCCGATTCCGCCCCGAGCGATCCCTGTGGCATGACAGCGAGGGGCTGTTCGAGGTGCAGCTGTTTCATCCGGGGTTCCTCTACGACCACCCGGTCGCTCTTAACCTGGTCGCGCCGGACGGCGAGGTGCACCATCTACCCTTCGACGCGTCTCGCTTCCGCTACGAGGACGACGCGGCCCACCTGGCGGAGCTGGAGTTCGACGACCTGGGCTATGCCGGTTTCAGGCTCCACTATCCGCTGAACAGCGGTAACTACCGCGATGAATTCATGGTGTTTCTTGGCGCCTCCTACTTCCGGATGGTCGGCAGGAAGCAGGGCTACGGACTCTCGAGTCGCGGCCTGGCCATCGATACGGCCTCACCGCAGGGCGAAGAATTTCCCGCCTTCCGCGAGTTCTGGCTGGTCGAGCCCGGCCCCGAGGCCACGCGCATGACCGTGTATGCCCTGCTCGACAGCCCCTCCATCACCGGTGCTTACCGCTTCGATATCGCCCCCGGGAGCCAGACCGTCGTCGATACCGAGGCGCGGCTGTTCGCCCGGGAAGACATTGCCAAGCTAGGCGTGGCCCCGCTGACGAGCATGTTCATGCACGGCGATATCGCCGCTTATCCGTCCGACGACTATCGGTTGCGGGTCCACGATTCCAGCGGCCTGGCCCTGCAGACCGGCAGTGGAGAGCGCATCTGGCGTCCACTGAGCAACCCGGAGACGCTGCATCTGTCGAGCTTTCAGGACAGCGCGCCGCAGGGCTTCGGCCTGGTTCAGCGACCACGCCACTTCGACGCCTACCTGGACGCCGAAGCCCGCTACGAGGCGCGTCCCGGCGAGTGGGTGACGCCCCTCGGCGATTGGGGAAAGGGACACGTCGAGCTGGTCGAGATTCCATCGGACAGCGAGACCAATGACAACATCACCGCCTACTGGGTCCCCGAGCGCCCCCTCGAGGCCGGCCAGTCGCGTACCTTCCGCTATCGGCTACGCACCCTTGGTGTCACACCGCCGCACCAGCAGCTCGCCCACGTGATTCGCACCCGCCAGGGATGGGGCGCCATCCCGGGACAGAGTGACCCGCCTCCGGTCAGCCGACGCCATTTCATCGTCGACTTCCAGGGCCCTACCCTCCAGGGGCTCGATGATGACCAGCCAGTGGCGGTGCGACTGACGACCTCCAGCGGCGACATCCTCGAGCCGCGCGTCCAGCGTCTCCCGGATGGCGAGACCTGGCGCGCCGCCTTCCGCCTTGCCCCGGAAGGCGATGCCCCGGCCGATATGCGCCTGGCGCTGACCCTGCACGGCGAACCGCTGACCGAGACCTGGAGCTATGTCTGGTATCCCGATGAACGTCGCTGAGCCCGAGATCGCCAGGGTCCATGTCCCCTGGCGTCGCACCCGCCGGCTGGTCTTCGCCCTGCTGGTCGCCGTCACGACGGGCCTAGGCATGTGGACGATGTTCCGCATTCTCCACGTCGGGGGCCTGACCCCCTTGGAGTTCGCCATCCTGACGCTGTTCAGCATCACCTTCGGCTGGATCGCCATCGCCTTCTGGAGCGGCATAATCGGCTTCACGCTGACCCTCGCCGGCCGCGACCCCTTGAGTCTGGCCCGAGTGTCGTCGCCACGACGGCCCAGCGATGTCCACTCACGCACTGCCCTGGTGATGCCGATCCACAACGAGGATGTCGAGCGGGTCGCTGCCGGCCTCGAGGCGACCTGCCGCGACCTGTCGCCGATCCCCCTCGAGCACCACATCGAGGCCTTCGTGCTCAGCGACAGTACCGACGCGACCATCGTGATGCATGAAAAGGCCGTCATGGCGGCCCTGCAGGAGCGGCTGGCCGACCACTGCCGGCTCCACTACCGGCATCGCGACAGCAACGCCGGGCGCAAGGCCGGCAACCTCGGGGACTTCTGCCGGCGTTGGGGGCGATACTACGACTTCATGCTGGTACTCGACGCCGACAGCGTGATGAGCGGCGATACCGTGCTCGAGCTGATCGCTCAGATGGAGGCCAATCCGCGCCTCGGCCTGCTGCAGACGGTGCCGATCCCGGTCCGCCAGGATAGCCTGTTCGGCCGCGCCAACCAATTCGCCGCAGCGGTCTATTCGCCGATGCTCGCCACCGGGCTGAGCTTCTGGCAGTCCGACGCCGCCAACTACTTCGGCCACAATGCCATCCTGCGCGTCGAGGCCTTCACCCGACATGCGGGCCTGCCCGAGCTGCCCGGCCGGCCGCCCCTCGGCGGCGACATCCTCAGCCACGACTTCGTCGAGGCAGCCTTGCTGCGCCGCGCAGGCTGGGAGGTGCGCATGCGCACCGACCTCGGCGGCAGCTTCGAGGAGATGCCGAGCCAGATCCTCGACTACGCCAAGCGCGATCGTCGCTGGGTCCAAGGCAACTTGCAGCACCTGCGCCTATTGGGGGGACGCGGCCTGCACATGCTCAGCCGCGTGCATTTTCTGTGTGGCGCCCTGGCCTATCTCTCCTCGCTGATCTGGCTGGCGATCCTGGTGGTGAGCACCATCGACGCCTTGATGCGTGCGCTGATCGAGCCCAACTTCTTCACCTCCAATGCCCAACTCTTCCCCGACTGGCCGATCGCCCCGCCCAACCTGATCATGCCACTGCTCGTCGGCACCCTGGCGATGCTGCTGATGCCCAAGGTGCTGGGCGTCTGCCTGGCCCTGAGACGGAGCCCGGCCCAGTACGGCGGGCGCGCCCGACTGGTGGCCAGCGCCCTGCTGGAGGCCATATTCGCGATGTTGATCGCGCCGCTGATGATGCTCTTCCACAGCCGCTTCGTGATCGAGGTGCTCAGCGGGCGTACCGTGACCTGGGATCCTCAATCCCGGGAGGGGCGCGCCCTGCCCTGGCGCGAAGCCCTGCGCCATACCTGGCCGGGCACCCTGGTCGGCGCCCTCTGGGCCGGCATTACCTGGTGGGTCACGCCGACCTTCTTCTGGTGGCTAACCCCGGTCTGGCTCGGCCTGCTGCTGGCCGCCCCGCTGGTGCGATGGAGCAGCAGCCTGTCCCTCGGCCGGGGGCTACGCCGACGGGGCCTGCTGCTGGTGCCCAGCGAGACCTCCCCGCCCCCCGTGCTATGCGAGTCTCCCCCGCCGCTGAAGATATTCCGTGGTGGCGAACCCTCGTCACCGCCGAGAGAGCGTCACTGCGATATGCCAACCCAGTCTTTCATTCACTACAGGGCCGAGCCGCCGACCACCGGGAAGCGGCTTACCCTGGATGAGTGAGGCCAGAGATGTTCGTCAACTACCAACCTGCTAGACTGGTCTTTCGCTTGACGGGGTGCCGGTGGAACCGGCTGAGATCGCCATACGACAATCACTGTCGCCACGGCGAGGCCCGTTGAACCTGACCCGGCTAGTACCGGCGTAGGAATCAAGCGGTAGCCAGGCCACCTCTCTGTCCCTACCCTCCGCCTACGCCCTACCTCATATGCCGGATGTCTTATCCTGACTGGAGGCATGATGGGCTATCGATTCAGCGATCTTACGCAGGCCTGCCAAAACGACTGGCGCGCCTATATCGAGCACGACTTCGTGGCTCAGCTCGCCGCCGGCACCCTGCCGGAAGAGGCATTTCGTCACTACCTGAAGCAGGACTACCTGTTTCTGATCCACTTCGGGCGGGCCTATGCGCTGGCGACCTACAAGAGCCGCGACATCACCGAGCTGCGCCATAGCCTGGATGGCCTGAAGACCATCATCGATGTCGAGCTTGGTCTGCATATCGACTACTGCCGCGAATGGGGCATCTCGGAGGCCGACCTGGCCGGCCTGCCGGAAGCCCGGGCGACCATGGCCTATACCCGCTATGTACTGGATACCGGCAACCGTGGCGACCTGCTCGACATGCATGTGGCCCTGGCCCCCTGCCTGGTCGGCTACGGGGTCATCTCCCAGTGGCAGGCCGAGCAGCCCTTCACCGTTCGCGGTGAGGACAACCCCTTCGAGAAGTGGTTGCAGATGTATGCAAGTGACGAGTTCCAGGCCGCCATGCACGACGAGATCGCCTGGCTCGACGCCCGCCTGGCCGATGTCACGCCCGAGCGGTTCGAGCAGCTGGCCACCATCTTCCGCGACGCCACCCGCCTGGAGGTCGACTTCTGGCAGATGGGGCTGGACCTCGCCGACTGACTCCTCTCTGAGCATGACGCCGTCTCATCCGGTGCCATGAAACGATCACGCCGGCCCAGGGGCCGGCGTGATCGTTGTTACTCATCCCGTAATGTATCGGGTAGTGCCCGTAGCCGGGCGACCGGGGCCACGAATTAAAGGCTTACCAGGCCTGTCTGGATAAATACCAGCACCAGCAGCAGCAGGAACAGTGTCTCGGCTACCATCAGGATCACCGGCTTCCAGCCCACCACGGCCAGCTTCTGGAAGGATGTCTTGATACCCAGGGCGGCGATGGCAGTGACCAGGCACCAGCGCGACATCTCGGTGAAGCCATCGACCACCACCGGAGGAATCCACCCGAGGCTGTTAACGATCACCAGGGCGACGAAGGCCACCAGGAAGCTCGGCAGCATCGGCACCTTTTGATCGCCCCCCTCTTCCTGACGCTCACGGCGAAACAGGAACATGAACACCATCACCGCCGGTACCAGCATGGCCACGCGCAGCAGCTTGACGAAGGTCGAGACATCGCCGGTATCCTGGGAAATCATGTAACCGGCACCCACCACCTGGGCCACATCATGGATGGTGCCACCGAGGAAGATCCCCGCTTCCGTATCACTGAGTCCCAATACCCCTACAATCAGCGGATAGGTGACCATCGCCAGGGTGGAGAGCGTGGTCACGCCGGCCACCGTCATGATGGTGTTGCGTTCATGGGTAGCGTTACGCGGCATCACCGCCGACAGTGCCAGCGCGGCCGAGGCCCCACAGATCGCCACCGAACCACCGGTGAGCAGCCCCATATCGCGATCAAGCCTCAGCAGGCGTGCCATGACCGCACCAAAGGCGATGGTGAAGGCCACTCCGCAGATGACGGTCAGCACCGGGCCGATCCCTAGCTCGGCGACCTCCTCGATGGTGATCCGCACCCCCAGCAAGGCCACACCGAGGCGCAGGATAGTCCGCGCCGAGAACTCAACGCCGGCCAGGCAGCGCCCCTCCTCGGAGAGGAAGTGCAGGGTCATGCCGAACAACAGCGCGTATAGCAGGGTTGGACCACCATAGTGATCGGCGATGAACGTCGTGGCCAAGGCGATAGTGATGCAGATCAACACACCCGGCATTCTTTGCTGAAAGGCATCCATCAGACGCGTCGGGGAAAACCTGGAGACTTCGAGACTGGACATGAAAGTTACTCCCTCGGCGGTCTGGGCCAGACCAGATTGCCGCCTTTGTCGACAGGGGGCGCCCAACAGGGTAAGCGTCCCGCTTATTATTGGAATCATCGGCTCGAGTCGGCCTGAATCCTGGCCGCACCCGCTGGGTATGGGGCTCGTGCGCAGGCGGAATGCACATGGTGGCCCTCATGGCGCATGGTGCCTCGACCACCCTGTCAGAGTTAGCGCCAGTTGATGGACGTGGTTGAGACCAACCACTTGCCTCTCAGGCGGCGCCACACGTTACCCCATGCGACACCTTGATCATGTCGGCCGCCTTCTCAGCGATCATGATGGTGGGCGCATTGGTGTTACCGGAGACGATCACCGGCATGATCGAGGCATCGATCACGCGCAAACCTTCCAGGCCATGCACACGCAGCTGATCATCCACCACCGACATGGTGTCCTGCCCCATCTTGCAGGTCCCCGCCGGATGATAGATGGTCTGGCTATACTGGCGGGCCGCATCGAGAAGCTCCTCATCACTCTGGTACCGAGTCCCGGGCACATACTCCTCGGTGATAACCTCGGCCAGCGGCAATTGCTCGGCGATACGTCGTGCAACCTTGATCGCATCCACAGCAACACGACAGTCCTCCTCCGTGCTCAGGTAGTTGGGCTGGATCGAGGGGTAGACTCCAGGGTCTGGACTGGTGATACGGATTGACCCGCGACTAGTGGGTCGCAGCTGACAGACCGAGGCTGTAAAAGCGGAGAAGGGGTGCACACCTTCAGCCGGCTTGTCGGCAGACAGCGGCTGCATATGAAACTGGATATCCGGACGCTCCAATCCATCCCGCGACCGGGTAAAGACGCACACTTGGCTGGCGGCAAGGGTCAGGGGGCCTTTGCGAGTCAGCGCATACTGAGTGCCCACCGCCAGCTTCCTGAGCGGGTGGCGCACCTCGTCATTGAGCGTTCGACAGCGCGTCTTGAACACCAGCCGGATCTGCAGGTGATCCTGAAGGTTCTCCCCCACACCGGGCAGCTCATGGAGGCACTCGACACCGACCTCGCTCAGATGCTTAGGATCGCCGATACCCGAGCACTGCAGGATCTGGGGCGAGCCGATCGCGCCGCTGGACAGCAGCACCTCGCGATTGGCCCTCACCCGCTGCACCTGTCCCCCCTGGTGATATTCCACCCCCACCACGCGCTTGCCTTCCAGCAGCAGCCGCTGGCAGTGAGCACGCTTGATTAGTGTCAAGTTGTTGCGCCTTAGCGCCGGGCGCAGAAACGCCTTGGCCGTCGAGCAGCGGAAGCCCTTGTAGGACGTCTGCTGGAAATAGCCGACTCCTTCCTGGGTCGCCCCGTTAACATCGGGGTTCTCGGGAATTCCTGCTGCCTTGGCTGCCTCGATAAAGCGCTCGGCAATCTCACGCCGTAGCCGCAAGTCCGACACCTTCAACGGCCCCCCGGTGCCGTGGAACGCGTCGGCGCCACGCTCCTGGCATTCGGATTTCTTGAAGTACGGCAACACCGCGTCGTAGTTCCAACCAGTGTTGCCGACCGCGGCCCAGTCGTCGTAGTCCTCACGCTGGCCGCGAATGTACAGCAGCCCATTGAGGGAACTCGACCCGCCCAAGACCTTGCCACGGGGCCACTGCAGCCGGCGCCCCTTGATGCCCTTGTCGGGATCGGTCAAGTAGCACCAGTCGGTGGCCGGGTTGTGCATGGTCTTGAAATACCCCACTGGGACATGAATCCAGGGGTTCCAGTCGGCTCCGCCGGCCTCCAGCAGCAGCACCGACACCTCAGGATTCTCACTAAGGCGATTGGCGAGGACACAGCCCGCCGAGCCGGCACCGACGATCACGAAGTCGTAGGCGCTTTGCGTTGGAGTTGTTGATTTCATTGCAATCCACCATTTATTTGAGACTTTTTGTCTCAATTATGCTGATACAAAAAAATCAAACGGTCAATATCGATACAAAAAAACTCAATTTTCTTGATCTGCAACAAAACGCGCTCTATGGTGAGGCCAGTGGCTCGCTTGAATTAACATGCCATCTGCGCGAGACCACCCGCATCCCCAAAGATCAACCACAAGATTCGGGAGCAACGCCTCATGACTTCCTCTCAGTCCAACCGTCTCGGCCTCTCGCGGCGCGACTTTCTCAACATCTCTGGGCGCTTCGGTGTGACCTCGACGCTACTCGCCGCCGGAGGCCTTGGCGCTGGCCTCACTGCCAGCGGCCTGGCCCGAGCCGCCGAGTCAGAGCAGAAAAGGCGATACCAGAGTGAGCCGAAGTTCCAACTGCGCTTCGGCGCCTCAGGCTTCAACGAGCGCAATCTCGACCTTCAGAAGTCCGGGCAGCTATTCTTCGCCCGGGACCTCGAGGAGCGCACCAACGGCGCCATTCGGGTCGAGTTCATGGGCAGCAATGAGGTCTGCAACCAGCTCGACTGCGTCAGCAAGGCCCAGCAGGGCATCGTCGATATCTTCTCCGCCTCTACCCAGAACTCTGCGGGCGGCGCGCCCTATCTGAACGTGTTGGACTTCGCCTACATGTTTCCGACCGTCGCCTCGATGTTTCACTTCTTCTACGACCAGCGCAGCGAGACGCTGTTGAGGGAACCACTTCGCCAGCGGCACAACCTGCAGTTCCTGTTCACCCACTGCGACCTGCGCGGGCTGATGATGGGGCTAAACTGGGCCGACAAGCCGTTGGTCACCAGTCTGGAAGAGCTTCAGGGCACCAAGAACCGCGTCACCGGCACTCAGATGGGACGCATCGCCATGGAGCAGCTGGGCCTGAACCCGGTACCGGTGGCCTGGGAGGAAACTCTCGACGGCCTGCGCCAGGGCCTGCTCGATGGCGCCGAGACCTGGATGAGTGCGGTCGCCTATGCCGGCATGGCGCCGGTAGTCTCCCAGGCGGTCGACCTGCGTTTCTTTGCCGGTACCGAGCACACGGCAATGAACCTGTCCAAGTTTGAAAGCCTGGGCAGCGAGCTGCAGGAACAGGTAATGGAGTCGGCGTATGCCGCACAGATCTTCACCCAGGGTATGAACGAGGCCGGCCGCTACCAGATTGTCGGCGCTACCGAGCATCCCGCCGCAGGCACCGTGTTTGCCGAGAATAATGTGCGGGTCGCCCCCCTATCTGATGAGATCCGCGCCCAGGCCGAACAGCTGTGCGCTCCGGAGTTCAACCCCGAGCCCTGGGAGCAGTGGCGCGAGCGCCTCAATGCCTGGGCAGGCGGCGTGGACATCTACCAGGAGATCCATACCATCGCCCGGGAGATTCCCCGCGACATGGCCGCGGTCAACGTGGCGCCGAAGCGCTGGTGGAGGGTGTAATGACTGCCCGCGATACTTCCCATACCGCACAGGGGACGCCTACGGGCGCCCCGCTGCTCCGTCGGCGGCCGGCCTGGCTCGTGCCGATGAAGTGGCTCGACGACCACCTGGAAAAGGCGATCATCCTTATCGCCTATAGCGGAATGGCCGGGATCATCTTCGTCGAGGTCATCCGGCGCTTCTTCTTCAATCTGCAGGCGCCCTGGAGTACCAGCATTCCGGTGCTGCTGTTCCTGTGGCTGACCTGGTTCGGTGCTTCGCTCAACGTCAAGCAGCGCACCCACCTGTCGCTCAACGAGATTCGCATGCGGCTGCCCTACGTCGGCCAGTTCCTGTGCCAGATTCTGGACGCCGTGCTATGGATCGTCTTCGGCGCCCTGGTGATCAACTTCACCATCGACCAGGTGCAGCTGGCGCACATGAACTTCGCCATCGTGCCCGGCACCAACAGCGTCATGCAGTGGTGGTTCTACCTTGCCACGCCCCTTGCCTGGACACTGATCATCATCCGCGTGCTGCAGAACCTGTTCGTTGACGTATGCCGCTTCAGGCGTCGCGAACCCTTCAACCTGCAACCCTCGATCATGGACTAGGAGATATCGACATGACGGACGGACTCATGATCGGCCTGGTCACGGCCGGTTGCACTACCATTTTCCTCCTCGGCGTACCGATCTTCCTGGTCATCGGCCTATGGGTGGTCGGGACCAGCCTGATCATCGACTTCACCCTGGCCAACATCGGCGTCACCCTGTTCCAGGGCCTTAGCTTCTTTGGCCTGCTGGCCCTGCCACTGTTCATTCTGACTGGCGACCTGATCAACGCCGCCGGCATCGCCAAACGTCTCTCCGACTTCGCCTATTCGGTGCTTGGCTGGCTGCGCGGCGGGATGGGCATGGCCACGCTGGGCGCCTGTGGCCTGTTTGCCGCCATTTCCGGCTCCAATGCCGGCACCACCGCGACCATCGGCTCCATCATGCAGCCCGAGATGATCAAGAACGGCTACGACGAGCGGTTCTCCGCGGCCACCGCCGCCTCGGGGGGCACCGTCGGCATCATCATCCCCCCGAGCATCATCTTCATCGTCTATGGCTTCATGATGAACCTGTCGATCAGCGACCTGTTCATCGCCGGCATGATCCCCGGCGCCATGATGGTATTCGGCATGATGGCGGCTTGTCATCTGGTGGCCAAGCGCCATGGCTGGGGCACCCTGATCCCGTTCAAGGCCGGGGCCAGTGCACGATTCGCGCGACGCGCCTACCTAGGCTTTGCCACCATCGGCGTGGTGCTCTACGGCATATACTCGGGAAAATTCTCGCCCACCGAAGCCGCCGCCATCACTGTGGGCTTCACACTGATCGCAGGCCTTCTTATCACCCGAGAGATCCGCTTCACCGCCCTGCCCAGCATTATGCTGCGCTCCGGCCAGATCGCCGGCATGCTGGCGCCGCTGATCGCCATCTCAGTAGTGATGCAGCAGCTGCTGTCGGTGCTGGGTGCCGGCCAGGCACTCGAGGAGCTGCTCAGCGGGCTCGGCAACTACTACGTGATTCTGGGCGCCTGCATGCTGATGATCCTGGTGGCCGGAATGATACTGGAGAGCCTTCCAGTCACCATCATCCTGGCACCTATTCTGGCGCCCATCGCCCAGAGTGCCGGCGTTGACCCAATCCATTTTGCAGTAATCTTCCTGGTGGGGGCAGCCATTGGCTTCGTAACGCCACTCTTTGGTCTCAACCTCTACGTGGCCAGCAGCATTACTGGCATCCCCTATCTGCGCCTGGTGAAGTTCGTGATTCCCTACTTCATCGCCCTGATCACCTGTTGGATCGCAATTTCTCTCTGGCCGGCCCTGTCGCTGTTCCTTGTCGGCTAACCACTGTAAACGGCAAACGCGGCAAGTCCCTTCGGGCTTGCCGCGTTATCATGATCATTTACTGCCGCTTCACGTCAAAGAGGCCTACGTATGCCGACCGACAGCTCCACTTCACGCCGCAATACGACCAACTCCACTCTACAGCGGGGCCTGTTGCTGCTCGAGGCCGTCGCAACGGCCCCTCACGGCATGAGCGCCGCGGATCTGGAACGACGCCTGGAGATCCCCAAACCAACCCTACACCGCCTGCTGAAGCAGCTTGAGGAGCAGGAGTTCGTCATCCGCGATCTGGAGGGTCGCCACCTGCTGCCCGGCGAGCGCCTACATTGCATCGCCATGGGAGTGCTTTCAAACGAGCGACTGAAAGCTCCGCGGCGAATCCTGCTCAAGCGTCTGGCAGATGAGGTCGGCGAAACGTGCAACCTGACTCTGCTCGATGGCCACGAGGTCATGTACTACGAGCGAGTCGAGACCAACTGGCCGGTGCGGATCCAGCTGCCACCCGGCTCCCGCCTACCGATTCACTGCACTGCCAGCGGAAAGCTATTCCTGGCGTTGATGCCCCCCCATCAGCGACGCTTACTACTCCAGCACCTCCCGCTGGAAGCTCATACCCCCTACACCGCCACCACGGCCGACGACCTCGAGTCGCGTCTGGAGACGATTGTCAGCCAGGAGCTGAGCACCGATGATGAGGAATTCATTCAGGGCATGGTTGCCGTGGCGGTACCAGTCTATGACCAGGCAGGTCGCATGCAGGCCACGCTGGCCATTCATGCTCCTCGCCTGCGCCACACCATCGAAAGCCTAAAGGAATGGGCGCCGCTGATGCGGCGCATCGCATCGGAGCTTCAGGACACCCTGTGGGCTTAGCAGTCCATCCTACAGCATGGGGCCTGCGAGCACCTTGTAGCGATCGAGGGCCCCATCTCAGCCAGTCAGCCGTTCGATGTCAGCCCTCGCCGGCCGCCAGGATCAGGCGGTCAAGCTTATGCTTGGGCATCTGGTGAATATGCAGCCGACGCGCGACATAGAGGACTGCTCCCAAGGCACCCCAGGCCACCAGGGCAATCCAGGAGGGTAGGCTCAAGGCACCCGGCGAACCAGGAATCAGCAGCAGCGACAGGAAGCACAGGCTGCTAAGGGCCCCCATCAGCGACAGTACCTTCTTGAAGGGCGAGACGCAGCCCTCATAGTGTTGCCCCACGCAGGCCGGAGACCACTTGAAGCACTTGTAGGCCACCGCACAGCAGTAGAAGTAGGCAATCGCCACACCGGTGGCGGCCATGTCGACGATCCACAGCAGCACTTCACGCCCGAACCAGGGCGCCAGCAGGCAGATACCGCAGGTGAACAGAATGCCGGTGGAGGGAGTGCCGTGAACGGGGTGAAGCCGAGCAAACATCTCGGGCAGGAACTTCGCTCGCCCTTGAGCGAACAGCAGGCGACTGGTGGAAATATAGAAGCCGTTGAGACCGGTGGCGATCCCCATCAGCAGCGCCACGGACAGAACCGTGAGCCCCAGGTTGCCCAGCACGCCCTGCACCATCTCACCGGTGCCCCAGACCGGAGAGCTAGCCACCAGCTCGGTCCAGGGCATGGCGATCGAAGTGGCGACAATCAGAACCGAGTAGTGCACAGCCGCCATCAGCAACGCGAGGACAATCAGCATAAATGCCTTCGCCGGTGAGAAGTCGAACTCCTCCGCCGCCTGGGGTACGCTGTCGAATCCCACATAGGCCCAGGGCGCAATGGCGACGATGGCGAAAATCGCCGACCAGGTGGCCTTTTCCGGCTGAAACAGCGGCACCATGTTGTCGAACGACGTGGTAGGCGAAACCAGCATCCCGACAACCACCAGAAAGGCACCGCCAACCAGCAGCATGCAGAAGATGAACTGGCTCTTTCCCGAGAGGCTACCACCACGAATATTGATCCAGGCAAACAGCATCAATGCCAGGCTGGCGATGGCCACCTCTCCGAAATAGACCTCCCAGCCGGCAATGGCGTACATTCTTCCGAAGGTCGCTATTTCGGGCACCAGAAACTTCGCCAGTAGAGCTAGTGCGGAAGCATTCAGTGCCACGATGGAGATATATCCTAGTGTCAGGAACCACCCGCAGAAGAACGCATGCTGGCGCCCGAACCCCAGGTAGGCGTAGGAGAATCCTCCACCTGTCACAGGAAAAATTTTTATCAGAAATCCATAACTTACGCCGATGATGATCATCAGCAGAGCCCCGATCGCCAGCCCGATGATGGCCCCCATTGGACCTGCCGTGGCGATCCAGTCGGCGGGGAGCACAAAGCTGCCCCACCCGACGGCGGAACCAAATGCAATGGCCCATACCCAATGCGGTTTCAGACACTTCTTCAGCTGACTGGTTTGTTCCATTAAATTTCTCCTTCGTTCCAAAGATGCAACGATATTGTCAGAAAATCTATTTTTTCCGGCATCCTATGGAAGTCTTTAGGTTACGTTCTTCTTGTCCCACCTTGGGCTTCTTGCGAAACCTGGAACCAGCAAAAAAGCATAAAGCCCTTGGCAATAAGCGGCTCTCATTGCTTTAAATAGCCACAATCCATACGACTACAGGTCTTTTGCCCAATCCATATCAACACTCGATACTAGGACGTCACCCACAGAGCCGATAGGTCCAGAAATGATTTCCACATTGGACCACAACGACTAACATCTAATTGACGTTAGTTTATAACTGAAGAACATCGCTGATGATTACAAAAAAACGCCACCCATTTCGAAGGGTGGCGCCTGACATTTGCCAAATCTGAGTTACTTAACCCGATCTCTGCCTATATCAACCAACGACTCATGCATTGCTTATCAAGAACTCTTGGGTACCACCACTACCGGGATTTTGGCCCTCTTGATCACCCCCTTGGTTACCTTGCCCGCGTAGCTGGCAGAAAAGCTACGCTTGTTGGCGGCTACCACGATCATGTCAAACTTTCCCCGGCTGGCAAAATGGGAAATTACCGACGATGGATAGCCTTCCAGCACGGTGCAACCTATCTGTCGGTCGCCAAGGGCCTCATGCAGTTGCGAGTGGCGTTGCCAGAAGGCATCGAGCCTGGTTTCCAGTTCAACTCGAGCCTGCTCGATGCGCTGCTCCATTAATGTATTTAGCACGTCACGATCACGAATATTGACCTTCAGCGTGTTCGCCATTTCATCGGGAAGTGCCTTGACCGCATGCAAGACATGCAGCTCGGCCTGTGTTGCCAGTGCCAGGGAGATCGCTCGATGCAACACGTAGTCGCTATCAGCACGTAGACCCACGCAGCACAGGATGCGCTCTATACCATGACTCATGCTTCCTCCTCGACCGCCACCAGCATCATGGCCTGATGGCGATTCATCGTGGGCCGATCAGTAGCCCAGCAGGCTGGGTAACCACAGCGAGATCTGCGGGAAATAGGCAATGATAAAGAGTGCCACGATCGAAGCACCGGCAAAAGGTAGTGCCTTGAGCGATATTTCCTCGATCGATGCTCCTCCAATACCCGAAGCAACGAACAGATTCTCACCCAGTGGTGGCGTCTGGAAGCCAATCGCCAGGGCACAGACCACGACGATGCCCACATGCACCGGATCCATCCCCAGCATGTACATGATAGGCAGCAGCACCGGCGTCAGAATCATGATTGCCGCCAGAGTCTCCATGAACATACCCACAAACAGCAGGAAGAAGATTACCATGCCCCAGATCAGGTAGATGTTATCGGTAAAGCTCAACATCCCCTCGGCAATATAGGCCGGTACCCGCTGCTCCACCAACAGACGCCCAAAGACCGTGGCCGTGAACAGTATCAGCAACACGCGTCCAGTGATCCAGGTGGTGGTCTCCAACGTCCGCATGGCGGGCTTCCATGCAAGCTCCTTGTGCAGGAAGGTGCCGACGATCAAGGTATAGACGATAGCCACGACAGCGGACTCGGTAGGCGTGAATAGACCGCTATAGATGCCCCCCAGAATGATGATGGGTGCCAGCATCGACCAGACACCCTTGCGCAGGGTGCCGCGGATCTGCGGCCAGGACCAGTGATCGGTCAAGCCTCGATAGCCACGCTTGCGTGAAATAAAGTAGTTGATGCTCAAGAGGCAACTGGCGATCACGACACCCGGCAGGATGCCGGCGATAAAGAGCTTGGGAATGGAGAGTGTCTGAAAGGCGCCATGCTCGGCGACGGCTTCCGGCGGTGGTTGCAGCCCCATACCCGATATGCCGAAGATCACCATGGGAATCGACGGCGGTATCACAACACCCAGCCCACCCGAGGAGGCGGTAATGGCCGAGCCGTAGCCTCGATCATAGCCACGGTTGGCCATGGCCGGGATCATCAGCATGCCCACCGCCGCGGTAGTGGCGGGGCCGGAGCCCGAGATCGCGCCAAAGAACATGCAGGCAAACACCGTAGCCGCTGCCAGCCCACCGGTCACCGGTCCGGCGAAGGCCTCGGCGATATCCACCAGCCGCTTGGAGATACCCGCGGCCTCCATTAGTGCTCCCGCAAGAATAAACGCCGGCAACGCCATCAGCGGAAAGGATCCCACCGAGGTGAAGGCGATCTGCACGAATGCCATGGGGTTTTCCCCCAGGCTGAGGTAGGTAGCCAGCGCGGCCACCCCCAGGGAGACTGTGATCGGGGCTCCGAGGATCAACAGCAGGAAGAAGACCCCAAACAGGACGTAAATAATCGTCGTATCCATGCCTATCTCTCCCCGCCTTCCGGTGTGTCTTGCACGTCACCACCGGTGTTTTTGAGTTTTTCGACTTCCTGGGATTCGGGGTCGACGATATCTACCTTCTTGATGAATCTTAAATAGTTATTCTGAAGAATACGGATCGTCATGGCAGTGAAGGCGATCGGAAGAATCAGATAGAAATACTTCATCGGAACGCCCAGTGTCTGAGACTTCCAGAACAGGTTCATCCTGTTGAACACGAAGTCATAGCTCATATAGATAAATACAGCATTGAATCCGATCCAGATCAGGTCGGTCAAAAGACCACAAACCTTTTCCACCCAGCGCGGAAGAAACTTGAACTGGAACGTCACTCGGTTGTGCGCCGACATCTTGGTGGCATATACCGCCCCGAGATAGGCAAACCAGACGAAGGCGTATGTCGCCAGCTCATCGCCCCATGGAAGCGAGTAGCTGAACAGGTTGCGCAGCAGAATCTGTGCGAAAAGCAGCGCTACGAAGGTAACCAGGAGAAACTGGCAGAGATAGTTCTCCAGATTATCGATTAGCTTGAAGAAATGTTTCATTAAGCCGACCCCCTGAGGCGAGAACCTTCTAGGAACAGCCCTACCCCGGCCAACGGCCGGAGCAGGGGGCGTTTCACGCCATCATGATAAAACCGGGATCACTGCTCCGGAGCGGGCTCTCGACCCAGCGTGGCGAGAACCTCGTCCAGCTTTTCCTTGCCTCCGATGCTGTCGTAGAAATCAGGCCAGATGCCGGTGGCAAGTTCGATCCACTCCTGCTCGTCATTGGCAGGCTCGACGATCTCCATGCCATGCTCTTCCACCAGGCGCTGCTTGATGGCTTCCTCGCTTTCCAGCAGATAGTTGTAACTGTGCTCGGTGGCTTCCTGACCAGCCTCAAGCACGGCTGCTTGAAGCTCTGGGCTCAGACTCTGGAATTGCCCCTCGCCAATGATCAGCGGCTCCAGCGAGAAGACATAACAGCTGTCGGTAACATAGTCCTGAACCTCGTAGAACTTCATGGCGTCGATGGTGATATAGGGGTTATCCTGCCCATCGACCACACCCTGCTGCAGGGCAGTGAAGGTTTCCGACCACGCCAGCGGGTTGGGGTTGACGCCCCAGGACTGGTAGGCAGAAATCATGATCTCGTTCTTGGGCACTCGAATCACCAGGCCGTCGAGATCGGCCGGCTCAGCCACTGGACGTGCGGAGTTGGTCAGACGACGGCAGCCTGAATAAGCCCAACCGAGAAGACGCACACCCGCATCTCGAATGGTATTCTCGGCCAGCTCCTCACCGACCTCCTCCTGGGTCAGCAGCTTGGCATCTTCGGCCCCCTGGATGACGTAGGGCAGTGTCAGCACCCCCACTGTCGGCGAGAACGGGGTGATGTTGTTGATGGCGACGATGGAGAGGTCCAGCAAGCCCATGCTGGCATTGTTGACGGTGTCCTGTTCGCTACCGAGCTGACCATTGGGAAAGAGGTCCACGGTGACATCGCCGTCGGTCTTCTCCTCGATCAGTTCGGCAAAGGTCTTGCCAAGTTCATACTGGGTGCCACCGGCGGCGTCGCCGACTGCCATTTTCCAGGTCTCGGCCATCGCGTTGCCACTCAGCGCAAGACTCACAGCGGATACCGCCATGGGAAGAACAAGTTTCTGAATACGCATAGGGAGCTCCAAGGGTTGTTGTTGTCGTTGACGACAGGTAAATGGCAGGTGACCAGCAACACTGATCATCGAAGAGGGCTCTGCCGGCACGTCAACACTCGGGGAGTCATGTCAGGGTGGTGTCTCGTCCCTTCAGGCCCTACTCTCCTCCATCTCCTTGCATGGAACAGGAGTTATCACCTTTCCATACTTCGGGTTCTACGCACTTACCAGACCACCGACTAGTACCAGTGCGGCATTACCCTTTGGTCCAGCTGTAACAAATGGATTTATAAAGGAAAATAACCAAGTACAATGGACAGCACCACCAACGCGAACTGCCATCGAGCCATGGCGGCACAGCCCATTCCACCGTTGGTAAGATAAGGACAGCGCACCCATGAGCGAGCTACTTTTCCATCTCGATCCCAATCTGCCTGATAGCCTGCAGCGTCAGCTTCGGGAACAGATCGCTCGCGCCATCCTCAACGGCCACCTGCCACTGGAGCAGGCCCTCCCCTCGAGCCGCAAGCTGGCCAGGGACCTGAACGTGGCCCGCAACACCGTGATGCTGGCCTATGAACAGTTGCTGGACGACGGTTATCTGCTCGCCAGGGAGCGCAGCGGCTACTTCGTCAACCCCGAGATCCTAAAGGGCCACGCCGAAAAGCCGGTACGTCTCAATGATATCGAAGCCGACCGACTGCCCTGGGAAGAGCTCCTGACCATGCATCCTTCCCGGCAGAAGACCATCAACAAGCCCAATGACTGGCCCAGCTACGACTACCCGTTCCTGTACGGCCAGATCGATCCTGACCTGTTCCCTACCCAACGCTGGCGCGAGTGTAGTCGCGACTCGATGAGCGTACCGGCCATCCGCAGCTGGGCCGTGGATCATCTCAACAACGATGACCCGATGCTGATCGAGCAAATCCACCAGCGCCTGCTCCCCCGCCGCGGAGTCTGGGCCAAACCCGAGGAGATCCTGGTGACGGTGGGTGCCCAACAGGCGCTATGGATCACCTGCATGCTGATGCTCAAGGCCGGGCGGCGATTCGGCATGGAAAACCCGGGCTACGTTGATGTTTACAACACCGCACGTACCTTTACGGACGATATTCTGCTGCTACCGGTCGATGAGCAGGGGATGCGACTGGACGCCGATATCGCAAGTTGCGATTTCGTCTATGCCACGCCCAGCCATCAATCACCAACCACGGTCACCATGCCTCTGGAGCGTCGGCGTAAACTGCTGGACATGGCCGAGATCCATAACTTCCTGATCATCGAAGACGACTACGAGAGTGAAACCAATTATCTGGATACCCCCACCCCGGCACTCAAGAGCCTCGATCGCCACAAGCGGGTCATCTATGTAGGCAGTCTCTCCAAGACCCTGGCACCCGGGCTACGTCTGGGCTATATGGTCGGCCACCCCACGTTGATTCGCGAAGCTCGAGCGCTGAGACGCTTGATGCTGCGGCATCCGCCGACCAACAACCAGCGTGCCGTGGCGCTGTTTCTCGACCGCGGCTATCACGACGCCCTGCTGCGTCAGATGCATCAGGCATACCACAGACGCTGGCAGCTGATGAGAGATGCCCTGGCCCGTCACATGCCTCACGCAGCGTTGCCTTCCACCTACGGTGGTTCCTGCTTCTGGATCAAGGGGCCTGAGGGCCTCGATTGCCAAAAGCTCAGGCGCCTGGCCGCCGAGCAGAGCATTCTGATCGAATGCGGCGACATCCACTTCTTCGATACTCCTCGTAGAGAGTACTTCCGACTCGGCTTTTCGGCGATTGCCGATGATCGTATCGAGGAGGGGATCGCACGCCTTGCGGCACTGATACCGCTGGCCATGCAGGCCTGTGATACCCCGCCTTCGATCTAGCGCCGCGCTCAGGGAATGGCCCCCACACCAACTATCACCACTCGGCCGCAGTCACAGGGTCGCCAGCGTGGTCAATAGCGCCTCAAAACGCTTGCCAGCGCGACCGATACAGACCACCTGATTATGGCCGGCCACTGGCGCCGGCCGAAAATGCAGTCGCCCACCGCTGAACTGCAGCAGTTGTCGGCTATTTCGGCGCTGACAATGAACAAACCCCTTGGCACGCAGCAGCACATCATCATGTTCAAGCAGAAGCTCCTGTAGCCGTTCTAGATCCACGGCGCTGGACATCGTCAAGCTTGCCGAACGCCAGCCACCCGGGCCACCGCCGGCGTGATCCAGTGGTGCCCCAGTAGCAACCGGTGTCATGAAAGTCCGTGCCGGAGCAGGACGCACCTCGCGTGCTCTTCCTTCCTCCATAGGCTCAATTAACGCCTCCGGATTCAGCTTCTGTAGTCCGTCAAGCAGCGCCTGTGGCTTATCAGCCCCGGTAAGTCGGTTGACCAACAGACGTGTCGCGGCGCGAATCTGGGCGTGCCAGGTTTCGCCGACCAGCCGATCGTCGCGATGGGTCTCGATACGACTGCCGTCGACCAGGCAAACGACCTCCTCGAGCTTCAGGCGTTTCGAAACACGGGCAATATCGGCGATGCGCGCAGGATCGGCGACCCCGCTGGTCTCGATAAACACCGCTCGCGGCGCCTGCTTGAGTCGCATGGCCTCGGCCAGCTGCTCGGCCAGAGTGCCCCCCAGGGTGCAGCAGAGACAACCATTGCTCAGCTGGATCATTCGATCATCGCGGTAATCGATCAGCTCGGCATCGATATTGATATCGCCAAAATCGTTGATCACTATCAGCGAGTCCTCGGGAATCCCTTGCCGAATCAGCTCATTGAGATAGGTCGTCTTGCCCGCACCCAAAAAGCCGCTGATTACCGTAAGCGGCGCCTCAGCCACCTCACTCGGCCTCATGCACGCGCCCTCCCAGCACCGTTGCCAATACCTGGATATCCTTGAGTTCCTGCGGCGTTGACGCCAGCGGATCACGGTCCAACGCGACCATATCGGCGAACTTGCCGATTTCAAGGCTGCCCACCAGATGATCAAGGTGCAACGTATAGGCGGCTCCCAGCGTAACCATCTCCAATGCCTGCTGGACTGAAACCCGCTCCCTCTCACCCAACACCTGACCCGTGGCAGTCTGGCGCATGACCGCGCACCAAGCGGTGAATAGCGGCCCTAGCGGGGTGACCGGGGCATCACTGTGGATGGCAGTGGGAATCCTTAATCGTGCAGCGCTGGCCAGCGGTTCGAGTCGCTGGCAGCGTTCATGCCCCAGGGTACGCTGGCGATGAATATCACCCCAGTAGTAGAGATGGTTGGCGAACATGTTCAGGCATAGGTCCTGAACGGCAGCTCGTCGCATCTGGGCATGGTCGATCACCTGGCAGTGCTGAAGGGTGTGGCGATGATCGCACCTGGGCCAGAACGTCAATGCCCCCTGCAGCGCATTCAGCATCAACTCGACGGCCTCATCGCCGTTGGTATGGATATGCAGCTGGATACCGGCCTGATGGTAGGCTTCGACTATCTCTCTGAGTGTCTCCGGGGGGGCATTCCAGATGCCATTGGCATGGCCATCATGATAATGCGGCCACTTGAGGCGTGCGGTGTAGCCCTGAATCGAGCCGTCGGTCATCAGTTTAACTGGTCCGAAATGCAGCTTATCGTTGCCTTGCTCGAGGCAGCCCTGCAGGCGCTGGATGCCATCTTCCACCGACCAGGCAAGCGCTGCCATAGCAGGTACCAGACGCACCGGATAGCTCTCCTCGGCGGTTACCTCCTTGAGTGTTGCGATACCCTCATCGGTCAATGGATTGTAGAGATCCGTAATGGTGGTCACCCCGGCATTGCGGGCGACTCTACCGTAACGGTGCAACGTCTCTGGGACGCCTACCATCTCGAAAAGATTCATGCCCAGGGTTTCGAAGACAGCGTGCATGGCGGCCATTTCCTGAAGTTCGCCGTTAGGTCGGCCGTCTTCGCCAAGCATGATGCCTTCAATCGCCACGTGCTGGTGCAGCCCTGCATGCTCGAGCATCGCAGAGTTGACGGTCATCACGTGTAGGCTGGCGTGCAGGATCACCAGAGGGCGGTCGTTGACCGCCTCATCCAGCTGTCTGCGGTCGAGCCTGGCACCCTCGAAGTAGACCGGGTCGAACCCCCAGGCGATCAGTGGCTGACCCGGCGGCAACCCCGCCGCCTGATCTCGCAGCAGCGTTTGAACGGCCTCGAAGGTCTGGGCACCGGCCCAGCGTTCCCCCTCAGGATCGCGGCGCGGGAAGTACCCCACGTAGGGGTACTCCCACATGGCCCCCTCCAGGGCATGGCTATGACCTTCGACAAAACCCGGCATCAGGCAGTTGTCGGCGAAGCGACGATCCACCTCAATCTCGCCAAGCTCCTGCATCACTGCCATATCCCCCACCGCCAAGATACGGCCGTCCTTTACTGCCACATGAGTAGCCACGGGCTGTGAAGGGTTCATGGTGATGATCTTGCTGGCCTCATAGACTCGGATCATTGCAACTGCTCCTTGGGGCTACCCTGAATGGTGGGGGTGTCAGAAATCGGCTCCTGGTGTCGCGCCGAGGCGGAGGGCAAGTCGTCCCAGAAAACGGCGGCCACGCTCTCCTCTGCTCCATGTTTGGTGATCAAACTTCCGCCCACGATGACCACTAGAGAAACCAGGAAACCAGCAAAGACCTGGTCGATTCCGGTATCGAAAAGCGGCCAGATCAAGGTAGTCGCACAAGCCAGGATCATGCCCGCCATGACGGCTTTCCCGGTCACCCGACTCCAGAACATAATCGCCAGGAAAGGAATCACCAGGGTTGTCGCAGACAGCCGCAGTGCCCACTGATAGAGCGAGATGATATCGGTCATCAGGAAGGCAACGCCGAGAGCCGCTACTGCGATCAACACCACACTAAGCCTGGCCACGAACATCTTCTGATCGTTGTTGGCATCAGGGTTGATCATTCGAGCGTAGATGTCCTGAGAGATATTCGAGGCACCCTGAAGGATAAAGGAGTCGGCACCGGTCATCAGCGCAGAGAGCAGACCCACGACCACGATGCCACCGACCGCCGGGTGCAACAGCTCAACCGTCACATAGGAGAAGATCAGGTTTGGGTTCATGTCGAGAGGGACGAACTGACGGGCCACCACGCCGATACCGAAAGGAAGCAGGGTGAGCACCAACAGTGACGCATAGGCGGTCACGCCGGCCTTTACCGCCACCCGCTCGTCCTTGGAGGCGAAAATGCGCTGCCAGGTTGACTGCCACACCAGATAGAAGGGTGCCACGGTCAACGCAAATACCAGCACATCGCTCAGCCCTCCTGCTCCCGTTGGACTGATGTAGTCCACCGGCGTATTGGCAATGATCGATGAGAAGCCACCACCGAAGTTGACCACGACCACGGCCAGAATCACGATACCTAGCACCACGATCACACTCTGCAGAGCATCGGTTACGATGGTGGCCACCAACCCACCAAGAATGGTGAAGCCCAAGATCAACGCAAAGGAGAGAGCGATACCTACCTTGACGTCCATGTTGAAGACAATATGGAAGATGGTGCTCATACCGACGATTTGCAGTGCCGTAGTCGGCACCGAGTATACAAAGGCGGAAAACACCGAGGGCAACAATCCGACCCGAGCGCCGAACCGCTCGCCGAAAAGATCAGCCAAGGTGTAAAGCCGTTGGCGACGAAGAGGGGCGCTGAACAGGATGATCAGCAGCATACTGGTCAGCAGTGCCGGTGCGGCGAACTTGAAGTAGCCCGACATGCCAACGGTGAAACCCATGCCGATCCAGCCGATGAACACGGCTGCGCCACAGTTGGTACTGATATGGGTCCCTACGATCTTCCAGAACCCCATATTCCACCCGGCAATCAGGTAGTCATCGGAGTTCTTGACCTTTAGAAAATAGTAGAAACCGATGGCGAACATGCTCGTGAAGTACGCCACGATATAGCCGTAGTACCACTCCATACGATAGTCCTCGTGCTTATTGTTGTTGACACTGTTTGTTGCGAGTTATTGCCTGCATGCGTAGCTGTTGGTGGCTTGTCGCTGCTCGTATCAGTGTTGACTGCACTCCGCGGCTGCGGTCGCCGAAGCCCTGACCTGATCAGCCTCAGGGGGCTGCTCGGCAAGATGCAGCATCGCATCAAGCAGCACATTGGTGCCCGCTGCCAGGTCGTTCAGCTCGGCGCGCTCGGCCTCGTTGTGGCTCAGACCGCCGGCACAGGGCACGAAGATCATTGCCGTAGGCGTCACACCGGCAAGATGACAGGCATCATGGCCGGCACCTGACAACATGCGGCGGTAACGATAGCCCCTGGAGCTGGCGGCCTCTTCGATGACCTCGATACAGTCAGGATGAAAATCAACGGGGGGTGTATCCATGATCCGGTTGAGCTGAACCACGACAGAGGTATCCTCTGCTACCTTCGCGCTCGCCTGCCTGAGCGCGCTCTCCATCGACGCCTGCCCCTCGACACGGGGGTGGCGCATATCAATTGTCAGCTCCACCTGGCCAGAGAGGGTGTTGGGTGAGTTCGGCACATTCTCGATATGTCCGACACTGGCCACGGCCAGGGGCGCATGAGCGTCGGCGATCGTCTGCACCTCCACGATTAGACGGGCGGCGGCGGCAAGCGCATCCCGCCGCCCCAGCATCGGAGTGGAGCCGGTATGCGCTTCCTGCCCGGTCAGCGACACTCGATACCAGCGTGAACCCTGGACACCGGACACCACACCGACGGTCTTCTGCTCCCGCTCGAGGACTGGCCCCTGCTCGATATGGGCCTCCAGGAAAGCCCCCAGCCGATGACTGCCACAGGCCACCTCACCGACATAGCCAATAGCCTCCAAGGCCTCCGCCAGGGAGATACCATGGTCGTCCTGACGGGCCAGCGCATACTCCAGCGAATAGACACCTGCATGAACGCCGGAGGCCAGCATCGGCGGCGTGAAACGTGCCCCCTCCTCGTTGGTCCATACGCAGACCTCCAGCGGGCTGCGAGTCTGTATGCCGTTGTCATTGAGTGTCTCGAGCACTTCCAGGCCAGCCAGCACGCCAAAGACACCATCGAAACGACCCCCTAGAGGCTGAGTGTCCAGATGGCTTCCGCAGGCGATGGGGAGGCATTCGGGGTCGGTCCCGGGCCGGCGGGCAAAGATATTACCCAGGCGGTCGATACGAACCTCACAGTTGGCTTGGCGACACCACTCGATGAACAGGTCACGACCACAACGATCCTCGTCGGTCAACGCCAAACGCGAACTCCCTCCTAAAGAGGTAGCGCCGATTTCCGCCATGGACATGATTCGCTGCCACAGACGGCGCGCATTGATATTCACTAAAGTCATAATTACCTACCTTGTTAGTTTGTTGTCAGGTAATTCGAAGGGGCGAGTCGCTTGGGCGACCTGCACTGCACCTCTCAAGGTAGCGAGACAAAGTCGCCTCGTATAATATCAAAACGCTAACAAACGCTAACAACTGATACTCCCAAGGCATCAAATGAGTCGTTATCTACAGTCTCAGATACGCTATTTCATGGCAGTTGCTGAAGAACTGCATTTCCGCCGCGCGTCAGAGCGGCTTCACGTGGCACAACCGGCGGTCAGCAGGGCAATCCGTCAACTCGAGACGCAGCTAGGTGTGACACTGCTTAAACGAGACAACCGCAATGTCGCGCTAACGGCGGGAGGAGAGGCGTTTTATAGGGAATGTAGGAAAGCGGCCGACATCCTGGAGGATGCCGGCGCCAGTGCCATTAGAGCGGCTGGCGGCGAATCCGGTCACTTGGCGATCGGGTATATCGACTTTGCCATCAATGGACCTCTACCCAGGCGTCTGTCACGATTCTACGAGGCCTTTCCCGATGTCAGTATCGAGCTGAGACGGCGCGACTCCCACGCTCAGCTGGAAGATCTGGAAGCCGGCCGGCTCGACCTGGGACTCTTGATCGGCCCTGTAACATCCGACAAGATCGTTCATCGCACCTTCTACCAGGCGCCCTATGTAGCGGTATTACCTCGCGACCACCCGTTGGCAGAATGGCGGGCAATTCCCCTCGAGGCCCTAGCCAATGAACCTTTTATACTCGGCAACTCCGATAGCTGGCGTCATTTCATTCCTCACCTGCAGTCCTACTGTCTCAAATCAGGGTTCATTCCTCGTGTCGCGCTGGAAGCACCCAATAGCGACAGCATCTTCGGGCTAGTGGCTGCCCGAATGGGCGTAACCCTCTATCCGGATTGCGAGCTGAGCCACGAACGCAGTGACATCGCCATTCGTCCGCTGGAAAACAGCAATGCCAGGCTGAGTATTGAGCTCGCCTGGCATGCTGATAACACCAATCCTGCTCTGACTTCCTTCATCGAGCAGAGCTGGTGACTAAGGAGCGCGATAACGGTTCGGCGGGCCCAGACCCGCCAAGCCGGTAATCGACGCTCAGAGCACCTCATCCTTTAGGTGGTACCAGCGATACAGGAAACGCTGGCCGAAGCGCCGGAAGGGCGCGAAGGCCTGTGACTCAACCATCTCACGGACATTTGGGTACGGCAGTTTGGAGGTGAAGATCGGCAGATCCAGCTCCTGGCCATGACCGGCGATCCACTGTGCCAAACGCCGCCCCGCCTGGGCGGAGTACATCACGCCGTTGCCGCCGTAGCCCAGGGCGTAGTAGACCGTCTCCTTGGCATCGGGCTGATGGATGCGTGGCATCATGTCGTGACTGACATCCACCCAGCCCCACCAGGAATAGTCGATATCGACGCCCTGGAGCGCCGGGAACTTGCGGTGCATGTTACCCACCAGCATATCCTTGTACTTCTGCTGTGGGGCGTCCCGGCCCGTGATGGCACTGCGGCTGCCGATCTGCAGGCGGTTGTCCGGCAACAGGCGATAGTAGTGACGCAGAATGCGCGTGTCGGTGATGACCTGACGCGTGCGCAGGCCACAGGCCTCGATCTCGTCATCGGTCAGCTTGCGCGTGACGATGGAGTTCGAGAGGATCGGCAGCAGCCGGTTCTTTAGCTCGCGATGCAGGCTTTGGGAGGTGTAGCCGCCGGTGGCGATGCCCACGGCCCGCGCCTTCACCACCCCCCCAGGGGTCTGCAGATAGTGCACGCCGCCACGGGTCTCGAAACCCTGTACCGGGCTTGCCGGATGGATCTTCACGCCCAGTGCCCGCGCCTTGCGGTGATAACCGAAGGCCAGCTTGCCGGCATGGATACCGATGCCTTCGGGTTCGTGCATGGCGCCGGCCGCCTCCTGGTCGCCGAGCCACTCACGCTTCACCGTATCGGCATCGAGGATTCGGGCATCGTAGTCGAAGGTCTCGCGCAGCAGCTTGGCCTCTTTCTCGAGGGTCGGCATGACCTTGTCGCGGTGGGCCACGTAGAGGTGACCTCCCGGCTGCGGTTCGCAGTCGATATCCTTGATCAGCTCCTTGAACGTCGCCATGCCATCGAGGCATTCGCGATGCAGCTTGAGCGCCGTGTCCAGGCCGTAGCGCTGGATCCACTGGGAGCGCTTGAGACGGCCCGAGGCACACTGAGCCTGGCCGCCGTTGCGGGTCGAGCAGCCCCAGCTGGTACGGTTGGCCTCGAGCACGGTGGCCTTGATGCCGTACTCCTGAGCCAGGAAGATCGCCGCCGTGAGTCCCGTGAAGCCGGAACCGATGATGACCACATCGGCATCCGTGTCCTGGGTGATGGGCCCATCATCGGCCGGCGGCTCGCCGGCGGTGCCGATCCAGTAGGTCGGCGCATAGTCACGACCCGTCCCCGGAGTGGTACTCTTCAGGGGGTCATAGGCCGGATCATATGGCTGGGCGGGTGAGGTCTTGGTCGCCTCGTTCTCCACCCCGCTTCTTGGCATTGTTGTCTCCATGATCGGACTCCTAGCAGTCTGGATACTGTGCTCGAACCCGAAACAATCAGGCGTTGACGGGCGGACGGTTCTTGCGGAAGGCGTTCTTCACGGCGATCTTGCCATCGCGGAAAGTGAAGGCGTCGATCATGCGCGCCTCGGAGCGTACGCCGTCGGTGGTGGTACCCTTGTAGGTCGACTCGGTGAAGCCCTTGTCACCGACGACATGATGTTCGGCATCGACCCAGGCGGCATCGGGAGCACTCTTCCAGGCGTTCTCGAGACCCTGGCGCACCTCCTCCTGACCAACAAAGCTCTTGCCAAGCAGATCGGGACCGCCAACGGCGTGGAAGACGCAGTCATCGGTCATCATCGACATGATCGCGTCGATGTCGTGATTGTTGAGAGCATCGCTAAAGGCCTGCAGAAACTCGGTGGTCGGCTGACTCATGATGGACTCCTGGTGAGTTGTCGTTATCGGTACTGCCCTGCCGGGCAGCTGGCTGATCGTGGCGACACCTGGGCCGCGTACAACCCAAGACTACTGACAAAGCACCCAGGACATTAGCGCCAGATACATACCGGCTGTTGGGCCAGAGAAGCCGGCAAGAGCAGTGTTGTTCGCCACCTCCATGGCCATCCAATTGACATGAAACCTGAACACGGAAACCCCGGCTCAACGGCGCATGAGGCCGTTGAACCGGGGTTTCATTTCCCCCGGTACTGCGGGGGGACGCCCTTACATTAGAGCTTCAGGATCAGACGTAGTCCTGATACTTCTCGAGCATGCGCACCGGCTTCTTCAGGGCGTCACGGCGGAAGGGGTCGCCCAGCTCGCGGGTGCACATGACCTCGATGACGCAGGTCTTGCCTTCGTTCATCTGCATGTCCACGG
>NZ_JAVRGC010000020.1:0-1506 GCF_031846005.1 Halomonas sp. LES1
TAGCCTTCTCCGTCTCCCCATCGCAATACAGTGAGGTACGGGAATATTAACCCGTTTCCCATCGACTACGCCTTTCGGCCTCGCCTTAGGGGCCGACTCACTCTGCTCCGATTAGCGTCGAACAGAAACCCTTGGTCTTCCGGCGGGGAGGTTTTTCACCTCCCTTGTCGTTACTCATGTCAGCATTCGCACTCGTGATACCTCCAGCAGACCTCTCGATCTCCCTTCATTGGCTTACACGACGCTCCTCTACCGCTCATCATTCGA
Source organism: Halomonas sp. LES1 (assembly GCF_031846005.1). NCBI lineage: Bacteria > Pseudomonadati > Pseudomonadota > Gammaproteobacteria > Oceanospirillales > Halomonadaceae > Halomonas > Halomonas sp. LES1. The sequence continues at coordinate 268 of NZ_JAVRGC010000020.1, forward strand.
TGAACCCGTAGCTTCGGTACCTGGTTTAGCCCCGTTATATCTTCCGCGCAGGCCGACTCGACTAGTGAGCTATTACGCTTTCTTTAAAGGATGGCTGCTTCTAAGCCAACCTCCTAGCTGTCTGAGCCTTCCCACATCGTTTCCCACTTAACCAGGATTTGGGGACCTTAGCTGACGGTCTGGGTTGTTTCCCTTTTCACAATGGACGTTAGCACCCACTGTGTGTCTCCCACGCGTCACTCACCGGTATTCGGAGTTTGCCTCGGGTTGGTAAGTCGGGATGACCCCCTAGCCGAAACAGTGCTCTACCCCCGGCGGTGCTACGTGAGGCGCTACCTAAATAGCTTTCGAGGAGAACCAGCTATCTCCGGGCTTGATTAGCCTTTCACTCCGATCCACAAGTCATCCCCGCATTTTTCAACATACGTGGGTTCGGTCCTCCAGTTGATGTTACTCAACCTTCAACCTGCTCATGGATAGATCGCCCGGTTTCGGGTCTATTCCCAGCGACTGGTCGCCCAGTTAAGACTCGGTTTCCCTACGCCTCCCCTATACGGTTAAGCTCGCCACTGAAAATAAGTCGCTGACCCATTATACAAAAGGTACGCGGTCACAGAACGAGTCTGCTCCCACTGCTTGTACGCATACGGTTTCAGGATCTATTTCACTCCCCTCTCCGGGGTTCTTTTCGCCTTTCCCTCACGGTACTGGTTCACTATCGGTCAGCCAGGAGTATTTAGCCTTGGAGGATGGTCCCCCCGTCTTCAGTCAAGGTTTCTCGTGCCCCGACCTACTCGATTTCACAGGATCAGATTTTCGACTACGGGGCTATCACCCACTATGGCCGCGCTTCCCAACGCGTTCGTCTAATCAGTCACCTGCTTAAGGGCTGGTCCCCGTTCGCTCGCCGCTACTGGGGGAATCTCGGTTGATTTCTTTTCCTCAGGGTACTTAGATGTTTCAGTTCCCCTGGTTCGCCTCCCGCCACCTATGGATTCAGTGCGGGATACCCACGTTACCGTGGGTGGGTTTCCCCATTCAGAGATGCCCGGGTCACAGGTTGTTTGCCACCTCGCCGAGCCTTATCGCAGGCTTCCACGTCTTTCATCGCCTCTGGCTGCCTAGGCATCCACCGTATGCGCTTCATCGCTTGACCATATAACCCCAAAGGGTCTGGTCCGCGATGACACACGACATTGCCGGATACGCGCTTGAAACGTATCTCGTGTTCTTTCCTTG
>NZ_JAVRGC010000021.1:0-1403 GCF_031846005.1 Halomonas sp. LES1
TAAGGAGGTGATCCAGCCGCAGGTTCCCCTACGGCTACCTTGTTACGACTTCACCCCAGTCATGAGCCACACCGTGGTGATCGCTCTCCCGAAGGTTAAGCTAACCACTTCTGGTGCAGTCCACTCCCATGGTGTGACGGGCGGTGTGTACAAGGCCCGGGAACGTATTCACCGTGACATTCTGATTCACGATTACTAGCGATTCCGACTTCACGGAGTCGAGTTGCAGACTCCGATCCGGACTGAGACCGGCTTTTCGGGATTAGCTACACCTCGCGGCTTCGCAACCCTTTGTACCGGCCATTGTAGCACGTGTGTAGCCCTACTCGTAAGGGCCATGATGACCTGACGTCATCCCCACCTTCCTCCGGTTTGTCACCGGCAGTCTCCCTAGAGTTCCCGACCGAATCGCTGGCAAATAGGGATAGGGGTTGCGCTCGTTACGGGACTTAACCCAACATTTCACAACACGAGCTGACGACGGCCATGCAGCACCTGTCTGTGCGTTCCCGAAGGCACCAATCCATCTCTGGAAAGTTCGCACGATGTCAAGAGTAGGTAAGGTTCTTCGCGTTGCATCGAATTAAACCACATGCTCCACCGCTTGTGCGGGCCCCCGTCAATTCATTTGAGTTTTAACCTTGCGGCCGTACTCCCCAGGCGGTCGACTTATCGCGTTAACTGCGCCACAAAGGTCACAAGGACCCCAACGGCTAGTCGACATCGTTTACGGCATGGACTACCAGGGTATCTAATCCTGTTTGCTACCCATGCTTTCGCACCTCAGCGTCAGTGTCAGTCCAGAAGGCCGCCTTCGCCACTGGTATTCCTCCCGATCTCTACGCATTTCACCGCTACACCGGGAATTCTACCTTCCTCTCCTGCACTCTAGCGTGACAGTTCCGGATGCCGTTCCCAGGTTGAGCCCGGGGCTTTCACAACCGGCTGATCACGCCGCCTACGCGCGCTTTACGCCCAGTAATTCCGATTAACGCTTGCACCCTCCGTATTACCGCGGCTGCTGGCACGGAGTTAGCCGGTGCTTCTTCTGTGGGTGATGTCCTCCCTCAGGGGTATTGGCCCTGAGGATTTCTTCCCCACTGAAAGTGCTTTACAACCCGAAGGCCTTCTTCACACACGCGGCATGGCTGGATCAGGCTTTCGCCCATTGTCCAATATTCCCCACTGCTGCCTCCCGTAGGAGTTCGGGCCGTGTCTCAGTCCCGATGTGGCTGATCATCCTCTCAGACCAGCTACGGATCGCGGCCTTGGTGAGCCGTTACCTCACCAACTAGCTAATCCGACATAGGCTCATCCGATAGCGCAAGGTCCGAAGATCCCCTGCTTTCTCCCGTAGGACGTATGCGGTATTAGCCTGAGTTTCCCCAGGTTATCCCCCACTA
>NZ_JAVRGC010000022.1:0-1234 GCF_031846005.1 Halomonas sp. LES1
TCGACCGCGGCCCGGGCGGCACCAAGACCCTCAACGAGGCCGCCGAGCTCTTGGCCAATGCCAAGTTCCCGGTGATCGTCTCCGGTGGCGGCGTGGTGATGGCCGACGGCGTCGAGGCCTGTAAGGCGCTGGCCGAGCGGCTGGGTGCGCCGGTGGTCAACAGCTACCAGCACAACGACTCCTTCCCGGCCAGCCACCCGCTGTGGTGCGGCCCGCTGGGCTACCAGGGCTCCAAGGCCGGCATGAAGCTGATCTCCCAGGCCGACGTGGTGGTGGCACTGGGCACGCGCCTGGGGCCGTTCGGCACCCTGCCGCAGCACGGCATGGACTACTGGCCGAAGGATGCCAAGATCATCCAGATCGACGCCGACCACAAGATGCTGGGTCTGGTGAAGAAGATCGCGGTGGGCATCTGCGGTGATGCCAAGGAAGCCGCCGAGGCGATCACCGAGCGCCTGGCCGGTCGTGAGCTGGTCTGCGACGCCAGCAAGGGCGAGCGCGCCGAGCAGATCGCCAGCGAGAAGGCGGCCTGGGAGCGCGAGCTGGACGAGTGGACCCACGAGAAGGACCCGTTCAGCCTCGACGCCATCGACGAGGCCAAGGACGAGACCCCGTTCTCCGGCGGCGAGTACCTGCATCCGCGTCAGGTGCTGCGCGAGCTGGAGAAGGCGATGCCGGAAGACGTCATGGTCTCCACCGACATCGGCAACATCAACGCGGTGGCGCACAGCTACCTGCGCTTCGAGAAGCCGCGCAGCTTCTTCGCGCCGATGAGCTTCGGCAACTGCGGCTATGCACTGCCGACCATCATGGGGGCCAAGGTGGCCGCACCGGAGCGTCCGGCGATCGCCTACGCCGGTGACGGTGCCTGGGGCATGAGCCTGATGGAGATCATGACCGCGGTGCGTCACGACATTCCGGTGACCGCGGTGGTGTTCCATAACCGCCAGTGGGGCGCCGAGAAGAAGAACCAGGTCGAGTTCTACAACCGTCGCTTCGTGGCGGGCGAGCTGGACAACCAGAGCTTCGCCGAGATCGGTCGGGCGATGGGTGCCGAGGGCATCACCGTGGACCGTCTGGAAGACGTGGGCCCGGCGCTGAAGAAGGCCGTGGACATGCAGATGAACGAAGGCAAGACCTGCGTCATCGAGGTCATGTGCACCCGCGAGCTGGGCGACCCCTTCCGCCGTGACGCCCTGAAGAAGCCGGTGCGCATGCTCGAGAAGTATCAGGA
>NZ_JAVRGC010000023.1:0-873 GCF_031846005.1 Halomonas sp. LES1
TCTGGCTGCCTAGGCATCCACCGTATGCGCTTCATCGCTTGACCATATAACCCCAAAGGGTCTGGTCCGCGATGACACACGACATTGCCGGATACGCGCTTGAAACGTATCTCGTGTTCTTTCCTTGCGGAAAGAACGTTTGTCAGCATGAATCACATTGTTAAAGAGCAGACTGTCAATCGACAGTCATAAACCTGACATCGCGGTGTGATGCTGGCTTATGACTGTGGATCCGATCAGGTAAGACTGTGGGGTAGCGATGGTGGAGCCAAGCGGGCGGTGCGACGTTTCGCTCGAAACGCTGACCTTCTGCAAGATGGTGGAGCCAAGCGGGATCGAACCGCTGACCTCCTGCGTGCAAGGCAGGCGCTCTCCCAGCTGAGCTATGGCCCCGGATAATCTGAGTGAGACAATGTGCTTTTCGACAATGTGTAGCAGGTACACGAGAAGAGAAGCAACAACGTGTCACGCAAATTGGTGGGTCTGGGCAGACTCGAACTGCCGACCTCACCCTTATCAGGGGTGCGCTCTAACCAACTGAGCTACAGACCCGGCGCTATCAGTCGGGTCCTCTCCAGCAATCTGCCGACCTCACCCTACTTTTCATAAGGTCAGGGGGGGTGCGCTCTTACCAACTGAGCGGCAGACCCGGCGAAACCACTGAATGGGTAACCCAAACAGTCTTTTGCTCTGGTCGATCAGGTAATTCATTGTGAGCACTTGCCGACAGTCGGTGACATAGTCGATAAGGAGGTGATCCAGCCGCAGGTTCCCCTACGGCTACCTTGTTACGACTTCACCCCAGTCATGAGCCACACCGTGGTGATCGCTCTCCCGAAGGTTAAGCTAACCACTTCTGGTGCAGTCCACTCC
>NZ_JAVRGC010000024.1:0-851 GCF_031846005.1 Halomonas sp. LES1
GTGTAGTTATAGTCAATGGTGATGGTGCCATCGACGGCTTGCTGGTAGCCGTTGAGCACCAATTCACCGTATTGGGTGTCAATCGTCTGGCTCTGAGTCGCCAGCGCTTCAACCTGCGCCTTGCTCAATGAGAGCGTGCGCGCTTCGCCGTTCACGTTGGTGTACGCCAGCGTCACACCGCCGTCGGTCGCCAGGCCATCCAGCGCCTTAAGGGTAAAGTTGGACACTACTTGGGTATCGGTTGCGCTCGGGTTCGAGCCATCGGCCAAGCCACTTTCAAAGACAACGTGATCCGTGTTGTCGCCATCCGGCGTGGTCGCGGCGATGTCCGCCGGTACCGTGACCGTCACGCCATCGTCGGCGCCGTTGATGGTCAGATCCAGGATCGCGTCCGCGGTATCCCCATCGCCATCGGTCAGGGTGTAGGTGAACGTCTCGCTCAGGCTTTCGCCAGCCAGCAGGCCCTGTACGTTCAGGTTGGTGTTGTCCAACACATAGTCGTAACTGCCATCAGACTTGATGGTCAGGGTGCCGAACTCGCCGTCAATCACCCGGTCGCCATCGGCATTGGTGCTGGGCGTATTGCCGCTAACGTTGTTGCTGGCAATGGCGGTGACGGTAGCGCCATCGGCACCCACGGTATCCGCGGCATCGTTGGCGGAGGCGTTCGCGCCGCCGATCACGTTGCCACTGGCCGCCACGGTGCTGTCTTCGGTGATGCTGCTGGCATCATCAACCGCGGTCGGCGCATCGTCGACAATCTTGATGTCGAGGTTCTGTGTCGCGGTTTCGGTTTCGACGCCGTCGTCCTTGGCCGTTATGCCAAAGCTGTCGGTGACATCGGTCGCATC
>NZ_JAVRGC010000025.1:0-846 GCF_031846005.1 Halomonas sp. LES1
TGGCATCATCAACCGCGGTCGGCGCATCGTCGACAATCTTGATGTCGAGGTTCTGTGTCGCGGTTTCGGTTTCGACGCCGTCGTCCTTGGCCGTTATGCCAAAGCTGTCGGTGACATCGGTCGCATCGACGGCCGGTGCGTTCGTCAGGGTGTATTCGTAGTCGACGGTGATGGTGCCATCTGCCGCCTGGGCATACCCGTTCAGCACCAGTTCACCGTATTGCGTGGTGATTGTTTGGTTTGTTGTGCCGAGGTTTTCGATGTCGGCCTTGCTCAACACCAAGTTGGCCGCATCACCGTTCGCATCGGTGTAAGCAATGGTGACCGCATCGGTGGCGGCCAAACCGTCCAGCGCCTTCAGGGTGAAGCTGGATGCAACTTGGGTGTCGGCCGCGTTCGGGTTGGAGCCGCCGGTCAGGCCACTCTCGAAGACCACCTGATCGGTGGTGTCGCCATCCGGCGTGGTCGCGGTGGTGTCCACCGGCACGTCCAGTGTCACACCGTCGTTGGTGCCGTTGATGGTGATCACAAGATCGGCACTGGCCGTGTCCGTGTCACCGTCGGTCAAGGTGTAGGTGAAGGTGTCGGTCAGCGTTTGATTTTCACTTAGCCCCTGAACAACAAGGTTGTCGTTATCCAGCGCGTAGGTGTAGGAGCCGTCTGGGTTGATGGTGAGTGTGCCGAACTCGCCGACTATTTCCAGAACATCCGCGGTGTTCGTTGCCGTATTACCGGGCGCATTGGTGCTGGTAATCGCGGTCACGTTCGCCCCGTCGGCACCGACGGTATCGTTGGTGACAACATTGCCGCTTACCGAGTTGGGTACGGCATCTTCGGTGATGCTAT
>NZ_JAVRGC010000026.1:0-798 GCF_031846005.1 Halomonas sp. LES1
AATAGAGCAGATCGGGAAGGAAGAGCACAATGCCCGGCAACAGCAGCACCAGCAAGGCGCGAAGCGTGCCCGCCACCCAGAACGGCGTCACACCGCGGAAGATCGTTCCCGTCGCCACGTCCGGCAGCACCGCCCGCAGCACGAAGACGTTCATTCCCACCGGCGGCGTGATCAGGCTGATCTCGATCACGATCACCACCAGGATGCCGAACCACACCAGGTCGTAGCCGAGCCCCGCGACCACCGGGAAGAAGACCGGCACCGTCAACAGCAACATCGACATGCTCTCGAACACACAGCCCAGCACCACGTAGATGGCGATGATCGTCAGAATCACCACGAAGGGTGCCACGTTCATGCCGCTGACCAGCGCCAGCAGATCATTGGGCAGCCCGGCCCGGTTGATGAAGTTGGCGAAGATCAGTGCCGTCAGCACCACCGCAAAGAGCATGGCCGTGGTTCGCACCGTGTCCATCAGCACGTTCATCAGCACACGTGGCGACAGCGAGCGACGCATCAGGGCGATCAGAAACGCCCCCATGGCCCCGATGCCGGCGGCCTCGGTGGGGGTGAAGATACCCAGGTAGATACCGCCGATCACCAGCACGAACAGCGCCAGCGTGCTGCCCACGCTCTTCAGCGCGGCGATGCGCTCCGGCCACGGCACCTTCTGTGCCGCCGGACCCGCCTCCGGATCGCGCCACAGCACCCACTTCACCGCCCCCAGATAGAGGAAGATGCCCAGAATGCCGGGGATAAAGCCGGCGGCGAACAGCTCGCGGATGCTCGTCTCGGTCA
>NZ_JAVRGC010000027.1:0-638 GCF_031846005.1 Halomonas sp. LES1
GGCGATGGAAGCAGAGGCCAGGGAGTCCTTGTAGCCATACTTGCGCATCTGCGGCATCGCCACGCGCCCCATGGTGGCACAGGTAGCCAGGCTCGAACCGCAGATGGCGCTGAATCCTCCACAGGCGACGATGGTGGCCATCGCCTGGCCTCCCTTGCGATGCCCCAGAAAGCCGTTGGAGGCCCGAAACAGGGCGTCAGATAGCCCGGCATGGGAAACGAAGTTGCCCATCAGGATAAACAGCGGGATCACCGACAGCCCGTAATCCATGGCGGTATCCACCACTCGCCGGGCCGCCATCGCCTCGGCGGCATTCACGTTGCCGGTCAGGTAGTAGAAGCCGGCAAAGCCCACGATGCCCATGGCGAAGGCCAGCGGCACCCGCAGGAACACCAGTACCAGCAGGGCAGCAAATCCATAGAGCGCTTCAGTCATGGTTCCCTCCAGGGCTCAACGGGCCGCCTCGCTTGATCACCTTGAAACCTTCCAGTAGATAGAGGATCGCCCGTGCCAGGGTCAGCAGGGCCGAGAGTGCCAACATGATCGAGATCAACCCGATCAGATAGCCATAGGGAATGCGCAGAAACTCGGTCACGTCCCCCCAGGAGAAGGCGCGCTCGGCCAGAGCCCAGACTCGC
>NZ_JAVRGC010000029.1:0-577 GCF_031846005.1 Halomonas sp. LES1
ACGCGCCGGCTTGGGAATCTCGCACTCGATCTCGCCGTAGAAGTAGTCACGCGGGATGTTGAGCTGGGTCGGCCCCATCTCGGACATCGCCCGGTCGAAACAGCGTCCGGTGTATTCGGCCATCCGTGCCGGATGGGTCACGTGGCCCTGATACTTGGTGAACTCCTGGAACATCGGCAGCTGGTGGCACTCCTGGAAGCCGCCCAGGCCGATGCCGTTGGTGCCCGCCTCGGGGGTGACGATCACCACCGGGCTGTGTGCCCAGTAGGCCGCCGCAATACCGGTCACACAGTTGGAGATACCGGGACCGTTCTGGCCGATCACCGTGCCGTGGCGGCCCGAAACGCGGGCATAGCCATCGGCCATGTGGGCGGCGCCCTGCTCGTGCACCACCGGCACCAGGCGGATGCCGGCCGGGGCGAAGATGTCCATGGCGTCCATGAACGCCGAGCCCATGATGCCGAACATGTCGGTGACGCCGTTGGCGACCAGGGTCTCCACGAAGGCCTCCGAGGGCGTCATCTTCTGCTTGCCTTCCACGACCTGACGGGTATCTGTGGTGTTCTCTGTGCTCATG